>DATNNO010000049.1:0-79295 GCA_035601775.1 Terriglobales bacterium | reverse complement strand
GGGGGGGGGGCTTTGCACAGTAACCCCCTGCTGCACAATAACTCACACGTCTGCACAAAAACCCGGTAGTGGACTACTTTGAAGTCTTGCCAGCCTCTTCTGCTGATTGCCGTGACAGGGTGTTTAGTCCATTCCGCTACCACCAGAGCACATCGCAACTTGTTCTTTGTTCCATGGTATCAAGCAAAATTTGGTGTTCCTAGTGGTGTGGCTGAACAAATCATTATAGGTAAGCTTTCCCAGCAGGAACTGCTGGATTCCAAGGCTATAAGTTCGCGAGGAAGTAGCACCCGGAGCGATTACCTCATCACCGAATATCGACCGTTCATTGGCGCTCTCGGGCCAATTCTCTTTACCCCGTTTTCGTCGTTCGTGGTTCCAGTACTCAAGCCATTCGTCGTAGTCAGCAAACACACCATTGTGAAGTTCTGGGTGAAGTTCTGGAGTGTGCGTGTAGTCAGAATCGGCTACAGACCCTACCTCAAGCCAGCTAAGAGCTACGTGAATCGCTGGTGTCTTGCCTGTGTTCTTAAAGACAACGACGATCTTATGGCTAGTAGCGTCCATGCCAAAGGTTTCTATACCTACCCAAGCTCGCTGGTCCAAACGAGAAGCCTCTATGCTGGCGTCCAAGGCACTCTTAGCAGTGATCTGAATCGTGCTGATGGAATTTTCGGAAGCTTTCGCCATGCGCTCGAATTTATCTACAGCAAGTTTTGTCTGGGCATTGATTCCATCGGCACTCGTCGCAAAATTAGCGGCAGCCGCAGCGTTCTGAGCGGCGGCAGACGCCTGAAGGTTAGCAGCTTGAATGAGTTTGTCGATTTTCTCCGTCGTTGTGCGATTGTTTTCCCGCGTTATATACACTTGGAAGATAGCAGCCCCAGTTCCAAAGAGAGTTCCCACAGCGACGATGCAGCCAGTGAGAACCAGCGCTTTATTGTGAAGCGCGGTTTGTTTCCATCGCTGAAAGAGGGTCATATCCAGTGCGTTTCCGGGCTTATTGGCGGATTAACCGGTTAATCGAATTTCGTGCGAAGCGTGGGTATTAGTGATGAACGCCACTCTTGCCCGCGTTCATCGGTCACTTTGTACCGCATGATCGGGTTTGTTTCGTCGATTACCCCGGTGTGGGTCCACATGACTGGGTGCCACGTTAGCGTGTGTTTCACGTCCTCACCCCTGTCTGAGTTTTCGTGTTGCGGCTGCCTTACGGCCTGCCGCTCTGCGTTTCTTTGTCTGGGCTGCTTTCTTTCCCGCTGCTCTACGTTTGCGCGTGACTGCTGCTTTCTTCGCGGCTGCACTGCGGTCTGTCATAGAATCCTCCATCATTCGTGGCGGGAATTATAGCGCAAGTCAGCGCGGCCTTTTCTACTCTCACCCATTTCTTGGGCATCTTTTTTGTACCCCGTTTTGCTTTCATATCAACAATTATTCCGCGAAATCCACAGAATTTGCACAACAATCAGCGATTCATTACTTCTCTCATTGTCCGATAACACCTAGCATTTCAGGTGCGGGAGGCTGACTGGTCGGTTACCAGGAGCTTAAAACACATCTGGACCTTAGAAGAATTACTCGGCCTTTTGGAACGGAAGGAGAATGCGGCAGTGGCTTAGTCACTGGCGACATTGCCCCGTGCTTTCGCAACGGGGCAATGTCACAGAAAGCATAACCGGACACCGTTCCCCTTAATAGGAATGGGCCAGCCCTGCACTATAATTTTAGTCCCTCCAGGCTGTGGATTTCAATGGATTTTATCTACATAGACGACTCAGGAGATGCAACAGTCCGAGTTTACTCGGCGCTGGCGATTCCAGAAGTGGAATGGAAGGACATTCTCGGCCAGATAAAAGAATACAGGCGACAGCTTAAAAAAGACTATGACATGTTTGTTACGCATGAACTACATGCTACCGACTTCGTTGGGGGTCGAGGCAGAATCGGATCGCGCATGGTTCCCAAGGGTCTCAGGTGTCAAATATTTCGCGACACACTTCACCTGATCGCCAGTTTTCGAGGTGTTAGGCTGTTCAACGCTATATCTCCAAAAGCGCAAGAAAAGATGATCTTTGAGCGTCTGATTAACCGGATTGAAACGAACATGCGCAAAGCCGGAGGGAACGCAATCATCTTCCACGACGAGGGGAAGGACTATACGGGTCTGGTTCGTAGAATGTGTGTCTACAACCCGATCCAGAGCATGTATGGCGTGTGGCCTGGAGGCAGTCCGTATAAAAATATTCCTCTCGATCATTTGCTTGAGGATATTATCTTTCGGGATTCGGAAGATTCTTACTTTATCCAACTTGCTGACTTCTGTGCATATGCTCTATTTCGCAGCGAGTATCCTCTCGCATCCAAAACCAAGTATGGCCTCGAAACCGCTTTCAGTGAATTGCACTCGATCTGCATTCCGCAATGTTTTGCTGCCGATCCAAGGAAACTTGGGATTATTCGCCATCTCTAAGTTTTTCAAATTGAGCCACTACCGAATTCCAAGAAGCGCTCTCGTGTAAAAGCGAGGGCGCTTCTTGTTGTTTTTGGTACCCTAAGTTTTCCCACAAAGGCCGCAATGGAGTGCCGGAGTCAATGGTGCCGCTGAGTTGACTTGTCTCCAGATTTCGTATTCCCTATCTCAGCGCTTTCAATTTCCGAGAATCCCAGCCACGGGTCGCCCCGCTCCTTCCGTTGGCGAAAAACTTTGATTGAAAATCTGAGGTTCTTAATTCTCTTTTCGGCTTCAGCAATGGCCGACTCCCACAGATTTTTGTGGTGTGCAGCGTATTTGTTATTGACAGATAATTTAGACTGGTCTAATCTATTAGGCATGGACTTACCCATTGATTCCTTTCGCAAGCAGATCACCGAAGCCAAAAAGCGACTTCAGCAACTTGAAGCACAAAAGTCTCGAATTGAGCGAGAGGCGGAAGATTTGCGGGACCTCATCCGAGCAAATGCGAATTTTCTTCCGCCGGAGGATAGACAGATCGAATTGATACTCGTCTCCATTCTGCGAATGCCTATCAATATCACCCAAGCGGTTCAATTGGTCCTGCTTTTCGCTTCGACTGAAAAGCGAAAATTGGCACCGACAGAAATTCGCGAAGCTGCAGAGAGGCGCGGTTTTGATTTTTCCGGCTACAGCAATCCTATGGCTTCTATTCACACCATACTCAAACGTATGCGAGAGTCCGGCACAGTCGGCTTTGATGAAGCCACTGGTTCCTATGACCTGATTGGCGTTCCTGACGCGATACTGGATTCCAACTTCGAGGCAAAGGTCAAGGCTAAACTCTGGGAGCGAATGCTTAAGGATGAAAACTTGAAAGCCGTGGCCGCAGGCATTCTTAGGGACGAGACAATGAGTCTTGTGCAGCCCAAGCGCGGACACACGGACGAGGAATGACTTCAGGAGTCCAAATGATTTTGTAGTTATGCACTGCGAGTAGAGAGCAAACGTTTGCGACGCGATGTCCCTACTCGCAGCCTTTAACGGAGAAGCCCCAATGCTGGTGGCAGCAGAGAGTCTGCAAAACTCTCGGACGGTGTGTATGCACCGTGGGTTCGACTCCCGGCTTCTCCGCCAAACTTGTGAAAGATCAAAATTACCGCGCTTTGAGGTTATATTTTCGCGGCTTATTCCAGTACGGCGATTTGCATGACGGACAGACTCCCGGCTCGCCGACTGTGCTCTTTCGCGGCTCCCATTCATGGAAGCAACGATTGCATTTATACCCTTTTTTCTTGAGCGTAACCAGTGCCATGCGCCTAATATACTAGATAATAATATATTGTCAAGGTGCATTTTATCCTTGACAAATATATACCTATTAAGTAATATATTTCTCAGGTAAGCGGAGGCTTTATGGACCTGAGAGAACAGCGCGGAATGGAACTGGCAGCAACCCGGACGATTCAGCAAAAGGCCGGACTTTGGATCGTTCCTTCGCAGGTTGGCAATGGATCGTACCGCGTTCACCTGATGCCCAAGATTGCCTCTTGCACCTGTCCCGACCATGAAACCCGCCGGATGGACTGCAAGCATATTTACGCCGCCCGATTCGTGATGAGACGTGAGCAAAATGCCGATGGCACCACCACTGTGACGGAGAGCGTCACTCTGACTGCCACGAAGCAAACCACTTATCCGCAAAATTGGTCTGCCTACAATGAGGCGCAGACTAACGAACAGGACAAGTTCCAATCCCTGTTGCGCGATCTGTGCTCTGGTCTTGTGTCTGCTCCGTCCAAGTCGGGTCGTCCAAGACTCCCCCTCTCGGATGCTGTATTCAATGTCGCATTCAAGGTCTACAGCACCGTTTCGCAGCGCCGTTTCATGTCCGATCTGAGAGAAGCGCACAGGCGCGGATACATTTCCAAGGTTCCGCACTTTAACAGCATCTCCAATTACCTTGAGAAACCCGAACTGACTGCTATCTTGCAGAGTTTCATTACGCAAACCAGTTTGCCGCTCAAGTCGGTAGAGTCCGATTTTGCCGTGGATTCTTCCGGTTTCACTACCTGCCGTTTTACTCGCTGGTTTGACCACAAGTACGGGCAGGTTCGGGAACAGCATGATTGGGTCAAGTTTCATCTCATGGTCGGGGTCAAAACCAACGTAGTGACTGCCGTAGAGATTCATGGACGGCATACGAACGATTCCATTGTGCTTCCTGCTCTGGCAAAGAGTACGGCTCAGAACTTTCAAATCGCTGAAATCTCCGCTGACAAGGGCTACGCCAGCAAGAGCAACGCCGAAACAATCTCCGCTTTGGGGGCTACACCGTTTATCTCTTTCGCTTCTCACCATCGGGGCAACGGCGGCGGAACTTGGGAGAAGATGTATCACTACTTCCAATTCAGGCGTTCCGAGTTCTTGCAGCACTACCATAAACGCTCTAACGTTGAATCCGCGTTTTCGATGATGAAGCGAAAATTTGGTGATAGTCTGCGGAGCAAGACCGACGTTGCGATGGTCAACGAAACGCTCTGCAAAATTCTCTGTCATAATCTCGTCGTGCTCATTCATGAAATGTGCGAACTAGGAATTGACCCTGTTTTCTGGCCAAGCCAAACTGTATAGACAACCTCAAGCTGATTATTTACTCGCTAGTAAAGCTACGCTTGGTACACTTTCTGCCACGGCTGGACATAATCTCAACTGACGCTCCATAAATCTTTAAGGTGTGGGGTTTCGGGACAATAGTCAGAGAGGCATATTCCGTATGAATTCTCACCGTCGCGTGTGCATACTGTTCTGCATTGCGTTCATCTGTCACGGTGCAGTTGCTCAGCAAGAATCCGGCACTGTAATCATTTTGTCCCTTACTCGCGACAAGGCTATTGTCGCCGCTGACAGCCGAGAGTCGAACGGCAATGATGTCGTAGTTACTGATCAGGGCTGTAAAATCTTGGCATTTGATGATAAGGCTATTTTCACGTTGTCTGGTACGCGCTTCTGTGAGATGAAGGACTCCGAACGAGGGAATTGGAACGCTCAGGGAGCGGCAATAAGTGTTTATAAAGTGTTGGCTAGTCAGACAATGCGCGTCATGGGAAGCGATTTCATTCATGCTTGGGATAAAGAAATGCTTCGCCATATGAATTTTCAGCTTTGCACGGGGAGCCATCTTGGCCCCCACGGTGAAGTCTTGACCGCTCTTTTCTTCGACCTGGACTCTTTTAATCGTATTGAAGGCTATGCCGACATGGTCAGTTTGCATGGCTCCAGAGTTGAAACCAACATAGTGCCTCTTACGCCGAACGGCCTTCCAATGGGCAGCGGATGGACCGATGTTTTGGACGAGTTCTTGGCTGCTGTTACTCCGCGAGCAAAGGCTTGGCATAAACGGATCGACAACTACAGCCCCGAACGCAGGGTTCAAGCGTTGGGGCAACTGACAAGAGAATTCGACACCTCCGGACACGTAGGAGGGAATATTGACATGGCAGTGTTGACCGCAAAGGGCATTCAGTGGATATCGACCAAAACAAAATGCCAGCAGCAACACTGATTTCCAGCAGCAGCGCTGCACAAAAACCCCGAGGGCTGCACAACAATTAGCCCTCATAAGGGCCTTTCTGTGCAAAGCCGGGGGGGGGGGTACCCAGCTCGCGATGCTTGCGAATGCAGAAGCAGATGATCGAAAAGATGACCACACAGTCGCCCATCCGACGCCGAACGACAGAGTAATGTATTCTCTCTAACTCGGACCACGAAACAAGGCTTCAGCAAACTTTGGAACCCATTACCCACTTTCTGACCGGCGCCTGCATGGGACGAGCCGGATTGAATCGCAAAACGGCTCTCGCCACCGCCACGGTCACGCTGGCTGCCGAAGCGCCCGATCTCGACGTGCTTGGCCGCATCAAGGGCCCGGTTTTTGCCTTCGCTCATCATCGTGGCTTTACTCATTCTTTCCTGGGGATCGCGCTGGTATCGGCGATAGTGGTCGGCTTCATGTATTTGATTTGGCGGCTGCGTGGGCGAAAAGTGCGGGGCCGAAATGAGAAGGACGCGAATTTGCCGCCGCGCTGGGGATTGCTGTTCGGGTTCGCCTATCTCGCAGGGCTGACTCACATTCTGCTCGACTTCACGAATAACTACGGCGTACGCCCGTTCTGGCCATTCTCCGAGAAATGGTATTCGTGGGACATTGTTTTCATTGTCGAGCCAATCATTTTGATTCTGCTGGTTGCCGGATTGGTGCTGCCCGTTTTCTTCTCCTTCATCGATCGCGAAATCGGCGTGCGCCGCAAGGAACCCACGGGCCGCTGGGGCGCAACTCTGGCATTGCTTGGCATGGTTGCGCTGTGGGGAGTGCGGGATTACGAGCACCGGCGCGCGGTGAATGCGCTCGAAGCCCGCACCTACGAGAGCGCCGATCCGATCCGTGCTTCGGCCTTCCCTTTGTGGTGGAGTCCGCTGCGATGGGTCGGCGTGGTTGAAACCCGGAATTTCTACGCCACAATGATGGTGGATTCAACGACTCCCGAGGTCGATCCCGATGGCGAAATACAGATTCTCTACAAGCCCGAGGAAACTCCGGTGACGCTTGCGGCAAAGCGATCCTACCTCGGACGCGTCTATCTCGATTGGGCGCAGTACCCTATCACGGAAACCGAGCCTCTCGCGTCTGGAGAGCAGGGCGACGTCGCTCGCTACATAGTTCGCTTCAAAGATCTGCGCTTTCAGCAGCCCGGACGGACGGGTCGAAGCGTTCTCGCGGCAAGCGTCGAACTGGATCGCAACTTGAAAGTGGTCGGAGAGAACTTTGGCTTGCGCAGGGGCGGAACCTCGTCCGGAGGCACTGGCAAAAACGGCGCGCCATTAGATTAGGCGTGGACCTGACTTCGTGACAATTCTTTGACTTGACGCCGCCGCCTACACAGGCCACAATCTTGTTTGAGACTATTGAGTTCGGGATTTCCGGGTTTTAGATCATCGAGGTGATCGATCATGCTGGCCTACTTGTTCGTGCTGCTCGCCGTCGCGGTTCGGTTCATGCCCCATCCCTGGATGTTTACTCCCGTGGTCGGGTCGCTGCTGTTCTTCGGAGCCCGCGGATCGCGCCGCCAGCTCTGGATCCCCTTTGTGCTACTGGCCGCTTCGGATGTGGTTCTCACGAAATGGGTCTACTCGTATCCCTTCTCGTGGGACCATTACGTGACCTTCGCATGGTATGCCGCAGTTCTCTGGCTGGGCACAAGGCTGGGCGCTAAGACCAAGCTGTTGCCGGTGATAGGCGCGGCGCTCGCCAGTTCGGTTTCGTTTTTTCTGCTGACCAATCTGGCAGCCTGGGCCTGGCTGGATATGTATCCGAAGAACCTGAGCGGTGTCATGATGTCTTACGCGGCTGGCCTGCCATTTTTTCGCCACGCGCTCGCGGGCGACCTGATCTTCACAGTTGCCATGTTCGCCACTCCGATGGCATTGCACGCGCTATTTGGGGCGTTCGGCAACCAGGGCGATCATCCGGCGGCGGCGTAAATCTCAAAATGTGTCGGGAACATCCCGGCGCAGAGAATTTCTCAAGCATCTCCCTGCGATCTGGCGGTTTTCTCCGCGTCTGTTGATGTTGATTTTCCGGTCTTGCCCTCGCGCCTCCGATGCATTAGCCACGCCACGACTCCCGCTATCGCCACCAGCACCACGAGGTACAGATGTTCGCGGAAGAGCGCCCCGAAGACGTGCACGACATCTGGGCCGAACTTGATGGTCAAGAGACCCAGCACCAGGAAACGCACCATGCGGCCGGAGAAGATCGCCAAAAGGAAGCGAACGAACCCCATCTCCGAAACTGCCGCAGCCAGCACGAACAGCTTGAAGGGCGTGGGCGGCGGAAGCATCGCGGGAAACATCAGGCTCCAGAACGGATGCTTGTCGAACGCCTCATGAATCTTTTCGAAGCGCTCGGGCGGAATGCGCTTGCGCAGGAGTTCCTCGCCGCCCTCGTAGCCGATGACGTAAATTACGATGCTGCCCAGTGCCGACCCAACCGACGCCATCAGGGCATACAACAAGAATCGGCCCCGATCCTGGTAGACGTAGCTGGCCACGACCGCGTCCATGGGAAGGCCGAAGAAGGCGCCGTCGACAGCGGCCACCACCAGCACACCCCATATGCCCAGAGGCTTCAACAGCGCCCACAGGAATGCTGTGTAGCGGGAAAGGATGTGCTTGATCGTCTTCACGATGTAAGACTGAAAGTCTACGCGAAAGCGAAGCTGCCCGAGAGCGAACTGGGCAGAGACGCACCTATCTCTCTATCTCTGCCCGAAGGAAACTTCAGCAACTACTTTTTGGGAAAATTCGGGTCAGCCTTCACTTCAAGGATTTGTTTGGTATGACGCTCACTGTGCGCCGCGATAAACAGGACCCACTCATACGCATCGAGTTTCTTTTTCGATTGGACTGTCAATAGCGTGGGCTCGCAGGTCATCGTGCGTGCGCAGGAAGTCCTCGGTCTGGGCACGGCTCTCGGTGAAATGCTTGAGCGATCCCTGGGGCGAACCAAAGCGATTTGTGGGCTTGAGCGGCTCGGGAGCCTGGGCCTTGTGGCTGCGATCGGGGATCATGGTCAGCACCATCTCATCGATTGCCTTAACGTCGTCGCCGTCGGGTCGCGGCGGAGCTGTCATCACTTTGTCTGTGATCGTTCCGCGGAGATAGCCCTCAGCCGCGGCGATGTGCTCGGTGACTTCAGCCACCGACCAGCGGTCGGGACCCGGCTTGAAGGTCCATTGCGCGTCAGACAGGCCCGCGGTTGCGTCCAGCACGCCCTGTTTCGTGCTCTCCAGGTATTTCATGGCGCGGTCACGATCGGCTTGGGTTAACGATTGCGAGTATGCGGAAACCGACACATACAGCACGACCGCGATCACGGCTGAGAATCGCTTCATAATGTTCATTCCTCTCGTTTGTGGGACGCTCCATGCGTCCGGGCGTTTGCGCATCCGTCTCTACAAGTCTGATGATGATGCCTGGGAAGTTGCAACCATGCTACATGAGTCAGGAAAAACCTGCTCGCGAACAATGCGTCCTTGTGCATGGCCAGCCAATTCATTCGTGCTTTGTATTTCCGCTGAGCAACTGCAGGGCGTGGGGCAGCAGATCAATCACCGCTTCGAGCGAATCGACTGCGCCGGCAGGACTCCCGGGCAGATTCAGAATCACTGATTTTCCCCGCACTCCGCAGACCCCGCGGCTGAGCGCCGCAAGCGGAGTCTTTTTTGCGCCTTCAGAGCGCATGCGTTCGGCGACGCCTTCGAGCAGGCGTTCGCAGACGGCACGCGTGGCTTCGGGAGTGACATCGCGTTCGGCGATTCCCGTTCCACCGGTGGTTACTACGAGTTGCGCTTCCTGGACCCAGTAGGCAATTGCTGTCTGAATCGCTGATTGGTCATCGGGAACAACTTCCGTCCCCATGACCGCAAAGTTTCTTTGTCTGAGGAGTTCCCCGACCGCCGGGCCGGAGAGATCGGTGCGGTCGCCGCGCGCGCAAGAATCGCTGACCGTGAGGACGGCTGCGGTCAGGCCTTCAGGAGTCGAGGAGGACATCTTCTTCCTCCTCCTCGACTTTGCCGCCGTCCCGCTGCGCCTCGTCGAGCTGGCGCAGGCCTTCCATCAGCAAGCCTTGGGTGTTTAATTTGGTGGTCTGCTGGGTGGTCTTGCCTTCGAAATTGACCTCAAAGTTTCCATCCGTCCAGCGCAAAACTTTGAAGACCGCTGGATCTCCAACCAGAGCGCCGTAGGTGGCATGAGTTACCTGGCCTTCGCTGAAGTACAATTCGCATTTGTCGTCTTTGAGTGTAAGCGTGAGCGCACAGCTCTTGCGGCCCATCTCCAGGGATTGCACCAGGTCGATCACATTCATCTGCAACAAGCTGCCGCGCAGCACTCCGTCCGAGGGAACGGTTTTGGCCATCTTCTCCAGCGCGATCTTGTCGATCACCCGCTTGATGCGCTGCGTGGCTTCCCTCAGGAAGAATGGTTTCTCGACGAAATCGTCCACGGGAAGATCGGGCGTACTCAGCTTTTCGCTGATGTCGGCCTTGGTGGCCACCAGGATGACCCCGGCTCCGGCGGTTCGAGGACGGCTCCTGAGCTTTTCGACGAGCTGGCGGCCATCCATACCCGGCATGCGATAGTCGCAAATCAGCAGGTCGGGGGGATCGTCAACAGCCTTCAGAAGTGCATCGGCAGCGTCGGTCGCGGTCGTTACCATGGCGAGCGGAGTCAGCGCGCCGCGCAGCAACCCCAGCACCATCGGATTGTCATCCACCAGCAAGAGTCTTACGTTGTTCGCCATGGAGCGCGCTATGTCTTTTTTCGGACGCGGCGGTAATCGCCGCTTTTGCCGCCGGATTTCCGCTCGAGCACGATTTCGCGAATCTCAATACCCTTGTCGAGGGCCTTACACATATCGTACACGGTGAGCGCGGCAATGCTGGCAGCCATCAGGGCTTCCATCTCCACGCCGGTCACCGCCGTGGTGGTAACTTTTGAGGCAATCGCGACGCCATTCTCGCACAGCCGCATACGCACATCAACGTGGGACAGCGGCAGCGGATGGCACATCGGAATCAGATCGGCAGTTCGCTTCGCGGCCATGATTCCTGCAAGCCGCGCTATCTCCAGCGGATCGCCCTTGGGATTCTTGGGCAACGCTTTGAGCACCTTGGGCTTCAAGACTACGAAGGCGCTGGCCTTGGCCTCGCGCTTGGTGGGGGATTTCGCGGAAACGTCGACCATTCGGGCTCGTCCGGAATGATCGTAATGGGACAGCTTCTTAGGCATCGGAAGAATCATTTTACTAGAAGCCATCTCACAAATGGCTGGTACGGCGGGCCGAGATATAGGTGGTGTAATGGGCTGGTTACATCAACCATGCAAGTTCATGTTGCTGACAAACCTGCCTGTGAGTGGGCTGTTCCGAGAAAGGAGGCAACCAATTTAGCCGTGGGACCCTCCAATCGTCGCACTACTACGTCTAGCTTCCAACCGGGAGTCATCCATGAAAACCCTTGTTCTGGCCTCAATATCAAAAACAAGTCTGCGTTCGGCAACTATCGCGCTAATGTTTGCAATCCTGTCTGGAGCTCTTGCGGCACAATCGGTGCAAGCGCAGACCTACACGGTCCTATACACCTTCATGGGAGTAGCCGACGGAGCAGTGCCAGAAGCGGGCTTGGTTCGGGATCCCGAAGGGAACTTGTATGGCACCACTCTGGCAGGCGGCGACTTTACTTGCAACCCATTGGGTTGCGGGGTCGTCTTCAAGATCGATACGACGGGAAAAGAGACTTTGCTGTACTCGTTTAGGCGTGGAAACGGATACGGATCGATTGAGTTAGCGGGGCTTACCCTGGATTCGCAGGGGAATCTTTTCGGGACCAGGGTCGCCCCCGACATCGGGATAGCGTTTGAGCTAACCCCATCGGATAGGTTCGCGGTCCTGCATAATTTTCACCGCGCAGCTGGAGGACTATACCCAGAGGCACGGGTAGTTCTAGATTCATCAGGGAATCTCTACGGCACCACCGCCACGGGAGGAAATTCCACCGCCAGTGGTGTTGTATTCAAGCTCGATAAGTTTGGCAGGGAAACCGTGCTTTACACCTTCACGTGCCCAATATGCAATGGAAAGAAGGGTGGAGGATTTGGATACCCCACAGGTGGAGTGATCCGCGATTCAGGCGGGAATTTGTTTGGCACGGCATCAGGCGGGACGAAAACCAAGTACTGTAGCTCTGGCTGTGGCGTAGTGTACAAGATCGACAAGACCGGTGTGGGCTCGGTTCTCTACAACTTCAAATGGGGAACGGACGGCATGATCCCCGGCGGGAACTTAATCATGGATGCAGCCGGAAATCTCTATGGAACCACTAGGATGGGTGGGAACAGCGGCTGTTTCGAAAACTATGGCTGCGGTATCGTGTTTAAGGTGGACCCGAGCGGCAAAGAGACCGTGCTTTATCGCTTTTCAGGTGGAAAGGACGGCGGTATTCCCACCGGCGGTCTGGCTCTGGACTCGCAAGGAAACCTCTATGGAACCACCAGTATTGGCGGAGCCAACGGCTGTTTCATGACCTACTCCGGCTGTGGCACGATATTCAAAGTTGCTCCCGGCGGGGCTTTAACCATTCTGTACACGTTTATGGGAGGGACAGACGGTGGATACCCGAACCCGGACTTGGTCAAAGACGATGCTGGAAATCTTTATGGCACGGCGGGCGCTGGTGGCGGCACCTCGTGTCCCGATTATGTAAGCTGCGGAGTGGTGTTCAAGATTACGCCTTGATGCCACCGCGGCATCGTCCGGGAGTCGAACAGGCACCTAGGTTGCCTGTTGATAAATCGCCTTCTCACTCACGACGGGTTCTGAGCGAAATCGCTGTTATCGACAGTTGTCGAGAGTCTGTGCTTTAACATTACTGCCGGAATGCAGATAGCAGCTGCGGTAAATCGGGCGGATGCACTCAGCCTAGTAAGGAATAGACGTTTAGAGAGAATTGCGAGTTGCTGAATGCGCCACGCAGCACTAGAATGTCTCACGCTGAATCAATCCGATAGTTTGCTTCCCAATCAGGAGGGGACATGAAAGCAAGAACGATTATATTGACTGCGGCGCTGTGCTTTCTTGCAGGGGCAGTGTGCTTCGCCAGCGACGTAAATATGGGCACCTGGAAGCTGAATGAGGCCAAGTCGAAGTTCGCTCCTGGGGCGCCGAAGAACAACACAGTTGTCTACGAGGCCGTGGGTGACAACGTGAAAGCCACGGTGGATGGCACCGACGGCGACGGTAAGCCCGCGCACAACGAGTGGACGGGCAAGTTCGACGGGAAAGACTACCCCGTCACTGGCGATCCGACTTCAGACACGCGGTCGTACAAGAAG
This sequence comes from Terriglobales bacterium, assembly GCA_035601775.1. Classification (GTDB taxonomy): domain Bacteria; phylum Acidobacteriota; class Terriglobia; order Terriglobales; family Acidobacteriaceae; genus JABDBE01. Next base: position 65,893 of record DATNNO010000049.1, on the reverse strand, counting down.
GTTGGTGCCCGCACGATGGAGTTAACCGTTAAGAAAGACGGCAAGGTTACTATGGCCGGTCGAATTGTCGTGTCCGCCGATGGCAAAAGCCGCACCCTCACTACGAGCGGAACCGATTCAATGGGCAAAAAGGTCAAAAGCATTGCGGTGTACGACAAGCAGTAGCGGGATCTCTCTCGAGGGCTGACCGTAACAGCGATGCCCTTCCGCTCGGTTCTGAACGGAAGGGCCTTTGTAGATAGCCTCTTCACTCATCTAGAAGCCACCGACCTATTGAGTTCGGCCAGTGACTTTCTGCAACCAACTGCGCTTCTCCTTGGTCGCCGCTAGTTTAGTGCGCAGCTCTGGAACCACCAATGCTTGCTCGATAGTTGGCTCGTTCATCGCTCCCAACTTCAGCTCCAGGACGTGCGCTCGGTCGTTAGCTCCGGTTTGGGTGTAGGACGCAATCAGGTCTTGGATTGACAGCGGATTGCCGGCATCCTCCTGAAGATAGGCAATGGCCTCCGCATACTTATGGTCTGCCAGGAGGACAGAACCCAATGCTCCGTAGTAGGAACGTCGCAGAGTAGCCCCGTGAGTCGCGTTCACCAGAGCTTCCATTTGCTTTAAGGCTTGGGCTGAGGCGGGCTTTAGTCCGGCGGCCTCGGCACGGATGGCGCGTATCCGCAATATCCGAGCCTGCTCCTCGTGGAAATCGGTACGGGGACCCTCCGGGTCCGCGGCCAGAGCGGCCTCGGCCGTATCGAGGTATTTGAGGGCCAGGGAGGTGTCCCGTTCGTACAGGGCCATTATGCGAAATGCCTCCGCTTCCGAAACCGAAAGGTGGGCCTGTTGCGCCTGTTTCGCAACTGAGTTCAGAGCGCTGTTGGCTTTTCCCTGCCTCTTCTCCCTGACGTAAGTAAGGGCGGATTGCAGCGCATACCGAATGGTGTCGCTGGCAACGCTTGCGTCGCGGATGGCCTTGTCGTATTCATTGCGGGCTGTTGCTTCCTCTCCCATGAGTGCGTAGGTGTCGGCGATCCCGATCTGCGACGGCTGAAATGCGGGATCGATTTTCAATGCCTGACGATAATGCTCGAGGGCGTCGCGAAAATTGCCGGACATGCGCAAGATTTCGGCATAAGAGTTCTGCGGATTGGGCTCACTGGGCAGCAGAGTGACGTAACGCTCCATGGCGGCAAATGCTTTGCTGTAGTTGCCGCTGTATGCATGACAGTACGCTAGTCGATTCCACGCCGCCGCGTAGTTACCGTCCAGAGCTATAGCGCGTTCAAGAAATCTAGCCGCTGGTTCGTATTGCTCTTGCAGGCTCAGCCACCGGCCTGCGAGAAAAGCTATTCGCTTGTCCCCCGGAGATGTGGCCAATAGATCGTTCATTGCCGCGATGGCGGGTACGTACTGCTCCTCCTGCCCTCCCATCAGCCATTTGATCAGGAGTCTTTCACTCGGCGTGACTGTCCCAGCCAGCGCCTTCGCCCGGAGGCGTTCGGTCTTCTGCTCTACGGGATCGGAGGTTGCTTCAGAGATGAAAAGATGTGCCAATGCAAAGGAGGGATCTTTCTTGATTGCAGTCCGCCAATTTTCCATCGCCCTGGAGATATGCTCATTTTCGAATTCCACCATTCCAGATTCAAACAGCTTTCGGGCGTCTGGGCGGGATGTGGTGACGGCGATGTGGGCCGCTTGTTCAGCCGGGGGCTGCATTCTCTTCGTGGCTGCATGGGCAGAAGGCGCTGCCGAGAGGCACACCAGGATCAGTCCACGCCAACAAGTACGCATAAGCAACTTCCAGGGTTGAGTCTGGAGCTGAGATTAACATGGACCGTTGGGCACGGCAGGTTACGCGGGTAATCAGCATTACGGCGTCGTTGAGGGAAACGGCCTACAGCATTAGAGTGGGGACCCACTCGCCCGCTGCGATCCGCTCCCGATCCGGCGGAATCACAATGTAGCAGTTCGCCCGCACCGTGGCTGCGATGTCTCCTGAGCCTTGCCAGCGCACTAATTCGACCTCCGCCTGCTCGAACTCGCCGGAGAGAATCGCAGGCAAGAAGCGCTTGAGACCCGGCTTGGTCTTGATCTCGGACTTCAACTTGGCGTGCAGGAAAATCAGCTTTCGCGGCGTCATGCCGGCCAGGGCTTCCAGCACCGGCCGGGCGAAGAGTTCAAACGTCACCATCGTCGAGACCGGGTTTCCTGGAAGGCCGAAGAAGTACGTGTAGGCCTCAGGGGCTAAAGCCCTGCTCCCGTTTACACTCTTATCGGCACGGCTGAAGCCGTGCCCTCCCGAAGAAGCATTTTTCCCGACGCCTGCGAGGCCGGGCCCTTCTCCTTCGCGGGCGGGGGCGCCCGCGCCACACGGTACTCGTCCAAATACTACCGGACGTCCTGGTTGAATCTGCGCTCCTGTGAAGAAGAATTCCGCCTGAAACTCTGCCAGCGCTTGTTCCACCAAATCATATTTGCCCATGGAGACTCCGCCGGTGAGCAGGAGCAGATCAGCCTCAAAGCCGTCCGCGATCAACTCCCGCAGGCGTTCCGGCTCATCGGGGGCGATGGGCAGCAACACGGGTTCGCCACCCGCGGACTGGATTTGCGCTGCCAACGAGTACGTATTGGAATTGCGAATCTGGTTGAGCGCGAGAGGAACGTCGATGTCTACTATCTCATCGCCGGTGGCAAGTACGGCAACGCGAGGCTTGGAGTACACCAGCAGCCGCGATCGTCCCACCGATGCGGCGACGGCAATCGCCGCGTGATCCAGGCGCACGCCCGGAGATAATAGCCGGTCACCTCGCTTTGCCTCCGACGCGACGGGAACAATGTTATCCCCGGCAGCAATTCCCTTTGTGATCGTAACCTGATCGCCGTTTCGCGATATGTACTCGACCATCACAACGGCATCGCAGCCCGGCGGCGCAGGCGCGCCCGTCATGATGGCCGCCGCCTGGCCGGATTCGACCTTGAGAGCCGCATCCGCCGCGGCCCCAGCTTTGATTTCACAGACTACCGCAAGCGTGGCGGGAACCTTTGCCAAGTCGGCAGCGCGCACCGCATAGCCGTCGCGCGTGGCTCGCGGGAAAGGAGGGAAGTTGCGATCAGCGAGCACTGGCTCGGCCAGAATCTGACCCGGGCTGTCGAGCAGTTCGACCAGTTCCTTTCCCCGGGGACGCAAGGTCGCGGCGTGCTCTTCAACCACATGCCGTGCCTGTTCGAAGCTCAAGATCGTGGGCGTGGAAGGCATGGAGGAGATGATACGACAGGCGGGAATGCTTTAGATTTCCGATTGCCAATTTCCGATTCGCTAGCGTAGGCGAGGACGCCCGCGCCTACACTTGTCTTGTCAGCGTCTGCCGCAATTCCTGCGGATTCGTCGCATGCATCATCGCGGTGTCGAGAGCCACAACTCCCGCGCGCACAAGTTTCTCGAGTTCGCCATCAAAATACTGCATGCCCTCGGAGCCGCCGTCCCTCATGGCTTGAAGCAGGTTCTCCCCAGAGGAATCATTCACGTCAATGCACGCCTGAGTGTGGGGTTGGGCCTTGAGCATCTCCACAATAGCGATTCGCCCGGTACCGTCTTTGCGGGGAATCAGCCGTTGCGAAACGATGTAGCGGAAAGTTCTCGCCAGCCGGCTGCGAATCGACGACTGTTCTGGCGCGGGAAACGCGCTGACCATGCGTTCCACGGTTTTGGCAACACTGACCGTATTCAGGCTGGTGAGAACCAGGTGCCCGGTTTCGGCTGCCTCCAAAACCATTTCCATGGTTTCGCGGTCCCGCATCTCGCCCACCAGGATCACATTCGGCGCCTGCCGCAACGCCGCGCGCAGAGCCAGTGCAATGCTGGGGGTGTCACTGTGCAACTCGCGCTGGTGAACCGTTGCCCGCTTGTGATTGTGCAAGAACTCAATCGGATCTTCGATGGTGATGATATGGCAAACCTGTTGCTGGTTGACGCTGTCGAGAAGCGCAGCCAGGGTCGACGACTTTCCCGAGCCCCGAGGTCCCGTGACCAGCACAATGCCATCGCGGAGGCCGGCCACTTCTTCCAGTCGCGACGGAAGGCCGAGCGAAGCCAGGGCCGGAATCGCGGTCGCGATGACCCTCATCACCACCGCGCAACTGCCGCGCTGGATGAAGACGTTCACGCGGAAACGGGCAACTCCCGGAAGTCCGTAGGATATGTCGCAAAAGCCCTGCTCCCGTAAGAGGCCGATGGCCTGCTTGTTCTCGCCGATCAGGTCGGAGGCAATGCGGCGGGTGTCATCGGCGCTGAATGGGCGGAGCCCGGCGCCCTGCACTCCTATCAGTTGGCCGTTGATTTCCACCTGAGGTAGCCGTCCGGGCGAAAAAATGAGGTCGCTGACTTGATTGTTCGCATGCAGGATGGATGCTAACAGCGGATTCGTAGCCACTGCGCCCGAGCCGACCGACGGCTCGAGGACAACGGAGATTGGAGCATTACCCGGTGCCGCCATAGCTTCACTTCTGTGGGAGGTACGGCGCGAGCATGGGAGCCTGAGCCCGCATGAATCGTGCCTGAGCTTTACTCTAGCGAAATCGGGGGCAGGGTTCCACGAAGAACGTCAAGGACATAGACCTTGGTAATGAGGCAAGGGCAAGGAAGGAAGGAACCTTACTAGTTTGGTTGCATCGGCAGGCATCTCTCGCCAAACGGATTGCGAAAACTAGGTCGCTGCAAAAAATGGATGGCCAAAAAAAAAAGGCGACCTTTTCAGCCGCCTCCGGAACCGCAATTACTTCTTCGTGGTCTTCTTCTTGGTACCGTAACTGGTCTCGACCGTGGATCCGAGTCCCGTCAGCATAGCTTTGGCCTCTTCCGCGTGCGGACCCGTTGGCTGCAACTCAAGGTATTTTTGGAAAGCCTCGGCTGTACCCTCGGGAGCAATCATTTTGTCTCCTTGCAGGGTCGCAGCGCCGATGAGATTCGTGCCCTTCCAATAATAGGCGTCTGCCCGGGTGGGATCGGCGACGATCGCCTTGTCGAAGGCTTGCACTGCGGCTTTCCGCATCTCCGGATCATTCTTGACGTTGGCATTGGTCAAAATCGCGCCCAAGTTGAAGTAGTACATGCCGGCGCCGGCGGGGTCCAACTGCGCCGCCTGGGTGTAAGCTTTGACCGCCTCGTCAGTCTTACCTAGCTGGGCTTCCGCTTTGCCTAGATTGTTGTAGAACTGGGCAAGCACTTTGGCCGCATCCGGGGACTTCTTGGGATCCGCCTCCAAAGCCTTCTGTCTGAGATCCACGGCCTTCTGGTAATCCGTAACCGAAGCCTGGTATCGTTTCGATTTCTCCCCACTGTCCGTTTGCTTGGCCGCCGAAGTCAGGTTATAGTCTCCCAGTTTGGCCCAAAGCAGATCGCGGCTCGGGTCGACCTGGGTAGCTTCCGTAACCTGAGCGATGGCGGTATCGAAATCGCCAGCATCCGAGGCCGTCTTGGCGGCCGCCAGTTTCTCGTTCAAGCTCTTGATGGTGCCATTTTCCTTCGCAACCTTGGCCTGCTGCTCCTGCTGCTGCTTCAACTGCTCGGGCGTCAACCCCGCTCCCTGAGCGGCAGCAGCCTGCTCCTTTTGCATGTCAAAGTCCAGGGTGTTCTCCGCCAGGGCAACGCCAAACCCGTTGTAGTGAAAAATCTCCTTACCATCTTTGCTGAGCGTAACCGTGTACTTGCCCGGCGTGATCCCCAGAGAAAAGTATTCGCCCTTGCTGTTGGTTTTGATGACGAACTTCCTGCCGGTCTCGGTATTCGCCCATTCCACTTGTGCGCCGGCAATCGGTTTCCCTTCGACGTCCTTGCAGGCACCTTTCACCGTTCCTGTTTCCTGCGCGAATGCCGGGCTCGCGCACAGCCCAGCCACCAGTATGAACAGCGCTAGCGCCACGGAATATTGCTTCATTGTCCTTGCCTCCGGCTCAAACTTTAATTTTCGATTTCCGACGTTCAATTTAGCACGCCGAAAACAATCGTATTGCTATGCCTTCCCTACGGTCTCACAATAAGGGATCGGGTCCGCAGCACCGGCTTCCTGAAAAGCCCGGAGCCGAAGCACACAACTATCGCATACTCCGCAGGCGCGATCTTCCCGGCTGTAGCAAGACCAAGTTAAATCGAAGGGAGCGCCCAATTCAAGGCCAAGCCTCACAATTTCGGACTTGCGCAGCCCGATCAGCGGAGTGACGATTTCGATCAGGCCATCCTTCGTTCCCGTCTTTACAACCTCATTGAAGGCGTGATAGTAAGCGGGCCGGCAGTCAGGATACCCCGAGCTGTCCTGTTCCACCGCCCCGATGTAGACTTTCTCCGCCCCCAGAACCTCGGCCCAGCTCACCGCGACGGACAAAAAGTGCGCGTTGCGGAAGGGCACGTAGGTCACCGGAATCCCATGCTCGACCATCCCTTGGCCGATCGCCCCTTGGCCGATCATAGACGACTCGGGAACCGCAATATCGGAATCCGTCAGTGCCGATCCGCCAATCGCCCGCAAAGCCTCGTTTCGGACCACAAGCCTGTCATGAATTCCCAAGCGATCGCAAATTCCAAGAAACGCCCTCCGCTCTCGCTCCTGGGTGCGCTGACCGTAGCTGATGTGTACGGCAGCCGCGCTAAACTCCCGTGCCGCCAGCGCGGCGCAGACGCAGGAGTCCATCCCGCCACTAAGCAGAACCACCGCGCGTGACTTGTTCGCTTCTCTCATCGATCTGGGAATGCTGATCTGGTAACGCTTCACACAGAGGCGCCGTCTGAGATCGCCCAGGCTGAAAACCCTCTCTGCCTTTCTTCTCCGTGACTCCGTGCCTCCGCGGTGAAAAGTTTCTCAAACGCTCTTCATCGCCGGGTCCCAGATGAACTTATGGATCTGCAGCCCCAGGCGAGCCGGAACGTTGTCCGCCAGCATCCACTCCGCGAGTTCTCGGGGATCCAGCAGACAGTGCGAGGTGCCGCGAGGACCATTCGCATCCTTGCTGAACGCCGGCGAAAACAATACTGCCGTTACCCGACGAGCCAGATTGTGACGCGCCACAAAATCGCGGGCGAACTCATAATCTGCACGATCACTCAGCACGAATTTGACTTCGTCCACCGAATCGAGCGCGTCCAAGTTCTGCATGCGGAAGCTGTCGGGCTCGCCCGAATTTGGACACTTCACATCCACGATCTTGACCACGCCCTTCGGCACCCGCTCAAGCGGACGCTCGCCACTAGTCTCGAGCAACACCGTATAGCCGTCGTCCAATAAGCGCTGCATCAGCGGCACCACTTCCCGCTCCTGCAACATAGGCTCGCCACCCGTGATCTCAACCAGTCCGTCGGGGCTCAGCTGCTCGACTTCTTCCACGACCTCTTCCATCGTCATACGATGACCGCCGCTGAAAGTGTACTCGCTGTCGCACCAGGAGCAACGCAGATTGCATCCGGTCAGACGCACAAACACGCAAGGCAGCCCGGCGTGGGTAGACTCACCCTGGATCGATTTGTAAATCTCGGTGATCTGCATTCAGTGACCTGCATGGTGAGTAGCGCCGGCGCTTCGCCAGGCTCGATCTCTTGAGGCGGAGCTACGGTTCCGAATAGGTTGCCGTGGTCGTGTCCGTTTCGAACACCGTGACGTTCTTCACTCGAACTCGCCCACTGGTCACGCGCTCGAGCTTCGCGTTGGCCTCGTCGTAAAAATACTTAGCCAGGTTTTCCGCCGAGGGATTCAACACAGTGAAAGGCTCCAGATCGTTGATCATCTGGTGGTCGAGCCGCTCGATGGCATGCTTCATTACCTCGCGCAAATCCTTGAAGTCGAGCAGCAGCCCGGCCTTGTCCAATTCCTTGCCGGCCAGCGTAACCCGCACCTTGTAATTGTGCCCGTGCGGATTCTCGCACTTACCCTTGTAATTGCGCAGGTAATGTCCTGCGGCGAAGGAGTCGTCTACAGTCACTTCGAACATGAACCCTCGTGGCGGCCCGTGCGCACGCCGAAGCGCGGCATCGCCCAACCGATTATTGTACCGCGATGAAGCAAGGCTGCGCGCTGGCAGGAAAACTCTTTGGCTGGCCCAAGGACACTGGGTCCTGTCAAAACAGACGGATGGCCTTCGCCTGTTCGATCGCAGACACTTTCCTGAGTTCCGCCAATACGGGCTCGGGCACGACCCCATCCACGTGCACCACCGCGATGGCGTCGCGCGGGGTGTTGGGTTTCACGTTCCCCACCCGGCGGCCCAGGGAGAAATCGGCAATGTTGATTTTGTGATTGCCCAGAATCGTGCCTACTTTCCCGATCACGCCGGGCACATCGCGATTGCGAAGGTAAAGGAGATTCCGCTCGAGCGGAGCCTCCACTTCAATTCCATCCACGTGCAGCAAACGTGGGGCATTCTTGTGCAACACAGCACCCTTGACTACGTGCGCTTCGGCGTGAGCTTTGACCAGAATGGAAAGCACGCTGCCCGCTCCTCCGGTCGAACCCTTGGGCTTGCGTTCTTCGTGGATGCGTAATCCGCGCGAGGAAGCAATGGCGGCCGCATTCACCAGGTTCGCCTTTTCCTCCAGGGCCTCGTTCAAAATACCCTTGATCGCGCCGTTGCGGATCAACTCCGTTTTCCATTCCGCGATATGGCCGCTGTAGCCCAGCGAGATTTCCTCCAGCGCGCCTTCGCTCACCTGAGCCAGGAAGGAACCCAATCTCTCCGCCAGCACGATGTAGGGCTGCAGTTCGACATACTCATCGTGCGAAACCGACGGCACATTCACCGCGTTCTGGATAACCCCGTGCTTCAGATACTCCTTCACCTGCAGGGCAATCTGATAGCCCACCGCCTCTTGCGCCTCATGGGTTGAGCCGCCGATGTGAGGCGTGAGAATTACATTGTCCATGGCTGTGAGTAGAGAGTTCTTCAGGGGCTCCTCGACAAAAACGTCCAGCGCGGCTCCAGCCACATGGCCCTGCTTCAGGGCGTGGGCAAGTGCCGCTTCATCGACCAGTTCACCACGTGCACAGTTCACCAAACGCACTCCGCGCTTCATCTTCTTCAACGACGCGGCATTGATCATGCCAGTGGTCTGTGGAGTGAGCCCGACGTGCAGAGTCAAATAATCCGACGCCGCGTAGACTTCCTCCAGTTTCGCGATGGCGATGCCCTGATCCCTGGCCACGGTGATCGAGACAAACGGATCATGGGCGATGACCTCCATCTCGAACGCTCGTGCCCGCCGCGCGACTTCCATCCCGACTCGGCCCAGTCCGACAATGCCCAGCGTCTTGCCCCGCAGCTCAGTGCCTTGCAAAGATTTTTTCTCCCACTTGCCGGCATGCATCAACTCATTCGCCCGGCAAAGGTGACGCGCCAGGGCCAGCATCATCGCCAAGGTATGTTCCGCCACCGCCACCGCATTCGCTCCGGGCGTGTTCATGACCGCAATGCCCTGCCGCGTCGCAGGTTCCAGATCGATGTTGTCCACCCCCACTCCAGCCCGCCCAATCACGCGCAACTTGCGTGCCTTGGCCAGCAGTTCGGCATTCACCTGAACGGCGGAGCGCACAATCAGCGCATCCGCGGACTCCAACTGGGCCGCCAATCCGCCCTCCATCTGCTCGGGCGTAATCACAATCCACCGCGGCTCGCGCAGCAGATCCACGGCCGAGGCGGACATCTTTTCAGCGACAACTATCTTCATTATTTATCCTTCATTTTCAGTCGTTTGCCATATCCATTCCCAACAGCTGGGCCACACTTTTACGACACCGCTTTTACAAACAAATGACACCTCCTTGACACCTGCCTGCACCTGGCTTCTTACACTAGGTCTTGCCTGGGGCAATCTGTCGTTTCGGAGAAAAAGTATATGAAGCTTGTTTGTGTTCTTCTGCTCACGGTCGCTTCCCTGGGATGCGGCTACGGTTCCATGCACAATTACAACACGATGACTGGAACTGCGGTTCAAATGTCGCAGATTGTGCCCAACGCGGCCACTGCGGGCATAGCTGGATTTATGCTGACCGTCAACGGCAGCGGCTTTTCCAGCAACTCGGTGGTCTACTGGAACTCCATGGCCCTGAGCACCCAGTTTGTCTCCGGAAACCAGCTCATAGCCGGCGTTTCCGCTTCCGAGGTTGCGATGCCCGCCACAGTTCAAGTGTATGTGAATTCAAATGGCATGGCTTCCAATATGATGAAGTTCACGGTGAACTAAGCGCAGAAAGAACTTCACCGCTCAGCGGAGGGTGTCATCGGCCAGCAATCACCGCGCTAACTTGGTTGCGCAAACTGCGGGCATACACTTCCTGAGCCGCGCGAACCGCCGCGCCATATTCGACCGGCCGCCCAGTCACGCTGGCGAGCACGTGCTCGAGCGCAGCCAGAATCCCTACGGTATCGAGATAATCGTAATATCCCAGGTGCGCGATGCGGAACAGTTGGCCCTTCATCTCACCTTGGCCATTCGCCACAACCGCAGCAAAGGATTCGCGGAATTGTTTTACGATGGCGCCGGAGTCGATGCCGCTCGGTGACTGGATCGCAGTAAGCGCCGCCGCTGGGGCCGACGATGCGAACAGTTTCAGTCCCAGTGCCTGCGCGCCCGCTTGGGTCATCTCCGCCGCCAGTTCTGCATTGTCGACGAGAGCCTTGCGGCCCGCTAACAGATCGCCATCGCCCATCTGCCGGATGAAGTCGAGCGCCGCTCCCAATGCGGCGAATAACGAAGTCGCGGGCGTGTACGCCGACTCTCCTTTGGCCGCGGCCTTGCGCTCCCTGCGGAAATCGAAGTAGTACCGCGGAGACTTGGCCGTTTCCATGCGCTTCCAGGCGCGTTCACTGACGGCACAATAGGCGAGACCAGGCGGGATCATGAGCGCCTTCTGCGATCCGCCAATGATGACGTCAATGCCCCACCCATCCACATCGAAGCGCGTAGTACCGAGGCCTGTGATCGCGTCTACGACAAGCAGTGTGTTGTCACCGCTCTCCCGCACCAGATGCGCGATACCTTTTACGTCATGCCGTGCGCCCGTGGAACTTTCGGTAGACTGCACGTACACGGCGCGAATGTCGGCTGTGAGCTTCTGCCGAACTTCGGCGAGCGCGAAGGTCTCGCCATAGGGCACGCTTACGACCTCGGCCACGCATCCGAAAGCCTTGGCCAGATCGCGCCAGCGCTCGCCAAATTTTCCCGCAGTGAGCACCAGCACTTTGTCTCCCGGCGAGGTCAGGTTCGAAACTGAACCCTCCATCACTCCGGTTCCGGAGGAAGCCAGCACCAGGACGTCATTCTTAGTGCCGATGAAATCCTTCATGTCGGCTAGCACTCGCGAGTACAGGGCGCGAAACTCAGCCGTACGATGGTGCATGGCAAATGAGGCCATCGCGGTCTGAGCCGCTGGAAGAATGGGGGTGGGGCCAGGGGTAAAGAGACGGTTCTTGCGGAGCATGGGAATAAGTTCCTCTGAGAAAGTACCCTGTAGTTTACCCGGAACCGCCGTGCAGTGCTGCGATACGGCGAGTCTGCCTCGGATCACACCGCCGCCGGCAAGACGTTGCAAGCAACGTCGCTACAGTCGCCGTAGAGACGCAGCTTGCTGCGTCTGCTGCTCGCGCACACCAAAACCTGGTTTACGCAAGACTATAATTCCACCATGAGCCTGATTGAACAGATTCAGAAAGACATCACCGCCGCCATGAAAGCCCGCGAGGAGCATCTGCTTTCCACCTTGCGCATGGTGAAGACCGCGCTCAAGAATCGTGAGATCGACAAAATGGCTCCGCTCGACGACAAAGAAGCACAACAGGTGCTGAGCACGCTGATCAAGCAGCGCAAGGAATCGGTCGAGCAATTCACCAAGGGCGGCCGCCAGGAAATGGCGGATAAAGAAGCCGCCGAGATCACGTTGATCGAGGCTTATATGCCCAAGTCGGCCAGCGAAGACCAGATCGCGGCCGGCGTGAAAGCCGTCATCGCCGAGATGGGCTCACCCACCCTGAAAGACATGGGGACGGTAATGAAGAACGTCATGGCCCGTTTCGCCGCCGCTGGCGTTCGCGTGGATGGCAAACAGGTCAGCGAAGCGGTAAAGCAAGAGCTGAGTCCGAAATAATAGCCGACGGGCGTCCTCGCCCGTCCAACTACTTGCTTCTCTGCAGCTCCCGATAGGCTTCGCTCTTCGACATCCCCATCTCCTTGGCAACTCTCTTCAGCGCAGCCTTCTCGTCCAACTTCTCCTCCGCGATGATCTGCTCAACCCGTTGCCGGATGCTCGCTTGCGAAGGCGACGCTTTCTGCTCAGTAGCTTCCATTTTGCCGATCAGCAGCGTGATCTCGCCCTTGATATCGCCGCGGGCTTTCAGCGTTTCCAGAACTTCGCCGGCGTGTCCCCGCAAAAACTCTTCGTGGATCTTGGTGACTTCGCGGGCGACGACCACCTGCCGCTGCCCGCCGAGAATTTCGACGATGTCTTCCACCGCTTCCTGCACCCGATGGGGAGCCTCATAAAACACCTGCGTCCGAACCGATTCCCGAATACTCTCGACGACCTGCCGCCGCTGGCCACGTTTCGCGGGTAGGAATCCGCTGAAGCGAAATGAATCCGTGGGCAAGCCACTCGCGACCAGCGCCGACAGAAAAGCCGACGCGCCAGGAATTGGTACTACCGGGACGTGATGTCGAATCGCCAGCGAGATCAGCCGGAAGCCAGGATCAGAGATGCCAGGCATGCCCGCGTCCGTCACCAGAGCAATCCGCGCCCCCTGCTCCAGTTCGAGGACAAGCTCCGCGGCGCGGGTCAGCTCGTTATGTTCGTGGTAGCTAGTGGTGCGGGTCGTGATGCCGTAGTGGTTGAGCAGTTTCTGGGTCTGGCGCGTATCTTCGCAGGCGATCAGGTCAGCTTCCTTCAGCACGCGCACCGCCCGCAGCGTGATGTCTTCCAGATTGCCGATTGGGGTTGCCACCAGATAAAGTCCAGCGGATAGAGCGCCTTGGTTTCCTCGATTCTTGATTTCTCCCAGCGCCATCGACGCGAGTCTACCACCGATGTAGGCGCGGGCGTCGCCGCCCGTGCTGGAGCGGCACGAGACTCTACCTGCCACAACCTACAAGAGCTTCGCTCGGCCAGTTGAAAAGTCATACTTGTTCCCAGTTTTCCTAGAGTGGACGACAGGTTCGGAATCAGGCTACAACCGCGATCAGGGGCTCGGTCGCAGACAGCACTTCTCCGATTTCCGCCGCGGGAACCCCGGCCACAGTGAGGGACCGCGTGAGTTCCGTTGCATCCTCGGACGCGACCGAGATTAGCAAGCCTCCGGCGGTCTGCGGATCGAACAGAATCGTTTTCACTTCCTCGCTGATCCCATCTTCATAGCCAACGACGCACTCGGCGAATTCACGATTGGCTTTCAGGCCTCCAGGAATGTGGGCGGCGCGAACGCATTCCAGCGCGCCTTCGAGCAACGGAATGCGATTGGCATGGAGGCGAAGCGAAACGCTGGAGGCGAGCGCAATTTCGCGGGCGTGCCCGATCAGGCCAAAGCCGGTGACGTCGGTCATGGCGTGCACCGCAAAACGGTCATTGGTCGTTAGTCGCTGGTGGTTGGCTGCGGAGCCTCGCTCCGCCTGGACGGGCGAGTCGCCCGTCCCCACACTCGGCGTCCCCACACCCGGTCCCACACGACCTGAGATGACCTCCGCGGCTTTCTTGTTCAATGTGGTCATGGAGGCAATAGCGGCGTCGATCCAGGGCTGCTTCGCCGCTTTTTTCTTGATCGCCGTGGAGATTACGCCCGTCCCCAGCGCTTTGGTGAAAACCAGACGATCACCCCGCTTAGCACCGCCATTGATGAGCACTCGGGCGGGATCGACCAGGCCTGTCACGGAATATCCAAACTTCATCTCCTCGTCGCGAACGCTGTGCCCGCCAATGACGGAGCACCCGGCTTCGATCATTTTGGAGAGTCCGCCGGCGAGAATGCGTTCCAGGATCGCCAAATCGGCTTTTTCCGGAAAACATACCAGCGCAAGTGAAGTGAGCGGGTGGCCGCCCATTGCGTAAACATCGCTGAGCGCATTGGTAGCAGCGATTTGGCCAAAGGTGTAGGGATCGTCCACCATCGGCGTGAAGAAGTCCACGGTTTGCACCAACGCTGTGCCGGGACCGATTAGGTACACTCCGGCGTCGTCGGCGTGATCGAAGCCGACCAGAACATTCGGATCATGCTGCCGGGCTAATTTCCCAAGCACCGTGTCCAGCGCCGCCGGACTCAGCTTGGATGCTCAACCCGCAGCTTTAACGGACTCCGTCAAACGAATTGGCTTGGCATCGGCCATACGGGCATTCTAAAGGAATTGCGGACTTGCCACTCCAGATACGGAACTCGCTATGGATTTGCACGGATCACGACGCAAGCCAAATTAGGAGATCGATCCGTGAGAATGCGCTGAGATGCGTGGTGTTCTTAAGGTTTTGGATTTTACTTCACCGACACGTCGGTCACCTGTAGCTCGGGATAGGCTTGATTCCAGTCACTGCTGATGTGCTCGAAGGTAAGACGGAACGGTTTTCCCTGGCCCGGGGCGAGCGGTGACAGGTTGAGGTCGACGGCGTCGGGATAGGGTCCGCTGGTCTGCAGAACGTGCAGAGGAACATCTTCGGCTTGTGCGACTTCGCCGAGGGAATTCCTGAAGGCAACGTGCACGGCTGCGTGCGTAACTGTTTTAGCGCCAGTGTTGGCGACGGTTCCGTCGATGTAGGTTACGCTGGCGCCCACAAAATTCTCCGCCGCGCTCATTTTCAGATCGGTAAGTTTGAGGTTGGCAGCGTAGGGATGCGGAGTCGTCGTGCTTCTGGGACTGCCGCGAGTGAGCAGGGCAATGACGCCGACCACCACCACGACCAGCACGACGCCCAACAGAATCGGACGCACGTTCGAGTCGCGTTGCCTTTCAGTCAGCGGAGATGGCTCGATGAGATCGCCCATGCAATCAGATTGTACTATCGGCGATCCAGAGCAGATTTCCGATTTCCAATTGCGGACAGATTCATGCGAATGAGGACAATCGGCAATCGCAAATTGGAAATCGATAATCTCTTACTCGCCGCCTACGGTCAGCCCGTCGATCCTTATCGTTGGACAAGCCACCGCACCGCGAAACTCGAGGTCGTTTCCGATCTCGGAGATATTGAAAAACATTTCCTTCAGATTTCCGGCCACGGTGATCTCTTCCACGGGATAGGCAAGTTCTCCGCCGGAAATCCAGAGACCCGATGCGCCCCGGGAATAGTCGCCAGTCACCAAGTTTGCTCCGTGCCCGAGAAACTCGGTCACGTAGAGGCCGTCTTTAATCTCCGAGATAATCTGCTTCGGCGTCTTTGTCCCGGGCTGCAGGAAGTAATTCCCAGGACCGATTCCGGGCGTTCCCGCCAATCCGCGAGAAGCGTTGCCAGTGGTCTGAAGGCCGAGCTTTTTCGCGGTGTACGTGTTCAGCAGATAAGACTTGAGCACGCCGTTTTCAATCACGATCGTGCGCCTAGAAGGGACGCCCTCACCGTCAAACGGGCTGGTTCCAAAACCGCCGGGGATGGTGCCGTCGTCGATCACGTTGACGCCATCGCCCGCGATTTTCTGTCCCAGCTTGCCCGCGAGGAACGATGCCCCGCGATAGACAGAGTCTCCATTCACTCCCTCGAAAATGTGCTCGAGGATCGAGTTGGACACCATGGGATCGAGAACTACCGGGACCTGTGCCGTCTTCGATTTTCGAGCGCCGAGGCGACGCAAAGTGCGCTGGGCCGCTGTCTTTCCCACGTGCTCGGGAGATTCAAGCCGGCTCAGGCTGCGGGCAACCGAAAACCAGTAATCGCGTTGCTTGGCGCCGTCGTGCGACTGCGCAATGGGTACGGCCGCGAGGGAACAATAGGAGCGCTGGTATTCGCCGACGAATCCGTGAGAGTTCGCTAGAATCTTGTGTCCGGTCGCGGCTTCGAACGAACCGCCTTCGGAATTCTTGATGCGAGGATCGTAGTCGAGCGCGGCCTTTTCCGCTCGGCGCGCATAGCTGATG
Source organism: Terriglobales bacterium (assembly GCA_035601775.1). Lineage (GTDB taxonomy): Bacteria > Acidobacteriota > Terriglobia > Terriglobales > Acidobacteriaceae > JABDBE01. The sequence continues at coordinate 49,827 of DATNNO010000049.1, read as the reverse complement.
CGTTCTTCTCCGGGAAGCGAATAAACATCGGCGGAGTAGAGATCGAGGTCGCCGGCGATCGAGCCCAGTTGCGAGGCTTCCGGTATTCCCCCGTACGGGTCTTCGGAGGTGATCTTGGAAAGCTCTAGCGCAGATTTCACCATGCGGTCGAGGCCGGCGCGGGAGAAGTCGCTGGAATAGGTGCTGGCCGCGCGTTTGCCGTTGAAAACCCGCATGCCGATTGCCTTCGATCCGGACTCTTTTAAAGTCTCGACTTGCCCTAAACGGACGGTGGTAGAAAACTCGTCGCCTTCCCGGATGACACATTCTGCCGCGCTGGCCCCGCCGGACACAGCGCGGCGCACGATGTCCTGAGCGAGTTCGCGAAGGTCCGTTTCAAGTTTCTGGTTTCGAGTTTCGAGTTGGGTTTGGAACATAGAGTTTCGATACAGAGTTGCGAAGGCAAGCAAGCTTCTCAAACTGCAGATTTAAGAATGACGGAACGACAGCTCAAACAAATAGGCAAACTTACTGCATGAAGCCGCCGACATCTTTCCTGGCTGTCCCGCCCACGGTTAAGCGATCGATTTTAATTGTCGGAATGCCGACGCCTACGGGTACGGCCTGGCCGTCTTTACCGCAGGTGCCAACCCCCTCGTCGAGTTTCAGGTCATTGCCTACCATCGAAACGCGGGTGAGCACGTCGGGCCCGTTTCCGATCAAGGTCGCGCCTTTGATGGGCGCGGTGATCTGGCCGTCTTCGATCAAATATGCTTCCGACGCCGAAAAAACAAACTTTCCATTGGTAATGTCCACCTGGCCGCCGCCGAAGTTCACAGCGTACAGACCGCGGCGGACGGAACGAATGATGTCTTGCGGATCGTCCTGGCCGGCGAGCATATAGGTGTTGGTCATGCGTGGCATGGGGATATGCTCGTAGCTCTCGCGACGCCCATTGCCCGTATCGGCGACTCCCATTAGGCGCGCTGATAGCTTGTCACTCAGGTAACCCTTCAAGATTCCTTTTTCGATGAGCACGGTATTCTGCGTGGGCTCGCCTTCATCGTCCACGTTGACCGAGCCGCGCCGCCAGGGCATGGTGCCGTTATCCACCACGGTGCACTTTTCGCTCGCCACTCGCTTTCCAATCAATCCAGCAAATGCTGAAGTTTGCTTGCGATTGAAGTCAGCCTCCAGGCCATGACCCACGGCTTCATGCAGAAGCACGCCGGGCCAGCCGGGACCGAGCACAACTTCCATCTCGCCCGCTGGAGCCTCACGAGCGTCGAGCTGCAGGATCGCCTGACGCGAAGCCTCCTTGGCAAAATACTCTGGAGTCTTTTCCCCGAAGAAAAAGTCCAGCGCGACGCGTCCACCGCCGCCGGAACTGCCACGCGCGGAATTGCCGTCGGTTTTCGCGATGCAAGAGACGTTCACCCGCGCCAGCGGCTGGGAGTCCTCGGCGAAGGTGCCATCCGATCCGACTACCAGAATGTTGCGGAGTTCATCCGAATAGCTGGCACGCACTTCTTTAATGCGGGGATCGTAGGCACGCGCTGCCTGATCGGCGCGCATTACCAGCTCGACCTTGGTAGTGATTTCCGCGTCCACGGAGGGAAGCGTGACCGGGTACAAACTGCGAGCAGCTTTCTCTTGAAAGCCGACGACCGGAGTCTTGGCCGGACCGCTGGCAATCAAGGCAGCGGTGCGCGCCGCGTGCAGAATACGCTCCGATGAAAGATCGTCGGTATAGGCGTATCCGGTGCGCTCGCCGGCGATCACACGAACACCGCATCCGGCGGAAATCCCCTGGGAAGCGGACTTCACCATCGACTCGTCAACCATCAGCGAGGTAGAAGAAAGATACTCAAAATAAAGGTCGGCGTAATCGCCACCGGCCGAAAGAGCCGCTGCCAAATAGTGTTCGAGGTCGTGCTCGGTCAGGCCGTAATGCTGGAAAAAGAATCTATTTTTGTCCACGTTGATTAGATGCCCTTTGACATCGGACGACTCTGGGGGATGCAATCATTATTGCATACGCCCTGGTGGGGCCGCGGGCGCCCATAGTTGGGTCAGTCTGCGATTTCGGCAGCGTGCACTCGGCTTAGCGCTTGTTTTTCGGCTTTGGCATCTCTGTGACTTTGTTTTGTGGACGCTCGTTTACCAAAACACTCGGTATTGTGGCCCGAATTTGATCTTTGGTCTTGCCCTCAGTCTTCTCCAGGAAATACCAGAGCGCATCGACGAGAATGTCATTGCTGGTCGTCCGCTTGTTTTTCTTGGCACGGCGTACTTCACTGATCCAGCGTATGGCTGCCCTGTCTTCGGCGGTGAGACAAACGGAAGTCCGGTGGGCATCGTCTGGGATGTGTTTCTCTCTCGGGCTCATGGTTCAGATTCCTGTTGACTGCATTCTCGCATTGTTGCATTATGACGTTATAGTGCAATAACGCAATAATAGAATTTGCCCTAACAATCGAAGGTAATTGCGGAATAGGATTTGGAGGGATCTAGATGGCGACTTCTGGCCCTTTCTCGGCGGAGATCAAGGTGTTCGAACAACACCGTGCAGAGTGGTTGCATTCGCACCCCGGCGAGTATGTTGCGATCCAAGATGACATCATCGTGGAAGGATTCTTCGGCACCTATGCGGAAGCTTTCAAGGCTGGCCTGCAGAAGTTTGGTGTTCGCCGAGGTTTTCTCGTAAAGCAGGTATGGATGACCGAGCCAGTATATTTTGTGTCTTAAGTATATGGCTCGCGTTGAGCTCAACTGGGATCCTTTCGACCAAACCGATCCAGGCCCATGCATCAGCGTCATAGTAATGAATTCGCGTGACGTTATTGAGGCTGGGCGTGCTCTCGGCCTGGAATATCCTGAACCTCGACGAATGAGGGCGCTTCTGGATACTGGTGCATCTATAACCGTTATCAGCAGGGTCTTTGCCGACTACTGCAAGCTCTTTCAGACCAATGAGGGCAGCGAAATAACAGCAATCGGTGCAACACACCGCTGTGCGGAACACGCTGGTGCCATAAGTTTTCCCGATACCAATCTACGACCATTAGATCCGATTCGCATCGTTTCGGCCGTTTTCGCAAAAGAGCGACATTACGCGTGTTTGATTGGCAGAGACATTCTTCGAAACTGGATTATCACCTTCGATGGGCATTCCAAGCGGGTAACGATCACAGATTGACCGGAACTGCCACCGATTGAGTTGAAATGCTATCGGCGACCGATCCGCCCCCGAAGTGGCCTTGGATTCAAACTGACCGGGTGTCGATTTTGTAGAGTTCCGTAGCTGTGCACGGGTCGACGCCTTTGTTCACGCGTCACAGACAGGCTGGTGGTCCAGCTGAAACAATCCTTCAGTGACTCCGGAATCCCTTGTGCGCACGGTCGAAGACTTTCTGGTTTGCGCTCGCGATGCCGTGATCATTGAGGACGGCGCCGTAGTTTTTGACCTCGCCCAATCCAGGTACTCGATCTCCGGGGAGCGTAACAAATGCCTGCTACATCTGTGGTCTGCGGAACGGAACTTCGTGCGGCGAGTGTTGGAAGCCGAAGTTAAGAATGAAATCCTTCGCCTGGCGGTACAACGTCTGGGACAGGCGAAACCCACAAAACTCGAAATCTGCCGCGAACGCGACCGGCGCACTCCCACGGCAAAGCGGGCCGCACGCGTGGCGTACCAGCGGGCGCTGCAACGAGTGCTGCAGCGCCGGTTCGCGGGTTTCACGGTGGGCCGACTTAGTACGTCCATGGATCTAGAGCGATCATTCGGCCCTGTCTATGCGCGAGGATTGCTGCATCGGGGGCAATCTGCGTTTGCCGTCTTGGGCGTAAACGGCGAGGAGACCCAGGGTTTGATCGATGCGGCGCTGACGTTCGGCATTCTGTGGCTCGATGCCTGCCGGATTGCGAAGGCTGGGAAATTCGCCGTCGAAGGGTTGAAGCTGTTCTTGCCCGCAGGCGCTTCCGCCCTGACTCGGGAACGCATGGCGCATTTGAATCCGGAAGCCGCCAAGTGGCAGTTGTACGAACTGGAAGAGCGTGACGATAACTTGAAAGAGTTGGATATCTCGGATTGCGGCAATGTGGCAACCCGGCTGGTACACTCGACCGACGAATCGGTAACACTAGCGAGGTTTGCGGCTGCGGTCAGGCAGGTTCGCGAGCTGATGTCCGAAGCTGAAGTCGCGACCTTGTCACCAGCGGAGATTGCTTTTCGTTGTCATGGCCTGGAGTTCGCGCGGGCACGGCTGGCACATCAACCGGGGTCGTTTCTCAGCACAACGGAGACTGTTTTCGGTGTGGGCGCGCAAGAAAGAGTTCTCGGCGACACTAATATCGCGGCCTTCGCGCAGCTGGTGCGAAGCATCGGTGAAGTGCGCCATCCCGAGGGCCCGCGCGATCATCCGCTATGGAGGCTGCATCCGGAACGCTGGCTGGAATCGTTAGTCGTGCGAGATGTAGCGGCAGTGGATGAACGCCTGGATCCAGCCTGCTTGTATTCACAGGTGCCGGCGTTTTCCGCTTCCGATCGCGCCATGATTGATGTGCTTACCATGACAAGGGACGGGCGCCTCGCGGTGGTCGAACTCAAGGCCGATGAGGACATTCACTTGCCCTTACAGGGATTGGACTACTGGTCGCGAGTTGCGTGGCACCACGCCCGTGGCGAGTTCCAGCGTTTCGGATACTTTCCCGGACGAGAGCTGCGCGCCGACAAGCCGCTGCTATTCCTGGTGGCTCCAGCCCTGCATGTGCATCCCGCGACGGATACGTTGCTGCATTACATCTCGCCGGCAGTTGATTGGGCGTTGCTGGGCATTGACGAGAGATGGCGGGAGGGAGTTCGGGTTGTGTTCCGGAAGCGGCCGGCGCGAAATGTGCAAATCACCAAAGCTAGCTAACTTAGCTGTGCCTGCAAGTAAAGATAAAATCCGCATTTCATCGCTCATCAGCAAATCCGTGGCGGATTTGACGTTTACTTCTCCGGCCATGCTCCCAGGAGTCGGCGTGCGTCTAACATCTGTCCCAGATGGTACGCGTTGTGATCGGCCAGCAACAAAGCTTCCCGCAGGATGGTCTGGCCGTCGCCCCAGGGGATTCGGGCGAACAGATCGGTCTTGGGGTTTTTGACCAGATTCTGCATCGCTTGCAGGTCTTGGCGGAACTTCTTGATACTTATATTCCAAGCGGTCGGGCTGGGCGGGGCCTCCGTTCTTGGCCAGTGTCCCTCAGGCCATTTCGGAGAGACGTGTTTCCGGTTGCGGCTGAACCCCAGAATGTCCCATTGCGCGATGCGCATGTGCTCCAGCAGCATCCAAAGTGAATGAGGTAGGCCGGCAGGCTTCTGCCCTCGCAGTTTGGGCGGAATGCCGGCGATGACTTCGTCGAACTTGGCGTGGGCGCCGCCTCCCTGGAGCAGGTAAAGGATGTGCTCGCGCAAGGAGCGGCTCTGGGCGTCGGTCATGATTGTCTCCGAGGTTCAGCCGGCAAGATGCCGGCGCTACAAAGTGCTGGTTTCGACCTCTGATTTCTCGCCGCGATAAACTCGCGAAATACCGCGCACGACGCGGCGCAGCGGCAGCGTGCCTTTCTCGTACGCAAAAAAGATTTCGCCTACGCGGCTGCTGCGGTAGTACCAGCGCTTCAGCAGCACCAGGTGCTCCATGGTTTCAAGTGCGGTGCTTGGAGTTGCCGGTGGAAACGCGGCGAGGGCCTCCTGTACTCGCGATTCCATCGACTGCGACTTGGTGTGTTCCGCAGCCTGAATGGGAAAGGTCACCGGACCGGAAATGCGCCCAGCTTCTATCTGGAAGAAGTTGACCGATTCATGGCTGGCGCTTCGCTGCACCATCACGCCCGCGAGGCGATCGATGCGGTGAACGATTTCCGGGAGTTGGCTCAGCACGGGCTTGAGTTTGTCCAGGCGCGCATGCAGGGCGGCGGCATTTTCAAAGTCCAGATGGGCTGAGGCGGCATCGCGTTGCACCGAGATTTCCCGCGCTAAGGATTCCCCGCCGGTGTCGAAATAAGCCTGCACACGGGCCACTTCGGCATGGTATTCCTCGTCGCTGCAGCCCTTGAAGCAGGGCGCGAGACACATCTTCATCTCCGAGTAAATGCAGCCCGGGAACGTGGGATCGGGATGCAGATCGTCGACGCAGCGGCGCATCTTGAAACAATCAAGTGAGTCATTGGCAAACTTCTCCGCCGCGGCGCGCGAGGGGAATGGCCCGTAGTAGAGAGAGCGCCTGCTGAGACGGCCGAGCCGGGTAGTGACGGAAGCGCGCGGAAACTCGTTTTCCAGATGCAGTTTGACTAGCGGGGCGAAGCGCAGCCGGAGGCGGTGGGTGTACGTTTTCGGAAATGTGGAACGCAAGAGCCGGTAAAGTAAAAAGCCAGATTCAAAGTCCGAACCGGTGCAGGTGTATTCGATCCAGCGCACGCGATCCCGGAGGTTGAGTCTCTTGCTGTGTTCCACGGGTGCGCCGAGCAACCGCTGGAGCCGTCGTCGGAGGTTAGCAGTTTTGCTGACGTAAGGCTCGGATTGTGGATCGTCTCCACGAAGCAGAAACACAGCGGGCGCGGCTGGAACGGTCGCCCAGAGTTCGGCATCGTGGACGGAGACGAACTCGAGGCGATGGGTAAGCACACGGTTATTCTAGTTTGGATTCATCCCGGGAGAGACGGATGGAATTACGTTTTTGTGGTTCGCACCCAAGGCCGTGCCGAGCTTTGCTCGGCTTGGAGGCGACGGAGACCATTCCCACATGCTCCTAGCGAACCCCGGCGGTTCGGAACTTCTTCCGGTAGTCCGGAGCATCTAAGTCCACGACGCGGCACATCTCACACAACCGCGAACGCATACGTTCGCCGACTCGATCACCGAGAGTCGTTGGTTGACGCTCATTGCTACGGGGACCGGCGACGGCGGCGGCGGGTCCATCCTGGAAGTTTGTTGTGATAATTGTAGTGCGGTTCTCGTTATAGCGAGTGTTGAGAATGACGCTGACAGTGTCCCAAACCCAGCCGGTGGGTACTACGGCTCCCAAGTCGTCCAAGACTATGACTTCCGTTTCAAATACTGGGCTCAGGAGTTCCAGTTCAGTGACTTCGACGGAAGGATTGTAGGAGTTCTGAATCTGTTTGAGCAGGTCACGATAGTCGCAGAATAGACCTGGAATGCCTTTCTTCAGTGTGAGCTCCCTGAGGATCGCGACGGCGAGGTGCGTCTTCCCCGCGCCACTCGGCCCAATTAAGAGCAAGCCCGTTTTGTCCAGTGGATACTGCTCCACAAACTTAGAGGCAGCTATCTTTGCCGATGTCGCTCCACGCTGGGAGCCTTCGACTATGTAAGAGTCAAAGTCGCACGACTTGTAGTGTGGTGGAATTCGAGACTGGCTCAGCAGGCGCTCGGAACGCAATCGTAATCTACATTCGCAGGGAGTAACTCGTTTGTCGTTGCCCAAGGCTACCGTTTTCCAGCCCGTATCTCCACAGACGGTGCAAAGTGAAGTACCTTCAGACTGCTTGACGCTCCCCGCTGCATTTTGCGGAGTAACATGCCCAGCAGGTTCCCCACTGCGTGAGACCAGAGTCTGGATGCACCGTACACTCTTCTCGTCCATTTTCTTTTCTCCTCTCCCAAAACTCCGGCTTCTTCAAGTACTGGCCCTCGGTGTAGAACTTAACCGGGTTAGGAATAAACCGCAAATCAGTTGGCGGCCAGTTCACCACTTTATCGGCAAAACTCCTAGTTCCACCAAGCACTTGATCCACTCCATCCTTTGCAATCGCTTCAGCAATGGCGTCTTGCTGCAACTGTGGAAGTGGGCGGCCTTTCAGGTGGCTATTTGCCGGATAAAGATGCCCAACTTGATCAACTGCTGAACTCAGATTGTCGAGCATTTTCTTTTCTTCTACAAACTTCCGTTCTTCTACAAACAACTTACTTTGACTTCCAATTTCATTTTCACTTTCATTTACAGACATCGGTGGGACATGAGTGTGACCGGAACGTTCTTTTCGCTTTCGCTCTGTAGCTGATCGACGATTCTGCTCATCACGAACCATGCGTCGCGAGAAAATAGCCCCACGAGTATCTCGCTGGGCCACGCCCTTCGACACTAACTCCGCGATGCATCCTAAATTCGCGCCAATGTCGCCACCGATTGCCTCTGCGAGTTCTTCATCGCTCCAAGGCTTGCCGCGGGCATCAACGAACACGCCGCGAACCGGACATTCAAAAAGCAAACAGAGCATATCCATCCACACCCCCTTAGCCGCCTTTGAACAGCGGCGAAGACAGGGATCCTTCTGCCAATCACCTGGGTAAAACATGAAAGCAGGTAATTTTCCCATTCCTACATTCCTCGATGATTTCGCTGAAAACTAACGGACAGAAAGGCCATGATGTTGGGGTGCGTTTCGAAGGGTGCCCGATTGTCCCGCGTCGCGCAACAGGAAAAAACTCTCGGGCTGTGCACATGCTGTGGAGATGTGGTCCAAGCTGTGGACGGAGGCGGAAAAGACGGACAGAGCCAGATCTTGCCGAGCTTTGCTCGGCAGGACAGCAGAAGGGCGGCTGTCCCCATATGAGTCTGGTTACTTCTGGTGCTTTCGTTTGTTCCTGACCGGGTTGCCAGCGTTTGAACCTTCATTCGCGGCCTCTCTAACCATCTGGAGAAATGCACGGACCTCCGCTCTCAGTGGACGATGGCGAGGATGAATCACATCAAGGCTTCGCCGCAGAGGCTCCGCATCGAGGAGCTTCACGGTTGTGAGCTTGTGAGTGCGAATTTCTCGCCCAACGGCCATTTGGGGCAGGAAAGAAAGGCCTAGTCCGCGTTCCACCATGCGCTTTGCCGTTTCGATCGAATCGACCTCGAGGGCTACGTTCGGAACCAGACCGGCGGTGCGAAACAGACTATGAGTCAGGGTCCAGTCGCTCGATCCTCGTTCGTAAAAAATCAACGGCCAGCTTGCTACCTGCTCCAGACGTGCCCGCCGCGAATGTTTCGGACCTCGCTTCGGATGTGCGACCAGCAGCAGCGGATCATCCCGAAGGCTTATGGTTTCGACTTCTGGATGGTGCAGTGAGCGAGCCAGACCGATTTCTGCCTCTTCGCCCAACACCATGTCCAATACCTCTTTCGAGTGACCTGGGCGAATACTGATGATGACGTTGGGGTGAGCCCGCTGAAAGCGCTTCAAAATATCGGGCAGAAAGTAAACGGAGATCGAAAGCGCAGCGGCAATCTGCAGGGGAGTTCCACTGGCCGGTTGCGATTCATGGACAGCCTGCCGGGCGAGCGCAGCGGTCCTTAAGAGTAGTTCGGCGTGAGGACGAAAGGTGCGGCCTACGTCGGAAACGATCAGCCCGCCCCGGGAGCGCGAAAACAGCCTCACTCCAAGGGACGCCTCCAGCGCCTTGATGCGGGCGCTCACCGCGGGCTGACTGATGCGCAGGGCTTCCGCTGCGCGATGAAAGCCGCCAAATGTCGCCACCGCGAGAAAGGTCTCAACCTGGTCGATTTCCATGCCGGCGGGTCCAGCTCCTAACAACGTCCTATTATCACAAACATCGGCCCTGATAACAATCCTTTATCATCATGATAGAAAGGTTCAGTTTGACCAGACTTGGCCTCTCCTCCACAATCCCCAAAGATGTAGGCGGCATTTGGCCGGGTTTGAATGCGGGTGCGGGCTGCAGGCTAGGCGACCTTTTCGGTGTTTTCGCCATCTGAACGGTGTCCGAGGGCGGTCCCCGGCATGAAGGAGGAAGAGGAAACTATGGCTAGTTCGCCAACCGACACCAGTCATTTCGGCCTGAATACCCCGCCTGCCGGATTCAACGCCGAGCGCGATCTGCCGCAGGGGTTCCTCGACTTCCTAACTCCCATGCACCGGCAATTAGCCCCCCGGCAGGCAGCCCTGCTCCGCGAAAGGAAGCGGGTGCTGGCCGAGTCTCATCAGGGCGAGAAACCCACACATCGATATCCCGCCTCCGCGGTACGAAACGGCTGGCGGGTAGAACTGCCGGAATGGTGCCAGGATCAGCGCAATCAAATGACCGGCCCCGCCGATGATGCGGAACTCGTGGTCAAGATGCTGAACTCCGGCGCGCCCGGCGTGATGCTCGATTTGGAAGATTCCACGGTCAACGAGTGGGAGCATCAACGGCTTGGAGTAGAGAACATTCTAGCGGCCCTGCGTGGCACGCTGACCTATTTTGACAAGAAGCGCGACAAACTGGTGGGCATTCAGCCGAGCCGCACGGTGATTTGGACAAGGCCGCGCGGGCTGCACATCCACCAGGGCGGCATCTTTGGGGATGAACTTACGTCGGCATCTTTATTCGACGTGGCCAGCGTCGCCTACCGGGTCGAGCCTGCGGAGCTTAAGCATCCGCTTTGTTTTTACATTCCGAAGTCCGAGTCGGCTGAAGAGGCGCTGTGGTGGAACGACCTGTTCAAAGCCATTGCCGAAGCGCGAGGCTGGCCGAGGGACTACATCAAGTGCATGGCCCTGGTGGAGTCGCATCCCGCGGCCTTCCAGATGGAGGAATTCCTCTACAACCTGCGCGATCACATTCTCGGGCTCAATCTGGGGCGCTGGGATTACATGGCCAGCCTCATCCACTTCAATTTGAACGACCCCGAGTGGGTGCTGCCTGACCGCAATACGATTCCGCACAACGTTCTTTTTTTCCAGAACCTTCGCGAACTGCTGCCCGAGATCTGCCATAAGCGGGGCGCTCTCGCCATCGGGGGCATGACCGCGCTTTACCCCAGCCGCGAAGACGCCGAGCTAAATACCCGGGCGCTCGCTGCGCTGCAGAAAGACAAGAAAAACGAAGCGGACTGCCTGATGGATGGAGCGTGGACTGGACACCCCGATCAGAACCAAGTCGCACTGGACCAGTTTCCCGACCCGAATCAGGTGCACGCGCGAAGACCTCAGGCCGAGCGCTATCCAGACCTCCGGCCCGCGCCAAAGAACGTGGGTCAGCGCACGCTGGCAGGCACGCGAGCCGCAGTCAGAACAGTTATCCGCTATCGCAACGGCGTACTGAATGGCCGGGGGGCTAGTCTGCTTGACGGCTACATGGAGGATCTGGCGACCGACCGCATCTATCGCCTGATGATTTCGCAGCGGGTGCGGCACAGCCGCGAGGTTCCAATCGTCGATGATTCGGGCAATTCAGTTCCACATACTCCCGAGCTCATCACCCGGTTGTTCGACGAAGAGGTTGAGAGGCTGCTGGCGAATCCGGGACGGGACCTGGGTACGCCGGAAACGTTTCGCGAAGCCCGCCGGATTAGCGAAGCAATGGTAGTGAACGGTGAATTTGATCCGATCTAAACAAAGAAAGAGCCGGCAAGACGCCAGCGCTACAAAGGAAAACAAAACATGGCAAGCAACGGAAACGGAAAGAGTTCAAACCTGGGGATGGATTGGAAGTCGAAAGCACGCTGGGCGGGAATTACCCGGCCCTACACCGTGCAGGACGTCGAGCGTCTGCGCGGATCCGTTCACATCGAGTACACACTGGCTCGGCAGGGCGCGGAGCGGCTTTGGGACCTCCTGCACAGCGAGTCTTACGTTGCAGCCCTGGGCGCCATGACCGGCAACCAGGCAGTACAGCAAGTGAAGGCTGGGCTGAAGGCGATCTATGTGAGCGGCTGGCAGGTTGCAGCCGACGCCAATGATGCCGGGCAAATGTATCCCGACCAGAGCCTGTATCCCGCCGACAGCGTGCCCAATCTTTGTCGCCGCCTCAATCAGGCCCTGACTCGAGCGGACCAGATTCATCATGCGGAAGGCGAGAATGGAGTGCACTGGTTTGCTCCTCTGATCGCCGATGCCGAAGCCGGTTTCGGCGGCAACCTGAACGCATTCGAGTTGATGAAAGCCATGATTGAGGCCGGCGCCGCATGCGTTCATTTCGAGGACCAGCTCTCTTCGGCAAAGAAGTGCGGGCATCTGGGCGGCAAGGTGCTGGTGCCGACCGTGGAGGCGATCCAGAAGTTGGTTGCAGCGCGTCTGGCGGCCGATGTGATGGGCGTACCCACGCTGATCATGGCGCGAACCGATGCCGACAGCGCCCACCTGCTGACCACGGAGGTGGATTCGCGCGACCGCGAATTCCTCACCGGAGAGAGGACTCCAGAGGGCTTCTTCGGCATCCGGGGCGGCATCGAATCAGCCATCGCACGTGCCATTTCCTACGCGCCCTATGCGGACCTCATCTGGTGCGAGACTTCGCATCCGGACTTGGAGGAAGCACGCCAGTTCGCCGAGGCCGTACACGCGAAATATCCGGGCAAGCTGCTGGCTTACAACTGCTCCCCGTCGTTCAACTGGAAGAAGAAACTGGACGACGCCACCATCGCCCGCTTCCAGACCGAACTCGCGGCCATGGGATACAAGTTCCAGTTCATCACGCTGGCTGGTTTCCATGCCTTGAACTTGAGCATGTTCGAACTGGCGCGCGGATACAAACTCACGGGCATGACTGCATACTCGCGACTGCAGGAAAAAGAGTTCAGCCGCGAATACCAGCATGGCTACGAGGCAGTGAAGCACCAGCGCTTCGTGGGCACCGGCTATTTTGACGCCGTCACGCAGGTGATCGCGGGGGGAACTTCATCGGTGACCGCGCTGGCGGGTTCGACTGAAGCAGAGCAGTTTGCCCAGATGAAGCCCACGGCGCGTCCGAAAAACGGCCCCGACGCGGCTTGCCAGCCCATCCTAGGTGACTGCCCATCGACCGGAGCCATAGTCCAACTGCAAGTTCCAGAACCCGGTCCCGAGGAAAGCCTGATGCCTTCCGGGGATTAAGCCCACGCGGAGCACTGATGTGACGCTACATCGTCATGCTGGCGCGGATCTGGGCGACGACTTAGTTTGACGACGCCGTTAGTCGAAGTCGCGGAGTCGACGCCTTGACTCCGTCAAGGTAGTGTACGAGATTGTGTCCTCGCCGACCGGACTGGAAGCGAAACTGCTTGGAGACTTTTTCTCGAAGATTGGGGATCCCGGAACAAAGCCAGCCATTTTGGAGAAGGTCGAGGATGTAATGTGGCGGGAACTCTCGAAGCGGAGAAGCGAGCTTGGGGCGGACCCGAAGGTGGCTTGCATGAGAGCTGGTGCGTGGTTCGACGTGCCCTCGCTCCCAACATTTGAGGGAATGGATAAACTCATCGGTGAAACTGACGGCAAGAACGCAGTGCGAATTGGCGACATATTTCCGATCAACAAGTGGACGGAGGCATACCAGGCTCATAGATACGCAGTCAGGGTCTACTCATTCTCCACTCCATCCCGAATTAGCGACTGGCACACTGCGCGGCATCTTGAAGCAAGCTGGCGTATCAATCGAGCAATTCGCTGAAAAAGTTTAGCCGTATTCAACAGCGGCCGGGTTGAGATTTCGCGGGCGAGGGCTCCCGCGCCATACTCGGTCAAGCTGTCTTCTTCAGTTTCTCCATCACGCTCTGGATGAGCTCCTTCGCATCGGTAAGGTTCTTCATGATGATCTGGATGTCCATGACCGGCCGGCCCGGCCAGCGCTGGCTCTGGCAATAGACGCCGTGTTGTCCGACCAGCGCCATGGCGTCCGTGATCATGTCCATGGTGACGGCCAGGCGTCCGCGGGGCACGCCCATCATGGTTTCGTAGTGTTCCAGCTCTTCCTGCTTCTCGTCGAATACCGGCATGGTGAGATTGTACCGGCTGCCTCGCATAGCGCATAATTGCGGGGCTTGCTGTCCAAGTCATCTGTTCATACGTCAAAGCCTCTAGCAAATAGCACCTGGCATTTGAACAGCAAGGGTTCGGGTGCTTCCGAGTTTGAGGCAGCACTGACGTGTGGGGACCAAGTGCCAATTGCTAAATACCAAATACTCCAAAGGAGACCTTCATGCACAAGCAAATTGTATTTCTGACCTCCCTGTTGCTCACATTCACCGTGCTCGCCTCATGCCAGGACAAGAGCAAGCGTCCCAGCCCGCCCGCCCAGGCGCAATGCAAGTTCTCGGATGGCAAGACGATCACCATTGACTATTCCAGTCCGCGCGCCAAGGGCCGCAAGGTTTTTGGCGGGCTTGTACCCTATGGCGAGGTCTGGCGCACCGGCGCTAATGACGCGACAACGTTTGTCAGCGATGCGAACCTGACCGTTGGCGGCAAAGATGTGTCTGCCGGCAGCTATACCATCTTTACCGTCCCTAATGCCGACAAATGGACGCTGATCATCAACAAGAAAACAGGCGAGTGGGGCATTCCTTATAAGTACGAGGCGGACGAACTGGCGCGCGTGGACATGAAAGTCTCACCCACACCGTCGCAGGTCGAGAACTTTACCATTGCCCTTGCTTCGATGGGCGGGAGCTGCACTCTGAGTATGAGCTGGGAAAACACGCAAGCTTCGGTGGACATCAGCGAGAAAAAGTAGGGAACGCGCAACAGGGACTGAAAGTCATGCGGCTTCGGTTCAGGCGGGTTTCATCGTTGCACGAGCGTGGACGCTCGCGTCTACATCGAATCTGAGTGCGCCTGCGGTGGTGAATAAAACCTGGCGCTAGCTGGGTTTCCACCGCAGGACGGGCTTCCTGGCGGCGGCCACTTCATCCAGGCGCGACACACGAGTGGTGTGCGGCGCGGCCAGCACCATCTGCGGATCTTCTTCCACTTCGTCCGCGATCGACTTCATGGCCTCGATGAACAAATCCATTTCTTCCTTGGACTCGCTCTCGGTCGGCTCGATCATAAGAGCCCCCGGCACGATCAGCGGGAACGCCGTCGTATAAGGATGGAAGCCGTAATCGATCAGCCGCTTGGCGATGTCCATGGTCTTCACGCCTTTTTTCGCCTGCACTTTATCGCTGAAGACCACTTCGTGCATAGTGGGCGTGGAATACGGCAAATCGTACACGCCTTCGAGGCCCTTACGAATGTAGTTGGCGTTCAACACCGCGTCTTCGGTAGTCTGGCGCAAACCGTCTGGCCCATTGGCCAGCGTGTACGCCAGGGCGCGGACAAACATTCCGAAGTTTCCGTAGAAGGCACGCACCCGGCCCACCGACTGCGGCCGGTTGTATTCGAAACCCAGAGTGCCGTCGGGCTTGGCGATGAGCACTGGGGTGGGAAGAAACGGCTCGAGAATCTTCTTGATCGCCACCGGCCCCGATCCAGGTCCGCCGCCGCCGTGGGGCGTTGAAAACGTCTTGTGCAGATTCAGGTGCATCAGGTCCACACTGAAATCGCCGGGGCGCACTTTACCGACCAGCGCGTTCATGTTGGCGCCGTCCATGTAGAGTAGGCCACCCTTGGCGTGCATGATGTCAGCGATCTTATGAATCTCCTGCTCAAAAACCCCGAGCGTGTTTGGATTGGTCAACATGAGCGCCGCCACGTCTTCGTTCATCTGCGACGTAAGCGCGGCCACATCCACCATGCCCCGGGCATTCGACTTCAGATTTTCGACCGCATAACCGACCATGGCCGCAGTTGCCGGGTTGGTGCCATGGGCAGAGTCAGGAATCAGAATCTTCTTGCGGGGAGCGCCTTTCGATTGCTGATAAGCGCGCACCATGAGCAGGCCGGTCAACTCGCCGTGTGCGCCAGCGGCAGGCTGCAACGTAATCGCGTCCATTCCGGTGATATCGAGCAGACAGTCGCTAAGGGTCTGGAGAATGCGCAGCGCACCCTGCGAAACCTTCTCCGGTTGATAAGGATGCCCGTTGGCCAGTCCGTCCAAACGCGAAACTACTTCGTTCACCCGCGGGTTATACTTCATGGTGCAGGAACCGAGCGGATACATGCCGAGATCGATGGCGTAGTTCCAGGTGGAGAGCCGTGTGAAGTGGCGGATGATCTCGATCTCGCTTACCTCGGGCATGTTGCCCAAGTGCTTCCTTTCTGATGCCCCGAGAAGCTCTCTGGTATCCACTTCGGGTACGTCGAGCGGAGGCAGCTTCCATGCGGCCTTGCCGGGCGAGGACTTCTCGAAGATCAGCCCTTCGTTCTGATTAGTGTGGCGGGTGGCTTTGCGAGTCATGTGCTTCATCGCGCCACCTCCTGAACGTCGCCTTGTTCTTTGGCGGATTTCACTGAGCGCTCACTTTCGGCCACCGACCCGACTGCGGTATCAATCGCTGCGCGCGTACTCATCTCGGTGCAACACCACAGCGCGGCGTTGCCGAGTTCGGGATAAGACTTCTTCAGTGGAAGTCCGCCGACAATCTTGTGTTCCAGAATCCGCCCGTTGATCGCGTAGGGATCTTCGCTGGTCTGCACTACGAACTCGTTGAAGCGAGGCGCGCCGGAGAACAGGACTTTCGCATGTTTTCCGAACTGCTGGGCGGCATACGCGGCTTTCGCCAAGTTATGTTTCGCCAGTTCCCGCAGGCCGACTTTTCCGTAAATCGTCATGAAGATGTTGGCCATCAGGGCAATCAATGCCTGGTTGGTACAGATGTTCGACGTCGCCTTCTCGCGACGGATGTGTTGCTCGCGCGTGGCCAAAGTGAGGACGAAGCCGCGCTTGCCGTTTCTGTCTGTAGTCTGCCCGACAAGGCGCCCGGGCATCTGACGCACATATTGCTCGCGGGTGGCGATCACGCCGCAATACGGTCCGCCGAAAGTGAGGGGAACGCCAAACGACTGCGCTTCCATCGCAATGATGTCGGCTTGCCGCGGCGGCTCCACGATGCCCAGCGAAACCGCTTCCGCAATCGAAACCACCAGCATCGCACCGTGTTTATGTGCGATGTCGGCGATGGCGGCCACGTCTTCAATGGTCCCAAAGAAATTGGGCGACTGAATCAAAACGCAGGCGATGTCGGGAGTAATCGACTTGTCTAGTTCCTTCAAGTCCAGCCGGGCGTTGTCGGTGAATGACACGGTGGCCAGCGGCATGCCCTGGTGATGAGCATACGTGGCCAAGACTTCTCGGTACTCAGGATGAACGCTGCGCGCAATCGCCACCGAGTGCCGCCCAGTCAGCCGCGCAGCCATCATCACTCCTTCGGCCGCCGCCGTCGACCCGTCGTACATGCTGGCGTTGGCCACTTCCATCCCGGTCAGCTCGCAGATCATGGTTTGGAATTCGAAGATGGATTGCAGTGTGCCTTGGGAAATTTCCGCCTGATAGGGCGTGTAGGCGGTGAGAAACTCGCCACGCGAAATCAGAGAATCGATAATCACCGGGCGATAGTGATAGTACGCGCCGGCGCCGAGAAAAGTGGCAAAGCCGTCGCCGTTCTCGCGCGCGCGCTCGCGGAACCAGTCCACGATTTCGGACTCGGCCATCTGCCGCGGAACCTTGAGATCGCGATTGAGCCGGTACTCGGCCGGGATGGGTGCGAACAAGTCGTCAATTGAACGCGCGCCGATGGCTTTCAGCATGGCTTCGCGGTCGGCGGGAGATTTCGGCAGATAGCGCATAGGGATTAGATTAGATGTAACCAGCGGTCAGTGCGATTGACAATTGCCGATTTTCAAGCAAGTTTTCAGTTGAAAATAAGCACTCGGCAATCTTTCTAGCCGCCTTCTTCCGCCACGAACTTCTCGTAATCGGCGGCAGAGAGCAAGCCGTTCAACTCATTCGGATCCTTCAACGTGAGCTTAAGCATCCACGAGCCGTGGGCATCCTTATTGATCTTCTCCGGAGCCGTGGCCAGTTCGCCATTCACCTCAGTCACGGTGCCGGAAGCCGGAGCGTACAGGTCAGAGACCGCCTTGACCGACTCGACCGAGCCAAAAGTCTTGCCCGCGGCAATCTCAGTGCCGGGCTTGGGCAATTCGACGAAAACGATGTCGCCGAGCGCCTCCTGCGCATGATGTGTGATCCCGATGGTCGCGCTCTTGCCATCGGCTTTGATCCACTCGTGCTCTTTGGTGTATTTGAAGTCGGTTGGATAGGGCATGATAGCTCCTGGCTCCTGGCTCTTAAAGTGTGTGCGTGAGAACTCATCTTTCGCCCCGCTGGGGCTTGTCTGTTTGCCAACTCTTCCACGGCTTGCGCCGTGGGCTGCATTCTTACGCCGCTTCGCGGCTAAAGACTGATGGTTTCGTTCCACCGTAACGCCGAAATCCTAGCTTTCACGCACACAGTTAAGATCAACATCCCCGTCGTTGTCACCTTCTGCGATTCTGCTTTGGGCTTTAACTCTTTTTCGGACGCTTGTAGAACGGCGTTGGTACGACCTGTGCCTTCACACCCTGGCCGCGGATTTCTACCTTCACAGTCGATCCGACATTCGCGAACTCAGGAGGCACATAGGCCAGCGCAATATTCTTCTTCAAGAATGGCGCATATGACCCGCTGGTCACGTACCCGATCTCGCGGCCGCCGTCATCGAGAACTTTGTACGCATCGCGGGCAATGCCGCGCTCAATCATTTCGAGCCCAATCAATGTCCGCTTCACGCCGGCGGATTTCGTCTTTTCCAGTTCGGCGCGGCCGATGAAGTCCGGCTTCTCCATCTTGCAGAAACGATCGAGTCCAGCTTCCCACACATTGATCGTATCCGAAATCTCGTGTCCGTAGAGCGGCAGCTTGCCTTCCAGCCGCAGAGTATTGCGGGAGCCGAGGCCGCAGGGGACCACTCCGAATTCCCGTCCCGCCTCTAGCACCTTGTTCCAGACCATGGCACTCGTGCCTTCGTCGGCAGGTACGTAGATTTCAAATCCATCTTCGGCGGTATAGCCAGTGCGTGCGATCAGAGTGTCTTTAAGCCCACAGACCGTCCCGCGCGTCACCCAATAAAACTTCACTGCGGAAAGATCCGCGCCCGTGAGCTTCTGCAGCAGGTTCACGCCCTTGGGGCCCTGAATCGCGATCTGGGTGAAGTCGTCGGAAAGATTCTCGACCTTGCATTTAAACTGCGGTGTATTTTCGCGCACCCAGTTGAAATCTTTTTCCCGCGTCCCCGCATTGATCACCAGCAGATATTCGTCTTCGCCCAGACGATGCACGATCACGTCGTCCACAAACGTCCCCTGCGGATAGAGCAGCGCCGAATACTGCGCCTGGCCGATGGCGAGCCGCGAAGCATCATTCATGGAAATGTCCTGAACCGCAGCCAAGGCCTGCGGCCCTTGCAGCCGAATATCCCCCATGTGCGAAACGTCGAAGATGCCCACGCCGGAGCGGACCGCGTTGTGCTCGGCAATAATGCCCCCGGCTGACGGGTATTCGACCGGCATATCCCAGCCATTGAATTCGACCATCTTCGCGCCCATCTGGCGATGGACGGCGTTGAGCGCGGTCTTGCGAATGGTCGGCGTGGTCGATTGAACAGCGGACAATGGGCCCTCAATCAGAGCAGTGGCTGCCGGGATGGTGAAACTCATTACCCTAACATGCCAATGGCAAGGGCATCAACCGGGGGATATGGCGGTGGGTCTAAGGAGAACTTAGCCGCAATGAGATCCCCCAGGTCAGCGTCCAAAGGACTGAACATCCAAAGAACGGACGCGAACCTGGGGCACCGGACACGAAACACCAGGTCCCTCCACTCCGCTTCTCATCCCCTTCGGGTATGAGAAGCTCCGGTCGGGGTGACAGTCTTTACGATATGCACCAATCCGTAAGAAAATACACCAACCTTTAAGAAATACACCAATCCGGAACAAATACACCAATCCGGAACAAATACACCAATCCGTAAGAAATACACTTGTGAAACGATCACTTCGCTCTCCGTCTTGATGCTACCGGTTGAATGTCAGAATGCATCAGATGCCCTTTCGTGGGCATGTCATTGTTCAGCCCGGGACTTTGACGGTTTGGCGCGCAGGAGGTGCCAGGCTTCCGGTAGCGTCCGTCTTCGAGGTCTTCAGCTGGTGAGAGATGAATATGGTATGCCCCTGGAATGCTTGGGCGGGAACGGGACTAACCCTCCCTCCCGTGACGCCGTACAGGCTGCCTTCTATTTAGTTCTGGTAATCTCTGAAAAACCGAGAAGTGCCATCTTCCAGAGATTCAGTCTCGAATGGAACCCGCATCCTCTCTTCGTATTTACACGAGCAAGTTGACGTCGACGCAGTCTGTTCAACACTTGACAAGTTGAACATTTCGGTACAAGATTTCGGTCCTCAAACAAAACAAGTCGAGCGACACCGCATGGAGCGCCTCCAGATTCATCGAGTCAGCGTTGCGGATCAGGTAGCGGGGCTCCTCCGCCAGCGGATACTAGCGGGCGAGTTACGTTCGGGAACCGCGTTACCGGAGGTATCTCTTTCTCTCGCCCTCGGCGTGTCGCGCAACACCTTGCGCGAGGCGGTGCGAATTCTGGCGCTGGAGGGCCTTCTCAAGCGCGATATCCATCGGGGTGTGTCGGTCTCACATTTGTCGATCGCCGACGTGGAAGAAATCTATCACCTCCGCCGCATGTTGGAGATCCCCGCCGTCTACGCTGCCAGTAAGCGGGCGCCTGAGATCCTGGCGGAGATGCGTGCGTTGGTGGACGAGTATGAGTCTGCGGTACACGCCCGCGATTGGGTGCTCGCGGTCAACGTCGACTTGCAGTTCCACAGTAAGTTGATCCATTTTCATCGGAACAATCGGTTGGAATCCTTTTACCAGAAATTAGTTGGCGAATTGCGTATGGGGATGGTGCTGGTGGACCGGGTGCATGACGATCCTGGAGGGTTGATACCGGTCCATCGCGAGATCTGCGAACTATTGGCTGCGGGAAAGCTGAAGAAATGCGCGATTGTCCTGGCAAAACACTTGGATGATTCAGAGTTCAGGCTCCGCGGTATCGTGGGTCGTTATGCCGAGTTGAAGAAGGTCAGGACGGGCACTTAGAAAATTTGTGGATTCAGAGAATTCGGCAGTGATTGCGATGGAATAAGGAGGCTACGATGGCGCCGAAAGTACGAAGGTCTGCCGTATTATGCAGTTTGGTGTGCTTGCTGGCGTGGTCTGGGGTATCGATTCCCGCAGCCGCGCAAACCGTCAACGTGACTATTCAGGGCCGGGTGTACGACTCCACCGGTGCCGCGATTTCCCAAGCCGATGTGTCCGCTGTGAACACGGCCAACGGTTTCTCCCGGTCAGCGACGGCGACGTCCACCGGCGACTACCAGATCGCGTCGCTGCCTGCGGGCGATTACACGGTTACCGCCGACAAGCAGGGATTCCAGAAGTCCGCCAAGAAGATTCATCTGGATATCGGCGCCGAGGCCAACGTGGACTTTACTCTGGTGGTTGGTCAGGTCACGCAGGAAGTGTTGGTTCAGGATGTAGGCGAAGTGGTTGAACCGACGCGAACCATGGTCAGTTCCGTGATCGACGAGCAAAAGATTGAGAACCTCCCCGTCAATGGGCGCGAGTTCATCGATTTCGCGTTACTGGCCCCTGGCGTCACGATCGGAGACACGACCTCGGGCAGCACGGACGTCATCGTCGAGCCAGTCACCAAGCTTTCCTTTGCCGGCCAGAATATTCATTTCAATTTCATCGCGGTGGACGGCGCGGATGACATCTCGACCGCATCGGGCATCCAGCGCGGGACGCCGCCTCAGGAGTCGGTTGAGGAATTCCGCGTGATCAACACGGACTATGCCGCGGAGTACGGCCGCGCTACCGCTGGCATCGTGAACATCATCACCAAGAGCGGTACCAACGACTTGCACGGTTCGCTATACGAATACTTCCGGAATAACGCGATGGATGCGAAAAGCATCCTCTCTGCTCCCGGCTTCAACGTACTTCGCCAGAACCAGTTTGGCGGCTCGATCGGCGGGCCTATCCGTAAGGACAGGACGTTCGTTTTTGCCAATTATGAAGGCCAGAGGCGAGCTGAATCGCCGACATACAATTCCGCAGTCCTGAACAACATTGCCGCGATCAACCAGGTAAAGCAGCAAGTTTTCGGCTTGCCGGCCGAAAATCTGTTCGTGTTGCGAGATGGAAATACGGACAACGGTTTCCTGCGGCTCGATGAAAACCTGAATACCAAGAATTATTTATACGCGCGCTATTTCATCAGCGACGATCGATTGACGAATCAATCGCCTCTGAACAACGGTTTCGATATGCCTTCGGCATTCAAGAACAACTATATTCGCGACCAGTCCCTCGCGGGCGGCCTGGCGACCACAATTTCCCCATCCTGGGTCAATGAACTGCGAATGCAGTATGCTCACCGGACGTTTGATTTCCCGGTGGTGTCCACTCAGCCTCACCTGGAGGTCGCCAATACTTTCGCGGTGGGAGTAAACCGAGGTAACCCGGACATCTATCGCGAGTCGCGCTACGAACTGGTGGACAATCTCACGCATAACGTGTCCAACCACACCTTCAGTTTTGGCGGCAACTTCGACTGGGTGCGCACCTACGAATCTTTTCCGTTGTTTTATCCTTTCGAGGCTGACTTCTCGAACCTCCCAGCTTTTCTCGGTACCGACGGCGCGGCGGGCTGCCCTGCTGGAGTAGCGTGCCCGGATCCATTCGTGATCTTTTTCGAGCGGTTCAGCGCCGGCACGAACCCGCCGTTCGGTGAGACCTCGCTGTCTGGTGGAACCGCCATTTACCACGGAGGCGCGATCCCACAAAACATCCGGCAACAGGCGTCTGCAACTCTGGATCACACCTACAATGGCCTCTACCTTCAAGACAAATGGCGCGCCACGCAAGCCCTGACTTTGAATGCTGGCCTGCGCTGGGAGTTCGAAACCTGGCCGTCGGGTGTCCTCAATACTCAGTGGAAGAACTTCGACCCGCGGGTTGGCATGGCCTACAGTTTGGGAACCTCGCGCAATGTTGTCTTTCGCGCCGGCTTCGGGCTGTTCCACGGGATCATTCCTTCCCCCTTGCTCATGTGCCAGCAGCCTTCCTGCGGCGGACTCGCCAAGTACCCGAATCGTGGGTTCGAGAATAGCTTGAATGCCAACACCGGCCTTTTTAGCTTTGCCAGTTTCCCGCTTGTCAATTATTTGGCTCTCGGCGGATTGCTGAACAACGCAACCTATCCGGATGGAACCCCCTGCCCTCCTTTCCTGCCCTGCAGCAACTTGGCTCAGTTCGGCTTCCTGCAAGACGCGACCGTCGTGCGCTTCGACCAAAACAGCAAGAATCCCTATGGGATTCAGACAAGCGCCTCCCTCGAGTTCCAACCCCTCAAGGACACAGTATTAAGCATCTCGGGAGTTTACCTGCGAGGTGTGCACCTAGGCAGCTTTTACAACGTGAACCAGCCTGACCCGAGCGGCTCGGTGCTGGTCCACGATTCAAATGGAAATGCCAGCTGCAAGAACCTCTATTACGACTTCGCGTCGCCACTCAATCCGAAGGGGCCAGTCCCGGCCCCAAATTGTGGGGTGTACCCGTCGAGCTTCTTTTTTCCTGGCGTCCCTCACATCAGTGGTGTTCCGGGATTCCGTGACCCGAAATACAGCGTGTTTTTCGAGGCCACTTCAAGGTGGGATTCGGTATACACCGGGCTGCTGGTGAACCTGACCAAGCGCCTGACGCACAACTTCTCCTACCAGATCAGCTATACGTTTTCGCATTCGATTGATAACGGGCCAAACCCCAGCTTCGTTCTGATTCCCCAAGACAGCGCCAACTTCGGCGCGGAGCGGGCAAACTCAGCGGATGACGCCCGGCATCGCTTCGTCGCCAATGCCATATTCACAAGCCCCGCGAGCTGGAATATGTTTCTACGCGACTTCAGTTTCAGCACCATCGTTACGCTGCAGTCTCCTCAGTACTTCACCAAGTACGCAGGCTTTGACGCTAACGGCGACGTTTTTGGCAACAATGATCGCGTAGGCGGCGAGCCGCGCAACACCTTTAAGGGCGATACATTGCAGACCGTGGATATTCGGCTGGAGCGCGACTTCCCCATTCGCGAGCGCATAAAGCTTCAGCTTATGGCGGAAGCCTACAACTTGATGAACACGGTGAACATCCGCTATTCCAATACCAGCTACGGTGCGGCGGACTTCTGCCCGGCGGACCCCGGTGCCCCAGGTTGCGCGGGAGCAACTCAGTTCTACCGGGAAGGCTCACCGAACTCCCTCTACGGAACGCCTAGCGCAGTGTTCAACCCGCGCCAGCTACAGTTGGTGGCACGGATAACGTGGTAAATAGTCGGAGGGGCGGAGTATAAGCTGGCACGCTCCGCCCGGTCCGAACTGGAAGATTCGGCGCACGAACACAAGCAAAGCACGATTCCACGTCTTCGCCGGGGAGGAGAAGTCGGTTTCTGCTCCTGCCCAGCGGCAGTAAGAGGCAAGCATGCGATTCGGTATTTACTGCGAGATCCAAACACCGCCAGGGAAGTCGCATCACGATATGATCTGGGAAATCATGCGCCAGATCGAACACGCGGATGACTCCGGCTTTGATGTCTACTCGGTCATCGATCATCACTTCTTTCAGAAATTCTCGATCTCAGCCAATCCTTTAGCGATGTTCGCGGCGGCGGCCCAGCGCACCAAGCGGATACGCTTCCGCACCGCGCTGCACACCTTGCCGCTGGAGAATCCCATGCGGCTCGCGGGGATGATCGCGGAAACCGATATCCTGACCAATGGCCGGTTGGAGTGCGGACTTGGGCGGGGCCATGCCTGGCTGTTCGGACCTTCGGCGCTGCCGTTAGAAGAGAGCCGCCCACGCTACAACGAAGCCATCGATATCCTCGAACTGGCTTTTGCCCAGGAAAAATTCTCCTACGACGGCCAGTACTACAAGGTAAAGGACGTCAGCGTGGTGCCGCGACCGCTGCAGAAGCCACATCCCAAGTTTTATACAGGCGGGACCAGCGACATCACTTATCAAATGGCAGGGGAGAAGGGCTGGGGAGTTTTCGTGCCTCCGTTGCTGCCCTGGAAAGTGCTTGAACCGCCCCTGAACATTTACAAGAAGGCCTGCGCCGAATATGGACATGAGCCGGACATCGTCTACATTCGTCCTGTTTATATAGACGAGGACGAGACGATAATTCGCCGCGAAGTCGAGCAGGCCCTCAATAATTTTCTGGCATTCAACGCCGCGCCTGTCTATTCACTTCAGGATGAAAAGAAGAAAGCAGAGTTGATCGCGAAGGGATACGGTTTTTATGCGAGTGGTGCGCTTGAGTCGCTGACGAAACTCACATATGAGCAGATCGTGGAACAGGAGATTGGTTTCATCGGTACGCCGGAGAAAGTAATCCGCCAGATCGAAAGCCTCAAGGAAAAGGGCGGAATCGGCGAGCTTGCGATTGTCTCGAACTTCGGCGGCCTGGAGCACTGGAAAAGCATCAAGACCCAACACTTGTTCGCCAAGCACGTGATCCCGGCGTTCCGCCGAACGACTGAGGGCGCGGCCGCAGACTAGTGCGCAAGAACATGGTCACTCCAGCAACATCGGCCAACCTCGGAGCAACCACTTTCGCGCCCATGAGTGCACGGCGGCTGCTCATTTTTGGCGGCATCGCTCTGATCGCAGGCGGGATGCTATTCGGAGACATCTTCGCCGTCTTCGTCCTGCACCAGAATGGCGGACAAACGGGCGAGGCTCTTCTGGCCGCTTCCCGTGCGGTAGCAGTGGGTAATTCGCTGGCCGTGAAAGACAGTTTCCAGCGCATTGGCGGACTGCTCGAGGATCATGGTACCAAGGTCGATGCCCACGTTCATATGACCGGCGCCGGCTACCTCGCTCTCCTGCTGGCACTCTTGCAGCCTTACGTAGCCCTCCCCCAGAAACGTAAGAGGCTGCTGGCGTGGTTGCTTGTCGCCGGCGGGCTACTGCTGCCGACCGGGATTTTCCTGATTCATTACGTGGGTTTAGCCTACAGTCCTTCCGCGGTGATTGGCTGGGCGAGCGTGCTTGCCGATTTGGCGGGGGCCATCCTCATCGCGGTCCTGATTGTGGAGGCTTGGGGGCTGTGGAAACATTTCCGCGCCGGGAGTGGCGTCACTGAACCAGCATTGCCGCAGGATCGTAGCTGGGAAAGCCGCATTCTGTTGAGTGGTGGAACGCTTTTGGTGCTGCTGGGATTTCTTTACGGCGCGTGGTATGCGGGGATCGATCTGTACGAGCACGAAGCACGGGAGACACGCATCTTGAAATCCATGCTGGACAGCGCAACCAGCGGACAAGGCGGCGAGACGAGGGCGGTCGCGGATTACGGTTCACTGGCGGCCGAAAAAGCGGTGAAGATTGCCGCACACTCACACATCATCGAGTTCGGATTGCTGGCGATTCTGCTTTCCTTGATTCAACCTTATGTCCACCTCGGTAAAATCTGGAAGCGGCGCTGGGTGATCGTGCTGCTGGCTGGTTCGGTGATCTTGCCCGTGTTTGTGCTGCTGGAGTTGAAACTAGGACTGCTGGCGGGAGGAATCGCGGATGTAGGCGGGTTGATGGTGATTGTCGCACTCGTCGCCATGCTCGCAGGTGTCTTACGTTACAGCGGTAGCCTGGATGCCGCTGCCAGTGCACAAAGATGAATGCCGCACAGAAAGTCCTGATCTTCGGCGGATTGATACTCGCTGCCTTCGGCATGCTCTACGGTTTGCATTATGCCATTTTCGTGGAGCACCAGACCCTGGACCGAATGGGCGGTTCGCTCGCGGCCGCCTTTGTCCACGCCGCGGAAGGGCATTTGCCCGAGGCAGAGAGCGCCCTTGAAACCTACGCTTCGACCAAGTACGACTATGTGCGGCAAGTGGACGTACACTCCCACTGGATCGGCTTGTCAATGCTGCTGATCGTGATGGGCGTGATCTTCGACCACGTAGCTTTCAGCCTTCGCGTGAGATTCTGGATCGCTATCGCATTACTCGCAGGAGCGTTTATTTTTCCCTTGGGCGTAGTCCTTCAAACGTTGAGTCATGGAGCTTTCTTCGCCTCTGCTTTGGCCGTTCTGGGTTCAGCGTTGGTCACGATGGCGCTGGCCGCTGTAGCTTGGGGCTTGGCCGTGAAAAGTCCAGAAACAGTTCGATAGCGGCTAATCTAGCAGCCGAACGCTGCCTCGGTTCCCACGTGCGGACTGAACGGCAACTCTCCCCTCGGCGCTTTAGCTCACCTGCAAATCGGCCGAGCCTACGCATTGTCCGGCGACCCGGCGAAGGCACGCACTGCCTACCAGGATTTCTTCGGACTATGGAAAAACGCCGATCCCGACATTCCTATCCTGAAGCCAGCCAAAGCTGAGTACGCGAAACTGCAGTGAGCGGGAGGGCTGGCGCAGATGTTCTCCGGCCCGATATCACTGGGAAGCTTTGGGGTGGGAGACGGGAATCGAACCCGCAACGTCCGGAGCCACAGTCCGGTGCTCTGCCAAGTTGAGCTACTCCCACCGCGTGTAGCGATTATAACAACTGGTGGGGAGAACTGTGTGGGAGTGGGATGGCTGGGCATGAGTTTTGATCGACTGACACTCTCGTAAACCTAGCCGAGCTTTGCTCGGCAGGACAGCCGGGGCGGCTGTCCCCACTTGATTCTCGCCGGCGGAAGCTTAGCCGCGGCCTACGCCTACGTATTCGAATCCCATGGCGCGGAGGCGGACGGAGTCGAGCAGGTTTTTGGTGTCCACGATAAGGGGGCGGCGGAGCATTTGTTTGATGCGGGTGAAATCGAGGCCGCGAAATTCCGGCCAGCCGGTGCCGACGACCAGGGCATCGACGCCCTCGGCTGCGGCATACGGAGATTCGCAGTAGTGTACGGAGCCGTTCAGTTCGAGGCGCGCGTCCGGGAGGGCGACGGGATCGTAGGCTCGCACCCGGGCGCCTTGGGCAATCAGATTCTTGGCCAGCCGCATGGAGGACGAACCGGCGACGGAATTGGTGTTGGGCTTGAAGGCCAGGCCGAGAATTCCCACGTCCTTGTTCTGCACCGACTGGACGCACTTCGAAATCTTTTCGATCACCTGATCGGCCAGGCCGTGGTTCACTTCGCGTGCGGCGCTCAGGACCTTGAGCGCCACTCCATTGCGCTGGGCGAGTTCGGCCAGCGAATCCATATCGGATTCCGCGAATAAGCCGCCCATCCCGGCTCCGGGCTGCAGGCAGCGAGGCGCGATTTTCTTGTCCAGACCTAGAGCGAGCGAGAGGCTGACGGCATCCGCGTTCACGTGTTCACACAAACTCGCCAGTTCGTTGATGAAGGAAATCTTGGTGGCGACAAAAGCAGTCGCGGATTCACGCACCAGTTCGGCGGTCTCGTGATTGGTCACGATGACGGGAACGCCCCGCATCACCAGGGAATGGAAGATCTGTTTGAGGGCGAGCACGGCGTCGTTGGAAGCGGTCCCTAGAATGATGCGGTCCGGCCAATTGAAATCCTCGATCGCGCAGCCGGGGGTAAAGAACATGGGCTGCGAAACGATGGTGGCCCGCAAGCCCGCTGCGGTAATGCTTTGCTCAATGGCGGACGCAGTGCCGACCGGAACTGGGGTCACAATGGTAAGGATAGGAGGCTTGGGAGCGGCACGCGTGATGCGGATAGCGAGATCGGCAAGATGCTGCGGGCTGTCTTCGGCCAGAAAGATCACCTGCGCCCTGCGGGCGAAGGATTCTATGTCGGTGGAATACGCCAGCCGCCCGGAGCGTACGTTACGTTTGATGACTTCGGTAAGGTTTTTTTCGTGAAAGGGGACGCTGCCCTGGGCCATTTCGACCATGCGGGAGCTATCAGGGTGGCAACAGCAGACGGGGGTGCCGAAGTCCGCGAGACAGGCGGAAACGACTGTACCTAAGTACCCTGCTCCGTAAACCCCAATCTGCATGAAACCTCCAGAAACCCACTACGAATTCCCTGGGGAAGGGTGCCTGCCGGCTTGCGCAGCGAGTCCAACTTCTTGTTTACGCTCGCTTTCTGTCCTTAGCAATGCACGGGAGGGATTTGTACCAGGGGACATGAACTAGTGGTGGAAGCAGGAATTTGGACGGTCGGAAGGTCACTTGTGGGTTCTAAAGTTTGAGTTTGACTTTCTAACGCTTGACCAGGCTGCGGCCGAGGGGGACTCCGGCCAAGTCCACCCAGCGATTCTGTTCCTGTTCGCGCACAAAGGTCAGCTCGCTTACCGGGATGTGGCGGCTGCCTGCGAACTGCGCCCAACGGTCGCGGGAGAAGATATAGGCGTGTTGAGCAAGATCCTCGGTGCTGAGCTTCACAATCGTGACGTGCGGCATGTAGGGCCACTCTTCCTGAGCGACGAGCGCTTGCGTGTTCAGGCGATCATGCAGCTCGCGCAGGCGGTTGGCGGCGTGGGCCACGCGGATGAAGACCGTCGGAGTTACGGGGACGAAAGTTTCGACGTCACCGAGAGTGACCTCGAAAGGCTCGGCGTGGCTGCAGATATCTTCGAGAGTCTCCAGGGCCGAGAGTTCACCTCCCTGCAATCGGCGAGGAGGAAGAACGGTCACGTGAGCGGGCAGGTGGGGCAGATCGGGATGCAGTTCCTGCCGGAGGTTCTCGACAAATTCCCCGACAGCATTCCTCACGTAGGCCACCAGGGCATAACGGGGATTTTGCATGTCAACCCGAAATTATACCTCTGGGAACGCGGAGCGTGGGTTACAACCAGGTTACGACTGATGCAAAGGGGTCGGCTATAATCGATGGAGTCGGGGCGTAGCGCAGCCTGGTAGCGCACCTGCCTTGGGCGCAGGGGGTCGTAGGTTCAAATCCTATCGCCCCGACCAAATAACTCTTGGCCACTCAGGCCAATAGCGGTGTAGTCGGTCGGTTTGTCGCATCCGGCAATTCTGCACCATGTCCATTTTTGTGCCTACCCAATTTTTCGACGGCAGCAAGGACAGCATTCTCCGAAGGGTGTACATAGCGGGCAGAAATGGCAATCGAACTGTGACCCGCGATCCGCGCCAACGTCCATGCGTCGCAGCCCGACTCACCAAGTCGTGTCAGAAATGTATGGCGCAGGCTGTACAGCACAAATGGACGCACACCCGCCAAGCCTAGAGCCTTGCGGTGCTGCTTCTTGAGACTAGACGGTTCGATGTGTCCGCTCTTAGTTGGCGCTGGCCACACCCAGCCCTCCGGAGGCTTCCCAGCGCCCTCCCAGCGCGCTTCTAACGTTGTTCTGCCCCTTCGAGTCACAGTTCGATCGGTTGCTTCAGGCAGCTATCCGTTGCAGTGTGCTCGTTGACCAAATTGGCTTCGCACCTATAAGAGAGCTTTACTTTTGACGGGAGCCTGGCCAGCGGCGACAAGTGACAGAGTGACCACAATAAAGAGGACGCGGCGCATAGAACCTCCCATTGCCGCAGATTCTGTTCTCAAAAGCTATAGCTAGTCAAGTATCTTAAGCATTAACACGAAGGGAACCCGAAGATGGCTAGATCTGAATTCACGGCACCGCAATCACAAAATGCTCTTGCGCTCTATCAACTTATGCCGAAGTACACGCCTTCGCAGACGATCAACGTGCGAATCTCGGACTGCACTCGATTGCCTGCACTCTACGTGGGCGAGTCTCTCGTGCTGCGAACGACAGCTTTTTCACCCGAAGCAGCCCAATGCGTTGGGCTCATCCGGGCATGGTAGCGTCTTCTTCTCAGAATTCCCAACCGCACCGCCTCCCTTAGCGAACAACGGTAAACAGCGATACTGCGAAGACACAACCAGGTCAATGAGTGTATTGGACTGTGGCTGTTGAAAAAGGAACCAAAGCAGTAATTTCAGTGAATTGCAGCGCCTGCGGCGAACGAACATTCAATAACTTGCGAACGAACTTCGTCGTTGAAACTCCCACCTGGAGTTACTTCTTCAACTCCGCAGTCCAGTTGGTGATCAGTTGGAGCGGGGCCTGGGCTTCTTCCTCGGCGTGGTTTACCAGCAGACGCTTTCCGTCGAAGGAGACGTCAAACGTTACCCCGATTCCCGGCGTACTGGCGTGGAACAGGTGCTGGGGCGTACCCACTTCGATCTCCGAGCCTTTCGGGCTCACTGAGCAGACGTAGAAGTCACTTCCAAGATCAATGTAGAACAATTCCTTTCCATTTCCAGTCCACGCGGGATAAGCTCCGCCACCGGAGGAAACCTTCCACTTTCCTTTTCCCTCCGGAAAACTCGTAAGGTAAATCTCCTGTTGCCCAGATTCGTCGGAGCCATAGGCCAGCCAATGACCATCCGGTGAAACTCGATAGGCGTGGATGTTGGACTGAGGAGAAGGCGGCTGCACGATGGCTACCGGTTTGGCGTCTCCGACAAGGGGCAACATCCAGAGGGAAACCATTTTCTCGCCCGAGCCCCAAAGGTAGGTTAGAGACTTTCCATCGGGCGACCATGCAGGATAGTGATAGTTATGTGGCTCGGCGATCAATTCCTTTTCGGTTCCGCTACTGTCCGCCGCCTTGGACCGGATCTCGACGACGCCTCCGCCTTGCACTACTTGCGCGGAGAACATGAGCGTCTTGCCGTCCGGCGACCAGAAAGCATCGCGGACCAATTGCTGGTCGAAGGTGATGCGGGTCTTGGTCTTGCGCACAAGATCGAGAGTCCAGATGCCGTTGCCGCCGGCATATGCGACTCGCTTATTATCCGGGGACAGGCGCACATCAACGATTGTGCTATCAGCCGGGTCGAAGTCGGCGAGCCCCTTACCCGAACGGTCGTACCACACTAGGCGGCTCTTCGCAGAAGCGGCGCTGCCCGTCTGATAAACCATGACTCCGTTCTGAGAGACGGCGAAAATGCTGCGCCACACGCCGACGTCGTCGCGGAGGTTATTCACCAGCGGAGTTGCCGAGCCCGGCAACGAGGCTGAGTCCAGATCGAAGGGTTGGGCGACCAGTGCCGTGCCATTGCGGTATAGCAGATAGCCAGAAGCGTATTGCGCCGCTGATTCAGTGGCCACGATCAGGCGAGTTTCCAAATTGTCAACCGACCCGAGGTAGATCCCGTTTTGTTTGG
The DNA here is from genome assembly GCA_035601775.1 of Terriglobales bacterium. GTDB lineage: Bacteria > Acidobacteriota > Terriglobia > Terriglobales > Acidobacteriaceae > JABDBE01. The sequence goes on along the minus strand of DATNNO010000049.1, from coordinate 17,948 downwards.
GATCGCCTCCGGTGTGACTGGTCGCAAGAAAAACAAAGTGTTTGCCGTCAGGCAGAAACCAGGGCCAGCGTTGCGTATCGTGCTTCGTTTTATCCATTGCTGTTGCTGGTTCGGCGGTGCCGCCCTGCGCGCTTACTTTCGCCAGTCCGCTCGTAAAATCCGGCGCGAATACGATCACGTCATTGGCGCTCCAGCTACCGCCACGCGCGTTCGGGGCATCGGCTAAAGCACTCACGGGACCGCCGGAAGCGGGGATCTTGGCTAACTTGCCGTTGGCGAAGAAACCGATGTACCGGCCGTCTGGCGACCAAAAAGGATGCATCGCATTCTGGGTGCCGTCGAGTTGCTGCGCCGAGTCGCTGTTCAGCGAACGGACAAACAGCGCCTTGGTTTCGCCGGAATGGGCGACGAAAGCCAACTTGTCGCCCCGCGGAGAAAGCACAGGCATACCGCCGGCATCTCCCGTGGTGTCCAGGGAAAATTTGTCGGGCGGCGGGATTTCGGCGTGCAGAGATACAGGTTCTTCAGAGGACTTTGCCCAGCGGTATCCGGCGAATCCGGCGAGCGCGATGAAACCGATCAGAAGCGCAGCCAACCCGGCAGTCAAAGACTTGTTGAGTGGAGCCGTTTTCGCAGAGGAGTCGGCTGGTGAGGAGTCGGCAATCCAGCGCAGGTCGAGAGCGACGTCGTGCGCGGATTGGAAGCGGTCAGCGGGATCCTTGGCGAGGCATGCCCGGACCGCGCAATCGAGCATGGGCGGGGCCAGCGGTTGGGTGGCGCTAATGGGCTCCGGATCTTTTTCCAGAATGGCGGTGAATACGCTGAGTTGCGATTTGCCTTCGAAAGCGCGGCGTCCGGTGATCATTTCGTAGAGAACGCACCCGAAACTGAAGATGTCACTACGGGCGTCAGCTTCCTCTCCCTGGAGCACCTCCGGTGCAATGTATTGAAAGGTTCCGACGATCGAACCCTTCTGCGTCAGTGGTGACGCAGCTGAGGTCAGCGAAGCAAGATTCATCGTCGGCGTAGAAGGGGTGAGCGGGCCGATGCCGCGTGAGATCGACATTTCTGGTTTTGCGAGCCCGAAGTCCATCAGCTTTGCGCCCGCTTTGGTCAGCATGATGTTCGCTGGCTTCAGATCGCGATGGATTATGGCTTGTCGATGTGCCTTCTCCAGAGCTTGCGCGATCTCTGTTCCAATCTTCAGGATCTGATCAAGGGGGAGTGTCCCTTTTGCCAGGCGCTCGGCAAGGGTTTGGCCCTCGAGATATTCCATGACCAGGAAGTTGATGCCGCCCTGCGCGCCGATATCGTGAAGAGTGCAGATATTCGGATGCTGGAGCGCTGAAATGGCTTTCGCTTCGCGGTCCATGCGTTGTTTCAGTTCCGGGTCAGAGGAAAGATGTGAAGGCAGCACCTTGATAGCGACAGTGCGGTCGAGGCGAGTGTCCTTGGCGCGATAGACTTCCCCCATACCGCCCGCGCCGAGCGGCGACTGGATTTCATAAGGACCGAGTTTCGTGCCAGAGGCGAGGGCCATTCGTTGTGTGATTATACCTGTGCAGCCTATTGCAGAGGACGCGACGATTGTGGACGGTTGGTCGGCTAGCCGGAAGTAATCCAGATGGGACATGCGGATCGGTAACGATAAGTCGGCTACCGGATACAAATTCTGCGCCTGCTCCTCATGAGGGCGCGTCCGGCTCCAGACCGATGTGATCATTCACGGCGTTCCGGAACCGCTGTTTGCACCCGCGATACCGCTCGGTTGTCTGGATGGAGACGTGACCCAGCAGAAATTGAATCTGCTCCAGTTCGCCGCCTGCCAGAAACCGAGACCCCACCATCGGGAGCGGCCTCCTGTTGCCGTGGCGAAAAGTGTGATCCTGTCCTCTATCTCCTGACCAGTAGCGCGTTTCTCGTTACCTATTTGGTGAAGCTTCCTACAAGCCGACTTCTGGCCAGCGTCGTTGGGAGTCCGTCCCGGGTGTTTCCGGTGGAACAATAATGGAGTTTTGCAAGAAGAACGGGGTGGAATGGCCTGCGTTGTGGGGAAGGGGGAATTAGAGTTCTGCCGGTGGCATCACTGGCCGGCTGTGCGAAAACAAGCCAACATGTAAGACAAGCATATGTAGTTGCTTGACATCGCATTAACATGAGCTAACTTGCCCTTCGTGGATCGGCCGTGCATCTCCGGCTTGCAATTGTGGCTGATTAGCTATCCGAAATCCTGGCTTAGCCCAATTGTTTTCAGTGTTGTCTGAGCCCTGCGCCACGATTCGCCCGCACCAAGAGGAGGAGGGGAAGAAGAATGCAAAACTTAATCCGCGCTTTAGTTGCTGCAAGCATTTTTCTGAACGTCAGCAGTGTGGTCAGCTCGTCTTCCTCCGTCCGTTCCGATGATCAGAAAACGTCGCCTCTTGAACTCACCCACCGTTTTAAACTGCCCGGTTCCATCAAGGGACATTTCGACCACTTCGCTGTAGACGCTAAGCACACTAGACTGTTTGCGACTGCGGTGGATGACAAAGCGGTGGTTGTGTTTGATTTTGTGAAAGGCGAAGTCGTTCAGCGCGTCACGCCAGTAGACGTGCCGCGGGCTGTTCTGTACAGAGCGGACTTGAACAAGATTTACGTTTCCGATGGCGGAGGAGCGCTGCGAGTGTTCGATGCCACGAACTTTCATCTCCTCAATACCATCGAACTGCTGGTCGACGCCGATCCGATTACTTACGACCCTGCGAGCAAGCAACTCTTCGTAGTAAATGGAGGAGAGGCTGCTCATCACACTTATTCAGAAATCACGATCATTGATACGACAGAAGTGACGAAGGGAAAAGACATCAAGGTAGAGGGCGAAGAACTCGAAGGCATGGCCGTCGAGAGCTCGGGCGCACGGCTTTTTGTCAACAACCGCGCGAAGAACCAAATATAGATTGTGGACCGATCTAAAGCCGTCTTGGTCGCCACTTGGCCAGTCACGCTGGGTAAGGGGAATACCGTCATGGCACTCGACGAGTCGAGCCATCGGATGTTCGTGGCGTGCAGGGGAGGCTAGCTGATCGTGTTCGACCTCAATACCGGCAAGGAACTGCAAAGCCTCCCGATCGCCGCGGGCGTGGACGATATCTCCTTCGACCCGGCAAGCAAGCGTATCTATGTCGCCTGTGGCGATGGCGCGGGTTCAATCTACGTCTATCACGAGTCCGGTCCCGACAGTTATGAACTACTCGGGAAAATCGCCTCGGCTCCGGGAGCAGCTACGGCCCGTCTGGTTCCAGAACTGAAACAGTACATCGCCCTCGCCCCCGCACAAAAAGGCGCACCCGCGGAGGTCTTGGTCTATAAGGTTCGATAGGCGAGCACGGCTGCAAACAGAGGAAGGATTCGCGAAATGTCAGGTTCCAACGAATTCAGAAAGGTAGGATTCATCGAAGTTGGCACAACAGGCGGGTACTATTAAGAGGGAGATGTTCCTAAATTACGACTCACTGAGTGTGGTAGTTCTCCGTCAGCATGGCCATTCCCGTCAACCCCGGGGAAGCAGTCAACTGGTAGGTTTACCACGCTCTGTGTCTCTCGATTTGCTCGTGCGCACGACGGCTCCGCTCAAGCGTGGACCGGATCGCCGCTTGTAGCCTGTCCTGATCGTCGTCACATAACGTGACGAAACGGAAAGGCTGAAGATCCCACGAAACCGGACGCAACATTTCCGTGACCGCAAACACCGATCCGGTGTGGGTCAGGAACATCAACTTCGCCCTGGACCCCTGTTCCACAGGTCGAGGTAAGCACAGCAGACCGCCAGTGACAGAGATGACCTGCAGGTTTCCAAGGACGCACCGGCCATCAGAGAGTCGGAGTACGGCGGAAGTAATGCCTTCGAGATGCGCTCGCGGCGCGCGTTGTTTGGCGTGCGGTTGGGGGAAGGAGCTCATGTTAAGCGCAGTATGGAACGGCTCTGATTACTGGCAGAAGATTACGAGAGGACTTGTCCGGATTCCCAGGCGCCTCTGCACATGAGCGCCGGAGTCGAATGAGCAACCGGGGGGCTCGACGATTTGCAAATGAACCCCGGCAAGGGGACCGAGTGTACACCGCTCGCCGTTTTCCGAACAGCGCGGCCCGAACGGCGGGCAGTGTCTTAATTGTTCGGTATTATCGACTGGATGACCATGCTCCAACATTCCGACCCGGAGCTGCAGCAGTATGAGAAAAGTCACTTGGGAGGCCCCGTGAAAGATAAGAAAGTGTACGACGCGGCCTCGCCAATCAGCTACATCCACAATGTAAAAGCTCCGCTGCTGGTTTTGCAGGGTGACAACGATCCGCGCGTGCCGAAAGAAGAAGCCGTACAAGTCGTGGATCTGCTCAAGAAAGACGGCAAGATTGTGGACGCGCACTATTGTCCGAACGAAGGCCATGGATTTGAGAAGCGGGGAAACCAGATTGACGCCATTCGTCGCACGGTAGCCTGGTTTGACAAGTACTTGAAGGGCACGCAGTAAGTGCAGTTCTCCGGAAGCGCAAACTTGGACACGGACGCGTAGTTTCGCCACGATGGCACTCTAAGCGATTAGCAAGCCGCTCCCGCTGACAGTGCTTTGTTTTCGAAGCATCCTACATAGGCAGCCACGGGGTAAGGCTATTCGCGCGCAATTACGTAAATGTGTGCGCGGTTCCACCCTATGCACGGGTCAACCCGTGTTCGTGCCCGTTGCCGCAATTCGATCTGATTGACATCAAACGGAATGGAACCAGCACGTTCCATGGACTAAATCTCTCTCTTCAGCGGAGCTTTACCAAGGGATGGAAGACGGCAGAAAAGTGAAATTCATCTACCAGGAACTGCCGAAAGACGCGGCATTTATCACCGCTCAGATTGCCCGGAATGAGGTCGTCTATTCGGTCGTATTGACCAAAGCAGGAAACCCGCTTAGTCGCGAAGATGTTGAAAGTCATTTCGAGGGCGAGCTTTCGAAGAATTTATGACACTCACCCGGATTAGAATCCAGCAGGTGCCTGATTTGCTCATCGCTGTCTTTCAGCTGTGGCTTGGGCTTTCGGCGCGGAAACTAGTCATGGAGAACGACATTGAGAAGTGAACTGTGGACTTCCAACCCACCGTTGTAATGAATGAAACCCAACTTCCGGAATCTGTTCATGAAGAAGCTGACCCGCGACCGGGTTGTGCCCACCATCTCCGCGAGGGTCTCCTGACTGATCTTGGGAACTACAGTCTCGGGCACGCCTTCCTTGCCGAAGTGAGCTAGCAACAACAGAATCCGAGCTAGTCTCTTTTCGCTCGAATTGAAAAGCTGATCAACCAGATCTTCTTCGTAACGGATGTTCCGCGCCAACAAATAGGCCACGAACATGTCGGAAAATTCGTGTTCCCGATGAAGCGCCTCCATCATGGCTTTCTTCTCGATTCGCATGAGTTCGCAATCTGTCATCGCGGTTGCAGACCCCATGCGTAGAGGCTGTCCTGCCAGGCCACCTTCTCCGAAGAAATCGCCCGGATTCAATATGCCTATCGTAGCTTCCTTGCCGTTCTTCGCGACGACGGTGAGTCTTACCTTGCCCGTCTGGATATAAAACACCGCATCACACCCTGCGCCTTGAGCATAAATTGTTTGTTTCCTCTGAAAAGGGACAATCTTCCTGCCCTCACCGATCGTGGCGAGGAATGCATGGGGGTCGAAATCGCGTCTCTTCTTAGCCGCCGCACGGGGACCCATTAGTTCCCTCTGGTTGCAGTAATATCACATGCCAATTTTGATGGTCTGTTGGGCATCGCACACACGCAGAAGATTTCTGTTCGTTAGCACCGCCCGATTTTGGGGGCCTCCTTATGAAGTAGCGGAATCACTTAAACGTGGGTCACGTTTCGTGCGTCGCGATGTTTGCGCGTACCAGCGGTAAAGACAATGCAGGGTACCCTACAAAAGCCTTTTGGTTGGGGAAACAGCAAACACTGTATAATTCTCCAACTAGCACGAATTAAGCAGTTCCTGTTTCGCAGACCATGAGGGCTAGTTCACCTCCGCATTTGGGATGGTTTTCGGTTCTGGTTTGTGGCACACAAAGACCTCCAAGTCGTGCAGTCCGGCGAGCGGACGAATGCCGCAGGAAAGCCAGTCAGCAACCTAATCCTTCTAGCGATCTCCGATAGCGACTACAGCTCACTTCGTCCTCATCTCGAATACGTCAGCTTGCCAAACCATCTAGTCCTTCACGAAGCGGGTGGAAAGGTGGAATTTGCGTATTTCCCGAATCGAGGTTTGATTTCTCTTGTAGTCGTAATGAAAGACGGAAAAACGGTCGAAGCTGGCATAGTTGGGAATGAGGGCTTTACTGGAACACCGGCGGCTGTTGGCCTAAGCAGCAGCCCGCTTCAAGCGGTGGTGCAAATCACGGGGGATGGGTTTCGGGTCGAGGTCGGAGCTTTGCAAAACACTTTGGAATCCGCTCCACACTTTCGATTGATGTTGAGCCGCTATGCCGCAATTCGGGGCATGCAGGTTGCACAAACCGCCGCGTGTAATCGGTTGCACGATATTGAGCAGCGCCTGGCGCGGTGGTTGCTAATGACTCAGGATAGAGTGGATTCAGGGTCGCTGCCCATTACTCATGATTTTCTCGCAACCATGCTTGGAACAGATAGACCTACCGTGAGCTTGGCAGCTAGTGCTTTGCAGAGGAAGGATGCCATCGAGTACACCCGTGGCGCAGTGAAGATTGTGAACCGCAAGAAACTTGAAGACTCCGCCTGCGAGTGTTACGGGGTTATCCAACGGTACGATGGCGAGCTTGGCTTGAAATAGGCGAAGTGAAAACTCGCCCTGTGCTCAATTGCCGACTCGAAAACGTTGTTGTTGATAAATCGCGTCTCTAACAATGTCGGCCCGTGTCAAGCACTTTTCGAGCACACGGCAGCATGCACTCGGAGAAGAGCGCCATTTCGCTCTCGTGGATGGTGTTGCCTTTCCAACCGTAGGCTCGCGCGTAATCGTTTCCAGTCAGCAACTCGGTCCGACCCATGCATCTCTTCGGTCACAACCGCGATCATGATTACTACTTCGAACTCCCCCGTGAAGGGGAGCGGGATACCCAATCAATTACTCGGTGATCGACTGCACACCATGGCGATTTCCGGGCTGTCCGGCGTGCGAACCGAACTTGGTCCACTGCTCGTAATCCCATCCCTTGCGCCACATCCAGTACAAATGAACGGCTAGTCTGCGGGCCATGGCTATCTTGGCGATCTTCCGTCCCCGCCGCATCGCCAGGTAGAAATATTTGCTGCGCCATTCCGGGTCGCTGCGCACTGTGACTTGCGCCGCTTCCACCAGCAAGAAGCGCAACAGAGAGTTGCCCTGCTTGCTGATATGTCCCAGCCGTCGCCGCTCCCCGCTCGATTCCTCTAACGGCACCAGACCCAGATAGCTCGCGATCTGCTTGCCACAGCGAAACCGCTCTCCTCCCGATGATCAGCACGAAGGCCAGTGCGGTCAGGGGCACCCACCCCAGGATGCGTCATCAAGCGCTGCGCCTCATCAGGACATTTCTCCACTTCCTGCTCAATCGCTTGCGTCAGCTCCGCGATCGTCGGGGTCAATCGGTCCAGCAACTCCAGCAGATCTCGCCGCCGCCGGCTCGCGCATGGTGCTTCCTCGGCGCATCATTTATCAGATGGCCTCTCGTAAAGGCAACTGCTCGTCATTTTTCGGGTGAGCCCGCAGGAGTTGCGTTTGGCGCCGCCTTTTGCTAACATGAAGATAAGTTCATGTTTATATTATGAATATTCGTCTCTTTCTCTATGGCCTTGGAATCTGGGCCGGCGCCACCATCGCGTTGCGGATGGGGGGACAGCACTTGCTGCATCCGGGTGATTGGAAGGGAACGCTCGTCCTGTTCGCCGTCAGTTTTCCCTTAATGGCTTGGCTCGTACGCCGTCTATGCAGCCGCTGTCAACTGCGGCCAGAGCAATGGCCGGCCGGCGCGGTCTCGGTCGCGCTGCCGACACTGCTGCTCGATCCGTTCTCCAGCGCATTCTTTCCGGTGGTGTTTCCGAACATGGCTCCTGAGGTGGCAGGCATGTTCGGGGGGTGGATGCTTTGGTGCTGCGCGGGCGCCATGGTGGGGGTAACCATTCGTCGAGGGAGACGGTCGTGAGGGTGCGTCCGAACCTGCTTGCCGGTGAAGACCGTCCGCCGGAACCGCATCAAAAACGGAGTCTGGAGAAGCGCGCACGACTGAAAGCGGCGGGGCTTCTCCTGTTCGGCGAAAAGGGTTACGAGGGCACTTCTATCGACGATATCGCGCGGCAGGCAAAACTCGCTGTCGGAAGCTTCTACCAGCATTTCCGCTCCAAGCGGCAACTGCTCCTGGCGCTCATGGACGAACTGCTGGAAAAGTTGTGCCAGCTTCAGCTTCGCCCAAGAGCCTCGACCGATGTTCGCCTGGGGATCCGCGAATTGTTGTCCCGCGCCTTTTCCCACGATCTCCGGTACTTGGGCGCGTACCGCGCTTGGCAGGAGGCGGTGCTTTCTGATCCGGACCTGACGCGGAAACAACAGGAGATTCACGCGTGGACGACCACCCGTGTCACCACCGTGTTTCAGGCGTTGCAGCAACTGCCCGGTGCGCGGCCGGGGGTTGATATTTCCGGGCTGGCGCGCGTGATGGACAGCTTCTTCTGGAGCCTGCTCGCGCAAGCTGGGCGAATACCCAAGGCGGAGCTGAAGCGGTGGATTGATTCAGCAACTCATCTCATTTACCACGCGATGTTCACTGACCCTCCTAAGAAAGGCAAACCGACGTGAGACTGATTGGTTTCTTGTTCGCTTTTCCTGAACCCGCCGCTGTTCCGCTTTCCTGGAGCCTGCGCTCTCCTTCTGGCTTCTCAGTTAACGCTTACAATTGCATCTCCAAAGTCGCCGACTCCATGTTGCCTTCGCGAGGGCGTGGCGCTAGACAGGTTTGAGCACATCGGGCGTTTTCACGTGCTCGGGCCGAAAACCGATGCCGACAATGCGCCCGCGAATTCGGCTTAGGAATTTCGACCGGAGCATGCGGCGTAAAGGCCAGGGCAGCTCGATTCGCTCGGAGGTGGCCAGGACGCGGGTGATCACCTGCTTCTGGATGAGCACCTGAAATTTCTGTGTGAGGCGAGTAGGCAACGCGCGGCGGCGTTGTACTTTTGCGAGATCACCCACGCCGGGTGCGCGTTCGCGAAAGGGCTGAGCCAGGATGTTGGCTGTGGCAATAGCATCCTGAATCGCGAGATTGATGCCCACGCCGCCGATAGGAGACATGGCGTGGGCGGCATCGCCAATGCACAGAAGCCCGGGGCGACACCAGCGCCGCAGGCGATCAACTTTGACGGTCAACAGTTTCAGATCGTTCCAGTCGCGCAGTTCGCCGACGCGGTCACGCAGGAAGGGTGCGATTTCTACCATACCGGCGCGCAGCGATTCGATGCCCTTACGTTGTGTCTCCTCGAGGCTTCCTTTGCGAATCACCAATGCGATCTGCCAATAATCTCCACGGTCGAGCATCACCAGGATCTTGCCACGGTCGAAGCGGAGCGCCGTCGATGGGTCGCTGGGGCTCCGGGACAGCCGCATCCACAGGCCGTCCATGGGGGCGCCGATGTCTTCGACCTCCAGGCCGGAGCAGTCTCGGACGTTGGAATTCCGTCCATCGGCGCCAACGACCAGTTCGGCTCGGATCTCGAGGGCGCCGACGGGAGTCTTTGCCCGTACCCCGACGACCCGCCCCGACTCTTCGATGAGTCCGGTGACCTCAGTCTGCATCTTGAGGTTGAAGGCAGGATAGCGCCGCGCTTGTTCAGCGAGGAAGTTCAAGAAATCCCACTGCGGCATCAGCGCAATAAAGCGGCATTGCGTCGGCAGGCGAGAAAAGTCGGCGAGCACGACTTCCTCGCTTCCCATTTGGGCTCTGAGCTGCGGGAGCGGGATGATACGGCAGCTTCAGAAGCTCTTGCAGCAGGCCGAGTTCGTGAATCGCTTGGAGGGTTGAGGGATGAATGGTGTCGCCCCGGAAGTCGCGCAGGAAATCGGCGTGCTTCTCGAGAACTACGACGTCGATGCCGGCGCGCGCCAGCAAAAGCCGAGCATCATGCCGGCCGGACCTCCGCCAGCGACACAGCAGGGGACGTGCAGTTTTTCTGGCGAAGAAGATGTCGCTTCCACCATGGATGCCTTGGAAACTTAAACGAAACGTTGCTTTTGCGCAACCGTGACGCGCCAACCCCTTTGTTTCACATTTGCCGATGGGCGAAATCGCCCTCCATCCTCGCCCGCTAAAGTGGTAACCCGGTCGTACACTCCCTTTCGGTAACCCTTAGTAACCATACGATTCTGGGTACCCAGCCGTACAATTACCCTTGTCCGAAAGACCATCTCCTGATACTGGGCGCAATGCCGATGGAATGGTCAACTTGGCCACGAAACTCTCGTGACGTAGAAAATGTTCTGGGACGAGAGGCGAACCGGAGCTGGAGTCCGCACTTTTATGGCGTTTGGTTTTGGCTTCAATAAGCAGAAGGTTCTCAGTGCTGCGGAGAAGTTTGTCCAGCAGGGCAAGTTGCCAAACGCGATCACTGAGTACGAAAAAGTCCTCAAAGCCGACCCCAAGGATCTTACGGTGATGAATACCGTGGGGGACCTCTACTCGCGCCTCGGCAATAGCGAAAAAGCGGTGGAATGCTTCAAGAGCGTGGGCGATGCTTACGCCTCGCAAGGCTTCACAGTCAAAGCGATTGCCATGTACAAGAAGCTCGCCAAGCTGAAGTCATCGCTGGAAGGCGTGCTCAGGCTGGCGGAGCTCTATACCCAGCAGGGTCTTTTCAATGACGCGCGAGCTCAGTACTTGCAAGTAGCGGAAGAATTCTTGCGCGAGGGTCAGTTGGAACAGGCGGTGCGCATCTTCCAGAAAACTCTGGAAATGGATCCCGAGAATGTCGCCATGCGGACACGCCTGGCCGAGGTTTACGTCCGCTTAGGCAAGAAGACCGAGGCCTGGCAGATCTTCGCTGCGGCAGCCGAGACCCTGCGCGCTAAAGGCCAACTTGGTCCAGCGGAAGAAATTCTGCAGCGCATGATTACGCTGGATCCCGGCAACGGTTATGCTTTGCTACTGCGCGGGCGCAATGCATTCGACGCGGGCGATATGGCGGCTGCTGTTCAGTGTCTGGAAAAAGTCGCGGACCTCGATAGCCATCCCGACGGATTGCGGACTCTGCTGCAAGCCTATTTGCAGACCGGACGCTTGTCCGAGGCGGGCATCCTGGCGGCGAAGTTACTCTCCGTTCACAATGACATCGGCGCAATCCTGTCGTACGCCGACGCCTTGATCGCAGCCGGACAATTCGAGGATGCTCTGCAGGTATATCAGCAGCATTCCGATCGGCTGCTGGCACTGGACTCCGGAAAGATTCTAGAAAACCTTCATTCCCTCATCGGCCATGTGCGGGAGAATACGGCAGCGCTCGAAATGCTGCTCGATCTGTTGAACAAGGCGGGAGACAATACCCATCTTACCGAGGTCTACGAACTCCTTGCCCACGGCTATGTGCAATCGGAAGAACTCGAGAAGGCCCGCGGATACTACCTCAAACTAACTCAACTCGAGCCTGAGAATCAGTTGCATGCGCGCAACTATCAGCAGGTAATTGGCAGACTTGGGACTCCCGCCAGTTCGCACCTTATCACTGCGGAAGAAGGCGCCGTCCTGGTAGACGAACTTGAGGCTACCGCACCCTTTATTGATCAACGCTACCCCGATGATGTGGCCCTTTTCGTTCGTGCTGCTCTGACCGATGCCGAACTTTTCATTTCCTATAACATGCCGGCCAAAGCCTTGGGGCCTTTGCTTTCCGCGTTGCCTCAAGCACCCCGCGACCTGCGCGTCAACCAGCGTTTGGCCGCCCTACACACGCGAGCGGGCCGATTCACAGAGGCTGCGGTTTGCTGTCGCACTTTGGAGAGTATCTACCATGACGCGGGATTTCCGGACGAAGCTACGCGCTGCGGCGAACTCGCGGCGAAATACGAGGAACGCGGTTCCGCGATGCCAGCCGAGCGTAGCCTGGCGGCAATGCATGGGGAGCCGAAGGTCGCAGTTCCTGAGGCTCTGATCGCCGAGACTGCCTCTGAAGCAACGATTGCGACCGGTGCGCTGACGGAAACAGCGGTCGCTGCCGCTGCGGGATCGAACCTGTTCTTCCATGCTCCCGCAGTATTGGCTCCCGCGTCAGAAGGACCGGAGCCTGCGGAGTTTGAAATCCAGTCCACGGTTGCCCCAGAGAAGATTGCTCCAGAGAAGGAAATCGATCTTTCGGCAGAGTGGGAAGATTCGCTTTCGGACGAACCCGCAGCAACTTCTGCTCCTCAAGAGAAGGCTGTCGAAGTTACCGCAACCGGTGAAGAAGAGAGTTCCGCCGATCCAGAAGTGATCAAAGAAGCGGTCGAAGAGGTTCGCTTCTACCTGTCGAATGGGATGCACGAAGAAGCCCGCGCGGCATTTACCAAGCTGACGCGACTGAAGCCGGAGGCTTCTTTGTTGTCAGCGCTGCGCCATGAGATTGAAGCTGGCATCGCCCAACCCCCAAAGGTGGAAGCCGAAGCTATCGAGGAAATTTCCGTTGCGGACATACCCTCTGCGCCCAAAGAGGAAGCCCTTTCGGTCCCCGAGCCAAAGTCCGGGGCACTGGATACATTTGTCAGCGACTTGGAATCCTCGCTCGGGGAAGGGTTCCTGCCGCAGACAACAGCCCCTGAGGTCGCTCCTGCACCGGAGGCTGAACCGCAAGCGGCGGAATATGCCGTAGCCGCCACCAAACACAAGCCTGGCGGGAAGTTGGACAATTTCGTTTCGGACCTCGAAGCTTCCCTTGGAGACAGCTTCCTGGCAGAAGCACCGGTGGTGCAAGCCGAGGCCCAGAGCGAACCACGATCTGCCGAGGAAAAGAAGCCCGAGCCGGTTTCTGCAAAGTCCGAGACAACCGTCCCCGCCAACGTCCCGCCAGCGCAAGTTCCGGCTGCCATGGCAGCCGCTGCGACCCAAGCTGGTCCTGCACCTGAGCCGGCGAGCGGCCCTTCCCCTTTCACCTATCACCCCTCAGCAGTTCGGCCTTTAACTACGCAGGCACCGGGGTCCACCCCACCGAAGTTTGACTCCGGCCCCGGCGTGGACCTCGCCGATATGTTCGGCGAGTTAAAGCACGAGCTTGAGGAAGACTCAGCCGCTACCGATGAAGATCCGGAAACACACTACAACCTCGGAGTGGCTTTCCGCGAGATGGGGCTCTTGGACGAAGCCATCGGCGAGTTGCAGAAAGTGTGCCAGGCAGTGGATCGCGGTCATCCCTTCCCGCACATCATGCAGACTTATACTTGGCTGTCCCAGTGCTTCCTTGATAAAGGTATTCCGGAGGCCGCCATCCGCTGGTATGAACGGGCACTCAAGCTGACCACCATCGATCCAGAGACTCGCACCGCACTGCACTACGAGTTGGCATCTTCTTACGAGACCGCCGGGGACAAGGCCGCGGCCCTGAACCATTTCATGGAAGTGTATGGCAGTAACATCGATTACAGGGATGTGGCCGAGCGCATTAAGACGCTGAAGTCGTAGAATGTCGGAATGGGTTTTTACTCTCTGACGCTCGGACTGTGCGTTTGGAAAACCAGGCCCGCAATGCTCAGGCCCTGCGGGAGCATGCGGTGACGGCGGATCCGAACACACACCAGACAATTCCTCCGGGCTCCTTGGGGGCGAAGCTGCCTTCCTCGGAAAGTAGTGATGCTTCTGCCACGGCCGTGCAAGTACCGCAGCGGCATTCCGAAGAAAAACGCTATGTGGGCTTCGAACTCTGGCTGCATCGGTTTACGGTGCTGATGTTCGGGTTAGTCTGCGCCGTCGTTGGTGTGCTTCTGGTGGTTCTTCCCTGGAGACCGGAATGGACGGACAACCATCTTCTAATGGCCTCCCCGGGATTGCGCGCATTCGTTGCCAACGGCTTTGTCCGCGGGATCTGCAGCGGACTGGGAATGCTCGACATTTGGATTGGATTCTCTGAAGCACTTCACTACCACGAGGAAAAACGCCCCTGAAACAAACAAGCCCCGATCCCGCGGATGCTTTTCTAACCAGTATTCCGCAGGGCATGCCGGATCGCCAAGCTTTGACGGAATTCATGGAAAGACGACGTGAATATGAATGAAAGTAATGTGAAGCGTGCGCCGTTGGCATACGAAAACGAACCATTTCTGAACAGCCCGGATGGGCGCATCCTGCGCATACTGTCCGAGTATACGGAGCCGATTGCCCGGTTTCGCCGCGAGCAGATTCAGGACACGGTCGTGTTCTTCGGCTCCGCCCGCTTCCACAGCCGCACCGCCGCGAAAGACAAGCTCGCTGAATTGGAAGCAACCGGCGCGCAGCTTTCCGGCAGTCAGCTCGACACGGGCAGGAAACGGGCACTCGCAGCGGTGGACATGGCGCGTTATTACGAGGACGCGCGCCGACTGGCTTTTCTTTTGAGCCAGTGGTCAATTCAGATTCCCGCGCGCCGGCGCCGCTTCGTAGTTACTACCGGCGGCGGCCCCGGCATTATGGAAGCAGCCAATCTTGGCGCGCAGGAGGCAGGTGCCAAGACCATAGGCCTGAATATTGCCTTACCCTTCGAGCAGATGCCCAATCCTCACATCACTCCGTCGCTGAATTTCGAGTTTCATTACTTCTTCATGCGCAAGTTCTGGTTCGCGTATCTGTCCAAGGCGTTGGTGATTTTCCCCGGGGGCTTCGGGACCATGGATGAGCTTTTCGAAATTCTCACTCTGGCGCAGACGCAGAAGCTGGCCAAGAAGATTCTCGTCGTTATTTACGGCAGCGAGTATTGGAACCGCCTGATCAACTTCCAAACCATGGTGGATGCGGGAACGATTTCTCCGGAAGATTTGGAACTCTTCAAGATCGTGGACTCTCCGGAAGAGGGTTTTGAATTTCTGCGCGATGGCTTGACCAAGCACCACTTGGGCTCGGAACCGAAGCACAAAGGCGAACGAGTGCCCGAAATCGCGAAGACAAACCCGTAAAGGCTTGCTGCTCTACTACACTACCGATCGCACCCAGTTTCCCGGTGACGACAACGCGCGCCTGCGCGCCCTGCTTGCGAAGATCACTGAGGCAACTCTCTGCGGTGTTGATCTCATTCAGTTGCGCGACAAAGATCTTTCCACTCGCGAACTCGAAGGTCTTGCCCGCACAGCGCTTGACATCGTCCGCGAGAATTCTCGACCAGGAACTGAGAACCGGGAACTGACAACCCGCTTGCTCATCAACTCACGAACCGACATCGCCCTAGCTTGCGGCGCTGACGGCGTGCATTTGCGGTCCGATGATATATCGCCCTCGGAAGTACAGAGGATTTGGGCTCAGGTACGATATTCTGCCCGCGCGATTGTCAGCGTTTCTTGCCATTCTGCAGGTGACGTTGCTGATGCAGCCTCCGAACTCGCTGACTTCGCCGTTTTCGCCCCGGTCTTCGAAAAGAAGGATATCTCGAAGGCCGGTCCCGCGGGTCTCAATGGATTACGTGAAGCTTGCCGACAGAAGATCCCCGTTCTTGCCCTGGGCGGGATCACGCTCAAGAATGCTCGCGCCTGCCTTGAGGCGGGGGCGGCCGGAATTGCCGGGATCCGCCTTTTTCAGGAGAACGACATCGCCGAAGTGGTGCTGCGCTTGAAGGGCTAGCCTGTCCATTTCTTGCCCGTCTTGAGGATATCCATGGCTTTCGCCAGACGACGGGTGCGCGTTTCTTCCTGTTTGGCCTCGCGGATCGAAAGAGCGATTTCTTTCTGATTCGTAAACGAGAGCTTTTGCCAATTGGCTTGAGCGGTCTTGCTTTTGGCCAGCTCTTTCTTCAGAAGTGGCGGCACTTCCACGATCCGCTCGGCTTCATCACGCTTCGTGACAATGCTCACCATGTCGCCCGCCTCAACTCCCGCTCCGTCACGCATAGTCTTGTTCACGGCCATCCCGTGGCAACCACCCATGGGCATCAGCGAGGAACGAAATGGGAATCCGTTAATGGTTCCATGCACCGGTACCCTGGCGCGAGTGCCAAATAGTTTTACGACATCGAAGGGTGCATTCAGCCACGCGACTGAACTGCCCTCCTTGCCTTCCAGTTTCACTGTGAATTCGAGCTTCTTCATGCTGCACCACCCCGCTGGCGAACTCGCGGAAAGACTATAAGCTCGCGGTCGGGTTGGTGCAAGCAGAAATGGCGTCTGAGGCGAGAAGTCTAGATCGAGAAGAAAATCAGCACCTGAACTTTGTGCTACGCTCATCAACCAGATGAGCAGTTCACGAATAGCATCCCTAATCAAGGAAGATACGTCGGCGGAACCGAAGCTCGTGCTCATTCCCGCGGGCTGGTTCCGCATGGGCTCGGAGGCGGGCCAAGAGAACGAGCGTCCCGTGCACCTTGTTTGGATCGATGGCTTCTACTTGGCCGCATGTCAGGTAACCAATGCGGAGTACGCTCGATTTCTCCGCGCGACCGGAACCCAGGCGACTCCACTCCGGGATGATCCGAATTTCAATCACTCCGAGCAACCAGTTGTCGCCGTTTCGTGGTTCGAGGCGGTGAAATACTGCGAATGGCTCAGCGTAATTACTGGCCGCAAATATCGCCTCCCCACCGAGGCCGAATGGGAGCGGGCCGCGCGCGGAGGAGTTGAGGGCACACTTTTCCCCTGGGGTGACGACCCGCCGCAATCATTGCCCGATTACGGCCAGCGCTGGAAGAATGGGCCCGAACCGGTCGCACGCTCCACGCCCAATGCGTTTGGACTTTGCGACATCTGCCAGAATGTACATGAATGGTGCGGCGATTGGTATCAGCCCGACTATTACGCGGCTTCGGCTGAACGCAATCCGCGCGGGCCGGAAACCGGCGAGCGCCGCACTTCCCGAGGAGGTTCCTGGCGCCACCACATCAAAGTCACGCGTTGTGCCGCCCGCTCCAGCATCCCTCCAGAGTTCCAGTATGCGGACTACGGATTCCGAGTAGCCTGTGACTTGAGCTGAGCTTTATCTGAACTAGGCCCGTTTTTGCCGGGTTGAGAGCATGGCGAGAATCTCGCGAAGTCCTTGCCGGATGTGCTTCAGATCCGATACGGTTCGTTCGGGGAAAGGCAGAGGAACCTGTTTCTTGTCGATCTTGCTCTCCGTGCGCAAGTGCTGCCGGGCACCGGCAATGGTGAAACCTTCCTCATAGAGAAGCTTCTTAATGCGCAATACATTCTCAACGTCTTTGTGGCGATACATGCGCTGTCCGGTGCTGCTTTTGACCGGCTTGAGTTGGGGAAACTCAGTTTCCCAGAAACGCAGGACATATGCAGGCAAACGGCACAACTGGGCAATCTCTCCGATCCGGAAATAAAGTTTGTCCGGGATCACCACGTCGGTGGTCTTGGCGGATTTGGCAGCGGCTTTGTTGCGGGAACTCATCGGGGTTCTAGAAGTGGCTCGCATCGCCTCAATCCCTATCCGCGTTTCTAGCACGACCTAGCCTCCGGGACAACCCCTCATTTTCCATAAAAGCATTTTCCCTTACATCTCACCAATTTGAAGTCAATGAAAAAACCCCTGGAGAGGTGCTTCTCTCGAGAGGCTTTTCTGAACTTTCTGGTTTGCGCGAAGTATCGTCTCGCGTACGGTTAGTGTTTCTTTTTCTTGGCAGCCTTTTTCTTTGCTGGCATTAAGTTTCCTCCGTGGAACAATTTTTCCCTTGAAAGGGACCCAAATTCCGAATCGTTGCCCAATTGTTGTAGGTGCAACGATGCTACCCCAAGATATTGAGGACTATTATTTTTATTGTCAACATAATTCTGCAGTTAGGGGTTTGC
>DATNNO010000048.1:0-7857 GCA_035601775.1 Terriglobales bacterium | reverse complement strand
TCATGGATTCTTTACCTCCCAAGGGTTCGGCCCGGTGATGCGAAATGAAGACGTAAACAAAACATCGGAGACAGGCTTTCAAAATCCCAAGCCCAAAAGCCAAAACTGCGGGGTCCGAAACCAGCGCCCGGGACCGGGCCGACTGGCTTCCAATCATTTGGCGCACAGCGTACTCCACCCCTCCGGAAAAAGCAAGAGACAAATTGTGGGGGCTGGCCCAGCCTTCCCTATGCACAAAAAGCGGGTGCCCTGCCCTTCTCGCGTTCTTTGCGAGAGGGCGGGGATTTCCTCGGCTGAACGCATCCCTTCGGGGGCTGGCCCACACATCTCCGCTCCGCCCAGAAAGAGGTTGCCCCATCCTCGCGTTTTTTGCGAGGGTGGGTGCGAAACTCTCGACTCCCAGCCCGATCACGCTTTTCTTGTTGACTGAATGCCCTACGGAAGATAATCTTAATCAAGATACATTATCTGGTGGATAATGTGCGATCTTTGACAACCTAATCCACGCAATCGCGGAGCAGCGCCGCGAAATGCCGAACCTGCCCAAGAATCTTTGAGCCAAAACCGCCGATCCGCCCGCTGTCCAGGGCTGGGGTCTAGCCACAACCTCAGTTCCGAAACGGAACCGCAGGCCTCGACGCACCTGCCGTAACTCCCACGTTCTCTAGATTTTGCGTGTAAGTCCTGTAAACTCAAAGATCTAGCACATAGTCGCAAATTAGATCGTTTGTTTTCTAGATTTTGCAGACAAAGGGGGGAGGGGGTACCCGGTACTAAACAGTAAACTGGAGTTCCAATGTGGGAAAGGGGGCAGGCGGAGGCAAGATTTTTACGGCGCGTTTGTGTCCACGTCTGGCGATGGCCATTGCCCGAGACGTACTCTGCAGCTCTCGCCTTCGACCGCTAGCGCGGCTCGCAAACCTCGTCCCAGTTCCAGTTGCCACATGGACCAACGTCGGGACTCTTCCGGATCGGCATACACTTCCAACTGCAATTCGGAGCTGGTCAGGCGCGGCAGCACGCCGAAGCTGCTCAGCGGCAGCGAGAGGCCCTCTCCCTGCGCCTTGATGTAAGCCTCCTTCGCGGTCCAGCAAGTGAAGAACGCTGGAATGTGTTGGGCATCCGGTTGCGATCGCAGCCATTGCACCTCTGGACGCGAAAAGAAGCGCTCGGCCAACTCCAGTGCATCCGTATCCTGGCGAATGCGCTCCACGTCAACTCCCACCTGCCGATGGCGGACAATGGCGAGCACTGCCGCCCCTTCGGTATGTGACAAGTTGAAGCGAAGATCGTCGGAGCGAAGATCGTTGGAGTGAAGATCGTCGAATCGAAGATCACGGCTCTCGGCAAGTTCCGGCTTGCCATTGGCTGTCGTCCGGAAGCGAATGTCGCGTGCTTCGATCCGCAAGTAGCGGCCCAGAGCTCGCCGAAGCAAAGCTCTGCTGATGAGAAATTGGTTGCGAGGAGCTGGAAATTTGAAACGCAAAGCCCGCTCTCGCTCTGCGCCGTCGAGTAGCTCGAACAACGCGTCGGCTTCTTTCTCCCAGGCGATCAGGTCAACGTGCCAGACGTGGACTTCATCGTCCGGCAAGATGCCATCGAGATTCTGCAACGGCTCTGGGTCCACGTCCGAACGGACCGGCATGTGTGTGCGTCTCCCTGTGCGCTTCGCTATCCGCTACAGTGTAGCTGCCGCAGAGGTTTAGATATCACGGATAGCATGAAGCGGCAAACTCACCGCTTTTTTGAAGATGCAGTTTGGCAGATTGTGTATTAGAATCGGCCTATTCCAGCCGGAAAGCAGCACGCAGTCCATTTTTGCGCGAAACTATTTTGGGGGCTTTCACTGACCTGGTGCTGGAGCTTGGCGGCTATGAAAAACGTATACGAAGTGCTGCGAGAAAAAGAGATGGATTTGACGCGCTTGCGTACCGAAGTCGCGGCCCTTCGGTTCGTTGCCCCGCTGCTGGCCGACCGGAGCGGCGAACCGAACGATGATCCGGGTGGGTCCCGACCCAATCTGGCATGGACTCCAGCGCTGGAGAGAAACAAGTGGCCGCTGAAGACGGGGGATAAGGCTCCGACCTATTCGGACTCCTAGTGCCCAGGTGCAATGGTTGGCGATGCCCGCGCGTACATCCCACAACCGAAAGTTGCAATGGTTTTCACCTCGTCCGCTTCGATCAAACTCTCGCTGACGCTTAAGTGTGGTTTTCTCAAGTACATCCAAAAGATTCGAGCTGGCATGCGGATTGCCCTTAGCAATCCGGGTTCGGTGCGTGGCAGCTTTCTCCTGCTCACCATGCTCCTGGGAATTGGACATGCCAGTCCGCAGATTGTGCTCGCTCCTTCTGGTGGCCTTAGCGTCCGCCAGCTGTCTGGCCTCTGCCATGGCACCTTTTGCGCGGCCAGCTTCGTTATCATTATCTGCCCGCGAACGTCAGGGGTGGGCTTCGGCGCTACATGATTCGGAGTTCGCTGCGATGTTGCACACCGCGAGTGCAAGTTGCGAGGCGTCGGAACCTCCCGAGCCGTTAGCTACGCCGAATCCGCTGCTCGACATCGCCGAGCCGAGCTCAAAGGTGCGCGTCAGTTTTATCATCGGTACGGACGGGCGCGTACATTCTCCTCTCATCCTCGAGAGCGCAGGCCCTGCCGAAGACCGTACCATCCTGGATACAGTGCGTTCCTGGCGTTATCGTCCGGCGATGTGCAACGGCGCCGCCACCGAGACCGAAGCGAAGATCGAGTTTTCAAGCCGCTAGGTCTTCTTTTCGACTAGCTGCTTTTCGGCTAGCTGCTCTTCGACTAGAATGATCGCTGAGTGGCCAGCGCTATGGATCATGAAAAGCAAACGGGACCGGTCCGGAATTCGCCTGCGTCTGGATCCGAGGGAGAGCTCGCCCACAATCCCTCGGTCGATGATTTCTTCCGGCGGCTGAAACAAGACCTGCATCATCCCAAGCCTGGCAACGAAGCAATTGCCGCCGCTCTGCAAGCGGTTCAGCGGCTGGCTTCGCAGGTGGACACGGACGCATCCGCGAGCGCCTTGGCGGAAACCGCGGAGTCTCGCACCTGCCTCTCCTGCGGCAGTCAGAACCCCGCGGAAAACCGGTTCTGCGCTATCTGCGGCGTTCCCCAGCAGGATGCCCCACCCTTAGAACCGGAAGCTGCAACTGGGGCCAGCCCGAAACCAGCCGCGCACGCTGCCGGACAGCATCACTATCATCATCATTATCACCACCATTATTTAGCGTCTTCCGAGGGCGGTGTCCCGCTCGCAGGTTCCGAGCAGCGTGCGCCGAATAGTGTTCCCGCTGCGCGCGATGTCCGGGCGCGCACCCAATTGGTTGGAGCTTCGTTGAGCCGGGCGGAAGCTGCGGTACGAAAGCTTACGCAGGATTGGGCGCTAGCCTGCAACAGCAAACAACTCGACGATCTGGTCGGTCTGTACGCGGTCGATGCGATTGTGCTGCGTCCGAATGTGCCGCCGGTTCGCGGCGCCGCAGCCATTCGCGAGTTCTTCTTTGGCGTGCTGGATGCGGGATTCGGAGAGGTCGAAATGAATCCCCTGCGGGCGGAAGTATTTGGAGACATTGCCTACGAAGTGGGCCGTTGCAAAATGCTGGTTCCGTTTACCATGGGCAAGCGCCGGGAAGAGCGCGGCAAGTACCTCCTGACCCTGGCTCGCCAGGCGAGCGACTGGAAGATCCTCGCAGACTGCTGGTCCAGCGATTTGAGTTTGGGAGTGAATGTGGACTCGGGCCCGGCCAAATCCAACCTGCCGAGCCCCGGCACTTCCGCTCTGAAGTCACCTCACAAGAATGCATGAGTGCAGCCCGCCCTAAGGTCCGGGCTGTTTTTGCGACCTTTGCAGGCTTTGTTCCGATTTCGTAACAGCCACGCCTTTCTTGGTTACCGCAGCCGCAAGAGGAGTTATACTTCGCGCGATTTCTATAACCGGGCCCTGTTGTCTTCCGATACTTCAGATCCAGTCAACCGACTTTGACTTTCGCGGAGGAGGATTCGACATGAGGTTCATCACCGGAACTTTGCTGCTGTTAGTTTCCGTAGCGACGCTCGGCTACGCCCAAACCCTTCCAACCTTTCAACACATCATCGTGATCGTGCAGGAGAATCGCACTCCTGACAACCTGTTTGGAAGCAATATCACCTTCGAGCCCGGCGTCGATCTCCAACAACCCGCCTCGGGACAATGGTGACTGGGGGCCTGTTTCGATCCTGGCCACCTTCATCCCGATTGGGAGAATGAGTATAAGCTGCCCTGGACAAGCTGCCCGGGCAGGGGGAACGCGCAGCCCTGCACTGCGGAAGCAACTTATTGCAACGGTACGCAGGTGGGGCCGAACATGGGGGAGTTGCCCGTGCCAGTCTGTCCCCAGCAAACCTACGTCAGCGCCACTTACGACGGCAACGTCGTGTTTCCTTATTTCGATATCGCCACGAAATACGGTTTCGCGAATTACTTTTTTCAGACCAACCAGGGACCGAGTATGCCCGCGCACCAGTTTCTTTTCTCCGGGACCTCGGCGCCCAGTGGAGTCGTCGGCCAGGGGTACTGGAATTATTTCGAAGCTGAGAATCCTCATGGAGGTGCGGGATGCACGGCGCCAGCGGGGGCAACGGTCAAACTGATCGACAAATCAGGGGGCGAGAACATCAGCGTGCACCCGTGCTTTAGCCACAACAGCCTGCCCACGCTGCTCGACCCGAACCATATCGGTTGGAAGTACTATGCCAATGCGAGCCCGGGCTGGGACATCTGGAACGCGCCCAATGCGATCGCAGAAATATGCCTGCCGACAACGTCGTCCGGGGAATGCATGGGTCCCGACTATATCAACAATGACGTGCTGAATCCTTCGCAGGTGCTGCACGACCTGGGAGTGGTGAGCCCGCAAGAGTGTGGTCTGAGGAACGTGAGCTGGGTGATTCCCAACGGCGACCGCTCGGACCATCCGGGACTGCTGACGGGGAAGCAAAACAAATCAACGGACATCGAGGGCGGGCCCGCCTGGGTGGCGGACATCATCAATGCCGTGGGAAACAGCCCGTGCAAAAACGTGGACAATAGCAACTACTGGAACACTACCGCCATCTTCGTCGTCTGGGATGACTGGGGCGGCTTCTGGGACCACATTCAACCCTATGAAGTATTGATCGACGACCCTGCTCATGGCATGCACTGCGATCCGGCCACGACGTTCGGCTGCGGCTACGTCTCGGGCTTCCGGGTGCCATTTCTGGTGGTCTCGGCTTACACGGCGGCGGGTTATGTTTCCGGTACGCCCAGCCAAGGTGGTAAGACCTTCCCCTACATCCACGATTTCGGCAGCATCCTGGCGTTCATTGAAAACAACTTCCTCGGTTTCAATCAAATCGGGCAGATCAATCCCACTTATAACTTTGCGGACAACTTTGCCCCCGACTTCAAACCCAATCCGCCGCACGTGCCGCTGGCTGATTTCTTCCCCCTCCGGTCGCCGCGGCAGTTCCAGCCGATCACACTTCCGCCTGGAGCGCCCGATGCGAACTACTTCCTCAACTACAACGGTCCCATTTTGGACCCCGACAATGATGTTATTGATAATGACTAAGCTGCTCGATGGCCAGGGCGGGCCTCTTCGGAGGCCCGCATTGGTCGTAGCTGGTTGAATTCGGTGCTATACTTTGAGACCGCTGAGGGCGCCCCCCTAGTCACTCGTCCTCGGTGCCTGACTCTAAGGTGGGTGTTTCATGCCACGGAATCGGCTTTTTCGGCACCTCACTACCCATACTGCGGTTCTTGCTTTTACTCTGACACTTGCCAATTTGACTTGGGCAGGGAGCAAGTACAAAGTGCTGTACTCGTTTACGGGCGGCGAGGACGGGGGGGGTGTCCACGCCGGTGTCGCCTTTGACGACAAGGGCAACCTCTACGGGACAACCAGCGGCGGTGGTGCCCAAGGCGAAGGCACGGCTTTCGAGTTGACGAGGAACGCACGCGGCAAGTGGAGCGAGGCCGTCCTTTACAGCTTTTGCTCTCAACCCCGCTGCAGCGACGGAGCGTCGCCCCATAGCACCCCTGTTTTCGATGCCAATGGGAACCTATATGGAACAACCAATGGCACGAGCTTTGAGCTGTCACCCGGCCAAGGTGGCTGGAACTTTAGCGTGATCTACGAGGCAGGTTCGGCCAGCGGCTACGCGATTGATGGGTCGGGCAACCTTTACGGGGCCGACGGGGGTGTGTGGGAGTTGTCTCGAGGTGCTAACGGATGGTCTGAGACCTTTCTCCATATCTTTTGCTCTCGCAAGGAGTGTCGCGATGGGGACAACGCTCTGGCGCCTCCTACGCTCGACGCCATGGGCAATCTGTATGGCACGACTGAGTTTGGCGGGGGCAACAACGCTCCGGAGTGTTCGATCGGCTGCGGCGTGATCTACCAGGTTCAGGCTGTAGGCGGGGGAAAATGGAAGTATCGCGTGCTGCATCGCTTCGCTGCCTTCCCGAACGACGGGCTCATGCCGCAAGCCGGCGTGACGGTGGACGGCAAAGGCAACGTCTATGGCACGACGCTATACAGCGGCACGTCCAGCGGCACGGTATTCGAGCTGTCGCCCCAACAGAACGGCAGCTGGAAAGAGACTATTCTGTACAACTTTCCCAACGCCGGGAAGAACGGCGGAGCGCCCGTTGGTGCCGTGACCTTCGATAAGTTGGGCAATCTCTACGGTACCGCGTCGGCGGGAGGAGACCCCACCTGCTCCTGCGGCGTGGTCTTCAAAATGACGCCACAAGCCAACGGCAAGTGGAGCTATAGCGTGCTACATCGCTTCAAGGGCACCGACGGATACGGCCCCGGCTACAATCTGATCTTCGACCAGAACTACAAACATCTATACGGCACAACCGCAGCAGGCGGCTCCGGCGGCTACGGGGTGGTGTACGAGATCACGCCGTAGGCGGAGCCTCCGGTGGGTGATTCCCAATGGCGATGCGGATTTCACCTGAAAGCAACGCCTAGTTTTTGCAGCTCGCGGCGCAACTGCTCAGCGTTTTCCATCTGGATGACATGCATCCCCAATCGCGATGCGCTGTCCAGATTCAACGGACGATCGTCGACAAAACAACATTCCTCCGGAGCCCTCTGCGTAATCTCGAGGGCTAGGCGGTAGATTCCTTCCTCTGGCTTGCGCAATCCGACAAAACAAGAGCTTACGAAAAGGCTAAAGATTTCGCGTAAGCCGAAGGTCTGAATCCGAAACAAATTCAATTCCTTCGATTCATTGTTTATTGTGGACATCAGGTATTTGCCCGATCGAGTCAGCTCCGCCGCAAGTTGCAGAGTCGCCGTGTCCGGTTGGGAGAGAGAAAACATGAACTCTTTGAGCGCATCCAGGGTGAAGGATCGCGGACGGTAGAAAATCGTGCGCTCCAGATATTCCTGCAGGCTGATCTTGCCTCGCTCGAGCGAAGAAACCAGCATCTCATGGCGGTTCTCGAATTCGAGTTCATCCAGAGCGAAGTGTTTGAGCGTTCGCTGGCGCTGCTCGTGGTCCCATGCGTTGCTGAGCAGTACGCCGCCAACATCCCAGAAAATAGCGCTGATTTTTGCCAAGTCTATCCTCCGAAGCTGCTATTGGTCACGAACTGGATATCTTACAGGCTAGACTCGAGCGGTTCTCATGATGGTGTAGAGTACATAACCTAAGCGGCTAAACAGTTTGCTGAAAAACTCATTTTCGGACTCTCTGTTGCCAGTAACGAGTTTTCCAGATTCGGCCCCGGTTGCGGGTTTCCCACCTGTTGCCGAAGATCGTTCTGTTGCCGAACTTGGTATTTTTCAGCAAACT
>DATNNO010000047.1:0-3223 GCA_035601775.1 Terriglobales bacterium | reverse complement strand
TCAACACGTGCGGGTATGACCAGGAGCTGAATGCTTCCGATCCGCTGCGGACGCAGATCCGGTCGGAAGTTGCCAAGGCAGTTGCGAATACCGCCGGGGCTCAGGACGTGATCGCTCCGATGTGCGGGTTCTACCGCCAGCACCAGGCGACGGAGGCCGCGCGCGACTTGTCCCAGTATGTATCGCTGGCGCTCTATCTGGAGGAGCCGCCGACTTTCACGCCGAAGGTGAAGCAGACGGACTTGCCGCCCGACGCCGCAGTGTTGGCGGACATCGTGCCGATGATGCAGGCCTTCTACCAGAAAATCGGTCTGCACGCGATCTGGCAGCGACACAACGCGCGCTACACTGAATTGACCGAGATCTATCACGATCCGCTGGCGAAGATGACGTTCGACACCGAGATCTATCTGAAGCTGCCATCGTCGGGCTACCTGGGACGTCAGTTCACCGTCTATCTGGATGCGATGGGCGCGCCCAGCCAGACCAATGCACGCAATTACGGATCGGATTACTACGTCGTGATTTCACCGACCTCGAGCACGACGATCAAAATGCAGCAGATTCGGCATACCTATCTGCATTATCTTCTGGATCCGCTGGCCATGAAAAATGGGAGCTCGTTCAAACGCCTCGAGCCGTTGCTCCTTGATGTGAAAATGGCTCCGATGGATGAAGCTTTCAAGAGCAACATTTCGTTGCTGGTAACGGAATGCCTGGTGCGGGCGATTGAAGAGCGATTGACCAAGATTCCGGAAGCGGAGCGGGCCCAGGGCATCGACGAAGCTGACAAGGAAGGGTACGTCCTGACGCGGTATTTCTACGACGCGCTGGTCAAGTTCGAAAAAGATCCGGCGGGCATGCGCGATGCCTATGCGAGCCTGGTGGGCTCGATTGACGTCGGCAAAGAAATGAAGCGGGCATCGCAGGTTCAGTTCTCGGGCGAAGCGGCGCCGGAACTGCTGCACCTGGCTGGCCGCCGGAACGAGCATCTCCTGCTGAACGCGGAGCGGCGACTGGCTGCTGGCGATCCGGAAACCGCGCAGAAACTGGCGCAACAGGCGCTCGATGAGCAAGAAGAAGATTCGGGTCATGCGCTATTCATCCTGGCGGAAGTCGCAACCGCGAATCGGGACATGGATGGGGCGCGTAAATACTTTGAACAGGCGCTGCAGACGGCACATGAACCCAAGGTGATTGCATGGTCGCATATTTATCTGGGGCGCATTTTTGATTTGAAGGAAGATCGGTTCGCCGCCCTGGACCAGTATCGGGCGGCACTGGATGCGGCTGGAGCGGTTCCGGAAGCGAAGGTAGCGGCGCGGCGGGGATTGGAACAGCCGTATGAGCCTCCGGTGGCGAAGCAGCCGGAGTAAAACGGGTTTCCAGGTTTCGGAGTTTCAAGGTTGCGGAATAGTTCGACGTTCGATGCCCAGCCCCTGAAGGGGCGGGCAAGTTTCGTAGGACTTGAGCTATCGCTAAAGCGATACCCTGATACGAATCCTGCGTCGCTGACGCGATTCGTTGATACGCAGCCAGGTAGAACGGACAGCCGAGGGTGGCTGTCCCTACGTGAGAAAATCTTGGGTTTGAAATTTTGCACTATGGGAGACAGCATGAAGCGAGCAGCAGTCATTCTAGGCGCACTGAGTCTAGGGATAATGAGTCCAGGCACACTGAGTGTTGCGGTTTGGGCTGAGGCCCGGAACAGCGCGCAAGCGACCCAGCAGAACCCACCGGCAGCGGGTCAGGCGGCCCCAGCGCAGGGTGCCACGGCGGCGCCAGCGCAGGGTGCAACTCCAGGTGCCACGGCGGCGCCTGCGGGAAAGCGTCCACCGCAACTCAAGACCAAGCCGGAGCAAGATGCCTACAACACGGCGGCAGCAAATACCGATGTTGCTGCGCTCGAGAAAGCGTCGGACGATTTTGCTTCCAAGTTTCCTGACAGTGAAGTTCGCGTGCTGCTTTATCAGACCGCGATGCGTCTCTACCAGAACGCTAACAACGCCGAGAAATCCGAGGCGATGGGCCGCAAAGTAATCAGCCTCGACGCAGACAATCCCGAGGCTCTGGCAATCGTCGCCGAGGTGATCGCCGAGAGAACGCGCGACTCGGATCTCGACAAAGATCAGCGCTTCGCCGAAGCGACCTCGATGGCGCAGAAGGCCACGCAGACGGTGGACACCGACATCAGCGTTCCGGCGGGCACGCCGCAGGAGAAAATCGACGCCTACAAGTCATTTCTCCGCTCGAACGCGTATTCGAGTCTCGGTACCATTGAGTTCAAGAAAGAGAATTACCCGGCGGCGCAGGAGAATTTTCAGAAGTCCATCGACGCGTTCCCTAGTAGCCCCGATCCGGCCGTAGTTCTCCGTCTGGCGTTGGCGCTCGACAAGCAGGGGAAATATCCGGAGGCGCTCAAGGTGGCAAACCGCGCCGTGGAATTGACGCAAGACAATACCGCGATTGGAACCCCGGCGCGCCACGAACGCGATCGCTTGCAACAGCTCACCGGAGGCGCGGCCCCGGCCCCACCGCAGAGCCCGCCAAAGAACTGATTGAATCATTGAGGCGTTGAGGTATTGAGGCATTGTCTAAGTGATTCAATGCCTCAATGATTCAATGTCTCAATTGCCCTTTTGTGATGAAGTCACGCGAAATCATGGCGCTGGAAGAAAGCCTGGGTCACCACTTCCAGCGCAGGGAATTGCTCGAGCAGGCGCTTACCCACAGCTCGCAAGCGCGCGAGGTGGAGGCGCTGGGCGCTGGGAGCGGTTCGTCTAGCCTCGGTTCGTTTAACGGCGATAACGAAATGCTCGAGTTCCTGGGAGACGCGGTACTGGGGCTGGCGGCCAGCGAGGCGTTGTTCCACCGCTTCCCCGAATTCCAGGAAGGGCACCTTTCCAAGCTGCGCGCGCATCTGGTAGGACAACGGCATTTGCTGCGGGTGGCGGAACAGCTTCAGATTGGTCACTACATGCGGCTCGGTCGCGGCGAAGAAAAAAGCGGCGGCCGCAACAAGGCCAGCCTGCAGGTGGACGCGCTCGAAGCGATCCTGGCGGCGCTCTATCTCGACGGGGGGTGGCCGGTGGCGCGAGACTTTATCGTGCGCGTGATCGTGGAACCGGAACTGGCCCACATGAAACTTGAGACGAGCGCCATTCCGGTGATGGATTTTAAGTCCGCGCTGCAGGAAGCGTTGCAGGCCAGAGGAGGATCGCAG
>DATNNO010000046.1:0-63726 GCA_035601775.1 Terriglobales bacterium | reverse complement strand
TTGCTCTCCAGCAGAGCTTGCCTCCGCTTCACCAGCCGAGCGTCATCTTGAAGGAGAAGAGAAAGTTTGAGAAGGAAGAACCATTGAGCTGCATGTGTGCCAATGCCAAACTGTCTCAACCGAGGGGTTCACCCCAGTTGGGTGTGCCAAAAGTGTCCCAACGAGGGATTCACCACAAAAGACTCAGCCCATGATCCCAGCCCAGGATCGCTCGGGCTTGCACGTATTTGCAGGTACTTGGCAGTCTCCCGCAAACCTGTAAGTAGTTAGAGGTTGAGGTTGAACAAGGTCTGAAAAGGCTGGCGTCGGCGGTTCAACTCCGTCCCTGGCCACCATGTTTTCAATCATTTAGCTCTGCCCCAAAACTCAAGTCTGTTCCATTCTGTTCCAAAGTTCCAATTCAAGCTTGCCGGAGTTTGCCTCTCCGTGAATGCAATTTTGTCTACCAATGTCGGTGGCGAGAAGAAAGCTCGCTTGCTAGTTCTCCGTCAAGGTTGAGGTATAACGATGCGTTGCCAGAAGCCAAAGCAGGATGGAAGTCAGTGCAAGGCGAGTGCTCTTACAGGTAAGAAGTACTGCGCGCTGCACTCTGATGCCGGCAGAGCCGCCGAGCTTGGAAGCAGAGGCGGTCGTCGGCGCACGGTATTTAGTCCAGACCGCTTAAAGATGTTCCCTGCGCCAAAGAGCGCAGCCGATGTGCGAGATCTGCTGGCACAGTAAATGGTCGAACTCCGCGCTGGCCAGCTGGACCCGAGAATCGCAACCTCTATGTGTTCTCTCGCAACTGAATTCCTGAGATGCCTAGAGATGTGCACCATAGAAGAAACCGTCGAACCGCTGGAGCAGGAGCGCCCAGCAACGAGGATTCCAGGATGCAACTGACCGGAACAAGAAAAACACTGAAGCGCAGAATTGACGCTCTGCGGAGAGAATCGACCACCTGGCGCTCTCCCGAGCATGCACGGTTGGAGCAGGCGATCTCGGATCCGTATCGCTGGGCTTCCGAATACACCCAGACCTACAACGAGCACTGGCAGGAAGAAGGACGGCCCTCCCCTTACGAACCTTTTCCGCAACGGTTGCCGTACCTTGAACCCCTGTTCCAGGTCTTCGAACTGGAACGCATGACCTGGATTGTCAAATCGCGTGACATGATGATTTCCTGGGCCTGTCTTGCCTATCTAACCTGGAAAGCGATGTCTACGCCTGTGTGCGGATCCGTGGTGCAGACGCAGAAGGAGAAAAAGGTTATCCAACTCGTCGAGTATGCGAAGTGTCTATATCGGCGCCAACCGGCTTGGTTACGGGAAGCCTTTCCTCTGGCCAAGCCCCTGAAAAACCAGTCTAATTTGGAACTGCAGTTCGCCAACGGCGGCTACATCGCCGGCATTCCCGGCGGTGCCGACCAGATTCGTAGTTATCACCCCTGGGGCTATTTAAACGACGAGAGTTCATTCCAGCCAGAAGCGGGTGACTGCTATGACGAAGCTCTCTCGGTCGTCAAAGGCAAGATCATCTTCAGAGAAGAGCGCAGCCCTTCCCCCCAGAGCAAAGTGGACATCGTTCGCGCCTTGTTCGCTTAGCGGTACCGCTTCGGGTACCGCTCGACCATGCGATTTTGGCTCCTCTGGACCGCTAAGCGGTCAACTATTGGAACAACCACCGACGACGCGTCAGTTTTCTGTCGGATTGGGTCAGAGCGTATCAGATATGCTATGCCATGTTCGTAGCTTCCGGGTTGCCCGTCATCCACCCGCAATCGCTAGCAAAGTTTCCGACAAGCCGACTTGCCGCAATTAATCCGCGTGAAAACGGCAGCATGACTTCCGCATTGGTGACCAACAGGAATTGATCTCTGATTCTTGAAGGCGATGCATTCATGGAGCAGGTTCTTCCCGGGAGTCACAGGAAAACTGAGGGATGAGGAAATGCTCGTTTTGTGGGGAGCAACGTGTCGACTTTATCGCGGCCTCTTGTCGGGAATCGCCAGAAGCGCTGGACCGCTCTCGGAAGATGGGGTCGCTTCCGCCGCAATATCCAAGATTTTAGTTGACAACGATCTTTTCCTGGACTACTGTCCTAGGGCAATCGCGGCAGCCAAGCCGCGGAAGCGACAAAGCGTTTGTTCGCGGTTGAATTTGAAAGAACTGTCTGTTGATCGGACCCCGGGTCTTCCCCTCAGAAATTGAATAAGGACGTAGGGGACATGTTCGCGATCCGTTCCGCTTGAAGTTCGACTTCATGCGGCTCTGCCATGGCGGTGGGTTGCGGTTTCAGGCAGATTCACGCGCGATTTGGCGCGCAAGGAGAAGTGAGGCCTTGAGAATTCGACTTTTCAATGTGTTTGTGTGCAAATGCATCTCTTGGGCGTGGCAACACAATGCCAGGTCGGCTGGATGGCCTTGGAAACGAGGCTGGACGATGCAAAGAGTTCGATTGCATTTCTGCGTTACCGGAATGCTGGCGACGATTACTCTGACGCTTTGCGCCTGCGGTCACAAGAAAGAAGAGGGAAATCCCAGTCCAGCAAAGCAGCATGCGATGCCCCAAGGGCATCGGGCGCATACCACTTTATCGCCCACACCGCCACCAACGCCCGGCCCTCAGGTGCCGGAACACGGGACTCCGCCTCCGCTGCCGGTCGGTCCGTTAGTTCCAGCTCCCGCGAAAAAGGCGCCCAACACAAAAGGTGGTGTGGCGAAACCGCCAAATAATGAGAAACCACCTCAAGATCCGCCCGGCGATTTTACCTTTTTCAAGAACAACGACGTCTCTGTTCCCAATGCCAGTTTTAGCCAAACGGATGAGCCTAGCATTGGTGCGCGGGATAACCCGGGAGGCTCGCAAGCTGTTTTGTACACCGGCAACTGGTACGCAGGTGTCTCGACCGATCAGGGTGGCAGCTTCCAATACATGAATCCCTACAGCGAATTTCCTGCGTCTGCGGGTGGTTTTTGCTGCGACCAACGCGCGACCTATGAACCCAGCCGCGATCTCTATTTTTGGCTGCTCCAATACAACACTACTGGCGGCTGCGACAAATCAACTCCTCCGAATTGCAACGGCAACAATATCTATCGGGTCGCGATTGCCAACGGCAACGGTGGACTCGCAGGAGGGAACTGGTGTTACTACGATTTCACTCCCGAAGATCTGGGCATGCCTGCGGGTATGCAGTTTGACTATCCGCACGTGGCCTTGAGCAGCAATTACTTCTACTTCAGCGCGAACGCTTATCTTTCCCGCAGCTTATCGGGTTCGGATTGGCGGCAAACGTCC
Source organism: Terriglobales bacterium (assembly GCA_035601775.1). Classification (GTDB taxonomy): domain Bacteria; phylum Acidobacteriota; class Terriglobia; order Terriglobales; family Acidobacteriaceae; genus JABDBE01. Next base: position 60,447 of record DATNNO010000046.1, on the reverse strand, counting down.
ATTGTGCGCATTCCTCTCGACCCCCTCGTCAGCTGCGCGGGCTACACGTACAACTACCTCAACGTAACGGATCTTTACGACTTCAACTTGGCCCACGGGGCGACAGACACCATCTATTGGGCCAGCCTCATCAATACCAGCTCGGTGCGCATCTATCATTGGGCTGAAAATTCGGGCACGATTTTCTGGAACGACAAGAACGTCAGCAGCTGGGCACGAGCTTCCAGCTCCTGCAACGATCCGAAGGGTGTGGACTGGTGCGGACGCGCTGGTGTAGGTGGCAGCTCCGGTACGGGGTGGAGCAACGCGGTTCTGAACAATGAGGGTAACGCCAGTCTTGGATTCATGTGGAACGCGGCCGCCTGCACCGACACATCCAAATGCGCATTCAACCGGCCCTGGCCCTACGTTCGCGTAGTTCGCTTCAAACAATCGTCGCTTGATGAGATCGATGAGCCGGATATCTGGAACTCAAGCTATGCGTTCCAATTCCCCGGCGTCGGCGTGGACACACGCGGGCATCTGGGCGGAGTAATGTTTTGGGGCGGCGGTTCGAATTACCCCACGCTGGTAGCGTTTATCTGGGACGATTTCTCTTGTGACCCATTCAATTGCGGTTGGGAGAACTATGGTGCGGTGGGCAGCAGCGCCAGTAATAGCAATTGGGGCGATTACTTAGATGCGCGCCCTCATTCTCCCGCCGGCAAAACCTGGGTAGCCACCGGCTATAGCTTCGATGGTACGAACGTCAAACCGCGATTCTTATGGTTCGGTCGCGAACGCGACACTCCCCCGCCCCAGAGCAGCGGTGGTGGAACCGTTGCGCTACTCACTTTTTTGGGACTGCTGGCGCTCTGGATACTACTGAGAATGCACCTGGGCAAAAAGATGGTGTCACTGTGAACGCTGAAGCCTCCATTCAGTCCTTGCCGTGTATCCGCCTTTCTCTTTTTGGCCGCGGTTTTCTTTGTCGTGCTCTCCTCGTGGCAATCTTCGTCAGCCTAAGTCATCAGTTCCAGTGGGGAGGACTGCGGTATCTCACATCAGAAGCCGTGTTGTGTCTTTCCAGATTGGTGGGACTCAGTGTGGAGCGAGTGTCAGTCGACACAATCCGTGTGCAAGGAAATCTATTCCGGTTCGTGGTCTCATGTACGTTTGTCGACGTTGTCATTGGGGCGATTCCATTGGTTTGGGCTTTCACCAAATCGATCGCGAAAAATCTGCTGACCTTACTCCCGCTAACTGCAGGTTTGTTCGCTTTCAACATAGTGAGACTGGAAATAGGCCAATTGCTCTACGCAGGAGGCGCGCCGTGGGTTTTGGCTGACGATCTACTGGGAGGGATCGCTTACTTTGCCGTTTGGATTTTCATTGTCTCCCGGTTCAAGAAGTATTGGTGGCAAACCCCGGAACCATCGCCCATCGGTCGAGCGATAAGTAAACGACAGGAGCGTTTCGAGCCAGGACATATATCGCTATGAGATGACGGGGCTGTCGGGTCCATTTTGCAACCCAACAGCCAATCTAGCTTTTGTTCAGTTCTGCTTCGTGGGGCGTCGAACTCGGGGGCTTGGGAGGAGGACCCGCCAAATTCGGGATCTCCACGGTACCAGCAAAGAGGCGCCGCGGAAGGACATAAGGAGGAGAAGATGACCTGGCGAGGAATTCAAGTGTTGGTCACGTGGATCGTCGTCGCGATCACATTCTTATACACGATTGGAGCAGGCGCCGCCTCAATCGACCAGCTGAACACAAACCCGGCCGTCGTGCAGTCGGCATCCAACCTGTTCGGCCTGCCGATCGCCGTAGCGGTGGGCCCTGCGGGTATCTACGACATGACGCACCGGGGATGGATATACTCGTTCTCGCCCACTCCCGGTTTCCCGGTCGTAGTGAGCGTAAAGATGCTGGGGGCGAACACAGCGAACAACGGGGTTGATTTTCCGGCCATCGCGCTCGCCGTTAACGGCAACGACGTGTACGCGGGGCGCAACAACGGCACGATCCTGCATTACAACTCCTCGTTGAGTTTACAGCAAAATATAACCTTGACGGCGAAATCGTTGGCGGGCTTGACGGTCGACAGCTCTGGGCACGTCTACGCGGCCACCCCGGCTGGCACGATTGTCCAGATGAATTCGAGCCTCGGCACGGTCACGACGGGCTCTGTGACGCCGGCGGCTGGGCAAACCGTGGTGGCGATCAAGGTGGATCCCAACGGCAATAATCTCTACGTCGCGATCTCCGACGGCACATTTTATCAGCTTAACTCGTCACTTGTGACCCAAAAAACCGGCAGCGTGCCGGGCACCGCGCCCATGACAATCGCCTGCAATTCGGTCGGAAATGTCGCCGTGGCCACCTCGTCCGGGCTGTTCATGTTCAGCGCGACCAGCCCGAACCTTATGTACCTCAATCACTGGAACCAAACGGGACTTCTCGGCGTGGATATTGATGACGGGGGCGACGTGGTCGCTGGGGACTCCGCAGGCAACGTCTACGTTATGGGCACCTCGTTGTCTGTGCAGCGCAGTACTTCCGCAGGGTTCCAGCCGGCGCAATCGATCGCGATCTACTCGGGTTCCATCTACGTCGTGGGGGGGCCTGATGTGAAGTCGGAGGGCGACCCGCACCTGACGACCATCGACGGAGTCCGGTACGACTTCCAGAGCGCCGGCGAGTTCGTGCTGTTTCGTCACAAGGGAGACCTCGAAGGCCCGGCATGTGGTGAGAAGATCGATGCTTCTGAATCTCGGCATGATGACCATGATGGCCACGATTCCCATGAGGCAGTCGAGATCCAGGTGCGTCAGTACCCCGTCGCCACGACCGCCAACACCTGTGTGAGCCTGAACGCGGCAGTAGCCGCCCGAGTGGGCAAACACAAGATGACTTACGAGCCCAACTTGAGCGGCCAGCCTGACCCGAGCGGGCTCCAGCTCCGAATAGACGGGAAGCTCATGACCCTCGACCCGAATGGGGTGGGGTTTGGCGAGGGTGGGCGCATTGTCCCCACGTCCGCGTCCGGAGGTCTCGAGGTTGACCTCCCGGACGACACCATGTTGTTCGTCACTCCGGGATGGTGGGCATCGCAAAGCAAGTGGTACCTCAACGTGAACGTTGAACCGGAACGACGCGCCTGCGGGCTGGCGGGCAACGTTCCCAACGGGAGCTGGCTACCGGCACTACCCGATGGCACCTCGATGGGTCCGAAACCGACATCCGCGCACCAGCAATATGTCGACCTGTACGAGCGATTCGCCGACGCGTGGCGTGTTACGGACAAGAGCAGCTTGTTCGATTACGCTCCGGGGACGTCAACTGCGACGTTCACAATGCCCGGCTGGCCACCCGAGAGCGGAGCTTGCACCATCCCCGGAGCGGTCCCCGCTGAAGGTGCCACTGAAGAGGTGGCGAGGGAAGCCTGCAAGGGCGTCCCTGGAGATCCGGCGAACTGCATCTTCGACGTACGGGTCACTGGTCTTACCAACATTGCGAATACCTACGTAGCGAGCCGCAACGTGCAGCCCGTGCAGAAGACAACGCAGCCGGAGTGCCACTGCGAGCGCGAGGCCGGCGGTGGAACCGTTGCGCTACTCACTTTCCTGGGATTGCTGGCGCTCTGGATACTGTCGATCCAGGCGCGGCGGCGCCGCACAACGTAGACGTCCAGCTCCTCTGTAGCCGGGAGTGGTGAACCAGTCGCGATTCGGCGGAGACGGTCGCAGAGCGGTGACGGGCGTGGCTGCGGGATGCCCCGTGCCGTACCGAACCGCTCGCCTACCACTCTAAATACATTCGCCAGGGGAAATTTGATTTGTACACGGATTCCAACAAGGCCCAGTGGGACGCGGCGCGCTACGTAAGCGCCGCCGACTACGTGCAGGCGCAACGCGTGAGACGCTTCATCATCCGCGATTTCGAGAAAGCCTACGAGCAGGTAGATGTGATTTTGTCGCCCTCAACCGGAGTGGAAGCCAATCCCATTCAGGAAGATGTGTTGACCGACCGGGCTCCCATGAGGGAAGTGCCGGCGGGCAACATCACGCTCTGGGAAATTCTTTGGCGCATGCCTTCGCCCGGGAATCTCGCGGGTGTGCCGGCGCTGGCCCTGCCTTGCGGAGTTTCTGCGGCGGGACTGCCGCTGGGTTTGCAAATCATGGGGCGGCACTGGGATGAAGCGACGGTCTATCGCGTGGGCGCCGCCTACGAGCAAGCAACGGACTGGCACACGCGTCGGCCGGAGATTTCCCCGAAGGCGTGAAAGTTATCCTTCATCTTTCAGAATGCTGAGCCGGAGCCTAGCAGGCTGTACAGCAGGACTACCAGCACGATGCCGGTGAAGATCATGTACATGCGATCTTGCTCGGCGGCGAATCCCCAGATGGAGAATGCGACGCGGACGACTGGGGTGGCGATGAGCAACAGCAGTCCGAACTGGATGATGCCTCGGGCGTGCAATCCGTAGGCGTCGCGGACGATTCCGCTTAGGCTTTTGAGATCGGAAGGTTCGCCACGGAAAACCCGGTAATCCGCGGGAGAGCGACCGTGCCGGGCCAAATAAATTACGCCGCCAACCAATACCACGAAAGCCGAAAGAGACACGCCGGCGCGAAGCAGGTTGCCGACAGTTTCCTCGATGGTTCGATCCGTCCAATTGCGCGTTGTCGCCATGTCAGATTCCTCCGGTCAGGCCTTTGTAAAGCATCTGCAGCCCGAGCACGGCAATCACGATGCTGAACACGAGTCGCAACATTTTCGTTTCTGCCTTCATCAATATGCGCGCTCCCAATAGCGAGCCAGCAAGGACTCCCAGCATTACGGGCATGGCGAGGCCGGGATCGACGTAGCCGCGGTTGAGATATACGCCTGCGCTGGCTGCGGCAGTGACGCCAATCATGAAGTTGCTGGTTGTGGTGGAGACTTTGAAAGGGATTTTCATTGCCTGGTCCATGGCTAGGACCTTCACCGCTCCAGAACCGATGCCGAGCAGTCCGGAGAGCGCGCCCGCTCCGAACATGAGGCTGAAACCTTGCGGTACCCGTTGGACGTTGTAATGCCGTATTCCTCCCTCTTCGGAAGGGAAGCTTCCGTTCATCCGAAGGCGGGTCGCCAGGGGATCGGGCGGAGAATTGCGATCGGCTCGGGTTCGGGGCCTTCTGGAAAGGTACGCCGAATAGAGCAGCATTATGCCGAAGATGGTGGCGAGAGCTTTGGTGGAAATGAAAGCTGCCAGAAACGCTCCCGCTAAAGCGCCCAACGTGGTCGCGATTTCAAGGAACATTCCGATGCGGATATTCGAGAATCCCTCCTTCACGTACGCAGCGGCGGCGCCGGACGAAGTCGCGATCACGGAAACCAGCGAAGCTCCGATGGCGTAGCGGATGTCGACTTTGAAAAAGAGGGTAAGCAGGGGGACGAGAACGACTCCGCCGCCAAGCCCGGTGAGTGATCCCAGGAGACCAGCCACAAACGAGCCTGCCGCGACCAGGATCGTAAACTCGAGAATATTCATCACACCCCCGAAGAAAGAGTTTGCCACATTTAAGGGCTGAGGAGTGTGTCGCGAGAGTTTCGGCAGGTTGGCTTAAGGATTCTGTTCGAGGGGTAACGGCAGCGTCACTTGCAGAATCGACGCGAGATATGCCCCTGAACGCGGGCGGCCGAGTGACTGCGGAAAAAGTCGATTCTGTCACCTCGGCGGCTGAAGCCTTCACTTATTCGAGAGCATTTACCGCAGCGCTGAAAGCGCTGCGCCACCCAAAGCCAGAGTTTTTCGGCAGTCTGCTGCCGCTTCCTCTGTCGGTGGGTTCAACTGCGACCTGTTCGGCAGTGAGCTGCCAATTCATCCAAGATTTATCAAATATTCATCAAATTTTAACAAACGCTCGATAGCATCGACGGTCCCACAAAACCTGCACAAGAGTACGAGGAAGATCGCACCAATATTTTTGTCGGTTGTCCATTTTTGAATCATTCGGGAGGAGAAATGAAGCACGCAATGGCTTTGGCGTTGGCGTTTGCGCTGGTAGTTGGCGCATTCGCGGCGCCAGTACCGCAAGATACGACTGCAAGCAGCAGCAAGACCACCAGGAAGAAGGCGGTCGCCAGAACGTCTGCGCCCAGCGTTTCGACCCGGCTCAGTGAAATGAAGCAGGCGATCGATGCGCAACAGCAGCAGATTCAACAACTGATGCATCAAGTACAGAGTCGTGATGCGGCAATCCAGCAGTTGCAGCAACAGGTGGGTCAGGTCCAAAGTGCTGCGAGCCAGGCTGAACAGAAAGCCGATACCGCTGCTTCGCAAAGCACTCAGCAGCAACAGGACGTCACGGCGGTGCGCAACGACGTGACTGATCTAAAACTGAACGCCACCAATGCAGCCCTCTCCTTGCAAGAGACGCAGAAGAACATCCAATCGAGCTTGGAAAGCCCGCTTGCGATTCATTACAAGGGGATCACGATAACTCCGGGCGGCTTCCTGGCGGCGGAAACCGTGTGGCGCCAGCATGGACTCGGTGCGGACGTCAATACGCCTTTCAACTCGATTACGTTCCCTGGCGCTTCGCAGAGTCAGATGTCGGAATTCTTTGGGTCCGGCCGCCAGTCGCGTATCGCGATGCTGGCGGAAGGCAACCTGAACAGCGCCAAACTGAGTGGCTACTATGAGGCGGATTTCCTGTCGGCTGGGGTTACCTCGAACAGCAACCAGAGCAACAGCTATACGCTTCGTGCGAGACAGATATTTGGTCAGGCTGCGCTGAATAGCGGCTGGAGCTTCACCGGCGGTCAAATGTGGAGCCTGGTCACGGAGACCAAGAAAGGCGTTGACAACCGCAGCGAAGCGTTGCCGATGACCATCGACCCGCAATATACCGCTGGCTTTAGCTGGGCCCGGCAGTTCGGTTTCCGGGTAGCCAAGAACCTTGGCAACAAGGCGTGGCTGGCTTTCGCGGTAGAGAATCCGCAGACAACTCTCGGGGGCCACGGCAGCACCACCAACTTCCTGCTTGGGGAGCAAGGCGCGGGCGGCGGTCTTTACAATGCAACGGCCAACTACTCTTTCAATGCCACTCCTGATTTCATCTTCAAGGCTGCCTTCGAGCCGAGCTGGGGACACTATGAGATATTCGGTCTGGTCACCGACTTCCGCGACCGGATCTTCCCGCTGGGTGCGGCAACCAAGCCTTCAGCAACGGGCGCCTTTAACAACTCAGAACTCGCCGGCGGTATCGGCGCCAACGTGCGCGGTACTATCGCCAAGCACTTCGATGTTGGCCTGCACTTTTTTGGTGGTAACGGCATCGGACGGTATGGAACCGTCGGGCTTACGGATGCGATCGCCCGTCCCGATGGCGTGCTGGTTCCCCTCAGAAACTATCAGGCGCTGGGCACTCTGGAATGGCACACCACGAGGTTGGATGTCTACGCCAATGTTGGCGGTGAGTATGAAGCGCGGGATTGGTTCCTCAACTCCTCCAAGAAAGCTGTTGGATACGGGTCGCCGATGTTCGATAACTCAGGCTGCTACACAGAGACGCCCCCGGCAGCCACTACTACAAGCGTTGCCACCTCCACTGGCGGTACCGCGACAATTCCTGTTCCCGGTGCTGTGGGTACGCCCTTGAGCAATGGGTTCAATCCCGGCGGGCTGTCCAAGTGCAATGGAGACACGCGCAACCTCATTGAAGGCACCATCGGGTTCTGGTATCGCTTTTACAACGGCCCGAAGGGCAGGCTGCAATGGGGACCACAGTATTCCTATATATCCCGCAATACCTGGCGTGGAACTGGGAGTGATCCCTCAGCGACGGAAAACATGTTTCTCACGTCGTTCCGCTACTATTTGCCCTAAGCCGAAACCGCTCGCCTTCGTGGGGCTGGTGCCACGCGGAGGAAATGTTTTCGGTGCTTTGAAGGCTAGGCCACAGGCAGGGTGAAGTAGAACACCGATCCATGTCCGGGCTGGCTGGTAACGCCGATCTTGCCGCCGTGGGCTTCGACGATTGCCTTGGCAATCGCCAAGCCCATGCCTGTGCCCTGGACCTGCAGGCGCTGATCTCGACCGCGATAGAATTTTTCGAATATCAAAGACTGTTCAAAATCGTCGATTCCAGGTCCCCGGTCGGCGACGCTTGCCATCACCATCCGGTTCCCGACTTCTCCTGTGATTTGAATCGGAGATTCGGGTGCAGAGTACTTAGCTGCGTTTTCCAGCAACTGGGTTACGACTTCCGTGATGCGGCCCTCATCCATTCGGACCAGCGGCAAGTCGCTGGGCAGCCGGACATCCACGGGATGCTGCCCCAATGCTGGTCTCGCTTTTTCGAGTGAGTGCTCGACGGCTTCCTGAATTGCGTGCGCCCCCAGGTGGAGTTCGAACTGGTTGGCGTCGAGTTGCGCCATCTCGGCAGCTTCGCCTACGAGGCGATTCAAGCGGTCACTCTCCTCATTGATCACGGTGAGGAGTTCGAGGCGTTGAGCTTCATCCAGCCCAGGATTGGAGAGCAGCGAAGTGGCTGAGGCCTTGATGGCGGTCAGCGGCGTACGAAATTCGTGGGTGACCGAATCGAGCAAGGCGGAACGCAGTTGTTCGCTTTCGCGCGCGGCCTCGGCTCGTCCGAGTTTTTCGATTGCCCCGGCGCGCTCAATCGCGATTGCAATCAGGCTGCTCACTGCCTCCAGGGTTTCACGGGAAAGCAGCGCTCCGGAAACGCCCATACTGCCTACGACCCGGACACCCATCCGGAGAGGCATGAACACAGCACGTTTCTCAGGGTCGGTCATTGCTTCGCCACGCATTGCTTCGCCACGCATGGGTTCGCCGCGCATGCAGACCAACTGGAGATCATGAAGCTCCAAGTCGTGGAGGGCGGAGCTCGAACGATAGACATCGGGGCGGTTGGGCAACGCGATGGCTGCGGCTTTGACCCCGAGGCTCTCCACGATGTACCGCGGGATCGCATTTAGGAGTTCGATCACGTTATCGCTGGAAAGGAGTTGCTGGCTGAATTTGTAAAGACGTTCGGCCTCGTCACGCCTCTCGTTGGCTCGTTGCGCCTCCCGGCGCGCCCGCTCTGCCAGCTGACTGGCGATGATTGCGGTGACAAGAAAAGCGAACAGGGCAGCCCAATTCTGGGGATCTGCAATGGTCAACGTGCCGACCGGAGGAAGAAAGTAGTAGTTGAAAGCCAGCGTGGCGACCAACGCCATGAAAACGGCAGGCCGCAGGCCCCAGTTCGCCGACACGATCAGTACACCGACCAGAAGGGTGAGCGCGACCGTGGTGGGGTTCACACTGACTACAACGTGGTAGGCAAAAACGATGACCACCACAACGGCTGCCGCCGCAGCATAGCGCAGGGCCGGTTTGAGCGCTGGTTGGTTCACGCCGCCGATTGTAGCTGATCTTCATTGTTGTAGAGGGTCAAGGTATAAAGGATCATCGACAATTCCGATCTGCTCAACGACAATAGCCGCGATGCCCAAAACTCCTGAGCAATGGCTGGAAGAGGCCGATCCCACGAAGAGGGGCGGCGTGTTCAAGCTTTTCCTGGGCTACGCGCCGGGTGTCGGCAAAACTTTCAGCATGCTAAGTGAAGCCATCCGCCGCCATAGCCGGGGCGAGGACGTGGTCATTGCAGTGACCGAAACCCACGGGCGTAAGGCGACCGCCGAACTGGCGGCGCAGCTCGAAACCATTCCTCGAAAGAAGCTGGAGTACAAAGGCACGGTGTTCGAGGAAATGGACGTCGATGCCATCCTGGCCCGAAAGCCAATTGTCGCGTTAGTGGACGAGTTGGCACACACTAATGTGGAGGGCAGCAAACACGGAAAACGATACCAGGATGTGCTTGAGTTGCTCGATGCCGGCATTGACGTTCTTTCGACCATGAACATTCAGCATCTGGAGAGTGTCACACCCACGGTGCAGAGCCTTACCGGGATCACGGTGCGTGAGACGGTGCCGGACTGGGTCCTCAAACGAGTGGATGAAGTCGTGATGTCGGACCTCACTCCCGAGGCATTGCAGAACCGCATGCGTCGCGGAGATATTTATCCGCTGGACCGAGTTGGGCGTGCCCTGGGTAACTTTTTTCGTCCGGGGAATCTCATCGCACTGAGGGAACTGGCGCTCCGTCAAGTGGCGCAAGCCGTGGACCAGAGCCTCGAATCCTATCGCGAGAAGGACGAAGCCAGCGGAACCGTTGCGGTGCGGGAACGAATCGCGGTTTGCATCAGTTCCAATCCAGCGGCGCAGTACTTGATCGCCCGCGGCGCCCGCATGGCCCAGGCGATGGGCGGCGAACTGCACATTGTGTATGTGGATCTGGGCCAGGACAACAGCGAGGCCAACCAGAAAACGCTGGCGGCGAATCTCCAGTTTGCTGAAAACGTTGGCGCGCACACAACCAAACTGAAGGGTACCAGCGTGGCCGGGGCGGTGGCTGACTTCGTTCGCGAAAAACACGTCACGCAAGTTGTGTTCGGACGATCGGCCACGAGCGGATGGAGAAAATACCTCTACCTCACCGCCATCAATAAGTTCCTGCGAGATGCGCCTGCGGTGGACGTACACATTGTTACCCAGGAGCCTTCCTGATTCCTTCATGAACGAACATTGCCGCATTCTCGTAGTGGACGATGAGTCCCAGATCACACGTGTGCTGCGGACCAGTCTCTCCAGCCAGGGCTACGACATTCGCGTGGCCAATGACGGCGAGACGGCGCTCGAGATCATGAAAGACTGGACCCCCGATCTCGTGATCACCGACCTTTCCATGCCCAATATGGATGGGTTGGAACTGTGCCGGCGGTTGCGGGCGGTAACAAAGATTCCAATCATCGTGCTCTCAGTTAGGGGAGAGGAAAAGACCAAGGTTCAGGCGCTCGACGCCGGCGCCGACGACTACGTTACCAAGCCGTTCGGGATCGAGGAATTGCTGGCGCGCGTTCGCGCGAATCTGCGCCGCGCTCCGGCGGCTGAAAGCGAGCAAGTGTCGCTGATCGAGATCGGTGATTTCCGGATAGATCTGGCGGCCCACAAAGTCGCGGTCCGTCGTCAGGAAGTGCATCTCACGCCCAAGGAATTTGATCTGCTGGTTTATCTTGCGAGCCATCCCAGCAAAGTGGTGACCCATCGGACGCTGCTGAGCGCGATCTGGGGTGGCCAGAGTACGGAACAGGTCGAGTATCTACGCGTATTCGTCGGCCAGTTGCGCAAGAAGCTCGAACCGGAAGTATCGTCACCACGCTACATCGTTACCGAACCCTGGGTTGGATACCGCTTCGAGCCCGGCGAATAAAATCTCTGTTTTCAACCTGATGCGTCCTAACGAACATTCTACGAACTCTTTATTCAATCTTTACGGCTTTCGTTATCCAATCAGGTGAGTTGAGGGAGCGGAAATAGATGGTGCTGCCTGTGATCGTAAACATGCTGCTTTTGCTGGCGGGATTTCTGACCGGATTGCGCAAGAAAAGCCCGGCCGCTAACCGAGGAATCGCTGGCGATTCGGCAGCAAGCGGGCATGCATCGAGTAACTCACTGAAGTCGTAAAGAAAGGCTAGGAGTTTATGTCGTCTATTCAGAACGTATCCGCGGAAGATTTGGCAAAACTATTTCATCACTACCACGAGGCTCTCGCACATGACTTCCACGGTCGCGCGAGCCGGGAAGCAGATTGTTCCTAGGAGCAGGCTCCCCAAAACGAACGCAAATTGATGATCGCGGCTGCCCGGCTGACGCTGCTGGAACTGGCTGCGACGTCCGAGGGAGAGCAAGTCAATCGTCAGTATTTCGCCAAACCTGGCGAGGCGGATTGGGGCTGCTAGGTCTCCCGGCTGGTTCCAATTTGGTTTTCTTTACGAAATCTTTACGAACCGTTTAGCCCACTTTTACGTCCGCGGTTGTCAAATAATTTTCGCCGCGTCTTCTTGACAATTGTGCCCGGACGGTCAGAATGAAACTGGTCGTTACATCAATGTGTGCAGGCGCGGTGGTTTTCATGCTGCGGTTTCTTGCCGCCCTTCTGAGAGAAGGGAAGAGTCGGTCGCCGCGGGCGGTAAGAGTTTATTTCGCGAAATTCAATCCAGCTAAGCGACGTGGAGAACTGATCATTATGGATTCTAAGAACTATGTACACAAGTCTGCAGCAGGAACTGGCAAGCGGGCGGCCTTCATCGCAGTAGCTGCAGTGATACTGACCCTGCCTCTACATGGTCAGCAAACAGCCAATGACGCTCCGGCCGGTGCTTCGGGATCGGCTAACCAACAGGCGAGCGCAGCCAGTCAGCAAAGGCAACAAGAGATTGTCCAAGAGCTTGATGCCATGAAAAAACGCATCGCGCAGCTCGAAGCCGCGCTGAAGCAGCACGAGGCGGCAGAGCAGCCAACCACGGTCGTTGATACCGCAAAAGCGAGCACACCGGTACTTCCTCCGACTGCCGCTGTTGCGAACGCCGCCCCCCCGGAAGCCGAGAACTTACTGCCTCAAACGGCTTCGCCCGAGAAACCGGCTAAGGCGGAGCCATTCGCGTTCGCCGACTGGACCTGGCTGAACGGCAACGCGCGGACCAAAACACCGGCCTTCGATTCGAAATTCTTCACGCCAGAAATCAGAGCAGACATCGACTATGTCTACGATCTCAATCATCCCAAAGACGACACGATCGGCGGATCGAGCGAGGTCTTTCGGTCGAACGAAGTCCATGTGACGCAGCTCGGCGTCGGCGGCGACTTCCACTATGACAACGTTCGCGCCCGGCTGATGACACAATTCGGCTTGTATTCAGTGACGACACCGCGTAACGATGCCAGTCCCGCACGCGGACAGTGGGACCTTGCCAACGCCTATCGCTATGTTTCTGAAGCGTACGGCGGATACCACTTCAACGCGTTGCATGGGATCAACGTCGATGCCGGAATCTTCATGTCGTACGTCGGCCTCTTCAGTTATTACAACTTTGACAACTGGGCCTATCAGCCTTCGTATGTTTCCTCCAACACGCCATGGTTTTTCAATGGTGTGCGCGTGCAGATTTTCCCGACCGCACATTTGAAAATCGAACCCTGGTTCGTGAACGGATGGCAGGCCTATGGGCGGTTCAACAATCGCCCTGGCATTGGAGGACAGATCTTGTGGCGCCCGAATGGTTGGCTGTCAATTCTCGGGAATCAATACGCCTTAGGTGAGGATGCGTTGAATACGCCCGGTCGTGTCCGGTATCACACCGACGATAGCATCGAGGTCAAGTATTACGACCACCCAGAACGGATGTTGAGCAAAGCCGCCTTCTCGCTGACCGGCGATCTGGGATGTGAACATGGCGGCGGCGTGAGCTGCTACGGCAATTCGGCGAAGGGGCCCAAGCAGGACTTCCTGGGCTTTATGCTCTACAACCGCCTGTGGTTTCACAAGGACCTTTACGGCTTCACGCTGGGCGGCGGCAAGATCAACAATCCTGGGAGGTATTTGGTATTGTTGCCTCCCATCAATGGTGCAACTGCGACTTCGGGGACGCCCTACTTCACGGAGAATCCTGGCGATCCATATAAGGCGTGGGACGCATCCGCTACCTTTGATTACATGCCCAGCCAGTACATTACTTTCCGCTGGGAGTTCGATCACCGCGCGGCGAGTGTCCCTTATTTCTCAGGGAAAAACGGTATCACGCCTCCGGGCGGCAACACCGGCGCCCCAGGCTCGCTGGTGACGGGCTTCACCCCGGATCTGGTGAGGGATGAGAACCGGCTCGATCTGTCCATACTGGTCAAATTCTGATCGTGGCGTAGAGGCAACCGGGAAGGAACCTTTTATGCGAGACGCGATTTTCTTGGCGGTCACCGTGGCGTTCTTTTTGCTTGCCATCGGCTACGTACGATTCTGCGATCGGATTCGCTGAGGTGAAATGCCATGAATCTTGAATCGATCCTCATGCTGGCTGTCAGTGTTGTGTTGATGGTCTACCTGCTTTACGCGCTATTGATGCCGGAGAAGTTCTGATGACGGTGAATGGTTGGATTCAGATCCTTTTGTATTTGGTGCTGATATTCGCGGTCACCAAACCGCTGGGCGCATTCATGGCTCGGGTGTTCAACCGCGAACGGACGTTCCTTGATCCGGTTGTCCGGCCCATCGAGCGTTTGCTGTACCGCGTGACCGGGGTCGACGAGAACCACGAGATGCGCTGGACGGAATATGCCGTCGCCATGCTGATGTTCAGCGGCGTCTCCATGCTGCTGCTGTATTTGATCGAACGGGTTCAGCAGTTCCTGCCGTGGAATCCGCAGAAGTTCGGGGCAGTCGCTCAGGATTTGGCCTTCAATACCTCGGCGTCCTTCACTACCAACACCAACTGGCAGAACTATGCGGGTGAGGCCACGATGAGCTATCTCACCCAGATGGCCGGGCTCGCGTATCACAACTTCGCGTCGGCGGCCGTCGGCATCGCGCTTGCCATCGCCTTCATTCGTGGCATTGCTCGGCGGGAAAAAGAAACCATCGGCAACTTCTGGGTGGACATGACGCGCGCCACGCTCTGGGTGCTGCTGCCAATGTGCATCGTGTACGCTCTGGCTCTGGTTTCCCAAGGAGTCGTGCAGAACCTGAAGCCGTATGACACGGTGAAGCTGATTGGGCCACAGCAAATCCAGAAGACCGGAGCCGATGGAAAGCCGATGGTCGGCCAGGACGGCAAGCCGGTGATGGATACGGTAACCGATCAGACCATCGCGCAAGGGCCGGTCGCATCGCAGGAAGCCATCAAGATGCTGGGCACGAATGGCGGCGGTTTCTTTAATGCGAACAGCGCGCACCCATTCGAGAATCCCACCCCGCTCAGCAATTATCTGGAGATGCTTTCCATTTTTGCCATCCCCGCGGGCTTGACCTACACGCTCGGTCGCATGACCGGATCGCAACGCCATGGATGGGCGGTGTGGGCGGCTATGGCTTTCTTATTCCTGGCCGGAGTCACAACCGCTTACTGGGCGGAGGCGCGTGGCAATCCGCTGCTGAATGGAGCGGATCAGCAGGTGAGCACGTTGCAGTCCGGCGGCAACATGGAAGGCAAGGAAGTCCGCTTTGGCATTGCCGACTCTGCTCTCTTTGCCACCGTCACGACCGACGCCAGTTGCGGAGCGATTAACGGTTGGCACGATTCTTTCACACCGCTCGGGGGCATGGTTCCGCTCGTCAATATCATGCTCAGCGAAACCGTGTTCGGAGGCGTAGGCGCCGGGCTTTACGGCATTCTGATCTACGTGGTCCTGGCTGTATTCATCGCTGGGCTAATGGTGGGACGCACCCCGGAGTATTTGGGCAAGAAGATCGAAGCCTATGACGTGAAGATGGCCATGCTGGTCACGTTGGTTTTTCCTCTCGTGATTCTGGCGCTTACCGCCATCTCGTCCGTGCAGGGATTTGGCACGTCCAGCGTCAGTAATCCAGGTCCTCACGGCTTAACCCAGATTCTGTACGCCTTCACATCCATGGCGGGCAATAACGGTTCGGCCTTCGGAGGACTGAACGGGAACACTCTCTGGTACAACACTTCGGGCGCAATGACCATGTTGGTGGGCCGATTCTTCATGATTATTCCGATGCTGGCCATCGCCGGCAATTTGGCCAAAAAGAAATATGTCCCGCCGTCACTGGGTACGTTTCCGGTAACCACGCCGTTGTTCAGCGTGCTGCTGGTGGGGGTGATTCTCATTGTGGGCGCCTTGACTTTTTTCCCAGCGCTGAGCCTCGGACCCATACTCGAGCACCTGTTGATGTCAGTCGGCAAGACCTTCTGAGGAGATATGGCAGAGAAGAAAAAATCGAAAGCCATCTGGGACATGAAGATCGCGCGCCGCGCGCTCGTGGATTCCCTGGTGAAGCTGGATCCGCGGAACATGATGAAGAATCCAGTAATGTTCGTGGTCGAAGTCGGCAGTGTCGCCACCAGCATTCTGTTGATTCGTGACGTACTGAGACATCAAGCAGCGTTTGGCTTCAACCTCCAGATCACGCTCTGGCTCTGGTTTACAGTCTTGTTCGCGAATTTTGCCGAGGCCATGGCGGAAGGCCGGGGAAAGGCGCAAGCCGACTCTCTGCGCAAGGCCCGGGCCGAGACGATCGCCAATCGTCTCCTGCCCGATGGGAAGACGGAACAGATTGCCAGTTCCAAACTGCGCTCCGGAGATTTGGTAAGAGTGATCGCGGGTGAGTTCATACCTAGTGACGGAGAGATTCTTGAGGGTGTGGCCTCAGTGGACGAGTCCGCAATCACCGGGGAATCCGCGCCTGTAATCCGCGAAGCAGGAGGCGACCGCTCGGCGGTGACGGGCGGCACGCGGGTGCTCTCGGATTGGCTGAAGATTAAGATCACGTCCAACCCCGGCGAGACCTTTCTGGATCGCATGATCGCTCTGGTTGAAGGAGCCGAGCGCCAGAAGACGCCAAACGAAATCGCGCTCAACATTCTGCTGGCCGGCTTGACGATTATCTTTCTGCTCGCCGTTGTGACCTTGCAACCGTTCGCCATTTACTCGGGTTCGCCCCAAACGGTCTTCGTGCTGGTGTCGTTGCTGGTTTGTCTGATTCCGACAACCATTGGCGGACTTCTCTCCGCGATCGGAATTGCCGGCATGGACCGCCTGGTACAACACAACGTCTTGGCCATGTCTGGCCGAGCGGTCGAGGCTGCTGGCGATGTCAACACCCTCCTGCTCGACAAGACGGGAACCATTACTCTGGGGAACCGGCAGGCGTCGGAATTTGTTCCAGCGCCCGGGATTACCGAAGCGCAGATGGCGGACGCCGCCCAACTTTCTTCGTTGGCCGATGAAACTCCAGAAGGCCGCTCGATCGTTGTGCTAGCCAAGGAACGCTACGGTCTTCGGGGCAGGGAATTGGCCTCGCACGAAGCAACATTCATTCCGTTCACCGCACAAACTCGCATGTCGGGTGTGGACATGGATGGCCGTGAAATTCGCAAGGGCGCGGTAGACGCCATCATAAAATATCTTACCCAGCACGGCACAGTTCTTCCCAAAGAAGTTCAAGCTGCCGTGGAAACTATCGCGCGCTCGGGCGGAACGCCGCTGGTGGTCGCCGAAAATCGTCGTGCCCTCGGCGTGATTCACCTCAAAGACATTGTGAAGGGTGGAATGCGCGAGCGCTTCGATCAACTTCGTGCTATGGGAATCAAGACCGTGATGATTACCGGAGACAATCCGCTGACCGCAGCCGCGATCGCGCGGGAAGCGGGTGTGGATGACTTCCTCGCGGAGGCGACTCCAAAAGACAAGATGGATTTGATCCGGAGCGAGCAGAAGCAGGGCAAGCTGGTGGCGATGACCGGCGATGGGACAAACGATGCTCCCGCACTGGCGCAGGCAGACGTTGGCGTAGCCATGAACACCGGCACGCAGGCGGCGAAGGAAGCGGGAAACATGGTCGATCTCGATTCCAATCCGACCAAGCTCATCGAGATCGTCGAAATCGGCAAGCAGTTGCTGATGACCCGCGGCGCCCTGACCACGTTTTCCATTGCCAATGACGTAGCCAAGTACTTCGCCATTATTCCGGCAATGTTTGCCGCTACCTTTCCCGTGCTGAATACGCTAAACATCATGCAGCTCAAGACTCCCCAGTCAGCGATTTTGTCGGCGGTCATCTTCAACGCTCTGATTATTGTTGCCTTGATTCCCCTGGCGCTGCGTGGCGTGAAGTATCGGCCCATGGGAGCTGCTGTCCTCTTGCGCCGCAATCTCTGGATTTACGGTGTGGGCGGCATCGTGGTGCCGTTTGTGGGAATCAAGTTGATCGATATGCTCATTACCCGCGTGGGGATGGCCTGAGAGGATTGTCATGAAAAAGAATTTGATGATTTCGGTGCTGATGACGATTGCCACTACGGTTCTGCTGGGAATCGTTTATCCGCTGGTAGTCACGGGACTGGCGGAATTGTTCTTCAAAGACAAAGCCAATGGTCAGCTGATCGTACAAAATGACAAAGTCGTGGGTTCGCGCGTCATCGGCCAGGCGTTCGTCGCTCCGGGCTATTTTCACTCCCGGCCTTCTGCTGCGGGAAACGGATATGACGCCGCGAATTCCAACGGCTCCCAACTCGGCCCTACCAATCAGCACTTGGTTGATCGGGTGAAGACGGATGTAGCCAGCAACCAGGCGGATAATCCCGGCCAGCGTGTGCCCGTTGACTTGGTGACGACATCGGCTTCCGGACTCGATCCCGATATTTCTCCCGCGGCGGCTGATTTCCAAGTTCCGAGAGTGGCGAAGCAACGTGGAATTTCTGAAGATCAAGTAAAGCGGCTCATTCAGGAGCACACTCAGCCGCGCCAGCTAGGCTTCCTCGGAGAGCCGCGGGTCAACGTGCTTGAGCTGAATCTTGATCTGGATGCCAAGTTCCCAATGAGGTAGAGCCGGAATCACGTAGCCCCGGACGCCTCGTCCGGGCAGTTGAGCAAAGTCCCAGACTGACCAAGAACGTTGATGGAGGACGGGCGTCCAGCCGGGCGGGGACGCCCGGCCTCCATTAGCAATACAAGTGCTACCGGATGCTAAACTTCCAATCGTGGCCCGCATCGCTCATTTGGAATGCACAAAATGTGGCGCATCGATTGATGCCGCTCGCCCGCAGACGGTTTGCCCGAAAGACGGGGGCGTCCTCTACGTCCGCTATAAGCTCGCAGCGCTGAAGCCCAAGTTCACGACTGCGTCGCTCGTCGGACGCACGCCCACCATGTGGCGCTACGCCGAGGTTCTGCCGGAGGCCGCGCCCGTCTCGCTGGGCGAGGGTTTTACCCCTATGCTGCCGTCCCGCGAGTTTCCCAACGTATACATAAAGGATGAAGGGCTAAACCCGACCGGCTCGTTCAAGGCCCGTGGCATGTCGGCTGCGGTCACGATGGCGAAGGCATACGGCCTAATAAAATTGGCCGCTCCCTCGGCGGGAAACGCGGCGAGTGCGCTGGCGGCGTATGCGGCTGCGGCCGGCCTCGAAGCCCATATCTTCATGCCCAAAGATGTGCCGCTCGCGAATCGAGTGGAGTGTGACAGCTACGGCGCTCATGTGACCTTGGTGGACGGCCTCATCAGCGATTGTGCGCGCATGGTTGCCGAGAGAAAAGATAAAGAAGGTTGGTTCGATGTATCCACGCTCAAAGAGCCTTTTCGTGTGGAAGGCAAGAAGACCATGGGCTATGAAGTGGCGGAACAATTGGGATGGCGGATGCCGCAAGGCATCATCTACCCCACCGGAGGCGGAGTCGGTTTGATCGGGATGTGGAAAGCGTTTGAGGAGATGCAGGACTTGGGCTGGATCGGTTCGGAGCGTCCGCAAATGATTGCGGTCCAAGCGGCAGGTTGTGCCCCGATCGTGAAAGCGTGGGACGACGCGCAGCCCACCGCGGAATTCTGGCCGAATGCCGCAACCTTGGCCGCCGGTCTTCGTGTGCCGAAAGCTTACGGGGACTATCTGATTCTCGATATTCTGAAGAAGAGCGGCGGCGTAGCCCTGGCCGTGACCGACGACGAAATCATGGACGCGTTGCGGCAATGGGCTCGGGTGGAAGGGGTTTTTGCGGCTCCGGAAGGAGCCGCCGCGCTGGCCGCGTATCGAAAGTTGCGCGCCAGCACTTTCTTCGGCCCAGACGACACGGTGGTGCTATTCAACACCGGCTCCGGGTTGAAGTATCTCGATGTGATCGAGGACCAAAAGAAGACCGAGCATCAGCTGGCTCCTGCCTCGCGGCAAATCGGCGGAATTATTGGACCTTATTAGTAGGGCCGCCGTCTCGGCGGCTGTCCGGGGGGGCCCGCCCGACGCCGAGGGCAAGATGCCGTCGGGACAGCCGGCAAGATGCCGGCGCTACAAATCTCAACTCTACCCAGACTATGACCGAGCGTCTCTACTACCACGATTCTTTTCTTTACGAATTCGACGCGGAAGTGTTGGATCTGGTTTCTGCGTCGGATTCCGATCCGCGTACCGCGGTGATTCTCGATCGAACAGCGTTCTATCCCACCAGCGGCGGGCAGGTCTTTGATATGGGTTGGTTTCTTCCCGGTGAGACGAGCGACGCAAGCAATAGGTTCCGCGTGGCTGAGGTGACCGAAAGTGACGACGGACAGATTCTCCACATTCTCGAAAATGCAGGACCGATTCAGAAAGGTAACCGAGTTCATGGTCTCATCGATATTGACCGTCGCCGCGATCACATGCAACAGCATTCTGGTCAGCATGTCCTCTCGGCAGCATTCGTGCGCCTGTTCAACCTGCCCACGGTTTCTTTCCATATGGGTTTGGAGTCGTGTTCCATTGACGTGGATACGAAGCACCTGACCACCGCGCAGGTCGAAGCTGCCGAGGCGTTGGCGAATGATGTCGTCATGGAGAACCGTGCTGTCGGCATTCGTTTTGTGACGCAGGAAGAGGCGCGCGGCTTAGGACTACGCAAAATTCCGCCGGTGGAACGAGACCAGCTCAGGCTCATCGACGTACATGACTTCGATCTGACTGCTTGCGGGGGGACGCACGTTTCCGCGACCGGAGAGATCGGTTGCGTCCTGCTTCGAAAAACAGAAAAGACCCGGCAGGGATGGCGAGTGGAGTTCGTTTGCGGCAAACGCGCCGTTGCTACGGCTCGACGTGATTACGCTGTTCTGGCGGAGTCTGGCGGCCTGCTCTCGAGCCACATCTGGGACATTCCGCAGCAGGTACGGAAGGCGCAGGAGGAATCGCGAGCCTCGCGCAAATTGCGCGAACAGTTGCTGGAGGAGTTGGCCGACTTGTATGCCAACCGCTTCCTGGCGGAAACTCCGGAGAGTGGAGGACGCAAAATCATCGTCCGCACGTTTCCCGATCGCGACCTGACATTCATCAAGTTGCTGGCCCAAAGGCTGACTCGCCAGAGTGCGGAAGTGGTTACGTTTCTCGGCATCGTTTCCGATCAGCCTGCATTAGTATTTGCCCAGTCCTCGGGCCAGCCTTTCGACATGGGAGGACTCATGAAAGAAACGCTTGCGCGCCTTGGTGGGCGCGGCGGCGGAGGCAGGGACATGGCGCAGGGCGGACCAGCGCAAGCCGAAGGGCTCGAATCCGCACTCAGTGAACTCGCGGCGCAACTCCGCGGCTGAAGCCTGACCTGCAACCGGAAAACGCACGCGCCACAGTGATCCCCGCTTCATGCTACATTCTCCTCAGCGGCTCTCATCGTGCGGTCGAAGTTCGGTCGAAAATGGAACAGCGCCTCATCCTTGTCAATCTGCTGATCAAGCTCGGCGTAGCCGCCGCCGTGGCCAGCGTTCTGGTCCGCTCGGTTGAATTTAAGTCTCTTCTGTTCCGCGAAAGCCGTGCCCTCAAGCACCGGGTCTACCTGATTCTGTGGATCGGCATCCCGATGGCGTTGGGCGTGTGGGTCCGCCTTATTCAAGGAAGTTTTTTGGCCGGCGATTTATCTTTTGAAACCACGGCCCTGCTGGGGGTTATTGGTGGCCGGTTCACGGGCATCGTGGGAGGCGCGCTGGTCGCTCTCCCGGCCCTGTTGCATGGAGAGTGGGCGACTTTGCCTTTCAATCTTCTGGTGGGTTTCGTCGCCGGACAACTCCGCACCCTCACTCCCGACCGCGAAGACATATGGTCGTTCTCCCCCTTTATCGATCTGAGCATTTACCGGATGATCCGCCGCAACCTGCCCACCCCCCGCTTGTTCGACTGGCAGATCATGTTCTTCATTACCATCGTGGCGCTGCGTTTCGTGCAGACGGAGATGTCTCACTTGCTGCCACACGCCACTTTCAGCCTGGAGAGTCCGAATCTGTGGGTTGAAGCGCTGATCTACGCTACCTCGGTTATGGTGATCGGTATAGAACTGAAGATCTGGAACAGCGTTCGCATTCAGATAAAGCTCGAGGAACAAGAACGGCTGCTGTTGCAGGCTCGGATGGAAGCGCTGCAAAATCAAATCAACCCGCACTTCCTGTTCAATACCCTGAACTCAGTTTCCTCGTTGGTGCGCTTCGATCCCGATACGGCGCGCGAACTGATCATCAAGCTGGCCACGATTCTCCGACGACTACTGAGCAGCGGCGACGCCTTCGTGCCTCTGCGTGAGGAGCTGGAATTCATCGACAATTACCTCGACATCGAAGTGGTCCGCTTCGGACGGGACAAACTGCAGGTCACGAAGGAACTGGATCCCGCATCGCTCGACGTGATGGTGCCCAGCATGCTTCTTCAGCCGCTGGTAGAAAACTCGATCAAGCATGGTCTCGCTTCAAAGATTGAAGGTGGCAGCATCTTCCTGCGCAGCCGGCTGACGGACTCCCAGTTGATCATTGAAGTAGAAGACGATGGCGTGGGCATGGGCGCCGCGAACCTTTTGGGAAAGCCCAGCGGACTGGGCGGAACCGGGATTGGTATGGCAAATGTCGCGGAGCGGTTGAAGGTGTTGTACGGGGACACCGCCCGCATGACCATCGACAGCCATGAAGGGAAGGGAACCCTGATTCGTTTGCGCCTGCCTATCCTGCAGAGCGAAGGTTCGATTCCAGCAGCAATCTACGAAGAACGTTCCAGCACACGCCGGTAAAACTCTTCATATTCCGGAATGATCTTGGAAGAGCAAAATCTGGATTTCGCCACTCCGCGGCAAGCCTTCCCCATTTCCTGCAAGCGGCTCTCGTCGCTGAGCAATTCGATCGCGTAGCGCGCCATAGTGTCGACATCGCCGACCTCGGCCAGGTAACCACTCTTGCCGTGCTCGATCACCTCCGGCACGCCGCCCACGCGGGTTGCGATGGGCACGACCTCGCAAGCCATGGCTTCCAACGCAGCCAGCCCGAACGACTCCAATTCGCTAGGCATCAGAATGAGGTCGGCGAGGGCCAGCTTTTCGTGTACGTTGTCCTGCTTGCCCAAAAACAAAACGTCGTTATGAATCCCCTTCTGCACTGCCAGCCATTCCGCGCGCGAGCGATCTGGACCGTCGCCAATCAGCAACAGCCTGGAAGGAATTTTCTTGCGCACGCGATCGAAGATCTCGATGGTATCGGTAATGCGCTTCACCGGCCGAAAGTTGGACAGATGCACCAGGATGCGCTCACCGTTTGGGGCATACTCGATCCGGCGCTGCGCTGCCCCGGAATCGCGGATGTAAACGTCGCAGTTCACGAAGTTGTAAATCACCTGGATATTGTTTTTAACATCGAACTCCCGCAGCGTGCGCTCCCGCAAATATTGCGAGATGGCGGTGACGCCATCGCTCTGCTCAATGGAGAAACGAGTAATTGGTAAGTAGGAGCGATCCAGCCCGACCAGTGTGATGTCGGTGCCGTGGAGCGTGGTCACAAAAGGCAGTTTCTGTCCCCGGGGCTTGGCCGCCAGCATCTGGCGTGCTAACAAGGCGCTTACGGAGTGCGGAATTGCGTAATGTACGTGCAGCAGGTCGAGAGCGTAAAGTTCCGAAACCTCCGCCATGCGTGTGGCCAACGCCAGATCGTATGGAGGATATTCGAATAGCGGATATCGCGAAACGTCGACCTCATGGTAGTGAATGTTGGGATGCAGTTCGGTCAGGCGGATCGGCTGGGCATAAGAGATAAAGTGGATTTCGTGTCCACGCTCGGCCAGTTCGACGCCGAGTTCGGTGGCGACAACCCCGCTGCCACCGTAGGTCGGATAGCAGGTGATTCCGATCTTCATCCCCGGTCCTTTCAAACGACAGCCTGTTCGCTCTCTGATTCGATGGTGACCGGTGCGCTTGGATTCAGATTTTGAAAGCGCGAGAGATGAAATGGAACTAAAAAAGAAGAGGACTAAGAGTCTGCATTGGAGGCGCCCTTTGCGGAGTCATTGCGCGTAAGCCCGGCATCCAGCTTATCGAGATGCTTCTGCAGCCGGTCTTGGACCTGGTTGTCCAGTTGGGTAAACTCAATGCCCATTCCCACGCCTCCATCGCTGGCCCGAACTACGCCGCTGGTTTGAACCTTTTCAGAGTCCATCCAGAACGTGATTTTGACTTTTGTGCCAAGCTGCAGAGGAAGGAGAGTCTCTACATAACAACCGCGGCCGCCAATGTCAGTGGCATTGGTCTGCATGTGAGTGCGCCGGGCATCCTCGAAACCAATCTCCAGAGGGAAAAAAACCTTGTGCCGCACATATCGCCGTTTGTTTTTCCCGGGATCGACTTCTGCCTTCTTCGCCTTAGCCAGTTCCTGCCAAGGGATCTGCTGGTCTGGGAGAATCTGTACGCCAACCTCAATCTTCCTTGCCACGCCGCCGTCAACCACCCACACCACTTTGAACCGGGCTTTCTTTTCACCGTGTTGAACGCCGATGACATCCCCCGCCTTCAGCAGATGACTGATTCCCATGAGCATCGCGCCTTGGCTGCTGATATTGGTGGCATTGGCGTTCTGAAAGAACGGACGACCGTCCGAATCCATGCCCCACACTCGTACAAGGATTACGGTCGCGACCCGGGTTTCCGGTCTTTTGTCCATGTTTGTCCGTACTTCCGCGGCATTCTCGGCGGCTGGCAGTATCATAACTCGGGGTTTAGCCGGTGATGTAGCAATTTAGCGGGCTGTGCGTATCCAAAGGCCGTGTACGTTCGGGGCCACGGCAGCAAGGGCAATCTCATACGAGGTCGCGGTACGAAATGAGCTGAACTCCACTTCGAGCCAATATTTCACGGGCTTCAGACGAGGTTAGAAGCCGCAGCTCGACTGCACGGGATTCCCGCAGCCGGGTTCGGATACTCGCTAGTTCGGCGTCGTTATATCCCGGGTGACAGACCAATTCCCACGTGCCTTCCGGGAGGCTGTCGACAATACTTTCGAACAGGCGGCCATCGAGCGCGCCAGTGGCTACAATGCCGACAGTTCCGTCAGGCGTAAGCAGACCTGCGTCGGCGATGGACCTCCGGAACGTCCTGCCCAGGCAACTGAGAGCTGTGACTTTACTGGACTGCTTCCACAAGCTCGGGCGTTTTGCCAGTGTGGATAGATGAAGTGGTCCGAAGGGATTGCGTACAGCCGGTACGCCGCATGTCCGAGCCGCACGTAATAGAGGGCGAAGCACCGTCGGAAATATATGAGTGTGCTTGTGGGTGTCGAGATGGGAGACGGCAATGCCGGCCGCTTGCAGTTTGCGAATTTGCGCCGTGGCTTCGGCTTCGATCTCATCGGCATCGATGCGGCCGCTGATCGCCCGCAGGACGAAGCGGATTACGCTTTCGCGAAAGCGTCCGTCGGGAGCCTTCTTGTTGGAGAGACTGGGAGTCTTTCCTCCGCCAAGCACGGGTAGGCCGTCCACGAGTACGACGTGGCAACCCACGCTCAGCCGCGCGTTGGATTTTGCGCACTGGATTGCGTCTTCGAATGCCGGACCATTGGCCATGAGGGTGGCGGAGGTTACGACACCGTGCTCATGCGCCTCCACAATGGCGCGGTTCACACCGTGAGTAAGCCCGAAATCATCCGCATTGACGATTAAGCGTCGCACCAGCCAGTCTAGCAGTAGCACTCAGCACTCAGCACTCAGCATTCACCCCTTCAGCGCTCCGCCTGGACTGGACCCTGGGCTGAATGCTGAGTGCTGAATGCTGTTCTGGCATTGATCGCTCTTTCCGCGCTCACGTATACTGCAAAGGTTGTTTGTGTGGAGCTCCTCATCTTCATCTTTGCGCGACCCCCATCACGTGACGGTGGCATCATGATCTGGCGTCATGGTGAGAACCCTAGGGGGCGAGGGGCGGTTAGCTCAGTTGGTTAGAGCGCCTGCCTTACAAGCAGGAGGCCGCAGGTTCGAGTCCTGCACTGCCCACCAGTTATCTTTCGTGCAATCAATCCGATAGCAGAGCATTGCTGCTGCCATCCTGAGCCGTGAATTTCTCACTGTGCCCAGAATTGTGCCCAGCTAGGAATCGTCGAGAGCGAAGCTCAACCAAAACAATGAGGAATCTGCAGTTTTCCTTGGATCCCGAGAACCAGACCTCGACTCGCTTGCACTGGACGACGCTTTGAAGGAACTCATGGGCCGCGATTCCCAACAAGGCCGCATTGTGGAAATGCGCTTTTTCGGGGGGGATCGAAGAAACTTCGCAGGTTCTGGGCCTATCACCGGCTACGGTCAAGCGGGATTTGGGTCACGGCTCGGGCATGGCTGCACCGTATAGGCGTGGTATAGTTCTCAGCCAGTGGTATGGTTCCAACCTGCATTTTTTGTCACGGAGGTGTCAGCAATGGAGAAGTCTTCCCAAGAAAACCGGTTTTCAGGTGCCATGCGGTGGACAGTGATGATCCTGCTCGTGGCGGCGATGTTCGTAAACCATGCCAGGGCAAGCAACACACAGGTGGTTTATAGCTTCGGTGGCGGAGATGGTGTGTACTTCGATACTGAGTTGGTAAGGGACAGGTCGGGCAATCTCTACGGCACGTCCGTGCGGGGCGGCACATTCAGCTCTGGAAATGTTTTTCAGTTAACCCCGGCGCGCACCGGCTGGACGCTCACTGTGCTCTACAGCTTTACCAGTGGGCTAGATGGAGGACAACCTTACAAGGGCGTCACGCTGGATAGTCACGGCAATCTCTATGGCACAACCGTGACCGGGGGCATTGGAGGATGTGAGGGGGGATGTGGAGTGGTTTACAAGCTAACCCATTCTCACGGAAGCTGGAGTCAAAGTGTGATTTACAGTTTCACGGGCGGCAACGACGGCGCGGGTCCCGGCAGCCCTGTCGTCTTTGACAAGCAGGGTAATCTCTTCGGCGCCACGCCCACTGGCGGAGCATATGGGACGGGGACGATCTACGAACTTAGGCCGAACAAAGACGGGAGCTGGAAACTGGACGTAGTGCACACCTTCACAGGCGGTAACGATGGCGCTGGAGGCTCGGCGGGACGACTATTGTTTGATAACAAGGGAAACATTTACGGTGTGGCTACAGGCGGCGGTGCTCACGGATCGGGAACGGCGTTTCAGCTCTCATCCCTCCAGCACGGGAAATGGAAGCTGAAAACACTCTATGGTTTCAAGGGACAACCCGACGCTGGATTTCCCTACGGTGGTTTGATTTCTGACTCGGCAGGCAATTTGTATGGAACCACTTACTACGATGGGAGGAACGATATCGGAGCCATCTACGAACTTTCTCCGGTAGGTGGTAAATGGAAAGAGAGAGTGCTGCACAGCTTTGCAGGCGGCTCGGATGGAAAGACGTCCATCAGCACCATGGTTTCTGATGCCGCAGGAAATCTGTACGGCACGACGATTCAAGGGGGCGCCGGGTGCGACTGCGGGACAATATTCAAGGTGGCCGTCGGCTCACGGAAAGTGAGCGTTGTGTACCGCTTCCAAGGTGCTCCGGACGGAGCCGTCCTCTACGCTGGAATGGTGCCTGACTCAGCAGGGCGGTTCTACGGCATAACGCTGCAGGGCGGTTCAGCCGACGTAGGTGCGATTTTCAAATTTATCCCGTGAAGGACCCCGGAGGCATTGTCGTGCCGGGTGACCCAGGCTTTCCTGTCGTGAGAAGTCCAAAGAAAAATAAGGGCGACCTGTTGGGTCGCCCTGAGCATTGCCAACTTCTGAGCTGCTAGTAGCGGAACAGAAGTCCTGTGGAGATTCGCGCGTTGTTGTTATCGCTGACTCCATTGGAACGCAGCGAGAGCCAGTCAAACTGGATCGCACGCACGGCGACATGTTGGGTCGCCTTTACGTCCAGTCCGCCTCCGAACATCATGGCAAATCCGTTACCCGATCCGGACACGCCAGCAAAGGAAGTAGAGCTGCGGACGCCACCCGCGAGGAAGTGGGCGAACGGGGTGAAGGTCTCGTTGTGACGGTATGAGACCACCGGCCCGAAGGTATACGTGTAGTCATTGAAACTTACGCCATTCTGGGACTTGTAAGCGCCGCTGAAATCCGCAGCTACGCCCAACCAACGGTTAAGATTTCCCGTGAGGGCTGTATCCCAGCCGTTTGCGTTCAGGCCACCGTCGAATCGGGTGTACTGATAGCCGCCGAAGAATTCCGCCTTTGGCGCATTCTCCTGGGCGAACGCCGCTAACGAAAACATGCCGAACAACAAAGTGAACCCTACAAACTTGCGCATAGTTGTGCTCCTCCAAACTGAATTCGCACTCCTCTCCGGTCGACGGACCCGGCGGCCGCAGGGGACCAAGGGCAACTGGGGCGTCAGCCTAGGCTGAAGTCAAAGTGCTGCGTACAGTGAAATGCATTATGGGAATGCGGGCAAGTAACTGAAGACAAAAGACACTGGGACTTTGGTAACGATAGGGGGAATTCTCGGGAACGATGCAGTGGCCGCTCGATCAACACCGAACCTATGCTGGTGGCCTGGAGAACTGAGATTCGCGCCATGCGCGCAGTTGCTACTTCTGTGTGTAAGCCTCAACGCCGCCAGCGCCGGGGATCATAATGAAGTCCAGCAAGCCATCAGAGTTGAAGTCGCCGGGTACAATTCCCAACTCTTCGATGTTGCCGGGAAGCTTCACCGCAGTTTCCCGTTCGAACGTGCCGTCTCCCTTGCCCTTCAGGATGGCAAAAGTAGGGTTACTAAAGCCATCTTTGAAATACCAATCAATGAAGTCCGTTTTACCATCCGAATTGAAGTCGCCCGCGGTAAACGCCCAGGTAGTATCTGAGCTGCCAGCGTGGTAATAGACAGGCTTTTTGAACGTCCCATCGCCGTTGCCCAGCACAACTCCCATCTGTGCAGTTGCGAGAGAACAAAACGCCAAATCCATCTTGCCATCGCCATTGAAATCATTCACGAGGAATGGCACACCGAAGCCGCAACCAAGACCTTGTTTGCTAGCAATAATTGTTTGAGGACTTTGAAACGTGCCATCGCCATTTCCCAGGAGAAGTAAGAGGCCCGTGCCCGTGGTGTCAACCACGAGATCCAACTTTCCGTCACCGTCGAAGTCCGCAACCACGGGACTGGCAACGCCCGGGAGGCTGCCATAGGATGCTCCCTGCCGGAAGGTTCCATCGCCGTTTCCCAGGAAAATATGAACAGCCGAATCCGAAGGGACAGCGGCGGCCAAATCCAGCCTGCCATCGCCATTGAAATCGCCCACGGCAAAGTCCGGGCAGGTGTCGAACGTTCGAAAACGCGAACTGGTCCGGAAAGTACCATCCCCGTTGCTAAGCCTGACTTCTATGCTTACCGGGGGCTGACGAAATCCCGCCGGAAAAACGAAGTCGAGCTTGCCATCGTTATTGAAGTCACCGACCGCGAGGGTGTTCATGTAGTCGCATCCACCGTCATAATAGCGATGGCCCACAACCGAAGTATGCCCGAAGGTACCGTCGCCCTTGCCCGGAAGGAGATAGACCTTTCCGCTCCCCGCGCCGCCTAACAAGTCGAGTTTGCCGTCGCCGCTAAAGTCTGCCGCAACCACAAACTCTATAGCGTCGAATCCGAGCTCGTAATAGTGCGGCTGGCCGGGAACGATGCTAGCGGTTGGCATGTGCACTTCCACCAAGCCATAGCTGGAACTGGAATTCCCGCCGCCGGGAGCAGGGTTGGTGACCGTAATGTACCCAGCCGTGGGATGCGCCACATCGGAGGCGAGTATTTGCGCCTGCAGTTCTCTGGCAGAAACAAATGTGGTAGAACGCGGGGTGCCGTTCCAATTCACCACCGCCCCCGTCGCAAATCCGGCGCCATAGACAGTCAGGGTAAAGTCGCCACGATCCGGCATTACCGCTTGAGGATGAACTGCCCGGTGACAGTCGGAACGGGATTGGCGGCATGAACCCCGCTCACCAGTAAACAAGCGAGAATACCTACGCCTAAAATATGGCCCAAAGAACTGCACCTCAGCGGATGCTCCACGAGGCCTCAGAAGTATCTTTCGGACGGAACGCCAGTTGCTGCTGCGACTCTTGGGGCAGACGCTTGTGGAGTACGGGACCGTTGGCCGCGGCGTCTCCGGAGCGGCGTCGGCGCAGAATAGGTCGGTCCGCCCAGGCGAGCTTGGCCTTCACTTCCTGGAATTCGCTGGTATCGAAGATATAGTCATCCCGGCTTGGGAGCAGCGTGGAAATCTCTGCCTGCGCTTTCTGAATGCGCTCTTCGGTAGGCGGATAATTGGCGAATGCGCGAGCAATCTGGTCATGTAGCGGCACCTTGGCGAGGAAACCGAATATAGGCAAAGCTTTGGCCAGGCGCGCACGCATCTGAGTCTCTTTGCTGTGCAATTTTTCCAACGCGTCGACAAAGGCCTGAGGATCGTAACCGGCGGCATATTGATATTCGATTCCGAGCAGATCGGCTTCAACTTCAGCGTCACGGCTGAATTTTCTTAAGGTAAGTGGACCGATCTGTTTTGTCCCGATCCCCGCTGGGCCGCCGAGATAAGTGAGAGGAATCGACATCATGTTCCAGGCATACCTTCGGGTGGCGAAGCGAGTCGCGTGCCGCGCTGCGACGTGTGCGATCTCATGCGCCATCAGACCAGCCAGCTCGGCTTCGCTATCGACTTCCATGATCAATCCCTTGTCGACATAGAGGAAGCCACCAGGCAGGGCAAAGGTTCTGAGATCCGGGGAATCGATCACCTTGATTGTGAAGGGCACCTGAGCGTCCGAGTTGCGGGCGATTTTTTGACCGAGACGATTGATGTAGTCATTGATATCCCGATCGGCAACGAATGTCGTGCCGCGATCAATCGCCGCTGCCATCGTCTCTCCAAGAGCGCGCTCTTTCTCTAGCGAGTAGAGATTCACTCCCTTGCCAATGCTCCGCTGCCCAATGCGGTCAACGTCGTACTTACCAGATTTCTCTGTTTTCTCTTCGGTACCGGGCGCGCTCTGCGATGTAGAGGAGGCAGAATTTGAGGTTTGCTCCGCGGCATCGGATAGGCGAGATCCTTGAACGTCCGAAGCCCGCGCGGCCAGCACGCAAAACAGGAAGGTGGAAGCACAGATCGCAAGCCGTGCGTAGTAGCTAATAAGAGAAGGGAAGTGTTTTATCCGGCGCCCGAGCCTGTGTCGCAATCCAACCGCAGCTGAAACAGTGGGACGAGGTCTCCTGGAATAGCCGCAAAGCGGCGTAAGAACGCAGCCCACGGCGTAAGCCGTGGGGAGGACGTGGGAAACCGCCGAGCCCCAGCGGGGCGAAAGATTGGTTGTGACACAGTCTCGCCCGCCCAGCGTGGTGCGCGAACTATATGCCAACTCTGGCTTAATGTCCCGCGCTGTGCCCTCGCTCCCAGCTATGAAAATCTTTTCACATGTGGGTAAAGTTCTTGGCTTGGAGGGCCGCGCGGCATGCCTTACGTCAACGCGGCAAAGATCATTGCGGGGACCTGCTACGGCTTCAGGTCCTTGGAAAGACGGACAATCGAGGGCGGGAAGACCCACTTATTCACCTCAACGCGAGGCTCCATTCTTCCCTGGAGATCCCGATGCGTTGCAGTTCTGGTCATGTTATAGAGCACGGATGAGTCCAAAGTGCGGAGGGCCGAGTCGCGCCAGGCCTCCGAATCAGCCAACAGAGTGCCGTCCGCCACGGCGCTGTTTGGGGCCGGTAGCCCGGGCTTTCGAGTAGTGGATGAATCGGACGTGGGGTGTCGGGCACCCCATTTTTCGCGCCCTTTGCGAAAAGTGGGGAACGATGCGTTCTGTGCGCGCAAGGGCGGGTGCCAGCAGCATCGCAGCGCTTAGGGAATGCTTGAACAATTCCTTGATGCCGACCCAGGTTCGGGAACGAATTCGAGTGAATGACAGCGCTATAATGGGTCGAAGAATCAGCCGACCGGCAGCATGAGAGATGCGACCCGCCTGCAAAGCGGACATATCACCTGCTCATTCGACCGGAGATATCATGTGCTAACGACACCGGGCCTCTCTTGCGGCTCTTCTCGGGCACGGAGACTCTCGCTCAACGCTTATCGTCCCCTAGTATCCCCTGATTCGTTGGGGCTTAGAGTTGCAAGTACTTGAAAGAAATGGCGGGGACGACGAGACTCGAACTCGCGACCTCTGCCGTGACAGGGCAGCGTTCTAACCAACTGAACTACGTCCCCACTCGCCAAATCAACGAGATGCGCAATCGCTAAGTGTTTATGCGGCTTTGCACAAATTGCATATCTTGCACTAAATCGCCTTCCCTTGCCTAAAGAGCGCTCTTTCCGGGGAACCGCCCCCAAACCGCCCACAAATTTCTGAGCGGACTACCGTGTTGCCCAGGACGATCCGCGCCGATGGCCAGGAAGAAAACAAAAGGAAAACCTCGCGAAAACATCTTAACAGCTTCTCTTTGAGTGCGAAAGGTCACGCCCCATTTTCCCCTGGGCTCACTGTCTCGATCCCTTCCGGATTGCCCGTGACTCGGGTAGAACAAGTGAGGACACGCCGCTAACACGAGGTCACGATCCATCCCGGCAAATACCGTTGATGTCTTGGTTCTCAAGCACAGATTTAGTAGCACCCCGCTTGGCGACGTTCAGCATTGCCCGGCCTATGCATTCCGTCGTTGTCACGTACTTCGGGAAAAGCAACTTCCATACTGGATAGAGGGGCCCCATCATCGCGTAAACTGCTCCGTACCACTTCGTCTTTGTCCGAATCCCGTGGAGTGGCTGGATGTAGGCAGGACGGAACATATATGCAGCCTTGAACGGCATCTGCAAGAGTGCGTTTTCTGTTTTGCCTTTCACCCGAGCCCACATCATGCGCCCGCGCTCCGTACTATCGGTGCCCGCGCCCGACACGTAAATAAATGTCATCGTAGGGTTGAGCTTGGCTAATGTTCTAGCCGCCGAGATCGTGAGATCGTATGTCACGCGCCGATACGCCTCCTCCTTCATCCCTGCCACGGAGACGCCGAGGCAGAAGAAGCATGCGTCGTAGCCCGAGAGCCTACCTTCAATTGCCGAGAGATCAGAAAGATCGTTGTGTACGATTTCGTGCAGTTTCTCGTGCTGCTGCACTGTCGCATTGCGCCCAATGGTGAGGATGCTTTCCACCTCGGGATCGACCAGGCATTCGCGTAGGACGCCTTGTCCGACCATGCCCGTCGCTCCGAGAATAATCACCTTCACGTGTGACCGCCTTTTCAACTCAGTCTTGCATTGCTTTTGTTTCTTGGTTTTCGTGGCAGCCGAGATCTCTTAGACTCTATTGGAAATCGAGCATTACAATCTCGGGATTCGATCCCAGCCGCAGCGGCGGTCCCCACGTTCCGGCACCGCTCGAAGTGAAAACCTGCATCCTCCCGATCCGGCTTAAGCCATCGACAAACTGCCGGTAAATCTGCCGCGCCATCCTACTCCAAGGTATGAACTGCCCAAGGTGCGTATGCCCGGATAGCTGCAGAGAAACGCCGGCGGCCTCCGCGATCTCCGGATGGTCGGGCGCGTGCGTCAATAGAACGCTCGCGCGATCGCGATCCAAGCGAATGCCGCGTAGCACCGACGCAAACCTTCCGTTTTGTGTTGCGTTCCGGTACGGCACGCCAATAATCTGCAAACCGTCCACTTCCACCTTCTCATTGCTGAGCACGCGGACTCCGGCCGCCGCAATGGCATGCAGATATTTGCTGTCGTCCCCAAATTGCTCATGATTTCCCGCGACGAAATATACACCGTGTGGCGCCACGAGCTGGTTCAATGGCTCCGCTGCTCGCCGCGCGTCGATGGCAGTCCCGTCATACAAATCACCAGCAATAAAAATCGCGTCTGGCTCTTCCCTTAAAACCTTCGCAACCAGGCGCCGCAGAAAACTGCCGTTTCGTGCGTGCCCCAGGTGCACATCGCTGATCAGCGCCGCTCTTCGCCCGTGCCAGGCGGCAGGCAAGTTCGCGAGCCGCACCGTCATTCGCGTGATCCGCGTCCAACTTGCGTTGTAAACACCATAGAGTCCGGCCACTACTGCAGCGCCGAACAGCAATTCCACCGTCCGATGGAAGTTCATGTCTAGGCCGGCTAGCCCAACTCCAAAAATAATCCAGGAGGAAACCGCCGCGAGAAAGAGGAAGCTGACCAGACCCGGTCAAACCGCAGCAACCCTGTAAAACGCTCGCAGAGCAGCGTTTGTATAGCGAAAGGCTAGCAGCGAGGCGGCGACAAAGATCACCGACAAAAAGCCAAGGACCACTTTGATCCACAACGCCCCGTGAGTATCGCGTCCCGCGGGCGAAAATGTCCACGTTTCATAGAGGAGAAGATGGGTCAAACAAAGATCGGACTGAATCACTGCAATGAGACCGATTAAACGTTTTCGTTCCATTAGATTCCTCAACCCGCGATTCGCACTGTCGCAGGAAATTCGCTTGCCGATAAACCGCGCGTCTGCCATTCACTCAAACACGATGTAATCGGTTATCTCCTGTTTTTCCGTTATCCGGAGCGATATTACCGACGTGGCGCCGATCGCCTTTTCCTTGACGAGTTCGTTCACCGCTTGTGGTGCCCGGTTGAACACCACGCAGCTCTGACCCTTACGGATGCGTCGCCGCACCATGTTGGCCCCCATCCTTCCAAGACCGATCATGCCTATTTGCATAGTTATCTCCTCATGTGAAAGCAGAAAGGTATTAGACAAGGCAGAGACTTATCGCGCTCTTCTCGGAGGAACATGTCTACACCTGGGCAAAGCCACCGTCGAAACCTAATAGCGATCTCGCAGCGGCACTTTGAAAGCAAACAAGACTGCTCGACGTGTTGCGTCGAGGAGACTCTTTAATTTCTGCCTTGCTTCGCCTTCTGATGGCATCGATTCGAATCAAAGGCATAGCCGCTCGTTCCTACCTGGCACGCGCCATACGATGTAGTTCCTGCCATTTGTTTGCGTCAATCTTTAACTTCGCTGCCGCCACATTTTCCTCGAGATGTTCGACCCTGGAAGTTCCTGGGATCGGCAGTATGACTGGAGATCGAGCTAGCAGCCATGCCAGAGCCACCTGTGATGGGGTAGCTTTCCATCGCGCTGCTATACCACTGATAGGGCTCTCAGAACAGGAAACACGACCGGCCGCCAGTGGGAACCACGGAATGAAACCCATTTTCTCTTTTTCGCAATACTCCAGAACATCTTCCGATCCGCGGTCGGTGACGCTGTGACGATTCTGACGCTCACAATCGGAACAATCGTTCGCGCATGCTGAATCTGTCGCACGTGTCGAACTGCTCTTCTCCTTTGGAGTATCGCGACGCAAGCGGCGTCGCAAAAAAACGTACGTCCATTTGCGTCTCCTGCAATTCTCCGAGAATTATCGTGTTACTGCGCCTCCCTCAGAGTGCCGAGCTGATCGTTGCGAAGGTCGACTGTGACCGGCACGTCATCGAGGACACCGGCTTTGCCCTTCGCACCCCAAAGCACACCACCATTGATCCCATGGACTGAAACCGCGCTGAAGCGTTTCCAGCGATCAAGGCCGCCGTGGGCTTCGATTGCGAATTGCGCGAGGTCTTGTTCCACTGCTCTATATGTGCTTTTCATTTGTATGTGCCTTTCATTTGTATTTCACTGGCTGAACGACAAGCGCGTCACTGCCAAGCGATGCCACCCTCAATCTTTTTCTCTTTCCATCCATTCGCGAATATATGGAGTGCAGTCCTCGAGCTTCACGCCATCCGCTTCACAACGGGCGAGAAAGGCCATTACGTCGCGACCGACTAGACTCACGTCTTTCAGATCTAGAACGATGTCGCGGTAGTCCGTTTGGAGCTCAAAAAGCCTCTTCAACTCGGCTATCGCCTGTGTTCCGATTCGGCCACTCAGGATGAACACTGTGAATCTCCCTCGCGCCGCAGTCTCGATCCTAAAAGTCATCGATTAGGCCATTTGACCCACATCGCAGTCGCCGCTGTGCCGCACTGCAAGCCTTCCATCCGAGCACCGATCACGAGTAATGCATCCGAATGCCCAATTGGAATTCACTGAAAACAGGGCTCGAAAAAGAAATTGGAGTGACAGAATCTTAGGAAGTGCCGAATTCTGGGATTCAACGAGGCGACTTACCGGATGGTGTGTTTCTTTATGTTGAGTTGTTTGATTTTCAAATCTAGCGGCGACCGCGGAATTTCGAGTTTGGCAGCCGCACCATTTGGCCCAGCAACTTTTCCCTTACTTTCCGCAAGAGCCCCTTCGATCAGTTCCTTCTCATAGTTCCGGAGGTTCTGTGTGAGAGGACCTGATGACTCCAGGCGAGGTGCGTCCTGACTTGAAAGCCAGGCCTCATCGATCCACAAAATATCCCCGGTGCAGAGGATTACAGATCTCTCGATGATATTTTGGAGTTCACGAATGTTTCCCGGCCAATGATAGGAATGGCAAAGCTTCAGCGTATTTTTGTCGATGTTGCTGATTTGCTTTCGCGCCTTCTCCGCGTAGCGCTTGACGAAGTACTCCACCAGCATCGGTATGTCTTCCTTTCGGTTCCGAAGGGGCGGCACGTGGATCGGAAAAACATTCAGCCGGTAGAACAAGTCGGCGCGAAATGTTCCTGAAGCAATGGCGGCCGCCAAATCGCGGTTGGTGGCGGCGATTATTCGAACATCAGTGGGAATGGCGCGGCTACCCCCCACTCGTTCAAATTGGCGCTCCTGGAGCACTCGAAGCAATGCAATCTGAGTTTCCGTGGGAAGCTCGCCGATTTCATCGAGGAAAATCGTGCCGGAGTGCGCCAACTCAAAGCGGCCTTGTCGGCGCTGCAGGGCGCCGGTAAATGCCCCTTTCTCGTGACCGAACAATTCTGAGGCAATGAGCGAAGAAGGAATCGAGGCGCAATTCACGGTAATAAAAGCCTGGCCAGCACGCTGCGAACCCTTATGTATGGCGCGCGCAATCAGTTCCTTCCCGGTACCTGTTTCGCCCGCAATCAGAGTCGGTGGGAGCGACTTTCACGATGCTAGAAAGGACAGTTTTCAAGGCTGGAGAGGAGCCCACGATCTCCTCAAACATGAAAACCTGATCGATTTGCTCTCGCAACGCGAAGTTCTCTTGCCGCGTTCTTTCCTCCGCCTGTTTGCGATCGTCGATGTCGGTACCGGTCGCATACCAGCGGATGACCTGGCCTCGTTCGTCCCGCAGCGGGTTGTATTGGATTAGGAGCCAACGACACTGACCATCCCTGCGGCGCACTCGTCGTTCGTACTCGAATGGGACCCCTCGCGAGAGCGCCGCATCGCGTTCGTCGCGCAATCTCTCGGAATCCTCCGGATGAAATACCTCACGAAAGCTTTCCGACCTCACTTCTTCTCTCGCCAGGCCGGTGTACTCCAGTACTTCCTGATTCGCGTACAGAAATGTTCCGTCGGCCCCAATAGCGATGATGAGCTGAGGTATTGCATCGATGATGGTTCGAAGTTCAGCTTCGGATTTGGCTATTTCGTCGAAAGCCCTCGTTAGCGCCGCCTCGTTGCGCTTGCGCTCAATCGCAACCGCCGCGAGATGCGTAATCTGCTCGATGATCTTTTGATCCTGCTCAGTTGGGCTGCGCGGCTCGCGCCAATAGATGGCGAAGGTGCCCAATACAAGGCCATTCGAGGCCAGTATGGTGGTCGACCAGCACGCTTTTAGACCGTGCGTCAATGCGGCCGTGCGCCACCCATACGTGTCCCATTCCGTGTCCGAAGCCACATCCGACACGATCACTTGTGTCTTGTGGCGCGCTGCCTCAGTGCGGGGTCCTCCTTCGCGATCCACCGGTATGCCTGGAAACCGGTCGTTATAGCTGGATGGAAGGCTCGGCGCAACTGTCTGCTGGATTTTCGAGCCACTGGGATCGATCAACATGACGCTGCAGCAACATCCGTTGGTGGTCTGTTCTACAACTCGGCATAGGGCTTCGAGAATGGATTCTAGCGAACTGCCTTTGGCAGTCATTTCGAGAACGAGATTCTCTCCAGCGAGCAAGCATTCCGTGCGTTTTCGGTCTTCGATGTCGGTGTTCGTCCCGAACCATTTGACAACCCTTCCATCGTTGTCGAACGTCGGAGTCGCACGGAAAAGAAACCAGCGATACACGCCGTCGAAACGGCGTAGGCGTCCTTCGATTTCACCTGGCTCGCCAGAAGCCAGAACGGATCGCCAGTAATCCACAAGTCCGTTCAGGTCGTCCGAGTGAAGAGCGACCGTTCAGCCCCAATCACGCGCCTGTTCGGCCGAGAGGCCGGTATAGTCGAGCCAGCGCTGATTGAAGAAGTTAGCGGAGCCGTCCGAACGAGCGGACCACGCGAGCGTGGGGATCGTGTCAACCACAAGGCGAACGTCCTGTTCATGTCGAGCCTGCTCGGAGCTATGCTCTGCGGATGCCATTGCGTAATTATAGGTCGTCGTAGCTAAGGTCCATGCCAAAGCGAGCGGATGCGAGTTTTGTCGATGAAGTCTGCATATTTGTTTCTCTCCTTCGTGCTTTTCTTGCAGGAGGATTTTTATGAATGCACCCCGGTGATCCCGACCTAATCGGCAAGGTGTCGGCACCACAATCGACTCATGACATAGCTCTCTCGTTTAAGTTAGATTCGTCTGCGAGTCGTTCGCGCAGCGCGGGGGCGACGCGGGTGCCAATCGCTTCGATGGCTTGCATGAGCTTCGCATGAGGTAAAGAGGCGGCGTTCATTTGAAAAGTGAGGCGCGAGATACCACCAAGCGCTTCACTGTGACGAACGATCTTCTCTGCTACTTCTTCGGCGTTGCCGACGAGTAGCGCCCCCTCCGGGGTTCGCTGCGCATCGAAGCCAGCACGCGTGACGGCCGGCCATCCGCGCTCCCTCGCGACAGAGGCGACGGCGCGGGCGTAGCCTGGAAAGAAGTCATCGATGGCCTCTTGTGTCGTACGTGCGATATAGCCCAGGGCGTGTACGCCGACTCTCAGTCGATTGGGTGAGTGTCCGAACCGCTTGCCGGTTTCTCGGTAGAGATCAATGAGCGGCCGGAAGCGCCGCGGTTCACCGCCGATGATTGCGACCATTAAAGGGAGACCAAGCGCGCCGGCGCGAGCGAACGATTTTGGAGTCCCGCCAACTCCCAGCCATATCGGTAAAGGATTCTGCACCGGTCTCGGGTAGACGCCCTGGCCTGTCAGGGCAGCCCGATGTTTGCCGGACCAGTGGACGTGCTCGTTCTCACGGATCTTCAGGAGCAGATCGAGCTTCTCTGCAAGTGGAGGCCGAACAATGGAAAAGACTCGATGAACGAACCGCGGCCTACGACCATCTCCGCCCGGCCTTGCGAAAGAAGATCGAGGGTGGCGAAGTTCTGAAACACCCGTACCGGGTCGGCTGAACTCAGGACCGTTACAGCACTAGTGAGACGTATGTGGTGCGTTCGTGCCGCCGCTGCTCCGAGAATGACCGCAGAAGCGGAATCGAGGTACTCCCGACGGTGGTGTTCGCCGATTCCAAACACGTCCAAGCCAACCTGATCGGCATGTTCGATCTGTTCTACCAAGTTGCGCAAACGGTCCGACGCGTCGACGGCAAGGCTGGCGTCGTCGTATGCCGCTGCGAAGCTATCGATGCCAATTTGCATTTGTGGTCTCGCCCAACTCTGTGATCATTTTGTAGCTCGTTCCTTACTGCTCGTGAACCGTGTTTCTTGTTCCTCCAAGTTTTTCCGCTGCGAGCAGCCCGAGCTTCTTGAGCGATCCGTAGAGCTGTTCCATTTCCTTTTCGGACAGTGCTGACATGAGCGCCTCAAGGTCCTTTGCATGCCGCTCGAAGCACGATGCCGCCAGCAGCTTACCTTCCGCCGTGAGTTCCACGACCCGCGCCCGTCGATCACTTGGGCTCGCCTTCCGTATAATCAGCCCGAGTTTCTCGAGACGGTCGACTGCGGCGGTCATCGAGCCGCTGGCTAGCAGCACCTTCTCCTGAATTTGAGAGATCGTGAGCGGACCTTTGTGCAAGAGAGCTTCTAGCGCCGCGAAATCCGTGAGGCATAGCCCCGCGTTGCCGATACTCTGCTCAGCCAGGAGGCTTAGCACACGATAGCTCTTTGTAATCACCAGCCAGAGCCGAGGTGCTGTAACGCGATGGCTCTTTTTCATAATGTTTTCCTAATCAGGCAGCTTGGGGCCGGGCCTGGGCCTTCATCCTGTTGTTCGCGGGGAAAGACAACAGGCGATCGACGGAAACTGCTCCTGCGCCGCGAATCATCAGAAAGGCCGAAGTCGCCAGCAAGAGGAGGTGGTACTCATAACCTTCTCCCTTCTGTGCTCCAGTCCAGTTCATAAAGAAGCCGAATTGACTATGAACCAGCGCGACTGCCACGATCATGTTGCAAAAGATTCCAAAGGACGCAACGCGAGTGAGCAGTCCGAAGATAAGACCCAATCCGCCGAAGAATTCCGCGGCAATGGCCAGAAATGCGAATACGGCCGGAATGTGCATGACTCCAGTGAAGAAGCCCATCGTGCCGGTGAAGCCGTATCCACCGAACCACCCGAACATCTTCTGGGCGCCGTGGGCGAAGAAGATCACCCCGAGCACCAATCGAAGAATAGTGGCAATCAGTTTACGAATCATAGAAATTTCCTCCGTCGCAAGCTCGCTGCCCCGATTGGGGGACAGACAGCAGATAAGATGATTGTCCTTATATAAGGATTCTTTTTATCGAGGTAAGTGCGGACCCCTACCTACACTGTTTGTCGCGAAAGGGGCGAGCGGATCGGGGCCTCCATGGCCGCCGACAGTTTCGTCTCCACCGTATGTTTTCAGCAAACGGCCTTCGCTTACAAGAAGAGCCCGATTCAAAATCCCTTGGTTATTGGAGAGCGCCCCAAATTGTTAGTAGAACATAGGGCGCATGGCAATGCGGTTTGCGCTAAAGCGTCTCCATGTTTACGAAAATCAGGCCGCGAGAATCAGGGCTACAACAATCGACGAGGAGCCTATGCCGGTTACCAAACAACAAGCGCTCGACTACCACTTCGGCACACGCTCGTGAAGTCACCTGCGACAGTGAAACCTTCGTCTTCCGAGAGCACGCCGATCTGGTAGCGCCTGCGGCGCGGCGCACTGGAGAGTATGGTTGGTGTGTTCGCCTGCCGCAGTTCCCACCCGGCCTCGCTGGAGGCGCTTGGTTTGTTAAGTGGTACCCAGGCCACCTGGCTCTTTGGAATGATGGAGTTACGGCCAGACCAGCACTAAAATCTCTGAGCAACAAAGGACTTGTTACGTAAAATATCTCGGAATAAGGAGTTAGTCTCGAACCCCAAAGACGACCTCGTCTGGAATTTCTCCGATTGTCAAATAGATAATATGTGTAGCAGATAATATGCTGGCGAGAAGGCCAAGTCAAGGACGACAGCTATCCTTTAATGTGCAGGGCCGCTTGCGACAACCGGGGCCGGGGTGACCAACCTCAATTGGTCCAATGACGTCAGTACGCTTTGCCAGCGAACCGGGTCCTTTTTCGTCTCGATCGGAGCTGAGAGGTCGGAATAAAAGCTCAGGATGTTGGCGCGCAGCTCCGGCGAGGTCAGATCGAACTTCCGGCCTGACAACTGGGACAGCAACTGTGCGTAGGTGTCGTCGGTCAGCGAGTATTCCGCTGCCTTGGTCACTTGGCCGCTATCGAAATCACAATTGGGAAGCAGGAGCGAGTCGGTGCGCACCTCTTTGAGAAATGCCCGGTATTGATCGACGGTCGTGTTGATGCTTTTGAAATACAAGTCCTCAGTTTGCGGAGTCGGGTTCTTGAAGGCCAGTGCCTTGAAAGGACCGATTCTCGGCATGTACCGCAAGAGAACTGACAGGATCCGGGTTCCAAATCCGGGCTTGGTGTAGTCCTTTCCCCAGTCCTTTTCGTAATCGGAGCGCGAAAGGCGGTAGAGGAACTTTTGTTTTGCAAAATCAGGATGCTCGCGCATCATGTCCTTCTTGTGGGTTTGCAGTGCGACCTGGGTCATTTTTGGAATCATGTGGCTAATGGCGAAACGATACGAACCGATCGCAAGATCCTCGTGGGCCAACACGTCTTTCAACTCCACTCCGTACACGACCGGGAAGACCCGCTCCAGCAGAGGCTTGGACACTTGAAACCCGATGAAATCGTGGTACTGCTGCGACGCGTAACGATTCTTCGCCACCTGCACCATGTCGAAGCCGAACTCGGTTTTCAGATGCGCCGTCTTATCCTGAGCATACCGGACCGACTGGCCGAACTTCGCTCGCAACTTTGGATACTCGATCGCCACCGACTGGTTGACTGCGGGATGGCCGGCAATATCGGACGCATAATGTGCCAGCGCGCCCATGGCGAAGGCATACTCGTTCACGTCCTGGCTCTCGAGCAGCAGCTCGCGAACGAAGTCTCCGCTGCGAACGTAATGCACCAGGCTGCTGAATTCCGTGCTGCCGAATGGGTAATAGCCGAGATCCTGGATGACGGCGCCGCCATAGGCATAGGCGTGCGCCTCTGTGATCTGGTCTTCCGACAGGCCCGGATATCGCTTGAGCAGCAGAGGGCGGATCTCGTCGGTCCACACCAGGTCCACGATCTCTTCGTGGGTCAGAACTGAGTATGCGGACGAACCACCGCTGCACATCAGCACCACGAGAAGAAATGCCACAACGCGGATAGACAGCAGGCGCGACCCCTTGGTTATGGCGCCTGGTGATATTGAGGGCCGGTGCATGGCTAAATGCGGCCGAGAACCAGCAGGATGACCACGATGAAAAGGATCAATCCCACGCCACCGGTCGGGGCATAACCCCAATCTCGGCTATGCGACCATCGGGGCAGCGCACCAAAGAGTGCTAAGACCAAAATCACGATCAATATAGTTCCAAGCATGGTTTGCTCCTTTTTCTCCGTACTCAGACAGAAGATTCGCTATCTCCCGAATTCCCAAGCGGTGCGAGTCGAAAGGTTCCGACCCGGGCCGCTTGGAGTTAAATCAGCTTTCACACCACCCGTGGGCGGCTGACCCGTACAAGGTGCAGCCTCCAGAAGCTGCAACGGACAAGTGTTGCCTCCATGGCAGCTCCCTGAACATCTTGCGTTACCGCAAGTTTCCCGTCGTCACGTTGGCCGGGTTGCCGATGGCGTCGCCGGATACGAGAAGTTCAACTCTCCGGTTCTGCTGTCGCCCGGCGGAGTTATCGTTTGAGGCTACCGGCAAAGTATTGCCGAAACCTCTTGCGCTGACTGAATTCGTGGTTACGCCTTGTTGCACCAGATAATCGCGTACGGAGGTGGCACGATTCTCAGACAGCTTTTGATTCATGTCATCGCCGCCGACGTTATCGGTGTAGCCGCCGACTTCAATGTTGAGGCCAGGGTAGGCGAGCAGAATACCGGCAACTTTCGCCAGTTTCTCCCGTGCTCCCGGCTTCAAGGAATACCGCCCCGTGTCAAACAATACGTCGGACATGCTGACGATCAGTCCGCGCGCGCTGTCGCGAGTCTGGAGAATGGAATTCAATTGCTCCGACAAACGTGCGCGCATGGCGGCTTTGTCGGTGTCCGCTTGCTGTGCAGCTAGACGAGATTGGTCGGCATCGGCCTGAGCCGCGGTGACCGCTGCTGCTGATGCTGCCTGACTCGCCGCCATGTCTGATCTGGCCTGAGCTGTGTCAGACTGTGCCCGAGCCGTGTCAGACTGTGCCCGAGCCGCGTCAGACTGTGCCTGAGCCGTGTCAGATTGTGCCTGCTCCTTCTGCCGGGTCGCGTCGTCGGCTTGCGCTTGCGATTGTGCCTGCGCATCTGTGGAAGCCTGGCGTTCGTCGGCTTGACGCTGGTCATCCATCTTCTTGACTGCGATTGCGCGAGCGTCTTCGGCAGTTTGCACTGCCTCTCGGGCGACTGCGATCAGCGGCTTTGTCGGAACGTGCTTTCTGGTGGCATATCCATCTGCGTTGTTCATCAACTGGAGAGCGTGCTGATAGCTGTCGCTGGCGTACTGCTCGGCTCCTTCGGATTGAGCGATACGCAGCGCATTG
The DNA here is from genome assembly GCA_035601775.1 of Terriglobales bacterium. GTDB lineage: Bacteria > Acidobacteriota > Terriglobia > Terriglobales > Acidobacteriaceae > JABDBE01. Next base: position 16,503 of record DATNNO010000046.1, on the reverse strand, counting down.
CGCGCCTCAAAGAATTCCAACGGCAGCCTGGCATTCAGAACCACGGGGTCGAACTTGTAGCCGGTCGGAATATAGCCGCCCCGCTCCATGAGTTCGTACTTCGCATTTACCGCCTCGATGGTTCCTTTGGTGTCCTTGCGAATAATATTTTCGAGTATCACCACGTTGCTGGGTTGGCGCACCGCATAATAGGGTTCCGCGGTGACGATCAGCGCGAACGCCTGAAGGTCCGTGGTTACGTGCAGTTTGCTGCGGCTGTTGCCGCCAACTAACACTTCGCCCAGGTTTACAGCCCGGCCCTCGGGCGAAATCGCCCACAAGATGTAGGTCAAGTACTCGTTGCCGAAAGTCGTGGGTTTCTGCAGGTTGCCGAATTCCGCTTCGATCTCAATCGCTCCCCGTTTGCTGTTCACTTCGGCTTGACCATCCGCTGAGGGCATGAGATTGGTGCCTGCGAAATCCACCTTGGTGGCTCCGCTGCGATGCTTATAGTTGACCGCCTGCGTGGTGCGGCTGGTTACGACTACCCGGAACGTGGGTGTCTGAGCCATGGGCTCGACGGCCATTGTGGTTTGAGCACCGGTTTGAGCCAGTGCGCTCAAGCTCAGTGCGATTCCGACTGCTAACAACATCTTCATCTTCATATGTATCTCCTTGGCAGATGCCTGCCTGGTTACGTTGTCTCGATCTTGCCTTGGTGACAAGGTGTCCCTAAGCGGTCTCTTCCATCTCATCATCCTTTTCCGACATGGATCGCGGAGAGGGAGTGAAACAGTCCAAATACATTCAGCAGCCAGAGCACCACAGCAATGACCACCACCCCATTCAAGATTGACTTGATGGACGCTTGCATTGGAATGAAGCGATTGACCAGCCACAGCAGAACACCTACCACGATGAGAACTTCCAGGAGTTGAATTAAAGGCATAATCTTTGACCTTTCTTAACGGTTTCGCGGGCCAACCTCTCTCTCATCCGCTGTGAGGTCTTGCCCGAATCTCTACATGCGAGAGCTTTAGGGTCGAATCGTGTCCGCCGGAGGGTCCGCGGCATACACACGGATGACGAATGCCAATCCGCTGGATGTGTTCGCTGCGATGTGGATTGGTTTGACCTCATCTACAGCGACCTAAGAATGAGAAGTACGAATTGGCGGTCGTCGCTCTCTCGAAACACTCAGCTAAATAAAAGGATGACAGGTGCGGACTTTCGCGTCTGAGCAAGATTGCTCACATGGGAGGGATTACGATTGTCGTGCTTGTCCCAAGATGGGTTCACTTGTCCCGACATGGGCTCAAGTCGGGAGACTTGGGCTTGTGCCGACATGGGAATATCGCAAAGCATACGACTTGCTCAATAACGTCGGAGGATCGGTTCAGGCGGAGCGGGGGCCACTTTGTCAGAGCAGATCCAGGCAAGTAAGTTCCGTATTCAGGCTGATTCACCATGGTTCTCGGGTGTCGCTTGCATTTAGTACGTTACAGATATAACATGATTGGAAATGACTGTAACCGAGCGTGCGAACGTATCGTGGCTACTCCTGGTTTTCAGTCTTCCGGCGCGAAGCGCCAGCCAGCGGGTGGAGATATGGCGCAAGCTGCAACGCTATGGAACTCTGCCCCTGCGCAGCTCCGGTTACGTCCTGCCAAACACGGCCATGAATCAAGAACGAATGGAGTGGCTAGCCACTGCGATCAGGACTTACAAAGGGCAGGCTTCCGTGGTTCAGGTGAGGCGTTTCGACGATCTTACCGACGAACGGCTGAAGAGTCTTTTTATGGCTGCACGCTCGCGTGACTATGAAGCGCTGGCAAGTGACTTAAAGAGAGTACTAGCGCAATCCCGCACAGTGCGGCCAGCCCGGCGGCTGAGCCGGCTGCGGCGCCGGTTTCAGGAGATCACGGCGATCGACTTCTTCGACAGCCCTTCCCGCAGCCCGGTGGAAGATCTGCTGGCTCGAGCCGATGAACCTCGGAAAGAAAAGGGGAAGAACCGCAACCGGAGATCCAAGGAATACGTCGATCGCTCGTGGATCACTCGCCCGCGTCCTGGAATCGATCGGGTTTCGTCGGCATGGCTGATAAGGCGTGCTATCGACCCCAAAGCACGCTTTGTGTTTGGGGACGACCCGAGTGCGCACCCCGAGGCCATACCGTTCGACATGTTTGTGGCCACGGGATTTGGACATCGAGGAGAAGACTGCACCTTCGAAACATTCTGTAAAGAGTTTGCAATTCGCGAGAAGGGCATCAAGCGGGTTGCTCAGATCATCCACGACGCAGACCTGGGTGACGAGAAGTTTGGCCGGGCCGAGGGACAGGGACTCGATCAGGTGCTGAGCGGTTGGGCGCGGCAGGGAGTGGGCGACGACGAACTGCTGCGACGAGGGATGGAGTTGATCGAGGGTCTGTATCACTCGTTGCCGTGAGTTTGGGAGGTTGTGATGAACATCGGCAGCGTAGCCGAACGACTGTTGCTGATCAGCAACTCGACCCTGTACGGCAGCGGCTATCTGGACCATGCCGAGAGCGAGATTCGGGATTTTTTGGGGGGCACGGCGTGCGTCGCCTTCATCCCCTTCGCGATGTATGACTGGAAGGCTTATACGACGAAGACGCAGGAACGCTTTCGAGCGATGGGGTACCAGCTCGCGTCAGTACACGATATTTCCAACGCCCGGCGTCGATCGAGCGAACGCGATCTTCGTGGGAGGTGGCAATACGTTCCGTCTCTTGAAGGCGCTGTATGACGCGGACCTCCTCGGGATAATTCGGGAAAGGGTGAATGGGGGAGTGCCCTACATCGGATCGAGCGCTGGCTCGATTGTGGCATGCCCATCGCTGCGGACGACCAAGGACATGCCGGTGGTGCAGCCACCATCCTTCGAAGCATTGGGGCTGGTGGAGTTTCAGATTAGCCCGCACTACCTGGACCCTGACCCCTCGTCCACGCACATGGGGGAGACGCAGGAAGAAAGGATCAGGCAGTTCCTCGAAGAGATATGGAGAAACCGTGGTGGGGCTGCGAGAGGGTTCGATGCTCCGAGTAGAGGGAGGGGCAGTGACTTTGAAGGGTTCGACGGCGGCCCGCATCTTCCGCAGTGGCGAGGAGCCGGTTGAAGTTCTTCCGACTAGCAACCTGGGCGAGCTGTTGCGGCCGCAAAGCCGTTATGCGGAGGCAACCCTATGAAGTCGGAAGAGATCCTGCTGCTTACTGCAAAAGACATGCGGAGCTTACTGTCGCTCAATGAATGCATTGTGGCGGTTGAACAAGCGTTCCGTTTGTACGGAGAAGGCAAGGCTTTGCCGCCAGGGGTTCTGGGTATGCACGCGCGAGGCGGCGGGTTTCACATTAAAGCTGCGTTTCAAGAGCTTGGCAGAAATTATTTTGCCGCGAAAGTGAACGGGAACTTTCCGGGGAATCCGGCGGCATTTGGGTTACCCACGATCCAGGGAGTCGTGGTTCTGTGCGATGCCGAGAACGGCCGGCCGCTGGCAGTGATGGACTCAATCGAAATCACGGGGTTACGCACTGCGGCAGCAACGGCGGTAGCCGCGAAGTATTTGGCAGTACGGGATTCGCATGGGGCAACCATTTGCGGATGCGGCAAACAGGGACGAATGCAACTCAAGGCGCTAGCCGCAGTTCGTCAGCTGAAGAAGGTATTCGCCTACGACAAGAACCCAGCACAGGCAACACGGTTTGCACAGGAACTCGCGGACGAGTTGGCAATATCAGTGACTTCCGTTACGGACTTGGCCGCTGCGGTGCGGCGAAGCGACATCTGTGTGACCTGTACGACATCTCACGAGCCCTTGCTGGGCACCGCCGATGTCGCACCCGGAACCTTCATTGCGGCGGTCGGCGCGGACAATCCCGAAAAACAAGAGATGCACCCGGACCTGATGGCAAAAGCCGAGATCGTGGTTGACTTGATAGAACAATGTGCGTCCATCGGGGACCTGCATCACGCCATCGAAGCGGGGGTGGTTACACGATCCGATGTGCGCGCCGAATTGGGCGAGGTGGTAGCAGGCAAGAAACCCGGACGCACGTCAAAGGAGGAGATCGTCATTTTCGATAGCACCGGCACCGCCCTGCAAGATGTGGCTGCGGCGGTTGTCGCGTATGAGAATGCGGAGAGGCACGGAATCGGCGTCCGGTTGAATTTTGCAGCGTAAATGTCCGCCCAGAGGCTTTTTGCAGACATGAAACAAATAATAAGGAGTGAGAAGAAATGCAACAAAAGAATACTTCCAAGAAAACGAACTACAACCCATCCATGGCATCACGGTTCTCGTGGACGTTGGTTGCACTTGTACTATCGCTCGTAAACGTCGCCCTGGCTCAGGGTGCAAGCCCGTCCACCTCCAACCAGGGCACCAGAGACTGGAAAGCAGTGGAGGACGCGATGGGACGCGCCGGACAGATACAGCCCGGTGACGTGATCAAGTTCAGCATGCCGCGCAAGGATCTTCACGTCGTCCTGGACCAGGTCGTGATCAAGCCGGGTTTGGCTTTGGGATCATGGGCAGCGTTCAAACGCGAGGGCGGAGAGGCCATGGTCATGGGCGATTTGGTACTCACCGAGGATGAAGTCGAACCGGTCATGATGAAGCTTCAACAAGGTGGCATTCATGAGTCGGCTGTGCACAACCATTTGATTGGAGAGTCTCCGCGCGTGATGTATATGCATATTGCCAGCCATGGCGATGCGCTCCAGATGGCAAAAGCAATTCACCAAGCGCTGGCGCTAACTAAGACTCCCGGACCGGATGGCAGTCCGGCGCCCCAGGCAGCATCCGAACTCGGGTTCGACCAAAAGCAGGTGGAACAGGTTCTCGGGCACAGCGGAAAAGTCAATGGCGGAATCCTTCAGATCGGCGTACCCAGGGCGGAAACAATTACGGACTCGGGTATGGCGGTTCCGCCGTCGATGGGCGTGGCGACGGCCCTGAACTTCCAACCAACCGGCAACGGCAAAGCGGCGATCACTGGAGATTTTGTCCTGCTTGGGAGTGAAGTCAATGCAGTCATCAAGACACTCCGAGAGAACGGGATCGCGGTGACTGCGCTTCATAGCCACATGCTGATGGAAGAGCCTCGCCTGTTCTTCATGCATTTCTGGGCAAATGACGACGCGGTGAAGCTGGCAAAGGGACTGCGAGCGGCGCTCGACAAGACAAACTCAGGAAAATGAAAACCGACAGTCATGTGGGCATGCGCCAGTTGCAGAGAGTGTCCTTCCCTCGATTCGTCGGCTATTTCTTGTGGCTGGGGACTGTGGGCTTCGGCGGGCCCATCGCGCTTGCGGGCCACATGCAGCAGGATCTGGTAGACGAGCGCGGTTGGGTGAGCAAGCAAGATTACGTTGAGGGTTTGGCGTTGGCACAACTGGCGCCGGGACCTCTGGCAGCTCAACTGGCGATTTATCTGGGCTACATACGCGGCGGGATATTGGGTGCGACTGCGGTCGGACTGGCGTTTATTTTGCCTTCGTTCCTGATGGTGCTGGCGCTCTCCGCAGCCTACGTGCGCTTCGGTGGACTGGCTTGGATGCAGGGCATGTTCTATGGCATCGGAGCGGCAGTGATCGGAATTATCACTCGTTCCGCGTTCAAGCTGACGAAGCTCACGCTGGGGAGGGACAAATTGCTGTGGGGCATCTTCGTCGTTCTGGCAGTTTCCACGGCGTGGACGTCGAAAGAGATCATTTGGTTGTTTCTGCTTGGCGGTGTGGTGGCCGTGCTGGTCAAGGCATTGCCCGCAAGAAAGCGAGCAAGCGGCGCCGCGATGCTCCTGCTCGCCACTGGCGCATTCCCGGCAACCGGTATCCTATGGGAAATATTTCTCTACTTTGCGAAAGCCGGGATGTTCGTTTTCGGAAGTGGACTGGCAGTTGTGCCATTCCTTTATGGTGGCGTCGTGCAGGGACATCATTGGTTGACCGATCAGCAGTTCGTAGACGCGGTTGCGGTGGCCATGATCACTCCGGGACCAGTGGTCATCACCGTGGCTTTTATTGGCTACCTTGTCGCAGGGGTGGCGGGTGCGACGGCAGCCGCACTGGGCATATTCTTGCCCGTGTATCTGGTAGTTGCAATTCTCGCGCCGTCCTACAAACGCTGGGCCCGGAATCCTCAGTTGAACGCGTTTGTGCGAGGAGTGACAGCAGCCGCAACGGGAGCAATCGCAGGAGCGGTGGTTGTGCTGGCGCGACGTTCGATTTACGATTTGACGACCGCCGGGATCGCCTTGGCGAGCTTTGCGGTGCTCTTCCGATGGAAGCTCCCCGAGCCCGTAGTTATAGCATGCGCGGCAGCCGCCGGGTTGTTGCTCCGGCATCCGTGAAACCGGCGATGTACCTCAGTCCCCCGTTTTCGGTCTTGTATTGAGTACATCCACGCTTCTGTCTGACAAACAAAATGCGCTATCCTATACCATAGTCGGTATTCTTGTTAGAATTAGCGGTTCTGTTAGGTTCGGTATACATCTCAGGGAGACAGAGACTTTATGACATATGTAATTGCAGAACCGTGCATCGGGACCAAGGACACCGCTTGTGTGGACGCCTGCCCGGTGGATTGTATCCATCCTAAGAAGGATGCGCCAGCGTACGCGGAAGAGGAAATGTTGTACATCGACCCGGTTGAGTGCATTGATTGTGGGGCGTGTGTGCCCGTCTGCCCGGTGTCGGCGATTTTTGCGCTGGATGACTTGCCGGAAAAGTGGAAAGAGTACACCGAGCGGAACGCCAAGTACTTTGGCCGGTAAAATCGGGTTCAGCATTTGGGTTGGGCGCACGTCTTTTGCATATGGGCGTGCGCCTTTTCGTTTTTTGAGGTTGGTGCAGGCGTGAAATCAAGGGTGTGACAGTCCCCGTTTGAGGTCGCAAAATGCGACCTCAAACAGTTCGGATATTCCGGAACCGCTCAACAGACCGCGGATCGGATTCGGTGTACCGGCAAGGGCCCTGAAGGCGCGCTGAAGTCAAGCCTGGACTCCCTTGCGCCACACCGCACTTTGCCCGGCTCCGCCACCGAGGGATGGGAGCGATAATACTTCAAGTCGGGGACCGCTGCCTTTCCATCTCCCCACCACTCCGTTACAATCAAAGGTCACCTGCTGAGCTTCCATGGCGCTGAAGGAGTCGGAAGCGATTGTTTTGCGGACGTATCCGTTGCGCGAGGCCGACCTGCTGGTCACGCTTTTTACCCGCTTGGAAGGCAAGGTACGCGGGGTGGCGCGCTCGGCGATGAAGTCCCGGCGGCGATTTGGTGGGGCGCTCGAGCCCCTGACCTACGTCCGAGCTTATTACGAGGATCGTGAGCGGCAGGAGTTGGCGCGGCTGGATTCCTGCGAAGTCCTGGAGTCGCCGCTAGCATTTGAAGTGAGCTATCCGCGGGCAGTCGCACTGGGCCACATTGCGGAGTTACTGGACGAGTTGCTGCCGGATCGTGAAGCCAATGATGATGTTTTCCGGCTTGCGCTGGCGGTGCTGGGCGGGCTGCACGGAGCCGATGTGTGGATGCCCATCACGTACTTCGAGTTGTGGATGACCCGCCTGATGGGCTATCTGCCGGAGCTTTCCGAATGCATCGTCTGCGGCCGGACGCTGAATGGGAGTAGGGCATTCTTTCATGCGTTGAGCGACGGGTTGATGTGCGCCGACGATAAGCGGCTGGCGTCATCGGAGATTTCCGCGGAATCTCGCACGTTGGCTGGACAAATGTTGCGTGCGTCAGTCGAGAGTTTTGCGGCGCCGCCAGGGCGCAAGGCGCAAGCAGCCGATCTGCGTAAGTTTCTGCTCCAGGCTATCCAGCGGCACATAGAGAAGAAGCTGCTGACGGCAGGGATGCTGGAGAAGATCAGCAGTTAGCATTTGGCACTTAGCATTTAGCCATGAGAGGTTCTAGTTGGCTTCTTGCAAGGACGGCGAATGTTTGGGGCAGAAGGCTAAGTGCGTCGTACTCACACTTTGAATCATACCACCTCCAATCCGCTCACTTTCCAGGAACTCATCCTGCGCCTCCAAACTTTCTGGGCTGATCGAGGATGCGTGCTGCAACAGCCCTATGACGTCGAGGTCGGTGCAGGAACTATGGCGCCCGAAACATTTCTGCGGGTGCTGGGGCCGAGTCCGTACAAAGTGGCCTACGTGCAGCCTTCCCGCCGGCCGGCCGACGGACGCTATGGAGAGAATCCGAATCGTCTTTATAAGCACACCCAATTGCAAGTGATTCTTAAGCCGCCGCCGGAGAACGTGCAGGATCTGTACCTGGAATCGCTGGGAGCGATGGGAATTGATCTGCGCCAGCACGATATTAAGTTCGAAGAAGACAATTGGGAAGCGCCGACGCTCAGTGCGTGGGGCGTGGGCTGGCAAGTCATGCTGGACGGCCTGGAGATCACCCAATTCACATATTTCCAGCAGTGTGGTGGAGTGGATTTGGATCCGATTTCAGCGGAGTTGACTTACGGGTTGGAGCGTATCGCGGCGTTTCTGCAGGACAAAGACAGCATCTACGACATCGTGTGGGCGCGCGATCCTGAAACAGATCAGGTTACAACCTATGGCGATGTGCGGCTAGCGGAGGAACTGCAGTTCTCGGTGTACAACTTCGAAGACGCATTAGTGCCCAGGCTTTGGGATCACTTTGAGCAGTACGAGCAGGAGTGCGATATGCTTCTGCAAAAGTTTAGCGGATTGCAGAAGCAGCGTGATGCGATGGCGTATGCGTCCGACAAGGACGAGCTTGTTTACGGTCAGATGCTCTCTGAGGTCCGCCGTTTCCCGGTACTGGCCGCTTACGATCTTTGCCTGAAGTGTTCGCACCTGTTCAACATTCTGGACGCTCGCGGCGCGATTTCGGTGACCGAGCGTGTGGGAGTGATTGCGCGAGTGCGTGCGCTAGCTGTGGGGATTGCCAAGGCGCATGTGGATCAGCAGCAGGACGAGACGGCATCCGAAGAGGCGGAACCGGAGAAGAGGCCGAAGGCGAAAAAAGAAACAGCGCCAGCGATGTCGTGACTTGTTAAGTCTATCTGGGTTTTTGTAGTGCCTCCGTCCACGGCGGCTATCCCGTGGGCGTCTCGCCCGCCCGGCCGATGGCAGGATGCCCTCGGGACAGCCGGCAAGATGCCGGCGCTACGGTGAAAAGATATGCCAGATTTTCTGCTTGAAATCGGTTGCGAAGAGATTCCGGCGCGGATGATCGATGCCGCTTCGCTCGATTTGCGTGAGCGTGTGCATAAGTTGCTGGAGCGGGAGCGTCTCTCCGCCAGCGGAGCGATTTCGAGCCTGGACTCCCCTCGTCGTATAGCGGTTCTCGCATCAGGACTTCCAGCGACTCAGCCGGATGTCACGGAGCAGGTCACCGGGCCTTCGACGAACGTGGCTTTTAAGGATGGACAGCCCACACCGGCCGCGCATGCTTTTGCCCGGAAGGCTGGGGTGGATGTTTCTCAACTGGAGAGGGTGACAACTTCCAAGGGCGAATACCTGGCCGCAAAGATCACAAAGAAGGGCCGGTCGGCAACTGAAGTCCTATCCGAACTGCTTCCCAAAGAGATCAACTCGATTTACTGGCCGAAGAATATGTACTGGCGCAAACCGAGCGAAAAGTTCGTGCGGCCCGTACGTTGGCTTGTGGCATTGCTCGACAAGGAAGTGATCCCGCTCGAGTTCGATGGCATTCGTGCCGGGAACCAATCGCGAGGGCACCGGATTTTGGCCGAAGGCCCGATTCTGATTCCAGGCGCCGGTTCTGCCTATGTTGAAGCCTTGCACGCGGCAAGAGTTCTGGGTCGCGGTGAGCGCGAGCAACAGATTCGCAAAGCACTCGACGCTGCCACTCGTACCGTCCCCGGCGCGCGTTGGCGTGAAGATAAGAGTCTGTTGGATGCAGTCGTCAACCTGACCGAGTTTCCTTCGGTAATCCTGGGAAGTTTCGACCGCGAGTTTTTGGAATTGCCTGAGGAAGTCCTGGTCACGGTGATGCGCGATCATCAGAAGTATTTCGCAGTCGAAGATGCGGGCGGCAAGCTGCTGCCCCATTTTCTGGCAGTGCTGAATACCGATGGCGACCCGCGGGGCATCATTCGCCATGGGCACGAACGCGTGCTCCGAGCGCGGTTTAACGATGCCCGGTTCTTCTGGCAGACTGATCAGAAGCATCCACTGCGTGAACGGACAGTGTGGCTGAAGCACGTCACATTTCAGAAAGACCTGGGCAGCTACTACGAAAAGACGCGGCGGGTGCAGCGTTTGTGCAGTTGGCTCTGCGAAATCATCCGCCAAAACGGAGTGCCGGTTCGCCCGGGGATCGTGCACAAGGCAGCGTCCCTGGCGAAGGCCGACCTGACGACTGAGTTGGTGAAGGAGTTTACCGAACTGCAGGGGATCGTGGGCGGACTGTACGCGCGTGCTCAGGTGCTTGATTCCGACATGAAGGCCGACGCGCACGAAGCAACCGCCATTGCGATCTACGATCAGTACAAGCCGGAATCCATGGAGGATTCGGTTCCGCGCTCGGTCGAGGGAGCAGTTCTCTCCATCGCCGACAAGGCGGACAGCATTGCCGGAATGTTTGCCCTGGGCTTGCAGCCGACCGGATCGAAAGACCCTTTTGCGTTACGGCGGCAGGCGAATGGGATTGTGAAGACGATTGCCGAGAAGAAGCTGCCGCTCAGCCTGAGTCAATTGTTCGCAGACGCGCGCGAAGTCTACCATGGTTCGGCGGCGGAACGAAAGTTTTCAGGTGAAGTTGATTACGCAGACGCGCTGCGCACCTTCTTCCGCGAGCGCCTGGAGTTTTATCTCCGCGATGCGCTCGCGTTTAAATACGACGTAGTGAATGCCGTGCTGGCTGCGGGCTCTGACGATGTAGTGGACGCGGCCGCACGCGCCGAGGCGGTGACCAGGGTGCGTCCATCGGCGGATTTCGAATCGATCTCTATCGCATTCAAGCGCATCAAGAATATTCTCCGTCAGGCCAGCGAAACCAGAAAGCGGGTGGCTTCCGCTCTCGATGCGGAGGCTCTCCAGGATGTGGCGGAAAAGGAGCTAGCGTCTCAAATCCCGCAAACGGCCGAAGCGGTTGATACGCTCCGCGCGCAACGCAATTACGAACATGCTCTCATGGAGATTTCGAAACTTAGGCCCGCAGTGGACCGTTTTTTTGACAAAGTGATGGTCATGGTTGAGGACGAGCGCATCCGGGCGAATCGACTCGCCCTATTGCAAACATTGTTAGAAAACTTCTCCACCATCGCCGACTTTTCCGAGATTGTGACCGAAGGCAAGGAATCCAAGGAATCTTCGAAACAGTAAAGGACTCATTTTATGGCAACGCAAACTCTCCCCGAAGCAGAAATAGGAGTAACAGAAAAGAAATCGGCAACCAAATACGTTTACTTCTTCGGCGGCGGCAAGGCCGACGGCAACGGCAAGATGAAAGACGAGCTCGGCGGAAAAGGTGCTGGCCTGGCGGAAATGACCAACGCGGGGCTGCCTGTGCCCCCGGGTTTCACAATCCAGACCGAAGCCTGCCGTGAATACATGCGGCAGGGAGGCGTTTCGAAGCAGGTTGACCGCGAGATGGAAGAGGCGTTGGCCGAACTCGAGCAACTGCAAGGCCAGAAACTCGGCAGGGGCGAGAACCCGCTGTTGGTAAGCGTTCGCTCGGGCGCAAAGTTTTCCATGCCGGGCATGATGGATACGATTCTCAATCTCGGTCTGAACGATCAAAGCGTGGAGGCGCTCGCGAAGCGCAGCAACAACCCGCGCTTTGCTTACGATTCCTACCGCCGTTTGATCCAGATGTTCGGCAACGTGGTGCTGGAGATCCCGAAACCGTCTTTCGATGAAGTCTTCGACGCCAAGAAGAAACAGAAAAAAGCCAAGCTCGATACCGACCTCGACGCCAAAGCGTTGAAAGGAGTCATCGCAGAATATAAGAAGGTAGTCAAGAAGCACACCAAGCACGACTTTCCGCAAGATTCACACGAGCAACTGGTGATGGCGCGCGACGCCGTGTTCCGCTCCTGGCAGAACGACCGCGCCAAACACTATCGTCGCATCAACAACATCTCCGACGATCTGGGCACCGCGGTGAACGTGCAGGCCATGGTCTACGGCAATCTGGGCGACACCAGCGGCACAGGAGTCGGCTTCACGCGCAATCCTGCGATTGGCACCAAAGAGTTCTACGGCGAGTTCCTGATGAACGCGCAAGGCGAGGATGTCGTTGCCGGCATTCGCACCCCTGTTCCAATCCTCGAACTGGAGAAAATCATGCCGGATGTTTACCGGCAGCTCCGCGAAATCACCACCCGGCTGGAAAAGCACTATCGCGACATGCAGGATTTCGAATTCACCATCCAGGAAGGCAAGCTCTACATGCTGCAAACCCGCAATGGCAAGCGTACCGGACTTGCTGCGGTGCGCGTGGCCATCCAGATGGTGGAAGAGGGGCTGATCACAAAAGAAGAAGCGATCTTCCGCGTCGAACCCAACCAGCTTTATGACTTCCTCGTTCCGCGCCTGGACGAGAAGAAAGTAAAGATCGAAGTTCTTGCAACCGGTCTGCCGGCTTCCCCGGGCGCTGCTGTTGGGCAGATTGTGTTCACGGCGGATGAGGCGGTGGAAAAGGCGGGGCACGGCAGCAAGAGAAATCCGGTCATCCTGGTCAGAGCGGAAACCACTCCGGAAGATATTCACGGCATGGAAGTCGCCGCCGGAATTCTGACCTCACGCGGCGGTATGACCAGTCATGCCGCGGTAGTCACGCGCGGCATGGGGAAGTGTTGTGTCGCGGGCGCAGGCGACATAGAGGTAAACGAAAAGGCTCGCGAGATGACGGTGAAAGACCAGGTATTCAAGCAGGGCGACTGGATTTCGCTCGACGGAACCACCGGCCGTGTGATCAAGGGCAAGCTTAATACTCTCGATGCAAAGCCTGATGACCCTGAACTAATGAAGTTCATGGGCTGGTCGGAGCCATTCCGCAAATTAGGGGTGCGGGCCAATGCGGACATTCCACGAGATGCCATCCAGGCGCGTGCGTTCGGCGCCGAAGGCATCGGTCTGTGCCGCACCGAGCACATGTTCTTTGCCGAGGACCGCCTTCCCCATGTGCGGACCATGATCATGGCGCGCGACGAAAAGGAACGCCGCGCTGCTCTCAAGAAGTTGCTGCCGATGCAGCGCTCCGACTTCATCGGTGTGTTCCGCGCCATGGACGGCTTCCCGGTAACCATCCGCACGCTGGATCCGCCGCTGCACGAGTTCTTACCGCGGCGTGAAGACCTCATGGTCGAGATCGCCGTGCTTGAGGCTACCAAGCCGAAGTCGCCAAAGCTGGCAGGTCTGCGCAAGCTTCTGCGGCGGGTGGAAGAGCTGCACGAATTTAACCCCATGCTCGGACATCGTGGCTGCCGCTTGGGGATCACATATCCCGAGATCACCGAGATGCAGGCCCGCGCCATATTCGAAGCGGCAGTGACTGTGGCCAAAGACGGTGTGAAGATCTATCCGGAAGTGATGATTCCACTGGTCGCCACGGTGAAAGAAATGGCCAACCAGGCGGCCATTGTGCATCGTGTGGCCCAGGAAGTTTTCCAAGAAAAAGAGAAAACTGTGGACTACCTGGTGGGCACAATGATCGAGCTGCCACGCGCAACCTTGGTAGCGGATGAAATCGCCAAAGAAGCCCAGTTCTTTTCGTTTGGCACCAACGATCTGACGCAGACTACGTTCGGCTTCTCTCGCGATGACGTGAATAAGATCCTGCCCACCTACATTGCGGAAGGAATCTTGAAGCAGGATCCCTTCGCTGTGCTTGATCGCGAGGGCGTTGGACAATTGATCCTCATGGCCACGGAACGCGGCCGGAAGACGCGTCCAGATTTGAAAGTTGGAATCTGCGGCGAGCACGGCGGCGAGCCTTCCTCAGTCGAGTTTTGCCACCAGATCGGGCTGAATTATGTTTCCTGCTCACCATTCCGCGTGTTGACGGCGAGGCTCGCGGCGGCGCAAGCAGCCGCCAGCGAAAAGTTGAAGGTCGAGGGCGGAAGAACCAAGTAAGTACAATTGGGAAGGGCATTTTTCGCCGAGGACATGCGACCTCTAGCGCAAAGGGAATTCATCCACCGTTTGGCGGACCTGCGTGGGTGAATACAGCTCTCTGTGATTTACTGTACTTTCTGCAGGCGGACGATTAATTTCTGAGCGAAGTTCTCCTCTGAGTCTGACCACAGCAAACGTCCACTGGCGCCGGAACTTTTCTCCGCTTTGTTCGTGAACTCCACGAGCTTGTGCACATTGGCGCGAACTCGGGTTTCGGCCTCGCTGGTGAGTTGCACTTCGTCCTGAAGGAAAGACGAGTCTACGCCGAAGTCCACCTGGACATGGCCCTCGTGCCGGTAAGTTCCTTCTTCAAATTCGACGCCGTGCACCATGAACTTTACCCGCGATGCCTGCAGAGCCCACTCGTGCCGGTCGGGGGAAAGGATCCAAAGGTCCCAGAATGCTTCGAATAAATAGGCATAGTCTTCATGAAGCAAATCAGAGGCGAGGAGCACTGCCTCCTCGGGAGTGATGCCGGGGCTGAACCGCTGTTCGAAAATCGTGGGCTCGTTCCAGGAGACGGGATGCAGTGCCAAATAGCTTATGCCAGGCTGCTGAGCGGAAAATGGAAACTGCCGCATAACCGCCAAAGCTCGCGGCAACAGCTCGTCCAATTCAAAACTCGGGAACCACAGGCTGAGAAAAAGGGAATCGGCCACAGATCGCTCCGGCCCACGTGGGGCGTCCTCTGGATTCTAGAACGTTCCCAGGCAATGGGGGAACGGCATCGCGACAACAATTTCATTTGATATGCTGGCTCAAGTGAACTAGCATCGACTGGCGCCAGCAAGCTGGAAGGCGATCGATTTTGACAGTGTCGAGGGGCACTGCTACCATCGATCAATTAGCCCGCCTTCATGGTCCCCGTCGTCTAGCCTGGCCTAGGACATCGCCCTTTCACGGCGGTAACACGGGTTCAAATCCCGTCGGGGACGCCAACCTTATCAACCACTTGCAAATCCCCTCCAGAATTTTGTAGGTCCGTTACAGTCCGATAAGCCTCGGTGCTTGGTTTTTCTTCGTTTTTGTCGAGCAGCAAACTCACAACTCGGCTCTGCGCGTCTCGCTTGGTTTGCGTGATTGCTTGCGCATAGACGTTCAGAGTGACCGAGATGTTTGCGTGCCGCATTAGCTCTTGCACAACCTTCACGTCCTCGCCGTTCCCCTTGAGAAGCGTCGCGTACGTATGCCGGAACGTGTGCCAACCGAAATGGCCCACGATTCCGATTTCTTTCGCCGCTGGCTCCAGGTGCGCCTTGTACAGCGAACCCGGCCAGTACGGCAGCTTTCCTCCGCTGTGCGGACTGGCGAATACCCAGTCCTCATCGGTTGGGTATGGACTATGCAGCCGCCAGTTCCACAAAACTTTAGAAAGTCGCAAATCGAGCGGAACCGGCTTGCGAGAGGCTTCGGTCTTGCAGTCCCCTACGTGTTGCATCACGATCGAGCGGATGACATGGACTTCCATCTTCTGAAAATCGATATCCTTCCACTTGAGGCCTAACAACTCCCCAACCCGAAGGCCCGTGAACACGGCGAGGAATACCATCGTGCGCGTGGGCTCCTTGAGGATGCGAAGCAGTGCCGCAATCTGCTCGATGGAAAGCACAATGGGCATCCTGGTTCGCTTGGCACTTTGACGCACCATGCGTATGGGATTCACATCAAGCCATTCCCATCTGACAGCGTGATTGAAAACCGCGCTCATGATGTTTCGAGCTTTGGCTTTGCTTCCGTTCGCATACTTGAGCGAACGAAGCCACTGCTCCACCGCGACTGCTTTTACCTCGGTTACGTGATAGCTTCCCCACCTGGGCAAAATCCACTTTCGGAAATAGCCTACGTAGGTGACCTGCGTCTTCCGCGTTTTGGTGCAGTCCGGCCCCAGCTCTTTTTCCCGGTAGTGCTCGACAAGCATTTGAACACTGATCGGGGTCAAGCTGGTTCGCGGATTCTCAGCGTTGATATCTGCCCGAAGTGCGGCGACGGCCTTCTGAGCCGCCGTCTCGTTCGGATATTGTTCGAGCGATCCAACCATTAGATTGCGTCGCGTCCGGCTGCCATCCGCCTGGAGTTCGTACCATCGGTACTCCCAAGCTTTCCGGCCACCGGCACGCTTCACGATCTGAAGGCTGCCTTGCTGAAATCTCGTCCGTCTCATCACGACCCTCCGTGGTTAGGGACGGTACGGATAGCTGGCTAACTTTAACCTCAAATGTACCCACGCGTCGAGATCGGATGTGCGAAAGCGCCACAATTTTCCGATCCGCATGGCGCGTATCTCGCCCTTGCGGGCGAGTCGTTGAAGTGTTTTCGGGTGGATCTGCAGCAAGGCTGCCGCCTCGCGCGAATCGACTAACCTCTCGAAATGAGGG
>DATNNO010000045.1:0-2081 GCA_035601775.1 Terriglobales bacterium | reverse complement strand
CATAGTCTTGCCCAGTCCGAGGAAGGCGATGGTCTTTTGCCGCGCATGGCAGGGAATGTAGTAGTTCAGATCCAGGCGTCCGATGGCCTCTTGCGCAGTGGCATTCTCACGCGGCAACTGGTGAGTGTTTTCGAAGAAGATATGCCCGACAGCGTCTTCGATGCGCGGTTTCGCGAGGAACGACAGGTCGAGACCAGTGACGTGGGCGATCCCGAACGATTTCGACAGTTCAAAGCGCGAAGAGTCGCCGTTGCCGAGGAAAATCGCGATTCGATCCACCAGCAGCGTGCGGGCCAGTCGGTCTACCAGCGACAAAAGCATTTTGTCGAGGTCGGTTTCCGAACTCAACTCGCGTCCGAACTCGATCAGCGTGCGCCGGTAGTCGTAGCCTGTCCGGTAAAAGAACTGGTCAAGCTTCTCCTGAATCCATTTCCGCACCGGATCAAACAGCAGAGCGGTGACCACGATGGCCACCATCAACCCGTAAGGTCCGGAACTGGGCACGCGTGTGTTCACGAGCAGCGCAATCGCGGCCACCCCGGCAAAATAAACTCCCACGATGGCCGCCGCCGCCAGCGTATACGCCATGCCGCGCTTGAAAATCAGATCCACGTCCATCAACCGGTAGCGGAAAATGGCGTATCCAAAAGTCAGCGGCAGCAATCCGAGCGACAGCACCGACACCTTCATCGTGGGCGAAGGCATCACTCCGAGCAGATACGGCAGAACATAAAAAAGCGTGAATGGCGTTATGGCGAGAATGGTGCCGCGCGTAATCCATTTGAGTTGCTGCCGCAGAATCGGAGTGGTGGCCTGGCGGTAGTTGCGCCACAGAACCGCCGCCGCCGAGACGAAGAAGATCGTCAGATAAGCCCAGTGCACCCGGTTCAGATTAAACAGCAGCGAGGCGCTGGCTTTAAAGAACTCCAGCGCTATGACTTGTATTCCGAGAAGTACTGCTCCCGGCAGATAGAGCACCGGAATCGACCAGCGATGCTTGCTGATGAACTCCCGCCGTTCCGGAAAGGTCAACACGAAGTGCAGGAAGAGCGCCGGCTGCAGCAACCACGCGATCTCATTGGCCCAGAAGACACTCCAGTCGAAAGCGTTGAATTTACCGATGTAGTGTAGGGAGTAGAAAACGAAAGATACCAGGCAGAAAATGTAAAAATGCGTCGAACCGACCGCCGTCCAGCGCCGCAGCAATACATAAAGCCCAATGCCCAGATAGATGAGCGCGATCAGCCGCAGCCAATCGTTCATGGAGCGCTCGGCCGGAACCAGCACCACTTCAACATCCAGCGGAACCGAGCCGCGGATCAGTGAGTAGGTTGCCTTCGACCAGACGCCGGAATAGTAGAGCTGCCGCGTCACGGCCGCCGCAGTGTCTACCGCGCGGCCATTGACGCTCACGACGGCGTCTCCGCGGCGAATTCCGGCCCGCTCGGCCGGTCCGTTGGGCTCCAGCCGATCCGCCTCCGGATGGCCGTTCCGCTCCATCCACCACGCGCCGTCGTCCGGAATCGCCGACTGGTGTTCGATTTTGTAATTGAACCCTGCGAAAAGTACAGCCGCTACTGTGAGAAGAGCCAGTAGGATGGCGGTAAATCGGGCCTCAAATTCGCGGTTCATAGTTCGCGGTTCACGGACAAGGATGGTTGCAGGGACGACACGGCCAGACAGTCGACGCCTCTCAGGTATCAGCAACTTCACTGCCACCCTCCAGTCTTGTCCACTGCTCCTAAGTCACTTCCATACAGCGACTTCCACAATTATAGATAGGATTCAGGATGGCGGCTATGAATTATGGAAGATAGCTTCTGCTTTTTGGGATGCCATTCGGCTGTGGGAAGAGGGTCTGGGTGCTGGGTATGCTTGAGGGAGCTAGCGGATTTTGTGGTGGGCCTGTTTCTGAGGTGAAGTTAGATGACGTGCCCAAACCCTTATTTGGTGTTTGAGGGGTTCGGAAACCTTCCCCGTTTCCCGAACCCCTCACTTACTGGGCCCACCAGACTCGCTTAGGAGAGGTGAGCAAATCCCGCAAGTGAATGTGATATTGCGCCTGATTCCTGGAAACGTCC
>DATNNO010000044.1:0-8477 GCA_035601775.1 Terriglobales bacterium | reverse complement strand
TCGAAAAAGAGATAGACCGAAGCAATGCGACCGTTCCGGGCGACGATAAAATCGGTTCCCGCGTAAGCTGGTGGTTTGCCGGGAGTGCCAGATACCCATCGAACCCGTCCGGCATCACCTAATTCCTCGGGAGGGAAGAGGGGCTGATATTCGAAATCTGGATGTGTTGCTTTTATCACCCCAGCAATACGATCAATCTCGTCTCGGCCACGAAATATACCGCCTTTTGGGTCATAGAATACTGCATCTTCGTGAAAGATCTCGTCGATTGCAGCGCGACGACGCACGGGGTCATTTTCGCCAAATACGTCGCTCAGATTACGAAGCAGCAAGGTCGATATGCTGTTGGACGTCGTATTCTCCGTTTCAGATCGTAGGCCGCGAGCCACCCGACCTTGGCTAATTTTATGACTTTTGTGGTCGCCACATTAGCGTTCTTTAACCTTAACAGTCGAGTCGGGTTTTGCGGATTCTGGCTATCCGGTGCTCCAAATTAGGTGCTTGCAATGCACGAGGCTGGGCGGATCACGGGCTACTCGTAAACTGACCGACTGTAGAAAATGAGAAGGGCGCGTTTCGCACACTGCCAGCGTGTTAGAATTTTTGTAGGTATTCCCATGCTTGGAGGCCCGTTGATCGAGCTAGCGCCGTCGATTTTGTCGGCTGACTTTGCCCACTTGGCGGAGCAAATTCAAGCTGCGTCCGAAGGCGGCGGCAGCGTGATCCACGTGGATGTCATGGACGGGCATTTCGTTCCGAACATCACCATCGGACCGCCCGTGGTGAGGTCGTTGCGCAAGACCACCGACCTGCCTCTGGATTGCCACCTGATGATCGAGAATCCGGATCAGTACATTCCCGAGTTCGCGGAAGCGGGAGCCGATTGGATTTCCGTGCACCAGGAGGCTTGCCGGCACTTGAACCGGACGCTGCACCTGATCCGAGGCCATGGCGCACTGGCGGGCGTCGTGATCAACCCGGCAACACCCGTCGAAACTTTGAGCGAAGTGCTGGACATCGTCGATTATGTGCTGGTCATGTCGGTGAATCCGGGGTTCGGGGCGCAGAAGTTTATTCCGGGGGCGATACCCAAGATCCGCAAACTGGCGGAGTTGCGCGGGCAGCGGGGGCTGAGTTATCGGATCGAGATAGATGGCGGCATTGCGCTCGATACCGTAGGCGAGGTGGTGCGCGCCGGCGCTGAAATTTTGGTGGCAGGCAACGCTGTGTTCGGCAAAGGCGATCCAAAGAGTAACGCCCAGAAATTATTGAAGGCGGCGACCGAAGCCACATTGCAAAGGGCATAGGCGTCGGCTCCCTGCGACCGGGTCAAAAGACCCGGTCCTACATGGGTCTTGAGCGTTTTGAGGATTTCTATGTCACGTCGTGTTCCGACAGTGCTTCTTCTTGGTGTGCTCGCCTTTACTGTGGCTTGCACGAACAAGAAGGTAAACAATCCGATTGCAAACATCGATTCGAAGCAGCCCGACAAAGTCTTGTTCGACCGGGCCATGGACGCTTTGAAGCACAACCGCTTCGACGTGGCGCGGCTGACGCTGCAAACCCTGATCAACACCTATCCGGATTCGGAATATATTGCGCGCGCCAAGCTGGCGGTGGCCGATTCCTGGTACTCCGAGGGCGGTTCCACGTCGCTGGCGCAGGCGGAAATTGAGTACAAGGATTTCGAGACCTTTTTCCCCAACATGCCGGAAGCGGCTGAGGCGCAACTGAAGATCGCCAACATTCACTATCAGCAGATGGAGAAGCCGGACCGTGATTACACGCACGCGGTGCGAGCGGAGGAGGAATACCGGCAGCTCATCCTGCAGTATCCCGACAGCAAGCTGTTGCCGGAAGCCAAGCAACGTCTGCGGGAAGTGCAGGAAGTGATCGCCTCGCGGGAGTTTAGCGTAGGACGTTTCTACTACTTGCGCCAGTCGTATCCGGCCGCCATCGCCCGCTTGCGGTCCCTGGTGGACAAATATCCCCTCTACAGCAAAGCGGATGAAGCTCTTTACCTGCTGGGGCAATCGTATGAAGGCGAGACCGCGATGGTACGTAGCCGCCCTGGGAACGAAGCTGCCAAAGCCCGGATGATCGAGGATTTCAACAAGGGCGCCGCGGAAGCCTACTCCCGCATTCTGACCCGATATCCGCTAATGGACCGGGCCGACGATGCCAAGGCGCGGCTGCAAGCCTTGCACCAGCCGGTACCGAGACCCACCAAAGCCGCCATCGCGCAAAATAAGGCGGAAGAAGACAGCCGGCGCGAGGCGGGTACGTTTTCGAAGATCATGCGGAGCTTCGCGAAACATCCGAGCGTGGCTCAAGCAACGAAAGTTGGTGAGCCTACGCTTGTCGACCCGACGCCGATGAGCGCAAGCCAGGTGGTGCAGCAGGCTACACGGGCCGCTCTGGGAACCGGAGGTGCGTCCAACAACTCCGTTTCCGTCGAAACTGTGAAAGGTGGTGCACCTGGACCGGATCAACCCGCCCCCCGCTCGGATACTCCAACCCCGGCAGATGCCGCTGCCTCTGCGGATAATTCCGCATCGACCGATACTTCTTCCCCGCCGGCAGCCGCTTCGCCAAACCCGAATGAGTTGAAACCCAACGCCGCCCCAGCAGATCCCAACGAACTAAAGCCCAACGTCAGCGAGGATAATGGCCAGGCTTTGCCTCCGCCGCAGCAGGTGAATGAGATCCAGACCGGGGCCACGCAACCGGCGAATGGCAGTACCAGCCCAGCCAGCGCAGGCGGCGGGAAAAGCGGCGATCCCTCGGCGTCTTCCTCCACATCGCCGAGCGACGACACCGATGCGACCGTGGCTTCGAGCAAACGTAAGAAAAAGAAGGGCATTCACAAAATAGTTCCGTTCTGAGCGCAGGCTCGTGGGCGCTTCAAGGGCTAAGTGGATGTGGGCTGGGCCGGTCTCACGCCAGAGGTTACTGGCCCCTCGTAACCTGTTTCATCGCGTATCCTCATTGACTTAGGGTCCGGGACAAGTTACCTTCGCGCTATCTCCCCATTCAGATCTAAGGTTAGGGACATCGCTTGGCGCGAAAAATACTGCTTGCCGATGACAGTGTGACAGCCCAGAACATGGGCCGGCGAATCCTTAGCGATGCCGGCTACGACGTTACCACTGTGAATAACGGGTCGGCGGCGCTTAAGAAAATTGCGGAGTCGAAGCCCGACCTCATCGTGCTCGATGTTTATATGCCCGGCTATGGCGGGTTGGAGGTGTGCCAGCGCCTTCGCGAAGCGCCGGAGACCGCGCGCATCCCCGTGTTGCTCACCGTGGGCAAGCTGGAACCCTTCAAGGCGGATGAGGCGCGACGCGTGCGTGCCGACGGCTTCATCGTCAAACCGTTTGAGGCCAGCGAACTTCTCACTGCACTCACCAAGCTGGAAGACAAGATCGTTCCTCAAAGTCAGCCAGCCAAGCCGAGTCGGTTCGCCAAGGCATTGGCTGAGGCAGACGAGTCTGCTTCCGGGAAAGAATTCGGCGACAGACAGACTGGGTGGAAGAATCGATTGCCGATTCCTCCACCTCACTCGAAGCCTCGTGAATCGGCTCCCGAGGAATCGCCGGCCGCGGTAGCCAGCTCTTGCGACGCAGCCAAAGCCGAAGAGCGCAAGCCCGCGGAGATGAAATCGGGATTGGAAGAGGCCATGCTGTCGTCTATGCCGCAGGACGTCACGGCAGAGGAGATTGCAGCCATTAAGGCCGCGTCGTCGTCGTTCAATGCTCCCAGCGAGGAATCAAGCTTCAGGCCGCGGCCGGCTCGCGATCAGGAAGCTCCCACCCAGGAGCGAGTTGCCCACGGGCCAGATGTCAAAGTGCCAGATGTCAAAGCGGAAGAGCTGCCATCGGAATTCGTCGTCAGCGCGGAGAACATTTCTGCGGTAACGGAAGCGGAATCCTCAGCAACCCCGGGGGAAACCACAAGCGTCGAACCTGTGTCGTCGCGCGATGTTCCCGCCGAAACCGTACCACCTCCAGCAGTGATGGTTTCAGAGTCACCAGCCAGTACCGCACCCCAGGGTGCGACCGCGGAAACCGGGCAGCTAGCCGACGAAGAAGTCACTGCCGCATTAGCCTCGCTGGCGCCTGCGAACGCTAACGTGGATGCGACCGCAATCGACGCCGAAGCCGCTAAGTCGGACCTTGCGGCAAGGGATCGAGTTCCCGTGACCATGGCTTTCGCGGGTGCCACGCAGGAGTTCAACGGCGCCAGATGGATCGCCGAACCGGTTGCGGTGATGGAGAATGAAGCAACGCTTGTCCTCCAACACGAGATGGAACAAGCCTACGCGGCCTTCGCCGCAGCCGATGCGGCGCGGATGAGTTCCGCGAGTTCGCCGGCTGAACCGTATGCCTCCTTGGGCGGTGCGGAGGCCACCTCAGAAACCGCTTCCTCCACGGTCGAGTCGTTTTCGAACTCTGACAGCTCTGAATCAAAGCCACAAGAGTCAATCTCCCCGACAGTTGCGACGAGCAGCGAAGAATCAGCGGCGGCGGAAGCCGAGCTGAGTGCCGCGAAAGCCTTCCCGACGGTAGACGCGGTCAGCGAAAGTGCTGCCTCAGAGGTGAAGGAAAGTGCGGCTTACGCCGCTGCGGCCTCGGCCAGCCCAAGCATTGGTGAAGCGACGATGGCTGCGGAAGCCGGGTCGCAGCCGCGCCCGCAGGTGGAGTCTCCAGAAAGCGTCCCTCCCGAGCCCAGCGGACGACAAGGCGAATCAGACCTTGCTGCAGCCTGGGCGAACTGGAGGGAGATACGCGAGTCCGTCATCGGATCGCAACTCATCGGTTCGCAACTCAGTGGATCACAACTCAGTGGATCACAACTCAGTTCACAGATCGCCGACGCGGTCGCGGAACTCAAACAGAGTAGTAGTGAAGCACAGCCAGAGTCTCGGCCTGATGGTTCGTCCGCTACGGGAGAGGAAGCCAGAGAGATCGCGAACATCGTCGATAGCGTCCTGGCGGACCTCAAGCCCAAATTGATGGCAGAGATTGCCCTGAAGATGGGCAAAGAGAAGAAAAAGTAAATCCTGCAGGAACTCAACGAAGTTAGTTCTCATAGTCATCGTCTCTGCTGGCATTGCCTGTCAAGTTTTGTTCCACCGTGACGCCAAGGTTATCCTGCACACATTCTGGTGCAGAAATTCCCTCAAAAAAAACTCTCTCTTTCGCCCAAAATCTAGAAAACAAAGGGCCGGAGTTTTTCTTGCCTTCTAGATTCTATGGTTCTTAAGGTAGTTACAGGCAAAATATTCTAAACATTGGGGTTATCCGGCTCGCTTTGCACTGCCGCTTTGGGACAGCAGCTAAAGCCGGGACGAAGGTTTTCGCCTTCGCCATGATGGTCGGACTCAGCAGTTGGCATGGCCAGGAGCTGCGCCCGTATCAGGTTGTCAAAGAACGTTGATTATCTTATAGATAACCAGTGTGCTCCTATAATATCGTAAATGAAGGAATGAGATCAAGAGGAAAGTGGACGGGCTGCGGAGTTGGTTCCCAAATAGGGAAACGAAAAGTGCGACGGAGTGGGTGGCCGTGCCGGCGCAAAACGATCTACGCCTGTCTCCCTTCGGAGTATGGCTAAACCCAGGTTAGCGCCCGAAGAACGGGTGTTATGAGACCGAACATTCAGAGAGCGGGCGCGAACCTGGGGCACCGGGCTGCGGAGGACTGGAGTGGAGCAGCTATCGCCAGTACGCGACGGGTTGCGCCGGGACGGTGGAGATTGAATGCGAGTGGACTGCGCGCAGTCGGGAAAGAGCGGCTGGGGAACTCTGTCCAGCGGTAAAACTGCCCCACTCAAGCCAAAAGACGGCTTGAGTGGGCCACCCGCCTAAACAGTCCCCATTCTCACTTCGGAACCGCGCGGGTGACGGAAAGTTGATTCCCCAGAAATTTCTTTTCCACCGCGTCCGCTTCGAGCTCGCCGAGTCGCCATGCGACCCTCTACATCGAAAGCTCCGACAGCTTCGTTGCCTCCGCTGCCGCTTCGATTGCTACCGGGTGGAGCGAACCAGTTCCCGGGCGGGACTTGCACCCGCTGAAGTCCAGCGCCTTTCACGGCGCACTGTTACAACAACAATCTGTTTCGTCAGCCATTGGTCTTGCATCAGCGCATGGACAGTTCATAGAGCAGGGCCGCAAACGCTGCCAGGGTTGACGTGTGGTCCTGCAGGGGGTAGAAACTAAGAAATCAAACACGGCTCATCACACAGATCTCTGCTAGGCTATCCACACTCTAGAGGCTGGTCCGCGCCTCAAGTCGGACGAAGTGTAAGGAGGTTCTATGAAGCACAGAATCATGAGTTCATTTGCGGTTCTCGCCTTGCTGTTGATGCTTTCCTCGCCTTCGCCGGCGGCCGGCCAACATCCCAGGCTTATGGCCGCAGTCGCCGCGCTGGCAGATGCCAAGGCAGAGCTGCGGAGCGCTCCGCACAATTTCGGCGGCCATCGAGAAGATGCGATCCGTGCGATTGTAGAGGCTGAAAATCAGTTGCACATCTGCCTGTCGTACTAGGGCCGCAGCACTGCGTCGAGGAGGTCTTCGGGTTCGAGGTGTTCCTTGTAGTCGGGGTTGACCGCCCGGCAAGGGGAGAACTTCACAGGGAACGGACGCCGATGCCGCCCGCGTCTGGGCGGTGGCCCCCTTCTGCCTCCAAGCTGGCGCAAACAGGGCCATAGCGCTTCAAAATCCCCTCCCCTGGAGTCAATGAGTGATATGGCGATGTTACGCCAACAATCCTTTTGAAATGCCCGGCAACTCCAATGCATTGATTGACTTGCCAGTTTCGTCCACGGAGCATTACTGGCGATTTATCGCCAGTTACACTTGGGTCACTCGTTCACCTTGACAACTGTCCCTAGGGGGCAGATACTTCCGCACAGAATACGGGGCACCAATCGGGAAGGGGCAAGCAAGTTTTCCTCGGTCTGCGAGACCGAATCGCTCGTCCTTTCGCAATCGTCGGAGTTCGACCTCCGCTTGCCACCCGTAAGCAATCTATCTCCCAGAGGAGTCGCTATGAAACAAGGAGTCGCCATGAAGCCTGGACCGACCGTCTGTGTGGTCGTTATCGTCACTAGTTTGTTGCTCACCCCTTCAGCGTCCGCCACCTGGAGCAGTTTTCGCAGCATGGGTAAAACCGTCACACTCGGAGAACCGTCTTGCGTTCAACTCGCTGCGCAGGATGTCGTCTGTGTCGTCCAAAGCCAACAAAGTACCTTGATGGCAAACCGATTTACCAATAGCGCGTGGTCAGGCTGGACAAATCTGGCCGGCGCGGTTTCCTCCGATCCGAGTTGCGTGAACGACGGGAACGGTCATGTAGTTTGTGGTGCGCGGAGCGGCACGACCGGCACATTGGTAGCAACTGTGTTTGACGGAACGAACTGGAGTGCCTTCCTCGATTCTAACGGGCAGATCTTCTCGGGTCCGAGTTGCGCACTGCTGCGCAGCACAAGGGTACTCTGCGCGGCGCGCAGTCTGACTAGCGCGCTCGCGAACTCGGTCTTGAATACCGCCACCTCGACCTGGGGGTCGTTTAAGACTGTGGCCGCTACGTTGACGTCCGCCCCGGGTTGCGCGAACGACAACAATGGAGACGTGATTTGCGCAATGAATGCGCTGGTTACCGCCACCAATGACACAATCGTCGTAAACCGTTTCGACGGCTCGAAGTGGGAAGGCTTTCTGACCTTGCAGGTTGGCATTAGCGGCAGCAGCCCGAGCTGCACGTCTATCGGGGTCAAAGGACAGGTGGTGTGCTTTGACCGGTCCAGTAACTTAGCCATTTACGCAAACCTGTTCAAGAGCGGGCTGTGGTCGACCACTAACTGGACTGGATGGCGCGGAATCACTGCTGGGAACATTGGCCCGCGGGTGAGCTGCGCGATGCCGTCCGCCGGATCGCTCGCTTGCGGGGTTCTCTATGTGCCCGACTCATTCATGTACACCGCAACGTTCGACGGAACGACTTGGACGGCGTTCGCCAAAGTAGGCACGAAGCCAATGGCTGCCGGTCCTGCCTGTGCCACGTTGGCAGGCGGAAAAGTCATTTGTGCCGCGGTCGGACTTAACAGTCAAGCGGTGAGCTTGACCGGTCCATAAGCCGGAAAGCTTCAGCCGGCTGCAGTTTACCGCGCCAAGCAGCCGATGCAAGAGCTGAACCCAAAGCAACCTGAAAAGGCCGGGGAGGGAAGCTCCCTCCCCGTGAATTTCCTGCGGGCCGCCGCAATTGCCTAATTGCAATGATCGCAGTTGATGTAAACAGCCATTGCACTCAGAACCCCTCAATGAGTGTTATGGCGATATTTCAACAGCAACGTGGCCCTTCCCTGGTCACTCTTTGCCAGCAGGCTTTAGTCGCCAGATGAGCCGACTACGGCGTGATCTCAAACACCGAACCGAAGGTCGTGGTGCCATCTCCGCTGGTCGTCCCATAGAGG
>DATNNO010000043.1:0-5774 GCA_035601775.1 Terriglobales bacterium | reverse complement strand
ACCGGCTGGCAGGCCCACTCCGTGCGCGGCTTCCTTTCGGGAACGCTCCGCAAGAAAATGGGTCTTAGGATCGAATCCGCCAAACGTGGCGACGGAGAACGCGCGTACTCGATCTCGCGCTAGCATGCGCATTTCCCTGGCTTTGGCGATGCCGGAGTTAAGGCAATTATTGAGCCGCGCAGAATATAGTGACGCTTCCCGGCTGCAGAACGCCCATTTTATGCGGGGCACGGGCTCAAAAGCTGTCACTATATTTTGCTGACCTCAATAGTCGGTAGCGGTGAGCGGCAGCGAGCTTCCCCACAGAGTTTTTGAGCGACGACCCCGTCTCTTGACTGTTAACCACGGTTCGAATCCATGCCGGGGGTGCGCCGGGCTAAACCGGCATGTTGTAGGGGAGGAAGAATCCCTACAGGAAAGGAGACAGCGACTCCATCCTGGCCCTGAGTCTTGCGGGGGAGGCCGTGAGGTTTCCGTCGAAGCGTAGACAAGGGTATCGGTGGGCCGGGCTATTGAGCTTCGAAAAGGATCAAATCAGGGCGCCCACCTCATCCCCTAAAGGGAAGGCAACACGGCTGGCCACGCAAAATCGCGAGTGGTCAACTGGCCCTGCGTAGTCTAGGAACCCGCGCACGCTGAGAAACAACATGCACGAGAACCGGGAGACCTCTGGAACCTCTCGATCCAACCAGGATCGAGACCGGTCCGAAAAGGCTACTAGCCGTACAGCGGATCGGCACGTTTCAGAGGAGTCGGACTGCGCCACAGTACCTGTGAACCTGTCGAACAAAGAGGGACAGACCTCGGCGGAGATGGGGGAGGGAAGGGCGCGGGCCAAGGAGAACATCGTTCAATTCCACACTCGCCCGACACAGAGCGGGGAACGGGTGTCCCAAGGATTGAGCGGTGTGCGGCAAGCAGCTAAGGAAGGGAGACAGGAACGGTTCACGGCTGTGCTCCACCATGTGAGCGTGAATTTGCTCCGGGACAGCTTCTACGCGTTGAAGCGGCAAGCTGCGCCCGGGGTGGATGGCGTGAGGTGGAAAGAGTATGAAGCCGGGCTGGAGGGTCGGCTTGCCGATCTGCACAGCCGGATTCACTGTGGTACGTACCGGGCGCAAGCCTCGCGGAGAGTCTATATACCGAAGGCCGACGGGCGGCAGCGTCCGTTGGGGATCGCGGCGCTGGAGGACAAGATTGTTCAACAGGCCGTGGTCACCATCTTGAACCAGATTTACGAGGTGGACTTCCAAGGCTTTTCGTACGGGTTCAGGCCGGGGCGCAGCCCGCACAAGGCGCTGGACGCGCTGAGTGTGGGTCTCCATCGGAAGCGCGTGAATTGGGTGCTGGATGCGGACATTCGGGCGTTCTATGACCAAATGAGCCATGAATGGACGATGAAGTTTGTCCAGCACCGCGTGGCCGACCCTCGCGTTCTTGGCCTGATCCAGAAATGGCTGAAGGCAGGAGTGTCGGAGGAAGGCCACTGGTCGGAGACGAAGGTAGGGACTCCGCAGGGGGCGGTGGCTTCACCGTTGCTCGCGAACATCTATCTGCATTACGTATTCGACCTGTGGGCCGAAGCCTGGCGCAAGAAAGTGGCTCGTGGCGATGTCATTGTCGTCCGCTATGCCGATGATCGTGCGCCACGAGCGCAGAGGGCCGAGGAGGGCCTAATGTGTGTAACTGCTTGATTGATGAGGGGAGGCCCCTCGGAACCGGCTTACAGGAGCAGGTTCCAAACCACCTTCGGCGGCTGTGGTCAAAAGCCACGGTCGTGAGCACGGAAGGAAAAGGCCTGGAAAGAACCAGGTCAGGTGACTGGCAAGAAGAGGACCGCAAGGGAACCACTGATGACATGTCGAAAGCGTAGGGACGATGTCGAAACCGCGGGGGAGTTGTTAACGCGGGACGAGCTTCGGCGGTGCCTGTTTACGGACCGAAGCGGCATCCGGCATTAAGGTGGCCTGAGCTTGCGCAAGAGGCGATCGAGCGGAACGTGGGAACCTGGGACTCCGATGCGAACGGAGAAGCCTCAAGTGGAAGAACCATGAGGGCGAGAGTACGGAAGCGGAGACCAGGGGCGGAACAACCTGTAGTAGCGATGAAGTCTCGGAAATGGGATGGAGCGAAGGGGTTGTGTTGATGGAGCTAAATTCAATGTGCCAACCAGCAATGGGAGGAGCCGATGAGTGAGGCAAAGCCGTTCAGTATTTCCAAGTGGGAGGTCTGGGAGGCATATAAACGAGTAAAAGCGAACCATGGAGCGGCAGGGGTCGACGAGCAGACGATTGCGGACTTCGAAAGAGACCTGAAAGGGAATCTATACAAGATCTGGAATCGGATGTCGTCGGGCAGTTACTTCCCGCCACCCGTGCGGACGGTGAAAATACCGAAAGCAAACGGTGGGGAAAGAAAACTGGGCATACCAACTGTGTCGGATCGGATCGCGCAAACGGTGGTGAAGTCGAGGTTGGAGCCGGTGGTGGACCCGCTGTTCCATCCGGATTCCTACGGGTATCGCCCGGGGAAGTCGGCGCTGGATGCAGTGGGGCAGGCGCGCAAGCGATGCTGGCGCTATGACTGGATTTTAGATCTGGACATCAAGGGCTTCTTCGACAACATCCCGCAAGATCTGCTGATACGGGCGGTGAAGAAACATGTCAAGGCACAATGGATGGTTCTCTACATCGAGCGCTGGCTGAAAGCGCCAGTGCAAGAGGAGGACGGCCAGTTGGTCCCACGTGAGAAGGGCACGCCGCAAGGCGGAGTCATCAGCCCTCTGTTAGCGAATCTGTTCCTGCATTATGCATTTGATCGATGGATGGCGAAGCGGTATCCGAAGTTGCCGTTTGAGCGTTTCGCCGATGATGCCATCGTGCATAGCAGAACGGAAGCGGAAGCCCAGGAGGTTCGGGCAGCGATTGCCGCGCGTTTGCGGGAATGCGGGCTGGAACTTCATCCGGAGAAGACGAAGGTTGTCTATTGCAAGGATGAGGACCGGCGAAGGACGTATCCAAACGAGAAGTTCGATTTTCTGGGCTACACGTTTCGGCCACGGAGATCGAAGAATCGCACAGGAAGGTTCTTCATCAATTTCAGTCCGGCAGTTTCCGACACGGCGGTGAAAGCGATTCGGGCAGAGATTCGAAGCTGGAATCTGCATTTACGCAGTGATAAGCGCATCGAGGATCTGTCGCGGATGTTCAACCCGATTATTCGAGGCTGGCTCCAGTATTACGGGCGGTTTTACAGGTCGGCGCTCTATCCGCCGATGCGTCAACTGGATCGATCATTGGCCCGCTGGGCTGATCGGAAATACAAGAAGCTGCGCAGACATTTGCGCAGAGCGACTCACTGGGTCGCGCGTATCTCGAGACGCGATCCGAAGTTGTGGGCGCACTGGCAGATGGGTGTGCGGCGTGGCTCCATGGCGGGAGCCGTGTGAGCGGAGACGTTCAAGCACGGTTCTGAGAGAGCCTCGGGGTGCGACTCCCCGGGGCTACTCACCTTGTGGTGGGTTTCGAAAGCCGGGCGGAAGCAGAGCGATTCCTGGAGGAATTCCGGGAGCGCCTGGCGAAGTTCGGCCTGGAATTGAATGCGGAGAAGACACGGCTGATCGAGTTCGGGCGGTTCGCCACCCAAAACCGAGCGCGGCGGGGAGAGGGAAAGCCGGAGACCTTTACGTTTCTGGGCTTCACACATTACTGTGGGAAGCGCCGGAAAGACGGAGCGTTCATCGTATGGCGCGAAACGGCGAAGAAGCGGCTGGTGGCCAAGCTCCAAGTAGTCAAGATGGAGCTGAAGCGCCGCCGTCACGAGCCGATCGCGTCCGTAGGTGCATGGCTCCAGAAGGTAACTTCGGGTTACTACCAATACCACGCCGTGCCCGGCAACTTGCCTCGGCTGCAACTGTTCCGATGGCGGCTGCGTTGGGTGTGGTGGCGCGCGTTATCGCGGCGCAGCCAGCGCAGTCGGATCTCCATGGACCGGCTCAACCGGCTCATCGACAGATGGATTCCAGTCGCTCGCGTTCTCCATCCTTATCCTATGCAACGTTTTGACGCCACTCATCCGAGGCGGGAGCCGTATGGTGCAGTGAAGCTAGTCGATGATCCAGCGGGTGAAAGTCCCGCCAGTGCAAATTACCCAGTTGGCACTGTAGTTATATCCGGCGACGGTGCGGGTGACCAAGCCGTCGGAAGCCCGGACGTAAACGTCCTCGTAGGCTGGGTTAGAATCCGGTCTGCTCCGACAGGAGGGCAAGCAAAGCAACAGGTCGTAGCGCAAGCGAACCGTAGTTAAGCCTCGAAAACCCGCCCCTCACCAGAATCGGAGTGTGAGGACTGAAGGGAATGCCGAAACTCTCATACGGGGTTGAAGGCCAGCGTCTTCGGCGAAGTACTGGGTATAGGCAGCCGAAGGGTTCCCCGTGGTCGTGGAGGACGACATGTTGTGAAGGAGCATCGATGAAAGCTCAGAACCAGTCGTGGGTCGCCTAGGCATATGCGAATATGCACAGCGAAGGCATCTCGTATAAGCCGCCAAGCGGTGAAGTCGGGATGTGCCCGCGAGTGGGGCGGATGGGGCCGAATAAGTGAGGATGGACCGGGACAGAATAACCCGGACCGGAGCGAGGGCCCCTGGGGTAGAGCGGCTGAGTCCGCTCGCACGGAGGTGTTCACAAGCGCATCGTCCTTGACTCAGCGCAGGGAATCACGATGGCAGCAGAGAGCACGAAGAGCGATGGCAAACCAAGTATTGGGAAGGCCGCGCTTGAAATTTCCGGCCTTGAAGCCGTACCGGGGAAAACCCGCCGTACGGAATTTTAGGGGGGGCGATGGAAACGTCGGCATCATTCGAAGCCCGCTACGCGCCATTGTCCTACCCGACCGTAGACGCGCACGTACGGATCTATGCGGGGTTGTGTCAAGAATGCGCGGAAAGCGCAATGCTGTACCAGAGATGAAGGAGGATCCTTCGAAACCGGCTTACAGGAGCAGGTTTCAAACAGCCGTAAGCTGCTGCTGTCCAATGATGGTGGTGGTGAACGTTACGGAAAAGGCGTGAGGAAATCACGTCATGTGTGAGTTAGAGAGACGAATGCAAGTGAACCACTGATGAGGCCTCGAAATAGATCTACTGGTGGCATCAAAACCGGAGCGCCCCCGCTCTCCGGGAAAAGCATGGCGGAAACCTGGGTACTGGCCATGCGGTGTCCGGGGTACAGGTGGCGTGACTCTAGCCTGGGCTCTGGTCCGGAACTTGAGAACCTGTTCGGCGGTGATAAGGGAAAAGGCACAAGCGGCAGCCCCGCGAGGCCGAAAGTACTGATCTGTCGGGCAGGGGCGGACTGTCCTGTAGTAGCGATGAAGTGGGGTAATGCCCATGGAGCGAAGGGGGCAGGCCATCCGCGCCGTGATCGATTTTTGGTCAACTGGCAACAGGAGGAACCGGCGATTATGGTGGGAGGCGGCAGCCTTCAAGGGGTGGCACGAGCCGTGTGACTGGAGACAGTCACGCACGGTTCTGTGAGAGGCTCGGGGTGAAATTCCCCGGGCCTACTCGGCGGCGATCAGCAATGATCGTCCCTACCGCGACAGCCACTCGTTCTGGTTCGAACTTCTCTACCCGTTATTTAACTGCAATGTTTCGCAAAGTTGCCCCCAATATCGTGGATTCCTGCGAGTCTACAGCGTCTCCGGCGGCGGCGACTCGCCGAGCGGGCTGCCTCGAAAGCGGTCACAACGGTCCGAACGGCCCAAAGTCTCCGT
>DATNNO010000042.1:0-29013 GCA_035601775.1 Terriglobales bacterium | reverse complement strand
CTATTAAAGCGGTACGTGAGCTGGGTTCAGAACGTCGCGAGACAGTTCGGTCCCTATCTGTTGTGGGCGCAGGAGATTTGAGAGGACCTGTCCTTAGTACGAGAGGACCGGGATGGACGAACCTCTTGTGTTCCAGCTGTCGTGCCAACGGCATAGCTGGGTAGCGAAGTTCGGTAGTGATAACCGCTGAATGCATATAAGCGGGAAGCACTCCTCGAGATGAGATCTCCCAACCCGTAAGGGATAAGAAGGGCCCAGGAAGACTACCTGGTTGATAGACGGGAAGTGAAAGCGCAGTAATGTGTGAAGCTTACCCGCACTAATCGCCCGTTCGGCTTGACCATAAAATTTACTCGGTGCATGAAAACAGCCGTCAGCACTTAGCATTCAGCACTCAGTCAGAACCTGGACTGGGCTGAAGGCGAATTTCAACCGCTGCCAGAACCTGGGCGGCGTTGAGAATCCAGACTGACGACTGTGCGCCGACGAAAAGCCGAAGTAAGTTGGCTGAAATCGGAATTAACCAAACATGAAAGTAAGCCACACCCAATCTATTCAGTTGTGAGGCATCGTCCTCTGTTGCTGAAGACGATCTTTGATAGCTATCAGCTCTCAGCTGTCAGCTCTCAGCTTTATCGGGAGTCGGCAGTTTGGGGGCGCTTACAAGTTTGCTGGGCATCAGCCCTGGAAAGTCGGCACGGCACGAGTTGCTGAAAGCTGACGGCTGATAGCTGACAGCTCCGACTTGTCGGTGATCTTACCGCGGGGGCTCCACCCGTTCCCATCCCGAACACGGAAGTTAAGCCCCGCAGGGCCGATTGTACTGCACGCGAAAGTGTGTGGGAGAGTAGGTCGTTGCCGGCATTAAATAAAGGCCACGCTCAGAAATGAGCGTGGCCTTTTCCGTTTGGCGCAACTTATCTCCGTCCGCAAAACCGGAGTTATTCAGATTCTTTCACGGATCCTCCCAAATAAAGGCCGGCCATCACTGTGACCATCGCTAGCCACACCTTGCTAGCATTGTCTTGGCCGTGCAGAAATTCCTCGAAATGTTCTTTACGCTTTTCTACCTCATCCTTGTATTCGTCAGAGGCTACGTCCTTGACGGTTATGGGTAGCGGTGTGTACACGTAGAAATATTCGGTGCAAAACCAGAGAGGCGGAAGAAGTATCCACGGTACCAGGAGCACAGCCTTCCAAGTTTTGACGTTAGCCCCCCACAATCTCGCATTGTTAGGATCGCCGGTGCGTAAAAAGTGGATGCCGAAGAGAATACAGAATGATGCAAAAACGGCGCCGAGCGCGGAACCGTAAACGATGCCTCTCGAAGCGAGGCTCTTCGGGCTGTAAATCTGAATCGTACTGGAACTGCCAGCACCTGAGTACTCAACGTATGCGACAACCAGAGAGGCCACGGCAAGTGCAATTCCTGTGCCAATCCACACGATTTTCGCGGGTTTCCCCGCGATGGGAGGAGCTTCGGGGTGCGATTTGCCTGACATAATCCCTTGAGCTTATACCACAGAATACGTCGTAGCCGGCATTAAATAAAGGCCACGTTCAGAAATGAGCGTGGCCATTTCCGTTTCCCGCGAATGTGTAGAGCGGACACTCCTGTCCGCTGCTTTTGGTTTCACTTTGCGGTTTTGCGCTTTGGGGATGGTTCAATCTCTCCCTTTGAGTATGGCGGCGATCACGCGGGGACTGCGGCGACCGTGCAACTCGGCGATCACGGCGAGCGGCTTTTCTTCGGGCGCGTAGGCGATGACATAGTCTCGCAACGAGTGAAAGAGCAGCGGCCGCGAGGTCAGGTCGGGACGTCTGTGGCCCTGGTACGGGAAGGCGACGAGGGATCGGATGGTCTGGTAAATTTCCTCGCGCACGCGGTCGGCGGCATCGAGATTGTCATCCGCAATATATTCCCAAATGTCGTCGAGGTCTGCGTATGCCTCCAGGTGGAGGACAAAATGCGCTCATGAACGATCGGCGCGACGGTCTGTACTCTTGCGCCGAAGGCTGGCGAGGGCATCTTCGCCGTCAACCGGCTTTGCGCGGCCGCTCTTGAGATCATCGTAGCGGCTGTCCAGGGTTTCGCGCACATGGGAGAGTTCCTGCAGATATCCGGCCATGGCGTCCTCGACAAGGTCATCGGGGGCCCGTCCGGTTTTGGCGGCGAGCTCTTGCAGACGAGACTCGGTCTCTGGCCGAAAGTGCACTTCCACAAGCGCTAGTCTAGAGAGTTGGATTGGCGGTGTCAAAGCGGATTGCCCCGGGCGGCGTGGCCACCTGTTCCCATCCCGAAGACGGAAGTTAAGCCCCGCAGGGCCGATTGTACTGTTCGCGAAAGTGTGTGGGAGAGTAGGTCGTTGCCGGCATAAATAAAGGCCACGTTCAGAAATGAGCGTGGTCTTTTCCGGTTCGTGCAAACCACTGTTCATGCAAACCACTTGACTGCCATTTGGTGTTTGGTCTAATATCCCTGCTCTTCCCCTAAAAAGTAGTTCCCATCAAATACTGCGAAGGAGTGTCTATGAATTCCGTGGGGAAGATTCTGGCTTTGCTCGTTTGCTGCATACCGATGGTCGCATGCCTTGGCGCAGGTCATAAAAGGAATGCGAAATGGGAAAAGGATTTTACTTACATTAAGATGATCAGGGCTGACCTAAGCGAATCATCCAAGCTGAACTTTGACTGCAGCGACTATAAGGTTTCGAGCACGAAGCTGAACTGGGTTCAGCAGGCACAGTGCTACATGGAGGACAGTGCCAATTCCAAAGAGCAAAAGGCTGCATTTCGGAACTGGATCGTTGAGAGATTCATCACTTTTGTAAACCATGCATTTGGCGATTTTGAACATGACTCCGTTCTGTTGAGGTCGACCACCGCAACCGCTTTTGATTACATCAACCTTGGACTAGCGGCTGCGACCACAGTTACGGGTATGGCGACGACTCTCGGAGCGGCTTCCACCGGCACCCAGGGCGCGAGCCACAGCTTCAACAAGAACTACTACAATGATCAGACTGCGTTTGTGATTAACAGCAAGATGGAGGCCTTGCGCCTCGAGCAGTTGTCAAAGATCAGAGAGCGAGAAGTTCTTCCCGTAGACTGTCCGGCTAACCAACAAGCGCCTGCCCCTAACAAGGGGTCTCAGGAACTATGCTACACATTGGAGCAGGCGATGAATGATGTTCAAGAGCTGTACTATGCTGGCACGGTCCATAGGGCTCTCCAGGACATTAACAATCAGACATCGGCCCAGGCCACGCGCGCTGAGACCAAGTTGAAGACGCTTAACTCTGAACCGATAAAATAACGGGGGTCTCCCAACGAACAAACTGCACGCGAAAGTGTGTGGGAGAGTAGGTCGTTGCCGGCATTAAATAAAGGCCACGTTCAGAAATGAACGTGGCCTTTTCCTTTTTGCAGGACTCTCTACTTTGGTACGCTGTTCTCAGGTGGCATGATGAAGAAAATTCGCCGGAATGACCCCTGCTGGTGCGAGTCGGGAAAGAAATACAAAAAGTGCCACCTCAACCGAGAGCTCGAAACGCCGATTCCCCTCGGAGCCATCGAACAACGCACCATAGCTGAGTCAAATATCGAGATCTGTCTTCATCCGTCGGCATCCCCTGAGATTTGCGACAAGATCGTGTCAGCCCACACCATCCAGAGATCGAGAGTTCTCGGACAAATAACGGATTCGGGCAACCATGTGCAAACCTTCCACTGCGCAAGAACGGACTACTCGGTCGATGGCCCGCGGGTTCTGCGAGTCGGGTGGAAGGAAGCCTCCACCTTTACTGGCTTTTGCTCAAGGCACGATAGTTTAACCTTCAGAGCGCTGGAAGCCATGGAATTCGAAGGCTCACTGGAACAATGTTTTCTAGTCGGATACCGCGCCCTCTGCTACGAGATTCACCAAAAATCAAGGATGCTGAAATCGCAGCCTATCTTCCTGAACTTGGTGGACCGAGGTCTTCCAATCGAGGCACAAAGAGAAATACAAGAAATAGGGAGCGTACAAGAAGCAGGATTGCTCAAAGGACGGGAGGACCTTCTGCTCTTGAAGAGCGTCATGGACGAGCAGTTACTTAGGAGAGCCTACTCAGGGTGGCATCGGATTGTTATCAACTTCAAAGGCCCACTCTGTATGGCGAGCACGGGCGCTGTCTCCCCGAACCGTGATTTTGATGGCACAGAACTCCAAGTTCTCCACAACGCTGATGCGCTTATTCAGGAGCTGTTGTTCGGAATCGTGGCTGGTCGCGACGGCGGGGCGGCGGTTTTTCTCTGCCGAGCGGGGGATGCCGCCCCGCAAGCGTTTATCGAATCCTTGCTGAAGCGAGACAGCGAGATGCTGGGCAGTTTGATAGTCCAGTTTGCGTTCGCATACATAGAGAATACATTCTTTTCTAAAGACTGGTGGGAGTCGCTATCGGAGGTCGACCGCAAGCACCTCTCTTCGCTGGCCTGGGTAAGTAACGCCTATTACGAGGATTTCACTTACTCACGATCGCGCAAGATTATTCCATGGGGCATTACCAGCGCAGTGGTCAATGACCTCGGTTCCTCGGTCGTTGCCGGCATAAATAAAGGCCACGTTCAGAAATGAACGTGGCCTTTTCCGTTTGGTGCGGCGGCCGAAGGCTACTCTGACTTTCACCTGTCTTAGCTTCGGTCTGATAGCCTCGCAATATCCTGCCATTGCTGTAGCAACCGCGTCATCTTCAGACGACGCTCAGTTTCCTCGCGAGGGTACTTGTGCCATTCGCGAAGATCCTTGAGCTTCAAGCGCCGAACATCGTTCACGAAAAAAGAAAACGTTTGGCGTTCAAGCTGACTAGAGAGGTCAATGAAGTCCTGTCTCACCACGACTCCTGCTTGAGGATACCGCTCCGTGGGAACTCCGACGAGGTGCATAAACAGTGTGACCAGATAGTCTTGTACGAAGTTAAGCTCCCGTGTCGTGGCCACGCTCAACCACGTCGAACCCGGTCCCGTCTCGGTCTTCACATGGTGGAACCAGTTCTCGAAGGCCTCTTTAGAACAAAGCACTTCGGGGGCGCGCAGCACCTCACCGCTCCCATCGACGCCACCCAGCGGAATCATCACCCGCATCTCCAAAGCAATTTGGATCACTCTCTCGTGGGCCTCAATGCGGCGCTCCAACAACTTGCCCCAAAGCTGAAGGTCATAGTCGCGCTTTCGCATTAGCCATGAGGCGAAGAATGATAAAAGGCCACCTCCCAACGCCCCAACTAAACCAAAGACCGCACTTGCGTGCTGCTCAAGGAACTCGCCCAAGCTAGT
The DNA here is from genome assembly GCA_035601775.1 of Terriglobales bacterium. Lineage (GTDB taxonomy): Bacteria > Acidobacteriota > Terriglobia > Terriglobales > Acidobacteriaceae > JABDBE01. The sequence continues at coordinate 23,700 of DATNNO010000042.1, read as the reverse complement.
CGCCGCCACGCGTTATCTCCCGAGTCGATTGTACCGCGCGCGAAAACGTGGAGGCGTGTGCGGCGCTGGCTAAATCTGCTCGGCGGGAGCCGACGTCCAAGGCGCGGGTGCGCCGCGTAGGCAGGATGACAGCTTGAAGCAGGATGTCAGCGGGAAGGCGGCGGACAGGAGTGTCCGCCCTGCACGCGCGTGCTGGCGGGCGACGGCTTGGTGATAACCTTGCGGGATGGCTCGCGATCCTGATGCAGGCCTCGACTCGCCTAAACCTGCCCGATCTTCGATTGTGTTGGCGCTCATCATCGGGCTGCTTCTTGGGGTATTGTTTGTTGGCTCGATTGGGTGGTTGGTGCTGTCGAGAAATTCCGGGCGGGCCTGGTTGAGCCATGTGTGGTCGGCGGTGACAGGAAGAACCCTCAGCATTGATGTCAGCCAGCCCACTGTGGTCGATCGCATCCAGCGGCTGCAGCGGTTGGAGACCGTGGTTTACACGATGGACAAGCTGGTGACCGGTGCGAGAGAAAACCCCATCTTCCCGGATTTTCTGGCCGGAGATCGCCTCCTGATGATGGTGCACGGCGAAGTTATCGCCGGGATTGACTTCTCGAGTCTGAAGCCGGGCGATGTCAGAGTGGATGGCAAGCAAGTTCAACTGCATCTTCCCGCTTCGCGGGTGTTCAGTACCCGGCTCGACAGCGCGAAGACCCGGGTGTATTCCAGGCAAACTGGGCTGCTGGTGCCGACCGATCCGAATCTGGAGACTCAGGTGCGCCAGGAGGCGGAACGTCAGCTGCAAGAGGCCGCTCTGGCCGATGGCATTTTGCAAACCGCCCAGCAGAATGCGGCTTCGACGATCACCAGTCTGTTGCAGGGTTTGGGATTCGAGAGGATCGAGTTCGAGTAGCGCCGCGCGGCGGTGGTCGCGGCACCCAGCGTCGGACAGCGGCTCCTTGACTTGGTCCTTCTCACTTTCGATGCAGGTCCAATCCGTGTGAATCCGTGGCCGCCTTTGCTTTGTCCTCCCTCATCTGAGAAACTTGCCTCTGACCGCCAACCATGGGACGCATCCACGTTCTTTCTGAATCCGTTGCCAACAAGATCGCCGCCGGCGAAGTGGTGGAGCGCCCCGCCTCCGTGGTCAAGGAACTCCTGGAAAATTCTCTGGACGCTGGTTCCACCCGCATCAAGATTCAGGTCGAAGCCGGAGGCAAGAAGCTCATCCAGATCACCGACAATGGATGTGGCATGGTTCGTGACGATGCCCTGCTTGCCTTCGAGCGTCACGCCACTTCCAAAATCAAGAGTGCCGAAGACCTGCTCAGCGTGGCCACTCTCGGATTTCGCGGCGAGGCATTGCCCTCGATTGCTTCGGTCTCCCGCCTGCACCTGGAGACGCGCGCCCCGGACGAGGACTCTGGAACCGTGGTCGAAATCAACGGCGGCAAGATCTTCAAAGTGGAAGAAGCCGGATTGCCGGCGGGAACGTCGATCACCATCCGCGACCTGTTTTTCAATACGCCGGCACGGAAGAAATTCCTGAAGGCGGAGTCCACCGAGCTTTCGCACATCGCGTCGCTGGTCACGCATTACGCGCTGGCGCATCCGGACAAGCACTTCGAACTGCACTCGGCGACCAACGCCATTTTGGTTGCGCCGCCGGTCGCGGGATACAGCGAGCGCGTGTATCAAGTGTTTGGCAGAGATGTTCTCGACCAACTCATTCCCGTGGCGGCGATGCAACCTTTAGAGCACGTTGGCTTACCACAGCCGCCGCCGTGGCGCAGGCAGGAAGAGGACGAAGAGCAGGGTCCAGTCGAACCTGGCGAGATGCGCGTGCATGGCTTCGTCTCGAAACCCGAGATTCAGAAACTCAACCGCAATTCGATTTACGTCTTCGTGAATGGGCGGCTGATCCGCGACCGGCTCATTCAGCACGGGCTCACCGAGGCTTACCGCAACATTCTGCCGCCAACGGTCTATCCCGTGGTGCTGCTGTTTCTCGAGTTGCCCAGCGGCGAAGTGGATGTGAATGTACATCCTTCGAAGACTGAAGTGCGCTTCCGCCAGCAGTCTGTCATGCATGACTTTGTGCGAGACTCGGTACGCGCGGCATTGATGAAAGCGCGCCCGGTGCCGCAGTTTACCACCGAGATCAACGCGCATCCCACGGCGAGTCCCTCGCTGACTTCCGGAGCTCGTTTCAACACAGGGGATGCTTCCGCCACGTTGCGCACTTTGGATGCTCCGGCCCAGCCACAACCATTCGCGCTGCAAGCGCCGGTGCCTCCGCCCATCACGGAGCGATTTCACTTTGGTGTCGATGGAATCGCGATCGACGGCAACGCCGCTCTGTCTTTGGTTCGCGCCCCACAAATAGTTTCCGAGGTTATCGAAAACGACAGTTGCGCTCCGCCGCTGCCCGAAGAGTCTGAAACTACAAACGACCTTGCGCCGTCCCTGGCCTCGCTCAGGCCGCTGGGACAAATTCGCGAATCGTTCATCCTCGCGGTGAACCACGAGGGGCTGTGGATCGTGGACCAGCACGTCGCTCACGAGCGCGTGCTGTTTGAAAAAGTTCTGAAGCAGCGGGCGGCGCAGAAAGTAGAAAGCCAGCGGCTGCTCATGCCGCTGGTGCTCGAACTCACGCCCGCCCAGCAAGCCGTGTTTGCCGAAATCTCCGAAGAGCTTAATCAGAACGGCTTTGAGGCCGAACCATTCGGAGCGCGAAGCGTCGCAATCAAAGTCGCTCCGGCGGGCGTGGAGGCTGCTCAGATCGAGCACATGCTGCAGGAGTTGCTCGACCAGTTTTCCCGCGAAGAGCAAGCGCTGAACATGGAAAAGGTTCGCGCGCGGATTGCCGCGTCCATCGCCTGCCACGCCGCCATCAAGGTCAACATGCCCCTGCAGCAGAATAAAATGGAGTGGCTCCTGGCAGAGCTAGCCAAAACCGAGTGCCCAATGTCATGCCCTCACGGCCGGCCGGTGGTTCTGCGGTACTCGATGAAGGACATTCAAAAGGCGTTTAAAAGAATCTAGGCCGCGATAGAACCCGGAAGTTCGAGCGAAAATCGACTTAAAGCGACCAATATCGTCTGCTTCACCATTTCGATCTAAGTTCTTCGCCCGGGGTCCTCAAAAAATACTCTCTCTTCTGCGCAAAATCTAGAAAACAAAGGATTGGAATTTTTCTTGCCTTCCAGATCTATGGTTCTAAAGGTAGTTACAGGCAAAATCTAGAAAACATGGAAGTTATGGGGATTCCCGACCGCCCGCGGTTCCGTTTTGGGAACTGCGGGTAGAACTGGGCGACGGAACACGGGTTTTCATCCTCGCTATCGTGGATTCGCTGAGCACTTGGTGCCGCCCGGAAGCTGCGCCCTTGTCAGATTGTCAAAGACCGAAGATTATCTTGTAGATAACCTGTAAGGTCTTATATTATCGGATTGAAAGTATGAGGTCAAGAAGAAAGCGGGCCGTCTGCGCAGCCAGTCCAAATTGGGAATCGCACCTCAACGTTTACATCGTGCGGTTGAGCCTGAGACGGCGTCGTGAGGTAAGCACCCGCCCCTTGCGAAAAAGCCGCAAGGAGCGGGGCACCCAAGACCTAATTCTCTTCTGCTAAGGTCTGGGGCACCCGGCGTTGTGTCTAAGTCTCAGTTTCACTAAAAGCCGCATAAATACCGTCTTGATCCAAGCCTTCTAACTCAAAAGTAGCGTGTCCGTTTTTCAGTAAACGACATATGTTGTTTTCCAAACTGCTTACCGGGACGCCCGCCGTCGTGAGTCGATCGAAAATATCGTTTACGAAGAACGTCTTTTCAGTGAATAGGGCACCGTTGATGAATAATATGGCATGATGGTACCAAGTCGTTTCAGGTCGAGGCGGAACACTGAGCGGAACAACTAGACTAATCTTAGACATCTTTGCATTTTACTCCTTCACGGGTTTTTGGGCAGACTACCTAGAAGGCCGCACCGGAACAGTTAGAATCGCCGAGCGCGGCTCGGGGCCGCTTATGAAATGACGAGCGTGTAGACTAACTTCACGGCTCCGGCCAGAGCTATAAGAAGCCCGAACAAGCTGTGAGCGAACGCGTACGGTGTACCCTTTTTCGTAATCTCCTCCAGAGCGACGTCGCTATCTCCTTGCTGATCGGTTGTCTCTGTGTGACGAGCTATTCGACTCGCCAGTGCGACAAACTGCTTCCCTGAAATGATGCTCTCGAAGGCCGCCTGCGCCGAGTTCGTGCCATACATGATTATTAGCAACGACACGATTATGACCGCATCCTTGGTGGCGAAGTCATGGAAGAGCACAAGCAGCACAACGCCCGTTTGGACGATGTACATTACGATAGCGAGGGCTATCGGACCCCCTGTGTCGATTCTTTCCAGTGCCATACCTCTCGGGTAAGGGCAAGATTAGACGTCAGGTAAACAAAATCGCGGGCGGTTGGTGGTTTCAGCGGCTCAGGGCATAGCACCAACAAAGATCAGCAAACAGTGTGGGAAAGCCTTCTTCCGTGACTAACTGGCCGATTTCACGTTTGGTCAATTGCCAATTACGGCTGGCATCTATCAGCGCCATGCCGCGCTCGCCCGTGCGAATCGTCCCATAGTTTAATAGGCCGTTCATTTGTACACCCCCTCCCAATCTTGTCAGATTGTACGCCCTCGCTCGCAGCACTGTGAAATGTTTTTCATCCGCGTTCTGTGTGGTCTAATGATTTTATGACCGATCTTGATCAATTGCGGCGGGAGAAGTGGCATCTGGACGGACGTGCGGTTCGCACATTCGACGATGCCCGCTCGTTTCTTGAGTCGGTTGGATTCTGCATGATGTATCCCATGCGGCAGCAGGTGCTGGTGCCGACATTCATCGGCGCTTGGGTTGGTTCGGATGCGCAGTTGCCTGACTGGCAGCATGCTTTCGCTGATCCGCGGGCGCAGGACGCTACTGAGTTGATGGTTCGTTTGTTGCGGGAACGGGCGGCTTACGAGGCTAACCGCTTCGACGAGAACAACGCGTTTCTGGTTGCGGCTTCCATCTTTCCTTATTTCTATGCGCTGGTGGGGGAGCGCAATCCCAAGTCGGCGCCGAAGCCGAAGCCGCACTCGGACTACTCTCAGTTAGCCTGCGACGCGTTTGAGTTGATCCGTCGCGACGGTCCCATCTCCAAGCAGAAGATGCGCGATGTGTTGGGCGGCAGCGTGTCTTTCGTCGCTCTCGATCATGCGCTGGGCGAACTGTGGTCCAGGTTGCGCATCACGCGGGTCGATTACAATCCGGCTGAAGGCGCGTTTTGGGATGTCCTGTATCGCTGGTCGCCGGACGCGGTGCGGGCAGGGGTGAACCTTTCGGTGGGAGAATCGCTTTCCGCGCTCATTTCGAAGTATCTGGATTGCGTGGTTGCCGCCGATCAGCAAGAGCTGGAATCTTTCTTCGGCAACTTCGTTTCCCGCTCGCGGGTGAAGGAAGCGATTAATGCGCTGCTGGCCGCGCGCGAGTTGAGTTTTATCCGCGTGGGAAACCGGTCGCTGATTCAAATCGCACCGGCGAAAGAGGAGCCGGTTCCGCGCATTTCGGGGCCGCGACAAGAACGCGGGCCGCGGAAGACGTTCACTCCGCCGCGAGTGTGATGCGTAGTAACTCCGACCAACTCTTCTCCGATTCGGCGGTGTCCCGCAATTTCGGCACATGAGTTGAACGCTGTCATCCTGAGCGTTAGCGAAGGATCTGTGTACTTCGACGCGGCAAGGCAAAGTGCATAGATCCTTCGCTAACGCTCAGGATGACATTCTTCGAAATAATGCAAGAACTGAGCGAGACTACGATTTGGCGAAAAAACCGCACCCGATTAGGATAGCGGGGCATTCGTTGACTCTTTCCCAAGAATCCAGTCCAAGGTGAATATGAGGAAACTTTTCGCGTTCGGCACCTGCTTAGTCTCCCTCGTCGTGGTATCGCTGGCCGCCGCTCAGAATGGCTCGGGAGCCCGGGCCAAGGAAGAACCGGCATTGCCGTACATCCCCAGCCTGGATGTGAGCGCCATGGACAAGTCCGTCGATCCCTGCGTCGATCTCTATCATTACTCTTGCGGAGGCTGGCAGAAGAAGAACCCCATTCCTCCGGATCAGACTTCATGGAGCGTTTACGGCAAGCTTTACCAGGACAATCTCATGTTCCTGCGCGGCATTCTGGAGCACGCTGGGTCGAACACCGATCGTCGTGATGGAGATCGGCGCGATGCGGTCACGCAAAAGATCGGCGACTTCTACGCATCCTGCATGGACGAGACCACCGCGGAAAAGCGCGGCGTAGCTGCGATTCAGCCCCAACTGGATGCCATAGCTCGTCTTCAGTCTGTGCGAGACATGGCTCTGTTAGTCGCTCGCTTGCCCCTTCCTTTTGGCCGGTCGATTCTCTTTGCCGCCGGTTCAACCCAGGACCCCGACAACTCTGAACAGGAGATTGCCGATCTGGACCAGGGCGGACTGGGATTGCCCGATCGCGATTACTACACCAAAGACGATGCCAAATCGAAAGAGATTCGCGAGCGCTACGTCCAGCATGTGCAGAAGGTCTTTGAGTTGCTCGGCGACAATCCCCAAACCGCAACGCAAAATGCGGAAACCATCCTGCGCATGGAAACAGCGCTGGCCAAGGCTTCCTGGACCAAGGTCGAGCGTCGCGACCCTTACAAGCTGAAGAACAAAATGAAGCTCGCGGACCTGAGCCAGTTGGCGCCGAGTTTCGACTGGCCGACTTATTACCGCGAAATGCAGTATCCGCCAATTGAAATCCTCAATGTCGACGCTCCGCAATTCTATAAACAGGTAAGCGCGGAACTAACCAGCGAACCGCTTCAGAACTGGAAACATTACTTCCGCTTCCACGTGGCCGATCAGTATTCTCCTTTTCTCTCCTCAAGTTTTGTGCAGGAGAATTTTGAGTTCTACCGCAAGTATCTTCGCGGAGCAAAGGAGATGCAGCCGCGATGGCGGCGCTGCGTTCAGTACACCGATTACAACCTGGGCGAGGCGCTGGGACAAGTGTACGTGCGCCGGGTATTCTCGCCCGAGCTGAAGGCGAGCACGCTGGACATGGTGGATCGCATCGAAGCGGCGATGGGAGAGCGCATTCGCCAGCTCGACTGGATGAGTCCGGAAACCAAGCAACAGGCGCTGGCCAAGCTGGCGGGCATTCGCAACAAGATCGGCTATCCCGACAAGTGGCGCGACTACAGCTCGGTGAAGATTGCTCACGATGACTTCGCCGGAAACATCCAGCGCGCTGCCGAGTTCGAGGAGCATCGCCAGATCAACAAAATTGGCCAGCCCGTCGACCACGGTGAATGGGACATCTCGCCGCCCACGGTGGACGCCTACTACAACCCGCAGATGAACGACATCAACTTTCCCGCCGGAGTGCTGCAGCCGCCGCTCTACGACGCCAAAATGGATGACGCTCCCAACTATGGCGACACCGGCGGCACTATCGGTCACGAACTGACCCACGGCTTCGACGATCAGGGCAGCCAGTTCGATGCCAAGGGCAATCTTAAAAACTGGTGGACCAAAGACGACCGGGCAAAGTTCGACGCGCGCACCAAGTGCGTTGCCGATCAGTATTCGCAATATGTCATGGTCGAGGACGTTCACATCAACGGCGAACTCACCCTGGGCGAGAATGTGGCCGATCTGGGCGGCGAGATCCTGGCCTTCATGGCCTGGAAAGATGCCACCAAGGACAAGAACCCCCAGCCCGTGGACGGTCTCACTCCCGAGCAACGTTTCTTTGTCGGCTTTGCGCAGTGGGATTGCGCCAACATGCGTCCCGAAGATCTGCGGGTACGCGCCATGACCGATCCGCATTCATCCGCGCAGTACCGAATCAACGGCGTGGTAGTCAATATGCCGGAATTCTCCCATTCGTTCTCGTGCAAAGCGGGCCAGCCCATGATGAATGCGCCGGATAAGGTCTGTAAGGTTTGGTGAGTTCCGAGTCGACGCTCCCACCGCCACTGACTGACAAAGCGCCAGCGCATAGCCGGAAGGCTCGTCTCTTTCCGTCTGTGCTCGGCGAACCCGTTTCGGGAATTTACTACAGAGTAACGGGGTACCCCCCTCCCCCTGATCTTTTGGAATGATGGGGTTACGGCCAGACCACCACCAAAATCTTTGAGGAATAAGGACTTACACGTAAAATATTCCGGAATAAGGAGTTAGCCGGTCGAAACATGCCGAGGCTGTCCGGCCGCGACGGAGTGGTCTGGATTCTCTATTGTCAAAGAGCTAATGCGTGTTACTCGATAATATCTCATTGACAGGGCTAAGGTCAAGGATTGCCTCCGGCTTTATAGGGCTGTTCCGAAATCGGAAAGGCGCGGTTTTCCTGTTGATTTTGCTTGAAATCGTGCTAATCTTCCCGGCACGTGATTGGGAGGCTAGCCGCAGGCAGTGACACTCCGCTGGAAGACAAGATCTTCAGGGGAACCATGAAGGTTTCTTACGGGCCCTAGTTGTTCCAGTTGCTTGTTCTGGTATGCTTCTTACCCGTCCGGCGCGTGTCCGCGCAGGGGGGCGGCATTCGTTGTATGAAGTATACGATGTTTATCGTCGGTTTGGCGCTGCTGGTGGGCGCAACCATTTTGGTTGCGCGTGATGGGGTAAAAACGGCCCCTCACGTCGCGCAGTTTTCCGTCTCTTTTGCCAAAGCTATCACGATCGGGAGTCGCGTGCTCTACCCGACTTCTCTGGCGGCTGGGGATATCAACGGCGACGGCTTTCCCGATCTGGCGGTGGTGGGCAACGAAGACCCGTTTCTGTCGCACGGACTGGGTAAGGGGGACGGTCACTTCGATCACTGGGGTAATAGCGGCGGCACGGGTGGCGCTCCCTTCTTTGTGCTGTTGGCCGACGTGGATGGGGACGGCAACTTGGACGCGGTCACGGCCGATGCGATGCAGCGTGTCGTGGCGGTTGCCTTCGGCAACGGCAAGGGGAATTTCAACCGTGGCGTTAAGCTCCACACGGGCGTAGGCTTTGCCGTCAACCAAGTGGCTGTGGCCGACTTGAACGGAGACGGGATCCCAGATATCGTAGGGACCGTTAGACCGATTGGGTACGACCCCGGCAGAATCTTTGTTTTGTTGGGAACTGGGAACAGGAAATTCAAGAAGGCCATCCACTTCAGCAGCGGCGGAACCCAGCCGTCTGGGATTGCGGTGGGAGATCTGAATCACGACGGCATTCCGGATCTTGTGGTGGCAAACAATGGCCAGTACTCCGGGCCCTACGGTAGCGTGACAGTGCTGCTGGGTAGGGGTGATGGAACCTTCGCCAAGCCCACGCACTACCTCAAAGGCTCACGCCCGTCTCAGTTACTCTTGAGAGATTTCAATGGCGACGGGAACCTCGATGTGGCCGTAGTGGGAGGGACAGAGCGCGTCCAGGTGCTGCTGGGGAACGGCGACGGCACGTTTTCCTCGTCCAAATCCTATTGGGCTGGGATTGCTCCGCATGCGATTGCGGCAGCGGATTTCAACGGCGACGGTAAACTGGACCTGGCTGTGGCTGCTCCAAACGTATCCATCTTACTAGGAAACGGCGACGGCACGTTCCAGCCACCCACCATGTTTCACGTCCATGGCCATCCGGATAATCTGCTCGTGGCCGACTTCAACCACGATGGCAAGCCGGATGTTGCGACGATCGAAACCGTGAATTCTTCAAGCTTCATCAGCATTTTGCTGAACGCGACGCAATTCCCGGCACCCCAGCCGCACTGAGAAATGAAGCCAATTCTCTTGATCATCGGTTTGGGGCTCCTGGTAGGCGCGAGTATTCTCCTGGCGGGCGATGCGGTCGTGCCGGTTGCGGCCCAAGGCTCCGCCTCGGTGTCATTCCGGAGGGTCGTTACTTCCAACGGTCCTGTGCTCTACCCGACTTCTCTGGCGGCTGGGGATATCAACGGCGACGGCATCCCTGATTTGGCGGTGGTAGGCAATGAAGATCCGTTTCTGGCGCACGGGCTGGGTAAGGGGGACGGTCACTTCGATCACTGGGGTAATAGCGGCGGCACGGGTGGCGCTCCCTTCTTTGTGCTGTTGGCCGACGTGGATGGGGACAGCAACCTGGACGCGGTCACTGGCGATGCGATGCAGCCCGTCGTGGCGGTTGCCTTCGGCAACGGCAAGGGGAATTTCAACCGTGGCATCAAGCTCCACACGGGCGTAGGCTTTGCCGTCAACCAAGTGGCTGTGGCCGACTTGAACGGAGACGGGATCCCAGATATCGTGGGGACCGCTGTACCGATTGGGTACGACCCCGGCAATATCTTCGTTTTGTTGGGAGCTGGGAACAGGAAATTCAAGAAGGCCATCCATTTCAGCAGCGGTGGAACCGAGCCCTCTGGGATTGCTGTGGGTGACCTGAATCACGACGGGATACCCGACCTCGTCGTCGCCAACGTCGGCACCCAGCAGGGGGGAGATTACGGGAGCGTGGTTGTGCTATTGGGCAAGGGCGACGGGACGTTTGACAAACCCGTGCGCTATCGCGTCGGCAAGGATCCATATTCGATCGTGCTGAAGGACTTCAATGGGGACGGCAACCTGGACGCCGGTGTGGTGGGGCCAGACCAAGAGAAAAACACTCTTCGCGTCGTGCTGGGGAACGGCGACGGCACATTCGGCGCGGCAAAGGCGTACCCATCCGGATTGTACCCAATTTCGATCGTATCGGCAGATTTCAACGGCGACGGCATACCGGACTTGGCGGTAGCTAACTACGCAAGCCCCAAGCCTTGCCATGTTTCGATAATGCTGGGCAATGGCGATGGCACATTTCAGCCCCCCCTACAATTCCGCGTCGGGGTCAGCCCCCGTCAGCTTGTCGTTGCCGATTTCAATCACGATGGCAAGCCGGACCTCGCCACGCTGACCGGCTACTCCGGCATCACCGTTTTGCTGAACACCTCGCAGTTCCCGGCACACCCGCCGCACTGAGATGAAACGAATTGATTTTGCAAGAACTTTACAAATCAGAGCGCCGATGATATACCGCCGATAATATACTTCCCACATTACTTTAAGTCTGGTCTTAGTCCAGCGTTCTTGCGAGAAGTAAGCAGTCTCACAAATTGAACGAGGAGAAAAACATGTTCAGCATCCGAAAGTCGGTGGCTATCGGCGTGTTCATGGCCTGCTTCAGCGGGTTCGTGTTGGCACAGGGTGGTGCCACTGGAGCCATTACCGGTACGGTTCAAGATGCATCCGGAGCCGTGCTTTCCGGCGCCAAAGTGGATATTGCGAGTGAGGCGACGGGGCAGGTGGAGCGCCATCTGACGACCGATTCTTCCGGAATATTCACGGCCACTCTGTTGCCTGTCGGCAGCTACACGGTCCAGGTTAGCGCCGCTGGATTTGCCACCACCAAGTTCCCTGGCATCCTGGTGAACATCACGGAAACCACGCGCATGACGGCGGCGCTGAAACTGACGTCGGTCAACGAGGTGATCGAAGTTCAGTCACAAGTTGCCCAAGTGAACACCACCGACGCCACCACTGGCCAGTCGATTGGCAGCACTACAATTACCGAACTTCCCCTGGCCACCAGGAATTTTCAACAATTGCTGACCCTCTCAGCCGGTGCCTCTTCCGACTTGAACAACGCATCCCAGTTGGGTCGCGGGCAGGTGTTTATCCACGTCAACGGCGGAAGAGAAGACAACAACAACTACCTGATCGAGGGCATTTCCGTCGCCGATTATTCGTTCGGAGAATTGACCTACACGCCCCTTCCCAATCCCGACTCCATCCAGGAATTCAAGGTCAGCACCAGCCTCTATGACGCGACTCAGGGGCGCAATGGAGGAGGCAACATCAATGCCACCCTGAAGACCGGCACAGCCAGCTTCCACGGCGATGTTTGGGAATATTTCCGCAACACGGTGCTCGATGCGAACGATTTCTTCCTCAATCGGGCAGGTCGCCCGAGGCCGGTGATCCAGCAGAACATCTTTGGTGGCGACTTAGGCGGACCGGTCGGGCGAAAGGCAAAGTTCGGTTACTTTTACGTGAACTATCAGGGCACGCGACAGCGCAGCGGCGCCTCGCCGGGAACGTTCATCAACACCAGCATTCCTGTGATTCCGTCCGACCGCTCCCAGGCAAACCTGCTCAAGACATTCTTCCCCGGCGGAGGGCTCACCAACATTGATCCGGTGGCGCTGGCGCTACTGAATTTCAAGAGCAACCAGTTCGGCGGCGGAGGTGGCGGCTGGCTGCTGCCCACGGTGCCAGGGACTGCGGGGTTCACCAACGGCCAACTGAATACCGGCCCGCTCATCCTGAGCAGTCCTGGCAAATTCACCGACGATCAGTTCACCACCAACTGGGACCGCGAGTTCCGCGGCGGTAAGGATCGTCTCGCGTTCCGCTTCTTCTGGGCTGATTCCGACACCTTTCAACCCTTCGGCGCCGATTCTTTCCAGATCCAGACCGGCGGCGTACCCACGCCCAATAACCTGAATTTCCCTCTGGACATCCCGCTGCATAACCGCGTTGGCAGCATTACCGAGACCCATCTGTTCTCCAATACGATCGTGAACGAGCTTAGATTTGGGGTCAATATCATTAGCGACAAATTGAATAACCAGGCCCCCGTCACCAATACGCAAGTGGGAATCAACATCCCCACAGCGAATCAGGACCCGAATATATACCGCTTCACCTTTGGAAGCTGGGCCTTCGGCACCTTTCCGCAGCAGTTGCAAAGCGCGCTTTCGGACAGCTTCGTTTTGCTCGATACTCTGGGATGGACCCACGGAGCCCATCAGTTCCGCTTCGGCGGGGAACTTGACCGTACCACCATCCGCCGGAATCTGCCGGTCGCCGACAACGGGCTATTGTTCTTTGCCGGCCCTACCGGATTCTCCACCGACTTTCAGAGTTTCCTGGCCGGCGCCCCCTTCTTCGGTGAGGCCGGTGGCGGCGTGGGCAATCACGACTACCGCATTCCCGCATATTCCTGGTTCGCCCAGGATGACTATCGGGTGAGCAAGACGTTGACGCTGAACCTCGGTTTCCGCAACGAGTTTGTGGGCGCTCCCTACGATGAGCTTTGCCACCTCGGCAATTTGGATCCTGCGCTGGCCAACACAACCGGGCAGCCCTTCGAGTATCCCACATGCGTAAGTCAATTCAAGCTTCCCGGCCTGAGCGGAACCCTCAATCAGGCTGCTCTCAAGAATGAGTACGCTACGGTTTGGGAGCCTCGCATCGGCTTCGCCTACGACTTGTTTGGCCGTCACAGCACCACCATCCGCGGCGGCTACGGCATTTACAGCGTGCGCGAGGACTTGGGCGCGGTGGATAACCTGTCCTTTTCGGCGCCATTCTTCCCCATCGCAGTCAACTTCTTGCCGGGGGCGGGCAGCCTAGCCAATCTCTTCCAGCCAAACCCCAAAACGGGATTCACCGGGATTCCACCCCTGGGTGTGCTGAGTCCTACTTTCGTACCCCGGGCTGCATTATTTAGCGGCTTTGCGCCGAGTTGCACGCTAGGGAACGGAAATGCGTCGACCAATCCAGATCAATGCGGTCCGGGCTTTACAGGCAACGTAAACAGCTTTATCGGCCTCCAGGTTCCGCTCCACTGGATCGCTGCGACCACCCAGCAGTGGAACTTCACCATCCAACATGAGGTGGGAAGGAATTGGTTCCTCGAGCTCGGATACGTCGGAACCAAGGGTACCCATCTGCGCTCGACATTCGACCCAGACCAGGCGACTTTGGCCACTCTCCAGCACCCGGTTACGATCCCGGGCGTCAGTTGCGCCGGCGTGAGAGCCGCGGGGAATTCGTGTCAGATCGTGGATACTACGGCGGAGAACGCCAACGCGCGTGCCCCCTTCCTGGGACTTGCTCCCAGCGCATTCGAGTCGTTCTCCCCCAATTCCGACTCGCACTACCATTCGCTTCAGGCAACGGTTTCGCACCGCTTCTCCAAAGGACTGTATTGGCAGAGCGCCTACACTTTTTCCAAAGCGATCGACGATGTTTCGACGGCCACGGTGGCCTTCGATACCCGTTTCAACAATCAGACCAACGCGCGCGATTCTCGCGGCCTCTCGGATTTCGACCGCCGGCAGCGCTTCGTCAGCAGTGCGGTCTACCAGTTGCCGTTCTTCTCCCATGCAGGCGGCGTTACTGGCGGGGCACTGGGAGGTTGGGAAGTCAGCGGCGTGCTCACCCTGCAATCGGGTTTGCCCATCACGCCAATCGATTCGGCTGGAGGGAGCGCTTACTCTCTCAGCAGTCCGAACCTCGCGACCCCCACCTTCGCCCCTGGGGCCAGTTGTGCCAGCGCCCCCACGTCGGGCGGAGTCGAGTCACGCCTCGCCCATTGGGTGAACCCCACGGCCTACGTGCCGGACGCAGTCGTACCGCTAGCCAACGGCGCGCCCGGTGATGCCACCGGCTACGGCAACGCCCCGCGCAACTGCATAATCGGACCACCCCAGAAGAACGTGGACCTTACTCTCGGGAAGACCTTCAGGCTGACCGAGCGCCAGAGTCTCCGGTTCCGCGCCGACTTTTTCAACCTGTTCAACCATCCTTCGTTCGCCAACCCGTCCGCGACCGACGTCGAGAGTAAGAGTTCGTTCACTCAGATCACCTCCGTCGTCGGCACGCCGCGGCTGATCCAGTTCTCGTTGAAGTATGGATTCTGAGGGAGTGGGAGCCGGGCGATTTCTCGCTCGGCTCTCGCAACTCAGCTTCGCGTGCTTTCGGGAGGGTACGAGTTCACAGGCTGTTGAAAAACTCGAAGTGGAAATCGACGGGACTCCAGCGCCCAAGCTCTCGCGATGCACACGTAGACCCGGACGCCCCCATCCGGGTGGCCGAGCCAAGCTCCCGAGGATTCGTATCAGGGCACGAGTTCACTCGTGCCGAAAAGTCCTGAAAACATCCGGGCTTCAGCCCCTGAAGTGAGGAGTTTTGCGGGCTGGGCCGCTCCATCTCCATTCCGCCAATCAAGAGGTTCTCCCCTCCGCCTTTTGATCGGAAGAGTGGGCCAGCCCCTATCATCCTTTCAGACACTGGTTTTCAGACACTGGGACGACAGGAGTGCAGCCCAGGAAACCCCGGGCTGCGTCCATGTCGGATGGCCTCTCGGCTCACACAATCGGCCCCGGCCCGGCTCAGGCTGCCTTATCCGGGGGGAGCAAGCGCCGTGACTTTGGCGTGCAGACTGTGGCTGCGGCCCCAGCCGCCTTCGCGGCCGGTGCTGCTACCAGGATCGCGCGCACCCCTGCCACCATCTGGTGAGCCGCCCTGCCGGCGGCGATATCAGTGAGGATCGCACTGAAAACCTTCCCGGCCAGCGCCGCCGTGAAAAGAGTGGTGTGCGCCAACTGTGCGGGATGAGCCGCCCCGCCGAATGGATCGTCGTTGGTTACTCCATTGGGCAGAGCTCCGACTGCAGCCTGGAACGAGGGCCATGCATTGGAGGCTGCGTCTGAGGTGAGGTTGGCATAGAGCTGGGCCAGCGTTCCGGTGTCACCCAATGACACCATCGCCTGGGCAATTTGGTCGAGGCCGTGGCCCTGGCTCATAAGCCAGGACAAGAAGGCCATTCCGCATCCGGTGCTATCTGCGTTTTGATCGGTCGCAGCGGTCTGGTTGACGAAGTCTGGCATCCCGTCCTGCGCCCACTGCGGAGCCGTCGCGAAGTCGGACAGAGCGTTGTTGCCGATCACGGTGGCGCACCAGCGGGATAGCGCTTCCCCGGTGCTGACGCCGCACAGGTTCCCGCCCATGGAACACTCGCTCAGTTCGGCCTCAAACAGCGCCGATACCCGTGCGGAGGTGCCGAACGAGGCACAGACCTCGATGGCGGCCCCGCTTGTGTAATCGCAGCCCATGTGGTCGGCGCCGCCGGTCCCGTCGGTCATTCCTCCAAGGGCAAAAACAATGATGCTTACCGGCCCGCCGACTGAAGCGAAGAGCCCGTCGTTGGCCGTCACTACTCGATCCGCATCATTGACAAGATCCTGGGCGTTCTGGAGCGCTGGTTGGCCGAGCGTGGGGTCGACGTACACGGTTACCCGTCCGCTCGGATTGGTGCCTACGAACTGAGAGTTGCCGGTGTAGCTGGGCCACTGCGGCGGGACCGGATTGTCCCCAACCGCGGCAGCCGGTTTCTTCCCGATTGAAGTTGCTTTGATAGGGTGTTGCATTGGAACCTCCATTTCGTTTCAAAATATCGAGCTAGAGCCCATTGAAACCCGGGGTTCGGAACCATGGCCGAGGAACTGAAAACAAAGGCCGATGGCAGCGCGAGCAAGAGGCCAAAGCGCCCCGGGCTCGCGCTTGGCCATTGACTATCTACCCGCTACGGCGGAATGTCAATGGCGAAATTCCCACTACCCAAAATCTGGAAGGGATCTGTTTTGAAAGCTCAACGCACAAGGGGTTGGCTCACCCCTTTTATATCTTGGTCTTGGAGACGTGAGCGAGTTAGGCTTACTGCAAGGGTCATTCCGGCAGGACGGCGATGGACGATGTCGCGGCACAACTGAAGAGAAACGCTGAACTACTTCATTGTCTTGCGGCCCGGGCGCATGACCCGACCCAACCGTCCCCTAGTTGTCCCCGTTGACTGCGATGCTCATGGGATCCGGTGTATTCGTGCCGCTGCCCCACATGGCCGAACTGCCCCAAAGCGCGCTGAAAGCGCCAGTTGTGCTACTGCCCCACATTGCGGAACTTCCCCAAAGCGCGGAACTTCCCCACATCGTCGACCGACTGCCCACGAATGCGTTCGCGCCCCAAACTGTCGAGCTTCCCCACATCGCCGCACTGCCCCAAAGTGCAGAGGAGTCTCTGACGAAATGAACGCTCTTGGTGGCCCGGTCATATACCGCCGTGGGCGACTTGGCGCTCAGTTTCTGATCCCCGCACTGCGGTTCCGAGAACGCGGCCTGCAGGTCGAGATAGCCGGCTCCGACCGTGAATGCGTCGTATTGAATTGTGTAGGCCGTGCCAGAATCGGTGATGGTGGTGTACCGCGGAAAAGTCTTGTATGCCGACTTCATCAAACGCGCTTTGACCTGGTCGGGCGTAAGCCTTGGGTTCCGTTGTATCAGCAGTGCGGCGGCGGCACTGACGACGGGAGCGGCCATGCTGGTGCCGCTCAGGGTGAAGTAATTTGGCGACGGCCGTTGTCCATTGCCGTCATGGTAATACCCCACGGCCGGAACGTTGGCGGGATATTCCTTCGCCAGAGTGCTGCCATGAGCCTGCAGCGAGATCACCTTGTTCCCCGGCGCCACAATATCCGGCTTCACAATGTGATCAATCGCGGTCGGTCCTTTTGAGCTATACGTGGTCATCACGTCATCGCCGCGATCCGGCGTGCCCATGGTGTTCATCGCGCCCACGGTGATGACGTAAGGATCGTTCCCGGGGGCATTGATGGTTCCATACCCATTGGTGTTGAATGAGTTGTCCCGGCCGTCGTTGCCTGCGGCAACCACTACCACGATTCCGGCATTCCATGCCGCCTCTACGGCCTGGCACAAAGGATCCTGCTTGTAACTTTCATACACTGGCCGGCCAACGGACAGGTTCATCACTCGAATGTTGTACTGGTGTTTCACCTGGATGGCTTGGTAGATTGCGTTGATTACCGACGTGTCCGTGCCTGCACCGTTCTGACCCAGCGCATGGAAATTGAGGATCGTCGCATTCGGAGCGACCCCTTGTAGTTGAGTGTCGCAGTTAGGACAGGAAGAGGCTGCAGCGTTTCCGGCAATAATGCCTGCAACGTGAGTGCCGTGACCGTATAAATCATCCGTGCCGCCGCCGATGGCATCGAAGTTATAGAGTACCCGTGATCGTTCCTTGGTCACGGTTCTTAGGTCTTCCACCGCGCGCACGCCACTGTCGATTACGGCAACGCCCACGCCTTCTCCGTCCAGTCCCAGGCTCCAGGGGTAGTTCGCCAGCACCGCACCAGTTGTATTGTTGAGGGCAGATCGGATTGGACGATTGGGTGAGATGTAAGTCACTTCCCCATCCTCCGACAGGTCGTCAAGCCGGGAGGCGGGAATCGACGCGTGCAGCGCCTTGATAAACGCCAGGTCATCTTTGACGGTTCCGCCGCGCGCCAAGATCTTCTCTCTATGTCTGGCGCCAGGCACGCTGGTGAACTGGACAATCACGTCTGTTGCGTCATTATCCCGACGCCCGTGCAGCGGCTTCGCTATCTTGGAAACCTGTGCAAAACCTGATGTGCCGACAACCATCAGTGCCAGTCCGAAGAGAAATCGTTTCACGCGAAAAGCCTCCCTGCCGAATCAATTGCTCCTCATTTATTAGTGCAGGAGAGAGACCAAAGTGCACTCATCACAAGTCGTTGAAAGGACTAGTGCTTAATTGTGTGGCTGCGGGCTCGTCGGGACAAATCGTCCTGCAGGCGACGGATGGGACAAACTGTCCCATGACTTTTCTCCCGCTTGTGATGCTGTACTCTTGCCAAGCGCCGCGGAGACTCGCTCCGCCTGGCGGGATCGGAGACCCGGCCTCACGGCAGCGAAACTGGTTCGGCGTAGCGTGTACAATTCATAGCTTCGCGATGCTCGACAATTCTCAACGCAAACTCATCATCGCCATTGATGGTCCGGCTGGCGCGGGCAAGAGCACCATCGCGTCACGCCTGGCCCGCAAGCTGGGATATGCCAACCTGG
The DNA here is from genome assembly GCA_035601775.1 of Terriglobales bacterium. Taxonomy (GTDB): domain Bacteria; phylum Acidobacteriota; class Terriglobia; order Terriglobales; family Acidobacteriaceae; genus JABDBE01. Next base: position 4,946 of record DATNNO010000042.1, on the reverse strand, counting down.
AGAGTGGCGCCATGTACCGCGCGCTGGCGCTCAAGGCCATCGAATGGGACATTTCCTTCGATGACGAAGCCGCGCTGACGAGACTGGCGCACGACTCGCGCATCCAGTTGGAGCCGACCTCGAGCGGTACTCGGGTTCTGCTGGACGGGCGCGACGTGACCCAGCGCGTCCGCGAGACCGATGTAACCGCGGGGGCATCGCGCGTTTCCGTTCATCCCAACGTGCGTGAGTGGATGGTTGCCCGCCAGCAGGAACTGGGCGCGGGCGGCGGCGTAGTGATGGAAGGCCGCGACATCGGAACCAAAGTTTTTCCAAACGCAGACGTAAAGATTTTTCTCGATGCCGATCCCGTAGTCCGCGAGCGGCGGCGATTGGAGCAACAGAATCTGCGGGGAAGCGCAGCCGAAGCAACGGCCGCGGAGTTGCGCGAACGCGACCGCCGTGACCGGACCCGCGCAGCATCGCCACTGATGCCAGCTCCGGATGCGCTGATCCTCGATTCCACCAGGTTGTCGGAAGACGAAGTGTTGCGCAGGGTGGAGGAGTTGGTAAGGCAGAAGCTCGAAGGCTGAATCAACTCGATTGTTCGCGAACCCCTCGCAAGACCCCAAATCATTCTTCTGAAATTAACCCAGCTTTAACATGGCTGTCACATTCTTCTCTTATAAAGGCGAATCGCTATCTATCTACGGGAGGCTTGATTCATGCGTGTATCTGGGTATCCGCGAATCCTCGCGGCGCTCATCATCAGTATCTGTGTGCTTGGGCTAACTGCCGCCACGGCGCAGGTCGACAAGGGTTCGATCACTGGAACGGTGAAGGATTCCACAGGTGCTGTTTTGCCGGGCGCGCGGGTGGAACTGCAGCAGAAGGGACCGTCTGCCGTGTCGGACGCCCAGGGCCAGTTCATGATTCCCGGTCTGGCGCCGGGTAGCTACACGCTCGCGGTCTCGTATGTGGGCTTCTCTCCATTCTCGACGTCGGTTACGGTAAGTGCCGGCCAGACCGCCCGCTTGGATGCTGTCCTGCAGATCGGAACGCAGAGCGACTCGGTCACGGTGAGCGGGGAGCGCGCGCGCGGCGAGGTTGAGGCGATCAACATCGAGCGTACGGCGGACAATATTGTGCAGGTGCTGCCATCGAAAGTCATTACTAGCTTGCCCAACACCAACATCGCCGATGCGGTTGGACGTTTGCCTAGCGTCTCGCTGGAGCGCGATGAAGGCGAAGGCAAATATGTTCAGATCCGCGGCACTGAGCCTCGGTTGAGCAATACGACGGTTGACGGAGTCAATTTGCCCTCACCGGAAGGAAACGTCCGTAACATTAAGCTGGACATCATTCCCTCGGGTCTGGTCGACCGCATCGAGGTGAACAAGACGCTTTCGGCCAACCAGGATGGCGACGCCATCGGCGGTTCGGTCAACCTGGTGACCAAGACGCCGGGAGAGAAGCCAACGGTGGACTTTGAGGGCCAGGGGGGATACACGAACATTATCGGAGGCCGCTGGCTCGACGCATTTAGCGGCACCGTGGGCCAGCGCTTCGGTGGACGAAGACAGTGGGGCTTCCTTATGGGCGGCACCTACGATTGGAACGGACGCGGCATCAACGACCTCGAGCCTTCGCCAGGCACTATAAGTTTGAATGGGACGGCTTATCCCTATTTCGCGGCCGCCGACCTTAGGACCTACAAGTATTACCGGACGCGCTACGGCTTCGCCCCGGAGCTGGATTACGTCATAAAGCCAGGTTCCAGCGTCTACCTGAAAGGGCTTTATTCCGATTTCCACGATTTCGGCGATACCTGGGTTTATTCGCCCACAGTTGGCAATACGCTGAAGTCTGTGAGCGGCTCGCAGTACACGTTTGATAATGCCGCGGACTGCGCCCCAATTAATGCGCAAAACCCCGGTACATGCAACCCTGGTCTGATGAAATACCGCCACTACGTTCGTCGCCCGGATCAGCAGATCTTCAGCGCTCTAACGGGTGCGCGGCATGATTTGACGTCCACGCTCGTCACCTATGAATTCTCGGTTTCCCGCGCCCACAACATTGGCGGCCAGGATTTTGCGACGACTAATTTTAACAACGCGCCATCCAACGTCGATTTTGGTCTGAACACGAGTACCCCGTACGAGCCAAAGTTTTCCGTCCTGAATAACGTAAACATCTACGACCCGACGCAGTACTTAATGTCTTCGTACTCGATTCCCAACTACGCCAGTACGCAACTCAACTTTCAAGGAGCGGCCTCGGCGGCGCGGCGTTATAGCGCTCACGACCACTACGGCACCTTCGAGTTAGGGATAAAGATTCGGAATGCTCACAAGACGCAATCCGAAAGAGATCTGATCTACGACAACCCCACCATAAACATTGCTCTCAGCCAGGTCCAGGGGAGCTTTTCCAATCCCACCTATTACGACGGGGCATACCAATTTGGGCCCATGTCCGATTATGGCAAGATCAATCAACTCGCCCTCAGTAACTTGTCACAACTTGGCTACGATAACAGTGCGAGCCACATTCAGTCGGATCCTGCCAATTTCGACGCCAACGAGCGTGTCTATGCCGGCTATCTGATGAACACGATCGGGTTCGGCAGGCTGAGCTTGCAAACGGGCCTGCGCTTTGAGGCAACCGGTGACGACTACGTCGCCAATCAAGTCAACCTCAGCAATGGAAGCTATCAGTCGACCACACCCGTCAACGGCAGTGCCAGTTATGTGAACGTCTTACCTAGCATTCAGTTGCAGTACCGTATTCAAAAAGACACGAACATTCGGGGAACGTTTGGCATCGGTATTTCGCGGCCTAATTTCTCGGATATCGTTCCCTCCAAGCAGGTGGATCCAAACTTCACCCCGCCCACCATAGTGGTCGGCAACCCAGTGCTGAAACCGACCAAGGGAAACAACTACGACATCCTGGTCGAGCACTACTTCCAGCCGCTCGGCATCCTGCAAGCCGGCTTTTTCTACAAGACCTTGTCTGACCCAATCTACTCGACCACGAGCATCATACCGACGGGGCAGCCCTTCGCCGGTTATCATCAGACCGAATCCATCAATGGACCCAGCGGCCACATCACTGGTTTTGAGGCGGCGTGGGAGCAGAGGTTATCTTTCCTTCCCGGACTTCTGCGAGGTTTTGGAGTTGCGGCGAATTACAGCTACACTACGTCGCAGGTCTCTTTCCCGACTGGCTTTAACGGAGGCAGAGCGGATCACCCGGCTTTGCAGCGTCAAGCGCCCAACAACTACAACATCGGCCTAACCTATGACAAATCCCGCCTTTCGGTGCGCTTTGCGGTGAGCCACAACGACACCAGCATCTACTCTTATTTTTGGACGCAGCAGGGCGGTTTGAACCCTTCCGATCCTGTCTTGGGCTTGAAGGGCCCCAATGGCGATCAGTACCTCTACGCCCACACTCAATATGATCTTCAGGGCAGCTATCGCCTCCACAAGGGACTATCCGTGGTCGCATACGGATTGAATCTGAGCAACGAGCCTTTTGGGTTCTACCAGGGAAGTACGATCTATCCTATCCAGCGCGAGTTCTATCATCCGACCGTTTCCGTCGGCTTGCGCTGGACATCGGCGCCGGAGTAGAGGGCGAAAGTTACTGCGAGAAAGGTCTTAATTATCTGTTCCCGGAGTCAAAATGTCCGGCGGTTGCGGCCTGACGGCCGAGGAATGGAGTGCCCATGAAAAGTGTCTTCCCCTTGTTGCTGTTGTGTTCGTTGGCGCATGGCGCAGGTTGCCCAACTGGTCAGGGGAAGGATCCAGCGGCGCTGGTTCAGATCGAGCAGGTGTGGCTGCGGGCCGTGGAGCAGCACGATATGGCTGCGCTGGGGTGCATTCTGGCAGATGAATTCGAAGAGGCTGACTTTGATGGCTCACTGATCGACCGCCGCGCAATGCTGGCGAGCGCCGCGACTCCGAGCACCGTTCACTTCGAATTGTCTGACTTGCATGCGCACGTGTATGGCAATTTCGCGTATGTCCGCGGGCTGGGCGGGATAAGGAGCGATGACGGAAAATTCTATGCGAAGAATCGCTTTACGGATATTTTTGTCTATCGCGATGGGCGCTGGCAGTGTGTAGCCGGCCATGAATCGCATTTTCCTGAAGAACGCTAGGGAGGTACGCATGATCGGCCGACTTTACAGTTGATGAAAATCAGGCGATAGCGCTCAGAACCCCGGGTCGCAAGGTCGATGAGTGCTATCGCGATTTATCGCCAGTTGTCCGCAAAGGTGTTCAGGGGCACATGTGAAATCGACCGATGTACCGTCTAATCAGCCGATTCTGCCCGTCGAAAACGAGAATGATGTTTAGCTGTTCGCCACACGGGAACTGCCAAGCCTCGGTAGGATGGCGGGACGATATGACATACTCACCTCGATTCGCGGCAATCTTGGCTCCAGAACCGTCTGACAGCAGCGGTGCCGCCGATTCCTGCACCCACTCGCGGTACTCGATTCCTTCATGTGATAGCCCGGCACGAACGTTCTCAATCCGGGCACCCTGCGGCGTTAACTGGTCTAGACGCGATTCAAGATGTTCAAGCTGACGATATCCATGAGGCGAGCATAGGTAAACGAAATACCCCGCTGCCAAGGAAGCAACTACCAACATGCCGGTTCGCCAAGGATGGAGCCTGAACCACGATTTGCGGATTAGGGTTGTCACACCAGTATCAGAACGCAGACTAGGACTTGCTCTTGCAGTTGACTGTTGACGAAACCAGGCCATAGCTCTCAAAACACCCTTCAAAGGTCAATGAGCGTTATCGCGATATTTCAACAGCAACGTGGCCCTTCCCTGGTCACTCTTTGCCAGCAGGCTTTAGTCGCCAGATGAGCCGACTACGGCGTGATCTCAAACACCGAACCGAAGGTCGTGGTGCCATCTCCGCTGGTCGTCCCATAGAGG
>DATNNO010000041.1:0-2479 GCA_035601775.1 Terriglobales bacterium | reverse complement strand
AACAAGCCTGACGTGACCGTGACCATCCAGCAGGTGAACAGCAAGAAATTTTTCTTGACGGGCGAGGTCATCCGTCCGGGAGAATATCCGCTGGTGACCCCCACTAGAATTTTCGATGCTCTCTCCAATGCCGGCGGATTTCGGGATTTCGCCAATAAGAAAAAGATCATCCTGATTCGCGGAGCGGAGCGCTACAGGTTCAACTATCAGGACGTCCTGAAGGGCAAGAATCTGGGACAGAATATCTTCCTGGAAAACGGGGACACCGTTGTTGTTCCTTAACAGCGGCGAAACGCGTCTTGAGTCGCGCTCCAAAGTGTCTGAAACTTGATGGCGAGCAGGCGGGTCGTGCAGAGTAGAAGAGGACGAAGCGCGGCAAGCTATAGTCGCCTTAACTTTGGTGCCTTGGTGCCCGTTTTAACAGCCTGACTTCGGTCGCGGCGATCCATTGTTTGGTGGCGAGCGTCCTGGCAGACCAGGCCGGCTCGACCCCGCTGGAGAGTTTGTGAAGTGATCGCGGATCGAGCCGAGCGCCTCGTCTAATCCAACGCATTAGGGAAAGAACGAGGATATGGCCAAGCGCAAAGCATCTACTTTCGAGCGATTAATGAGCGGCAAGTTGAACCGGAAACAACGCAAGGCATTCGTCCGCCGGCTCAGCTCAGACGACCCCGGACTGGAGATTATCCATTCGCATGCAGCCGGCATTGATGTAGGCAATGAAAGCCACTATGTGGCGGTGAGGCCGGGGCGCGACCCCGCGCCGGTGCGAGAGTTTGGGAGTTGGACTGCGGATTTGGCCAAGATGGCGGAGTGGCTGAAATCGTGCGGTGTGACGCATGTGGTGATGCAGTCCACCGGCGTGTATTGGATCGCGGTGTACGACGTTCTGGAGGAAGCTGGATTTCAGGTGTGCCTGGCCAATGCTCGGGAAACCAAGAATCTGCCGGGGCGGAAAACGGATGTGCAGGAGAGTCAATGGTTGTTGAAACTGCATACGTATGGACTGCTGCGGAACTCCTTCCGGCCACCGGAGGAGATTCGCTTGGTGCGCACGATCTGGCGGCTGCGTAACCGGCATGTGCGGGAAGGGGCGCGGGCGATCCAACATATGCAAAAGGCGTTGACGACCATGAACGTGCAATTGGCCAACGCCATCAGCGATGTCAGCGGAGAAACGGGACTGGCCATCATTCGAGCCGTTGTGAAAGGGGAGCGGGATCCTTACCAACTCGCCAAGCTGAAGAACTATCGGATTCAGGCCAGCGAAGAAGAAATCGCACGCAGCCTGGAAGGCAACTGGCGGGAAGACGTCTTGTTCGAGTTGCAGCAAGCGGTGGAGGCCTACGATTTCTGCCAGAAACAGATCGCGGATTGCGACGGCCGGCTACAGAAGTATTTGGCGGTGTTGCCGGACCGGCCGGTCACGCAACCCAAAGAACTTACGCCCGAGACCGCAGCAAACGACAAGAATGATCCAAGCCAAAACAGCGGCAAGAAGAACAAGCAGAAGAGCCGGAGCAAGTCCCAGAAGAACCAGCCAAAGTTCGATTTGGAAGCGGAATTCACCCGAATCTGCGGAGTCAATCTGAAGTCTATCGATGGAGTGGACGTGATGACCATCGCAACCTTCCTCTCCGAGTTGGGAACCGACATGACCCGATGGCGAACCGAAAACCACTTGGTGTCCTGGCTAAAGTTGGCGCCCTGCCGGCAGATCAGCGGCGGCAAGGTAATTAAACAAGAACGCCAAAAAGTGAAGAATCGTGTGGCTGAGGCCCTGCGTATGGCGGCCAGCACGCTGGCCCGTAGCGACAGCTATTTGGGCGCTCGCTTCCGGCACCTGCGCAGTCGCCTCGGTCCCGGCAAAGCCATCAAGGCCATGGCCGCGCACCTGGCTCGGCTCATTTATCGGATGCTGACGCATGGTCAGGCCTGGGTAGATCGCGGCGCGCAACAGCACGAAACTAAGCGCGCCGAACGAGAGAAACTATCGCTGCAACGCAAAGCCGCAGCTTTGGGCTTCCGTCTCGAACCTGCCGCTTAGTTCGTTCGCCCAGCCTTCGCGCTGACTTCGGTACTCACGGGGTACCGTTTCTGGAGAGAGAGAGCGGCTGCTCCACCACTTCTCCGACCCGATGTGCGGCCGCGTTGGTGGACGAGCTTCTCCGCTTGCTCTCCGTTGGGTGCTGGGTGACGATTGGGATATGCTGGATACGTGATGGCTACCACATGAAGCCACCGAGATCAGTGCTTTTCCGGGCGACGTAGTTGTATCGTTTGATGACCCGTTCCCGAGCCTCCTCTTCAGTTTTTCCGGGACAAGATCCGACATCTACTTTCTTGGCATATGGAGTCTTTCCTACCGGATAGCAGATCCACTCCCCGTTTTTCATCTGATGCACCTGGAGCTCGAAATCTTCCAGTTTGGGGAAGTTCGGATCAGAGGGACAGAGACTGCGAGCATAGCCGTCGATTG
>DATNNO010000040.1:0-201500 GCA_035601775.1 Terriglobales bacterium | reverse complement strand
GTCAGCTCTGTAATATTTTTTTCTTTTAGTTCTGCGATGGTCATTATTTAGTTCACCTGCGAAGGGAAATTTTCAAAGGGGGGTACTCAGAAAAGACTTGGTAATCGCGGGGCAGGCGGCGGGGCTGGTTAAGCAGCCCGCCGTTGTGCCTCGGCAAAATTTTCAGGTTCCGACAGAACCGTCTGCCGCTCCGAGCTTGCAATCTTATCCAGAACCTCGTTCATGGTTTCCTGGATTCTGGTGTTGGGCTTGTGAAACTTACGGGTAGCCTTGGACGCAAGCTGGCAAAGCATATAACGATTCCGCAATGTATGTAAAGCGTCAAAAACGCGATCAGAACGCATAATGAGTCACTCTCCTAATCGAAGGAGACTTGCCGCACGCCCCTTTCCTAGCAAGAAGAAACCTGACCAGAGTGCCTAAGTTACTCAATTCAGATGGGTTGTACGGGAAATCTCTGGTTACTCGTATAGATGCTCCGTCCGGCCCGAAAGTTTCTCGGTTCTTGGATTATGTCCGGTCGCCAGCGGAGATTCCTCAGACCAACTGAATATGTAAGCCTTCGGAACTGTACACCGTACGTGAGAATGAACGAGACGTCAAGTGTTTCTTGCAATACTCTCAACTTCTCACCAGAAATGTGCGTCGGCGATGAGAGAGTGCCCAGCGATTGAGCCAGATTCTTGAACATCAAGATACTAATTCTAAATGACTTAGCGTCCTTCTTGGCCTTCTGAGTCTGCGCTCTCCCAGACGGGCGGGACGCCCGTCCTCCATCGCGCTTGGTGCTTACGCCCAGAACGTCCGATCCAGAGTGCGGTACTGGATAGCCTCGGCGATGTGCTTAGGCTCGATTGACTTTCCTCCTTCAAGATCTGCAATCGTTCTAGCGACTTTGAGGATGCGATCATGAGCTCGAGCCGTCAGGCCTTGCTGGGCCATGGCGCGCTCCAGCAACCGCTCGCAGTCCGCCGAAAGCTCGCAAAAAGCGCGAATGTGCCGAGGCCCCATTTGCGCGTTGCAATAAAGCTTTTCTCGCGGCGAAGACGAGAATCTTCCTAACTGCGCTCCGCGGGCGCGCATCACCCGTTCGCGAATCTTGGCAGAGCTTTCGGGCTCGGTGCCCGAGCGCATCTCCTTATGGTTCACCGCGGGCACGTCGATGTGGATATCGATCCGGTCGAGCAACGGCCCCGAAATCTTAGACATGTAGCGCTGAATCAAGGGTGGCGTGCAATGGCACTCGCGCGAACGATCGTTGAAGTAGCCGCAGGGACACGGATTCATCGCCGCAGCCAGCATGAAGCGCGCGGGAAAAGTCAGCGACATGGACGCACGAGCGATGCAGACGGTCCCGTCCTCAAGAGGCTGGCGCATGACTTCCAAAACGTTGCGCGGAAACTCGGGGAGTTCGTCCAAGAACAAGACGCCATTGTGAGCCAGGGAGACCTCGCCGGGACGGGGAACGGCCCCGCCTCCGATTAATCCAGCGTCGGAGATGGTGTGGTGGGGTGAGCGAAAAGGGCGCACGCCCACCAATCCGGCGCCGGGATCGAGCACGCCCGCGACACTGTGAATCTTGGTGGTTTCGAGGGCCTCTTCAAATGTGAAAGGCGGCAGGATGGTCGGCATGCGCTTGGCTAGCATGGTTTTGCCTGAGCCGGGAGGACCGATCATCAGGATGTTATGACCGCCGGCGCAAGCTACCTCCAAGGCGCGCTTGGCGGAGTGCTGACCGCGCACATCCTTGAAGTCCACGAGGAATTGCTGCGCCTCGCTAAGCAAGGTGTCGCTGTCCACTTTGAGCGGCTGGATGCCATTGCCTGTGTTCACGAAGCGGATCACATCCAGCAGCGATTTCACCGGATAGATTTCCACTCCCCCGACCATGGCCGCTTCTTTGGCGTTAAGTTCAGGCACCACCAGGCGCGCGATCTTTCTCCCGCGCGCCTCAATTGCGATGGGCAGCGCACCGCGAACCCCGCGAACCCCGCCATCGAGCGACAGTTCCCCCACGAAAAGGCAATCGGGCACCTCCTTCTTATTAAGGCCACCGTAAGCGCCCAGGATTCCCAGGGCCATGGGCAGGTCGAAGCCGGAGCCCTCCTTGCGAATATCCGCGGGCGCAAGATTAATCGTGATATGCGTGGGAGGAATGTCGTACCCGCAGTTCTTCAGCGCCGCCCGCACCCGATCCCGGCTCTCACGGACGGCAGCATCGGGCAGACCCACGGTGTGGAAGTGATCCTCCATTGTCTTAATTCCAGACACATCGACCTCGACCTCGATGATGCTGGCATCGATACCGTAAACTGCGGCACTCAGCGTCTTATAGAGCATCGGCGTCTTATAGAACTTGGATCTGTGCGTCAGGCAAACAGATTTGTTCGGACTCGTCGTGACGAGGGAAGGCGACAAGTCGGCCTAAAGTTCCACCCTACGCCTTGCGGTCTTGAATAAGTGGTGACTGATGTCACAGTGAGTTTGTGACAAATGAACAACGGTCTAACGTTTCGTCTGTGAACCAAATTACCCAACACCCTTTCGGTTGTTTGCATCCGTCCCATAGACTACGATTCGCCTAGGCTCAGGCCCTTCAACCTTCAAGAGCACGCCGGCAAGTGTGGGAATGCTTTCATGTTAGAACCAAAAAAAGAACCGACGCCTCCTGCTGCCACGCCAACCAACCTGGAGCAGGAAGAAGCCTGGTTGTGGCGCATTGCGCTTCTGTTTGTGGTTCTGCTGGCTGCGGGATTAGCGGCGGAATCCTGGGAACGGCTGCAAAACCTCCCCTATCACCTCGGTCTGCTTTCCATCGCCGTGTTCTGCGTCGCCATCGCGTTTGCGGGCTTCGCCTACGGACGAAGGAAGCGGGTTACCGAACTAAGAAACCTGGTCCGCGGCATGCAAGAGCGCGCCACCACACCCACGAATGATCAACTCGATCAACTCGGGGAGCTCATTGCGCGTTCCCAACGCAGTTTCAAAGAACTGATCGATTCCTTCGATGACATTGCCTTTGCCACTTCCCTGGACGGAAAGATCAAGACCGTAAACCGGCGCGTAACTGAATTGCTCGGGATGCCCTACACCGAGGTGATAGGTCATCGGGGAGAGGAGTTTCTGGACGAACCGAAACGTGAAGATGTGGATCGCGGCTTAGCCCGGTTTCTTGAAAAACGCCGCTGGTCGGGTGTGGTTTCTGTCCGGCTGAAAGGGAGCGCCCGCACACTCTACTTTGATTGTGCCCTCAATGCGATCGTGAAGGGTGACGAGGTAGTGGGCGTAAGCGGCCTTGCCCGCGACGTCACCGAAGAACGCGAAAAGGAACGGCGATTTACCGAGCTGTTCGAAACTCTTCAGGAAGGCGTTTACTTCAGCACACCGGAAGGCAAGTTACTCGACGGCAACGCCGCTCTAGTACAGGTTCTGGGATATGAGAGCAAGGAGGAGTTAGTTTCGCTCGATCCCAGGGCATTGAACTCCGATCCCAATCAAAGTCCTGTGCTGGGGCGGACTGCGGATGATCAAGGCGGCATACGCACGCGGGAAATCATGTTGCATCGCAAGAACGGCACGCTTGGGGTCTTCCTCGACACTTCCCGGGCGGTGTGGGATGCAGGGGGCAAGATCGTCCGCTACCAGGGCACGCTCGTAGACGTAACCGAGCGCCGGGAGATGGAAAAAGCGTTGCGGCGTCAGGAAGAGTTCCAGCGCTATCTTTTGGAAAGCTTTCCCGACCTGATCCTGGTGATCGATCTGAACGGACGCTACAGTTTCGTGAGTTCGCGCATCCACGACCTGCGTGGCTACAAGCCAGAAGACCTGCTAGGCAAGAAAGTCGAAGAAGAACAAGATTACTCGCCCGAGCTGCTTGGGTTGTATCGCGACCTGATTACGGGCCGGAAGATGTTTGGGTCCTGTGACTATAATGCGCGTCATCGCGACGGAAGCTGGCGCACCACCCGCGCTTCCGCCAGCCCGCTGTTCGATGCGGAAAACAAGCTGAGCGGCGCGATTGTCTCCGTGCGCGACATTACGGTGGAAAAGAAACTTGAGCAACAGATCATCCAGAGTGAACGGCTCGCGGCCATGGGACAGATGATCGGCGGATTTGCGCACGAACTGAATAATCCGCTCACCAGCATTCTGGGGATGTCCGAATTGCTGCAGGAGGGCGAAGCCCCCGAGTCAGTCCGGAAACAAATGGTCGTTCTGCAACAGCAAGCTCGCCGTGCGGCGGAAATTGTTCAAAACCTGATGTACTTCTCCCGGCCTCCAGCACCCGGCAAGAGCCCCATCGACCTCGGCGAACTGGTGCAAAGGACCTTGCACCTGCACGCGTATTCCTTGCGCAAGAGCAATATCACGGTAGATTTCCTGAAGGAGACATCCGTCCCGGCGGTTAGCGGAGACGCGCACCAGTTGATGCAAGTGTTTCTGAACCTGATGTTGAACTCGGAACAGGCGATGCGGGAAGTGCGCGATCGCGGCACTTTGCGCATCCGCCTGGAAAAGAATGAAAAGTCGGTCGCAGTTATTTTTCAGGACGATGGGCCCGGAATCTCGCCAGAGATCCTGCCCAACATCTTCGATCCCTTCTACACCACCAAGCGCCCAGGCCGCGGGACTGGCCTCGGCCTGAGCATCTGCAAAGCCATCCTGCGAGAACACAATGGAAACGTCGAGGCCGCTTCGGGGCCGGGAGGCGGCGCGGTGTTCACGGTCACGCTGCCGAGCACGGCGTCAGTCGAGCGACCGCCCGAGTCCTAAGCCTGATGTCCGGTGCCCCACTCTTTCGGGTTGGTCAAGACTTCTTCTTGGTTGGCTTGGGCTTTAACGTCTTGACATATTCATAGCTCAATTCGAGATACTTCTGCAGCTCTTTCGTATTCCTCAACAATGTGTCAGGAACTGTTACATACTCTTCCATGACGGTGCCGTACGCCTTAAACAACGTAGTCTTATACTTCTTCAAAAACTCCTCTCGTTTATCCTCGGCCAGCCTGATGGCCAATGAGCAAGATTGATGCAGCAGTGTAAACATGTGGCCGTTCATGGATGTGTACGGATTGGCAGCGCCCTTGCGTTTGATCTCGGGAATAGTTGCGACGAGTTTGTCGTACAGATCTATTTTATCGGCAGAAATCGTGCTCTTTTTCGGTGCGCCCATGGACGATCCTCAATTGATAGCGAAAATGCAAAGATACAACCATACGCCATCCGCAACGGGAATCGCGTGCCCCATTTTTCGCGTTGCGAAAATTAGATCCTTAACCACTCGGTTCCGCAAAATCCATCGTAGGACCCAAGAAGATGTCATCAGGGAGAATGTCATCCTGAGCGAGCGCGCACTTTGCGCGACTCGAAGGACCCCACCCCGCCAATCGTGGCAACGGTGCAACAGGGAATTCTCCCCACGTGTCCGAGACAAGCCGCCAAAATACCCAGGGCCAAAACATCCCGCCGCTCACCACGCGTCAAGCTGCCCGCTGCAACGAAATCAAAAAGCTCGAAGCCTCAATCGAAGGCGCAATGCGCGGCGACTGGCGCGACCTGCGCACCGTGTTCAACGCAGTCGGCCTCACCCCGCCCAAGCCTCCAAGCAGCCAGAGAGCCGCGCCACGCAGAAAAGGAAGACACGGTTTGTCACCAGGCACGGAGAAAGCATAGAACTGGTTTCATAAATGGTTTCGGAAGAACACGGCTCCACAGCCTTGCGGAAAAACTCCCGATTCGTATCAGGGTATGCCTTCAGGCATACCGTAAGTCGTCGAAAAGAACCCGGCTTTAGCCGCCGGGGTTGGACGTTCTTCACCAAACAGCATTTCGGCGCACGAGCGAGGACGCTCGCTTGTACCGCTGCAGAGTCTTGCTCGTAAACTCTAACCCCCCGCAATGGCCCCTAGGATGACAAAGGGCTCTGCCCCCGACACGACGGCGTCGGGCAGTGGGGCGTCCGGCGGCTCATGGGACAGATCCTCTTCGCAGGCGAAGAATCGCAAGAACGGCCGGCGCTGTTGCGTGACGTGATCGCGGATCGTACCGCGAAGCATCGGATAGCTGGCCTCCAGCGTGTCAAGCACCGAGCGCTGCGTGACCTCACCTTTGACGTCGAGCTCGACCTCGCCGCCGACGTGTGCCAGCGTCCGCAGATGTGGCGGCAATATGATTCGGATCATGACAGTGTGATGGTTGTTAGTTTGATCATGGCAGCGTCTGAACCTCGACGGAGAGCACGCCCGGAAGATCTCGGACGATAGGAGCCCAGCTGTCTCCGGCATCGGCCGAGGCGTACACTTGTCCGCCGCTGGTGCCGAAATATACTCCGCACTTGTCGAGCGAGTCGACGGCCATGGCGTCGCGCAATACGTTGACGTAACAGTTGCTTTGCGGCAGACCTTTGGTGAGCGCTTCCCACTCGTTTCCGCCGGTGCGGCTGCGGTAGACGCGCAGCTTGCCATCCGGAACAAAGTGTTCCGAGTCGCTCTTGATGGGAACGACGTAGATGGTCTCGGGCTCGTGCGCGTGAACGTCGATCACGAAACCGAAATCCGTGGGCAGGTTCCCGCTGATTTCTTGCCACGAGTCGCCCGCGTTGTCGCTGCGCATGACGTCCCAGTGCTTCTGCATGAACAGCACGCCCGGGCGCTTCGGGTTCATGGCGATGTGATGAACGCAGTGACCGACCTCGGCATTCGGGTCAGGAATGTATTGCGACTTCAGTCCGCGATTGATCGGCTTCCAGCTCTTGCCGCCGTCGTCGGTGCGGAAGGCGCCCGCCGCTGAGATTGCAATGTACATCCGCTGCGAATTGCTCGGATCAAGAATAATGGTGTGCAGGCACATGCCGCCCGCGCCCGGCTGCCACTGAGGGCCGGTGCCGTGGCCGCGCAAGCCAGAGGATTCCTTCCAGTTCTCGCCGCCGTCGGTCGAGCGGAAGATGGCGGCGTCTTCCACGCCAGCGTAAACCGTGTCGGGATCGGTGAGCGACGGCTCCAGATGCCACACCCGCTTGAACTCCCACGGATGTTGCGTGCCGTCGTACCACTGGTGCGTGGTGAGCGGCTTGCCGCTTTCGGGAGACGTGTCGTAAGCGAACTTGTTGCTTGCGGCCTTCGGAGGACCGGGGGCGGGCGGTTCTCCCGGTGGCGTTCCGGGCTGATGCCAGGTTTTGCCGCCGTCGTCGGAGCGCTGAATGATCTGCCCGAACCATCCGCTGGTCTGCGAAGCGTAAATGCGATTGGGATCAGCGGGCGATCCCTTGAGGTGATACATCTCCCAGCCCGCGAAGTGCGGGCCACTAACGTCCCATTTTTCGCGCTTGCCGTCTGACGTCAGGACGAATGCGCCCTTGCGTGTGCCGACCAGTACTCGTACCTTGCTCATCCCTCGCTCCTTTTCATTAGCATCAGTCTTGCGCCGGTATTCCCGGCAGTATTACACAACGAAGTATTTGTGCGGGCTAGCTCGCCCATTTGCGTCGGCGCGGACGTCAGCGCACATCCGTGGGTGCAGCCGTCCCGTCCGACCACTGGCCGACCGGAATTAGAAACACGGTCAGTCGCTCCGGAGTGTCCTTAAATGCTATAACCGGAGAACCCGGCAAGCCTGCGCCCCAAGCTGCAGGGTCCGTTAACGGAGCGAAAAACATCAGGTGGGGACGCCAGCGCCCATCACGGTCGCTCAAGTACCCTTGCTTCGACATCATGTAGCACATCGCGCCGGATTCCAGCGTCGGCAATTCCTTTTTGTCGAAAGCCGCTTTGATATCCTCGAACATCTGAGCTTTGGATCGTGCAGCCAACACCAACTCGGTTTTCTTGATCGTGAGTGGAAGGTAGGATCGCGCGGCCGGCGGGTTGAGGCAGATCGGAGCCCGCAGCTTGGGATTCCAAAAATCGGGATCGTCGATTCCCGCGGCCCATGATCGTTCCACCATGCACACGAAACCGTTGTTGCCTTTGACCGCGGTTTCGTAACCATGCCCTCCGAGGACCATGACCTCGGCATCGTGGGAGATGGATTCCGGGGCAGCGCTCCGCGCCAGCGCTATCTCGGCGTTTCGCTCCGCCATCAGGTACTGATCAAGTGGGGCCATGCTCGGGTACGGGGTTTTGGGGTCCTGTGCTTGTGTTTGCGACACAGCGCTCATCACAACAACCAGCACGAGGGTTCCGAATGCGATTGTCTCAGCCATCTTTCCGTTCATTGACCGCTCCTGAGCTACGGGATTCTGAATCCGCCGTTTACATAAGACTTCGTTAAATCTCAATCAAGCTGCTCTCGATAAATGTGATTACGGCTTCTCGAGCACGGACAGGATGTTGCCCGCCGGATCTTTGAACCACGCTATGACGGGTCCCCCGTTGCGGAAGATGCCTTTCTTGTCCGTTTTGAGGCCGGGATCGTTATAGATCTCAAAGCGTACGCCGCGCTTGGTGAGCTCGTCCACGGCTTCGTCGACGTTCTTCACCGGAAAATTGAGAACGGTGAATGTTGCCGGAGAATGGTTAGGCTTGGGGTATATGAGCACTGAAGTGTTGCCCGCAAGGTGCAGCTTCAACAGGCCGTTAGATTCGGATACCTCCAGCCCGAGTGTCCGCCCATAGAATTGCTTTGCCTTTTGGATGTCGTTCACCGAAAAACCGCTGAATGCACTACTTTCTTTTAACATGGCTTTGCTCCTTAAACTAAATGCGAGCCTGCGCCGCAGAAGCACGGTTATGCGCCCTGGGCGCAGGCTCGATTGCTATTTACTCTGGCGGCTGCGTCAGGCTTCAGGCTGCTGTTGTAAGCTGAGTTCGCATCTGTTTCATAAACTGGCGCATGCCGGCGATATTTCCAGGATTGCGGCTTTCAATCCAGGCTTCGTAGCGTTGCGCAGCTTTTTCCAAGTGCGCGAGGAACTGCTTATTTACGAACCGCTCCCGAGCCTGCGGGACGACGGGCTTGACGCGCTCCCAGACCCCGAAAAACTCGCCGCTGGTCTCAAAGAAGAGGTCTTCGTGGAGCAGACCGTAGTTGAGCAACGCGCAGGCTTGGTCCCAATAACTGAGCACCATCATCGCGAGCGCGCCTGATTCCGTTCCGGGCGCCGCGATTCGCATCCAGTCATCGAGATTGTCCACGAAGTAGTTCTTGAAGAACCAATCGCGTCCCTGGCGCAGCCGGGCCTCGCGGCGCATGTCATAAACCTGCAAGTGGAGTTGCGCTTGTTCGTGCGTGGGTTTTATTTCCATGGTCTTTGTCTCCTTTTCTTTATTGTGTTTTATGAATCGACTAGTTGAGCTTCGTCTTCATCTTTTTCGCTTCTTCTCCGCATTATCAGCGGTCTCTGCGAGTAGCCATGATCCATCCTCCCGGAATACCCGCTCGCCGGTGTCCCCTGGAACGCAAGGATTAGGCCGCTTGTTCGCAGTTGATCATCCATGGTACGCCGAAGCGATCGACAACCATGCCGAAACGGACGGCCCAAAAGGTTTCCTGGATCGGCATTTGCACCGTCCCGTGTTCTGCCAACGTGTGAAATATGCGTTCTGCTTCTGCCACGCTGGCGATGCCAATCGCCACCGAGAAGCCTTTCGCTTTTTCATAATGCTCAGGCGGCGCGTCAGAACCCATCAATACCTGGTCGCCAACGGTCAGGCTGGCATGAAGGATCTTGTTGTGCCATTCGGATGGCACTTGTTTCGCTATTGGCGAATCCCCGTGGCTGAGCATGGTAACGATCTTGCCGCCAAGACACTGCTCATAGAACCTGAACGCAGCCTCGCATTGCCCGTTGAAAGTAAGATAAGAATTCAGTTTCACAGTGCCCTCCTTGGGCTGGTGAATGATGGATGGTACTGGGTTATGCCCTGTCGTAGGCCTGCTTCAAGCCGTTGATGTCAATTTTGCTCATTTGAAGCATTGCCTGCATGACCCTTTTTGATTTCTCAGGATCTTTGTCTTGCAACATCTTTCCCAGAGCAGAGGGAATGATTTGCCACGACAGGCCATACTTGTCCTTCAGCCAACCGCATCTTTCTTTTTCTCCGCCTGCAGAAAGCTTCTCCCACAGGTCGTCTACTTCCTGCTGCGTTTCACAGTTCACGAAGAACGATATAGCCGGCGAGAAGGTGAATTGCGGGCCACCATTGAGTGCGAAAAAGTCTTGTCCATCGAGTTGGAAGGTCGCGGACATTACCGTGCCCTTCGGCCCCGGCCCTCCTTCTCCATATCGAGTAACCCTTCCAACCTTTGAATTCTTGAAGACAGAGACATAGAAATTCATCGCCTCTTCGGCTTTGCCGTCGAACCACAAGAACGGAGTGATTTTTTGCATATAGGTGTCCTCTTTTGTTGTGCCGCTCCCGACAGCCAGCTATTTCGCCGGGAGGTCTGGGATCTCGACCACCGGCCGGATCTCGACGGTGCCTTTGCGCGCGCCTGGAATCCGTCCGGCAATGCCGATCGCCTCGTCGAGGTCCTTGGCGTCGATCAGGAAGTAGCCGCCGAGTTGTTCGCGCGTCTCCGCGAACGGACCGTCGGTCACCAGTCGTTTGCCCTCGCGTACGCGGACGCTGGTCGCGGTCGACACGGGCTGCAGCGGGGAGGCAGCCAGGTACTGGCCATTCGATTTAAGCGCATGGGCAAGCTGTGTCGACTCCCCGTAACAATGCTCCCGCTCAGTCTCAGTCCATGCCTGCTCGTCGGCGTAAATCAGCAGCATGTATTTCATTTGCGTGCCTCCATCAGTAAGTCGAACGGCGACCGGCCAGATCGACACACCCATGAAAATATATTTACAATCAGGTATGTCGCTCGGTGCCACTGAGGCCGTCGAAACAGTTTATCGCTCCGACTGGGGCCGGGTCGTGGCCACGCTGATTGGCCTCATCGGCGACTTCGATCTTGCCGAGGAGTGTGCGCAGGAAGCCTTTGCAACCGCTGTAGATCAATGGCGAGTTTCCGGCGTGCCAGAATTTCCGCGCGCGTGGATCATCCAGACGGCTCGGCACAAGGCCATCGACCAGATCCGGCGCAAAGCGCGGTTCGAGGAAAAACTTGAATCGTACGCCACCTCCGGCTTGGTCAGTACCATCGAAGAGCCGGATTACGACACCAGCGAAATTCCCGACGACCGCCTTCGGCTGATCTTCACTTGCTGCCACCCGGGGCTCGCGACGGAAGCGCAGGTGGCGCTGACCCTGCGCACGCTGTGCGGCCTTGATACGGACGAGATTGCGCGGGCGTTTCTGGTGCCTGCGACGACCATGGCGCAGCGGCTGGTACGCGCCAAGCGTAAGATTCGTGACGCCGGCATTCCGTATAGCGTGCCCGAGACGAACGACATGGTTGCGCGGCTCGACGCGGTGCTGACCGTGATCTATCTGGTCTTCAACGAAGGCTATGCGGCCACTCGAGGCGCGCCGCTGGTGAGGACGGAGCTCTGTGCTGAGGCCATCCGCCTGGGGCGCTTGGTGAAGTTGTTGCTGGGGCCGCAGGCTCCGGCGGAAGTTACTGCTCTGCTCGCCCTCATGTTGCTTCAAGACGCGCGGCGCCATGCTCGTCTCGATGAGGCCGGGGATCTCGTGGTTCTCGAAGAGCAAGATCGCAGCCGCTGGGATCATGGACAGATTGCCGAGGCGCTGCCGCTGGTCGAGGAGGCTTTTCGTGGCGGACCCGGTCCATTTGCGCTGCAAGCAGCGATCGCTGCGTTGCATTGTCAGGCGGCGCGAGCTGAAGATACGGACTGGCGCCAGATCGTCGGCCTCTACGATCTTCTCGAGCGAGTGCAGCCCTCTCCCATCGTGTCGCTGAACCGCGCGGTGGCCGTGGCGATGGTGGAGGGTCCTAGACCGGCGCTGGCGCTGGTGGATGCGCTGGCTGCAACCAACGATCTCGCCAACTATCACCTGCTGCATGCCGCACGGGCCGATCTTCTGCGCCGCCTGGGGTCCCCAGTCGAAGCGGCGAAGAGCTACCTGCAGGCCCTCGCGCTGGTTACCAATGACAGCGAGCGCCGATTTCTCGAGCGCCGACTGCGGGACGTTCAGTCAGCTTCACCTGCATCAGTCGACGAATTGGCCGCAGATTAGGTCCGTGTCGCCATGCGTCCTCGCAAGGAGTTGCTGCGGGTACGCGACGGACGCGCGATCGAGACGAGCCTATCTTTCGACGGCCATTGCCACCGCGTTCCCGCCACCCAGGCAAAGAGCTGCGACGCCGCGGTGGACATCGCGGCGGATCATTTCGTAGATGAGCGTGACCAGCACTCGCGCTCCGCTGGCTCCGATGGGGTGTCCGATGGCGACGGCGCCGCCGTTCACGTTTACTTTGTTGGGGTCGAGGCCCAGTTCGCGCATCACGCCCAGCGCTTGCACCGAGAATGCCTCGTTCAGTTCATAGAGGTCCACGTCTTCATTCTTCCAGCCGGTCTTTTCCCAAATTGTGCGAACGGCACCGACCGGGGCCATCATGACCCATTTGGGTTCGACTCCGCTGGTGGCTTGTGCCATGATCCGGACCATGGGTTTCGCGCCGAGCTCTTTCGCGCGCTTGGCGCTGGTGACCACGAGGGCGGCGGCGCCATCGTTCACTCCGGGAGCGTTGCCGGCGGTGACCGTGCCGTCTTTTTTGAACGCTGGCTTTAGCGAGCGTAAGACTTCGATCGTTGTATCCTCGCGGGGTGATTCGTCTTTATCGAAGATAACTGGCGCTTCGCCCTTTTTCTTGGACGGCAGTTCAACGGGGACGATCTGCGATTTGAAGCGGCACTCCTTGATGGCGGCGAGTGCCTTGCGGTGCGAGTTCACAGCGAACTGGTCCTGCTCCTCGCGGCTGATGCCGTATTTTTCCGCGACGTTCTCGCCGGTGATGCCCATGTGGTAATTGTTGTAGATGTCCCATAGCCCGTCGTTCACCATCGAGTCAATAATCTGCGCGTTTCCCAGGCGATATCCTCTTCGCGCCTGCGGGAGCAGGTAGGGGGCGTTGGTCATCGATTCCATCCCACCCGCGACTACGACGGAACTGTTCCCGGTCTGTATCGCTTGCGCTGCAAGTGCGACCGCTTTGAGTCCGGAGCCACAGACTTTGTTTACAGTCATGGCACCTACCTCGGGAGCGAGACCACCGAAGATTGCAGCTTGCCGTGCCGGATTCTGACCGAGGCCGGCGGAGAGTACGTTCCCCATGATGCATTCGTCGATCTGCTTGGGATCGACCCTAGCGCGCTTCACGGCTTCACGAACCGCGATCGCTCCCAATTGCGTTGCGCTCAAATCCGAAAGGCTTCCCTGAAACTTTCCCACGGGCGTGCGGCAGCCGGAGATGATGACGACATCGTCGAAAGCAGCCATTTATGTGCTCCTCTGATTATTTCGTGCCTGTCAATTATAGATGTGCCGGGGTGGAAAAAGATGAATTCAGTTGGAGCGCTGCGGTTGTTTATGCGGCAGCTCTGTCTTGAACCAAACATAGATTGGAGATAGTTCGTAGACACAAATTTCGTCGAGCTTCGCGAGAGAACTTTCCTTGACCGAGGCGATGAAATGCGTTTTGCGCGAGGAAATTTTCTTCCTGAGACCAGTTCAGTGACTTTGGTGTATGGGTCTGTGCTCATCCAACGTCATTTTTTTCTTGACATCACTTTTCATTGACTCTATACATCAATGAGTTGCAACAAACGACCGTTGCATTTCAAGTCCATGAAAAATGGAAAGGGAGAATAGATCAAATGGCAACCAAGAAGAAAGCAAAGAAGGCCGCAAAGAAGAAACACTAAGAGCCTTCCACCAAAGTAAAACAGGGGGACGCGAAAAGCGTCCCCTAAGTTTTTGCGCGCTAGTTTCGGCTGATTAATTTCTTGTCAACGGGAAGGCGTTTTTCAGTGGCGGGGCAGAGGCTACGGTAAGCGCAGAAGCTGCAATAGAAACCCGGCTTGGCATCAAACTCTTCGGCGGCAATCTTTCGCGCGACCTCTTCCACTTTTGTTTTGCACTCCTGCAGTTGGATGTCGCTGCGGCGCGTGACCACCGAACTGTTTTCTTCGAGGTTGTAGAAGACGATCTGATCGGCGTGGTAACCCCACTTTTCGCGCGCGGCCAGAGCATAGATCGAAAGTTGCAGGCTCTTGTCGGCATCTTCCTGCGATTTGGGCCTGCCTGTCTTGTAATCGGTAATCACGACACGACCGTTGTCCAGCCGATCGATGCGGTCGATGCGGCCGACCACCTTGGCCGGTCCGATCTGCATTTCGAACCCCTCTTCGGTGTGCAGCACCTGGGGCACGGGAGCCCGTTTGCAACTGGCTAAGAACTCGCGCAACTGTTCAATCCCCTGACGCTCGTAGAGTTCCTGCTGATATTTTTCTTCAATGCCCGCGGCCCTGAGGTCGGTCTTGAAAAGCTCGATCAGTTGGTCGTCCTCTATGGTCCGTCCGAGGCGCACCGAGGCGTAATAAGCCAGCAGGATGCGATGAATGGTGGCGCCGTACTCCATGGCCGCGGGAACTTCGCCGGGGATCCTCCATTCACGCTCCAGCTTGAATTGCAGCGGGCAGATTTCATAAGTTTGTAGCGCGCTGGCGCTGAGTCTTGCGCCGAGATCGAAGGCGGGCGGCAGTTTGAGCCATTCACTCACGGCCGAGCCGGGCAGTGCAGGCGCGGCCTCGGCAAATAAATCGGTTTGGAATTCAAGCGCGTGACGTTGGCGGAGCCAGGGCTTCAAGCTGACGTCCTTGAGCAGGTCGCGCAGAAAACCATCTGGGGTAAGGTCTTTTTTTCCCCTTCCCTGCCGTGCGTAGATGGTGAGCGAGTCCCGCGCGCGGGTCATGGCGACATAGAACAGGCGGCGCTCCTCCTGCCGGCACAATTCCTTGTCGTCGAAAATCGGCACCGACCCGAGGCCTTGTAATTCGCGGGGAAAGTCGACCAGGGGTTCCTTGTAGGACGACGGGAACGAATTGGAATTGGCTCGAATGATAAAAACGTGATTGAACTCAAGCCCTTTGGCGACGTGCGCTGTCATCAGACGGACTGCGTTCTCGGTGCCCGTAGATATCGGGATCACACCGCCAGCGGTGCGGAAATACTGGAGGTAGTCAATGAATTCACCGATGTCGCCGGTCTTTGTGATTGCCCTGGGTTTCTCCTCCCATTTTTTGACGAACTCGAGGACGGCTGCGATCGCAGGGGAAGTGCGATTCAATCCAAACTGACGAATGATTATGTTCAACACCCCGCTGCTCGTGGTTGCCGCCCGCGTCACGTCGTCCCGGACTTGCTGCAAGGCATTCAGCACGGCGGCGCCATTTTCGATCTTGGCCAAGACCGAGGCCACTCCGGATTTCCTTTCTTCCCTCGGAATCGCTCTTATCCCGGCACGCAGTTTCTCTGGATCGATGGCGAACGGAGGGAAGGCCGCGACTCGGAAGAGGCTGGCGCTGTCGTTCACCGAGACGATTGCTCCCAGGCTGGCGAACAGGTCGCGTGCTTCGGGAGTGTCCATGACATCCATGTTTTCGATCGCGAACGGGATGCCCTGCTCGACCAACTCCGCCACTATCTGTTCCCGATGGAAATGTTGGCGGTAAAGGATGGCGAAGTCGCTCCACTTGCAGCGGAGTTTGCGTTGCCGATCGCGGATGGTTGTCACTAAGTCAGAGCATTCGACTTCCTTTGCGGTCAGCACAACTGCGTCGACTGGGACACTTGGCAACGGTCTCCCGTCCCGAGATGCTTCTTCTTCGCGGGCGGAGATCAGCGGGGAACGATGGTAGGCGGATGCTGGGCCTTGCGCGGCAGGAAAGACATCCGGGTTCCTGGAAATCAGCGCGAAAGCGGATTTCAGGATCGTGGTGGTGGAGCGCCGGTTCTTTTCCAGGACGACCGTCTTCGCTTCCGGGAAGTGTTCCTGAAAGAGTCCGAATGCGGCGCTAGACGCGCCACGGAAACGATAAATGGCCTGGTCGGGATCTCCCACGGCGAAGACATTGCGTTCTTCTCCGGCCAATTGCTGGAGAATCTTGACCTGAGCGAAATTGACGTCCTGGAATTCGTCCGCCAAGATGAACCGGGTGCGCTGGCGTTCGCCGGTGAGCAGTCCGGCATTTCCTTCCAGCAACGCGTGCGCGTGTGTGATCATGTGGCCGAAGGTGCCGAGGTTGTCTTCGCGCAGCATGCGCTCGACGGTGGCAAATACGCTGGCGATTTCCTGGCAGCGTCCGATGACATCTTGGTCGGACAAATCATCGGCATCTTTTGATTTGCTCACCCGCGGAATGGTGGCCTCGCCTCGCTCAAGCTGATGCACGTAGTTCGCGTATTTTTTCGGGTCCACCAGATCGTCCTGACAGCGCCGCATGAAACCGAGGAGATCATGGAGAAACTGGCTGACATTCGCCGCTCGCACGAAGTAGTTCAGGTGCAACTCGGGGATGCGCCTACGCAGATAAATCCAAAGATCTTGGTCGTCGAGCACATCGAACTGCTTCCCATATCGGCCGAGGAGATCGTTGCAATACTCGTGAAACGTGGCAATCTGCAAACCGGATACATCAGTGCCGCGCAGTCCGTCGCGCACCCGTTCGCGCATCTCCTGGACGGCATTTTTTGTGTAGGTGACAGCCAGGATTTCGTTGGGTCGAGCGTGGCCGTCGCGGACTAACCGCGCAATGCGCCGGGTGAGGACGGTGGTTTTCCCGGTGCCCGCGCCGGCGACCACGAGCATCGGCCCGCGCACGTGTTCGATGGCCTCACGCTGGCGCTGGTCGGGTTCGAAGGCTCGCGCAGCCGGGATGGGTTTCGTAGCAGCCACTGGGCAGGAGCATATCAGAGAATGATTGAAGATATTTTGCAACGGATGGTGTGGCGCGGGCGCCCCCGCCCGCGAAGGGATGCTTGCTTTCGCCACAGTGTGCTTGGGATTCCGCAACGCGGACTGGGGCGCCCGCGCCACACGGTAATTTGACTAGGCCTGTAGTTCTGAAAGAGCCACCGCCAGGCTGGCAATTGCCGCTGTCTCAGCGCGGAGGATTGTGCTCCCCAGCGACGCCGAAAGCCAGCCCGCTTCTTGAAACAATTTCAATTCCTCGTCCGTCCATCCACCCTCAGGGCCGAGAGCAAGAATAACCACGCCGTCGTTGGAGTGAGATTGAAGAACGTCTTTCAGCATTACATCGGTTTCGGTTTCGGAGAGGACAATGCGCAAGCTTCCTGGCAGGGCAGCGGCAGCCTTCAGCTTCAAGGGCGGGGAGATTTCGGGCGGCGAGATTCGACGGGACTGTTCAGCGGCCTGTAAGGCAATCCGTCGCCACCGTTCGACGCGTTTCGCAGCCGCCGTCGCGAGATGAGCTTCGGTGCGCCGCGCAATCGCTGGGACGATGCGTGCCGCGCCGAGTTCCGTGCATTTCTCGATCGCCCATTCCATGCGGTCAAACTTGAAAATGGAGAGAACGAGCGTCACCTGAACAGAAATCGGAGCGGGAATCTCGGCACCCAGTTCGAATTCAACTCGGTCAGGCGTGATAGCGGTGATGTGTCCGCGGCGAACTTTGTTTCCGGCAGTGATATCGAATTCCTGGCCGATGCGGGCGCGAAGCACGTGGGATAAGTGCTGAGCATGAGCGCCAACCAGAAACGCGCGCGTACCAGAGACTTCGTCGGCAATCCAGCGTCGGCGGGTCATGGATCGGAGACCATTGATCAGAGACAAGGTTAAACCACAGAGGACGCGAAGGCAGTGGGTTGGCCTATCCGAAGATGTCCTTCACCTTGCCCAGTAGCGTCCGGCGCTGAGGCTTATTCTCCACCCGCGTCATTCCTTCCAACTCCTGCAACAGCTCACGTTGGCGCTTGTTGAGTTTGCCAGGAGTTTGGACGCGAACTTCGACGAACAGGTCGCCTTTCCCGTGACCATTCAGCACGGGAACGCCTTTGCCCCGGATGCGCATCGTAGTACCGGACTGTGTGCCGTCAGGCACTTTCAATGTGTGTTCGCCTTCGAGCGTCGGTACTCGAATCTCAGTTCCCAACGCCGCCTGGGCAAACGAAATAGGAATTACGCAGTGCAGGTCGTTGCCTTCACGCTCGAAAAACGCGTGTTCCTTAACGTGCAACACGACGTAAAGGTCACCGGGTGGCCCACCATGTGCCCCCGCCTCGCCCAGCCCCGTGAAGCGGATGCGCGTCCCGTCTTCGACTCCGGCGGGAACCTTTGCGTCCACCGTCCTCTGACGCAGAACGCGGCCTTCGCCTTTGCACTTCAAGCATGGATCGGTGATCACGCTCCCTGCCCCCTGACAAGTGGGGCAAGTGCGGGCCATGCTGAAGAATCCTTGCTGGTAGCGTACCTGGCCGCGCCCGCCACAGGATCGACAGGGAACGGGAGCCTTGCCGGGAGCCGCACCGGAGCCGCGGCAGTCCTCACAAGTCTCGTGGCGGCGAATGGAAACGTTCGTTTCCGTGCCAAAAACCGCCTCTTCGAATTCCAGCGTGACATCTTCACGCAGATCGGGACCGCGCTGGGCACGGGTACCCCGGCGTGAACCGCTGCCGAAAAGATCTCCGAAGCCGAAAAAGTCACCGAAGATTTCGCTGACATCATGGAAAACCGTGGGATCGAACCCTCCCGAGCCTCCACCGCTCACAGCAGCGTGTCCGAAGCGGTCGTATGCGGCCCGCTTGTCTGCGTCTGCCAGGATCGCGTAGGCTTCGCTGCATTCCTTGAATTTTTCTTCCGCGGCGGGATTATTCGGATTGCGATCAGGATGAAACTGCAGCGCCAGTTTGCGATAGGCGCTCTTGATCTCCTGCTCGCCGGATTCGCGGGCAACCCCGAGGACTTCGTAATAGTCGCGTTTTACGTTGCTGGCCAGAATAGTTCCAAGTCCTTTCAAATTTCTTGATCTTAGTGCTTCGGGTTGCGCGCAACTTTGACCATCGAGGGACGCAGCAGGCGGTCCTTCAACTTGTAGCCGCGTTGCAGTTCTTCCAGTATTTGATGATCTGCGGCATCGGTGGTTTCAACCATCTCGATGGCCTCGTGAACGTGGGGATCGAAAGGCTCACCTTTCGCCGGAATGGCGCGCAGACCCAATTTCAGCAGTGCGTCCTGCAACTGTTTGTAGATGAGTTCAATTCCGTCGCGGAACTCGGATTTCTCCGCCGAACCGGTTTGCAGCGCGCGTTCAAAACTGTCGAGGGTGGGCAGCAGCGCTCTAATCGCGTCCGCCACGGCGTATTCGCGAAAGTCCTGCTGCTCGCGGGTGGTGCGCTTGCGGGCATTCTCAAACTCAGCCTGCAGACGGGCGAGACGGTCGATCAGCGTGTCCCGTTCCACTCGAAGTTTGTGCAACTCGCCGCTTTCGGTCAATGCGCGCGAGGACGGAGACTCAATCGTCACGGCTTCGTCCCCGGCATTATCCGATGCAGGTAATTCGTGCGTCGCATCAAGTTCCTGGGGATCGACTTCCGATTTTCCGTTTGTTCTTGCCATAAAACGTTTCACTAGTGCTACTTATTCAGACTCGTTCAAGATTTTGTCAAACAGACGGGCGATATAGGAAACCGCCGTCATCGTGTGTTCATAGTCAATGCGGGTCGGTCCTATGACCGCGAGCGATCCCATCACTTCGCCGCCGACGCGGGCCGGCGCGCCGATGAGTACGAAATTGCGCATGGAGGGCAGCGTCTGGTCGAGTCCTATGACCACGCGCACCGCTTCTTGTTTGGCATCGAGGTACGCGCCCAGCAGCCCTACGATTTTCTGTTTCTCTTCCAGTGTCTTCAATAATTCCTGCAAGCGCTGCCGGTCCTGCTCTCCGGCCACCAGATTGGCCGCACCTTCAACGTAAACCATCTGAGCGCCGTCGTCCGCGGCCAGCGCGCCTTGCTTATAGAGTTGCTCGACAGAGGTCATCAAGCGGTCGTATTCGCTGCGCTCTTGCTCAAGTCGCCGGGCCAACTCGATCCGCATTGCTTCCATGGTCCAGCCGCGGAAGTTCTCGTTGAGGAAGCGAGCAGCCGCATCCAGATCGGCTTGCGAAATGTCGAGACGCAGCACCCGGTCGCGTACCAGGCCGGACCGCGTCACCAGAACCGCCAGCACCTTCTGATCGCCCAGCCGGGAAAAATAAACGTGCTCCAGCGCGTTCTTGGGTCCTTCAATGGCTACCGCGACTCCTACATTGTGCGAGATCAGAGAGAGCACGTGCGAAGTGCGCTCCATGAATTCCTGCACGTCCGAGACGCCGTGAAACGACTCCTGAATAATATTCTCATCGCTATTCGAGAGCCGCGCCTTGCCTGTAAGCTGCTCGACGTAATACCGGTAGGCCTCGGTACTGGGCACACGGCCGGCAGAAGTATGGGGCTGCTCCAGGTAACCCGAGTCCGCCAGATCCGACATCACGTTGCGGATGGTTGCCGGGCTCAACCCTTCCCGGTTGGCGCGCGCAAGCGTGCGTGACCCCACCGGCTCGCCCGTGGCAATAAAGGTCTCCACAATAGCGGTGAGGATTTCCCGTTCGCGCTCGCCTATGGGTGGTCCCGGAGGCATACACTCCCTTGTATCACACTGAGCCGGCGGGGCCTGCCGGCTTCTAAGTTACTTATGGCTAAACTATGTAGATGCAACACTTACATCGCAGGATGCAAACGGACATCGTGAATTCTAGGAAGCGTGGGCGAGGCCTGTCAAGCATAACTCGATCCCAGTGGCTTGACCGACGTAAGATTTGACGGTTACCCCAGGTTCGCCCGGGCGTGTAGCAAAATCCCCTCGCTGCGTATTACCCCTGTCCTTCGTTGACGGGTTGGTGTAAAGGTGACGGCAAAATGCCTCCTCCCTATGTTAGGCAGGATGCGACGGCTAGTCAATGATCTGTCGGGTTTGTGTATACCGACGGCAAAAGTGCTACACCCGTCTTAGTGTCGCGTGTGCGGGGGCGGAAGAATTGGCAAAAAAATCTTCAGGGCTACCTAATGATGTACGATTGGTGACTTCGGTGGTCCACTCCAACGTGAACCACCGTTCTTGGAAGGAGGTTCATGGAACATGTCCGCTCCTTGGGATCCACTCGAAAGTGTTCGGGAGCATTCAGACGAGCTGATCATCGCGGCACGCAAACGCGAGATGCAGAACATTCTCCAAGTCATACGTGGGCTTTTTCGACCCCTTCGCGGAACTTATTCAAAACGGCATGGACGCGGTAGATACTCGCAGGCGGGAAGACAGCAAGTGCAGGAAGCATATTTCTATTGCCATAAATCTTCAGGACAACTCAATCACTGCTACAGACTGGGGCGTTGGGTTCCGGTCAGATCAGTTTAAGACCTTCCTCTGCCCGAACATCTCGTT
This sequence comes from Terriglobales bacterium, assembly GCA_035601775.1. Lineage (GTDB taxonomy): Bacteria > Acidobacteriota > Terriglobia > Terriglobales > Acidobacteriaceae > JABDBE01. The sequence continues at coordinate 180,155 of DATNNO010000040.1, read as the reverse complement.
TAAGGACGGGCTGATAAGTCGCGGAAAGAAGGGCGTCGGTGCGACCTACCTGGCATACGGCTTCAATCATTTGAAGTTGATGACTCGAACGGCTGATTTTGAGATGGTGGCTGAGATAAAGGATGGTAGAAAGTGGCTCGACGACACAAAGGGAATAGTGATCCGTCCCAAGGTCACTGAAATTCCAGCCGGAGACAAGGCGTTCTCCGAGAGGGTAGACCGCGGCTCATCCTTTACGTTGTGGGTTGACGGCGAGAACACGCGCCCCAAGGACCTCGGTTGGATCGGTGCTTCGACGGCAGAGCAATGGAAAACTGTCTTGCTTCTTAAGACGCCACTTGGCCATATCAGCTTAAGAGAAAGCCTTGGAAAAGACGTCATCACGTTTGATCTCGACGTTACGGACACGAATGGGAAGATGACCAGCCTTAGAGATCAAATTGCCTCGTATGTTTATCCGCATACTGTCATTCCTGGTTGCATTTGTCTACAAGACGTTGTGTCCGAGCAACAGCGACGTATCGAGAAGGATCTCGATGCATCCAAGCTGCCCGACCGCTTCCGAAACCAGAATGCGATATACGGTGTCTGGAAAACTGATGAAATCGCAAAGTTCTTCCCCGCTTCGGATGAAGCAGAACACCGTGCCCTAGTCGCCAAATTTTCTATTGAAGCATACGGTTTCTTTTGCTACTCGACGAGCATTTGGGATTATTTCAACGATAGTGTCGCCAAGCTCAGAAAGGGCAAGAGAATTTTGCTCAAGGGAGGCCTGCAGCTGGCGACGGACGGGATGCCGCAAGGTGATCTCTTAATCATCCCCCTAACCTCGAACACCGGCTATCAGAATCAGTCACATGTTGTTGTCCACTTCCGCAACGCTGACCCGGATCTGGGGCGCAAGGGGTTCCAACCCGAGCTCAGGGAAGTGGCCGAAGTGATCTCGGCTGCAGTGGTTGGCATTCTGAAAAAGAGGAGGCATCTGCTAAAGAAGGATTCGGGAGTCGTTCCGTCGATCGTCGATGAAGGCAAGCTCGATACATGGATGCAGGAACAAAGGCAATACGAGACGACGAACCCCCTAACCTTCAGCAACCCTAACTTCTTTCTTCCGTTGAGGGAGATCTCTATTACGTCGAAGCCCCGCTCCGAACAGGATGTGATCGTACTGTTCAACCAACTCATTGCGGGTGGAGTGATTCGGGGCCTCAAGTTGATGGCGACCAGCTCCCACCAGCAATACGACGGCGTGTACCGGTATTCCGTCAAGAATCCGGTCGAGAATCATGTTTTCGACAGGACAATTAATCCGCTCGGGGTTCCAGATGTACAGCTAAAGGGCGAGTATACCTCTAAGCCCTACGTGCTTGAGTACAAGCACAACGTCGACGCGTTGATCCAGGAATTTGAAAATCAAGAGAAGAACGAGTCGGACGTCAACCTTGTAGTCGCTTGGGACATTGGCTCGGAATGGAAGCGGCGCTACGCCGTTACGTCGCTACTTGATGTGAACAACATTCAGCACCGCCCTTTCCACGGAGTCACCCATATTTTCCGGGATCAGAACTCAGGGGATGTACGATTTTATGGGATCATCCTCTCTGAGTTAGTCGAGGCTCTGAACGACTTTAATGGATCGCAGGCGAAGCAGTCGCTCAGATATGGCGAGACGCTTTAGTTGTTTAGACGCAAAAACATAGGGTGACCCACCCATTCCAAGCGAAATTCTAAATCACAGTTAAAATTGGGTTCCCCATTCTTCCGCGTTCTGTGCGGAAGGGTGGGAGGCGAGAACGCACGAGCCACGAAGGCGAGGATTCCGGACTGTCCATATCACTTTCGACGCAGGAAGCTCCGCAAGCGCATCGACGGCGCACCCACCCGAGCCGTCAGTTCCGCAGCGCGTTTTGTCGTTGACCGCCGCCCCAAAATCGGATAACCTAGTACAACGTACATTATCTACAAGATAATATTTGATCTTTGACAATCTGACCCGGGCGGCGGCGGCTTCCGAACCCCTGCTCCAAAATGCCAGCTTGGTTCCAAAACGGGACGTCTCCCCAGCCGTAACTCCCATGTTCTCTAGATTTTGCGCGTAACTCCTGTAAACTCAAAGATCTAGCACATAGTCGCAAAATTGATCGTTTGTTTTCTAGATTTTGCACGCCAAAGGGGGAGGGGGGTACCCGGTACTAAACAGTAAACCAGCCCGTTATGGGCCCGTTATGGGCCCGTTATTGGGAAAGAAGCAGGCTAGCGCCTGGATAGTCCAGACTCGTGCTCGTGAGGCGATGCTCACGTAGCCAATTAGAGAGCATTTCGTCACAACATGCATTCAAACCCGCACGTCGCGGTAGTCGGTGCCGGCGCCTTCGGAGGATGGACCGCCTTATATCTGTTGCGGCGCCGAGCCCGAGTAACCCTCATCGATGCGTGGGGGCCGGGCAACTCGCGATCCTCTTCCGGCGGCGAAACTCGCATTATCCGGGGCACCTACGGGCCGAGCCAGCCTTACACGAAAATGGCCGCTCGCGCCATGCGATTGTGGAAAGAACATGAGGCGCGGTGGGATCGACGGCTATTGCATCGCACCGGCGTTTTGTGGATGGCGACATCCGGCGATGACCAGTTCGAACGCTCTTCGTTGCCAATGCTGCGCGAGGCCGGCATCGCTTATGAAGAATTGTCTGGAAGGGAACTGGGGAGACGCTGGCCTCAGATCAATGTTGAAGACGTGCGCTGGGCGATCTACGAGCCCGAGGGTGGTTTCTTAACCGCGCGGGTTGCGTGCCAGGTGGTGGTGGAAGGATTTCTGGCCGAGGGCGGAGAGTACAGACAAGTAGCGGTCTTAGCGCGTGATCTTGAAACCGTCATCGGCGATGGCCCGATGTTTAAAGGCTTGATGCTTTCGGATGGCTCAAAGCTGATGGCTGACCAATATGTTTTCGCGTGCGGCGCATGGCTGGGCAAATTTTTCCCGGAGACGATCGGCAACCGCATTCGCCCCACCAAGCAGGATGTATTTTTCTTCGGCACGCCCGCCGGAGATGATCGCTTCTCGGAGGCGAAGCTGCCGGTCTGGGCCGATCATCGCGACCGCTTTATCTATGGCATTCCGGCTAGCGACGGTCGCGGATTCAAGGTTGCCGATGATACCCGAGGACCAGAGTTCGATCCCACTTCGGGGGAACGAGCGGTGAGTGGCGACGGACTCATGCTTGTGCGCGATTACCTCGCTTTCCGGTTTCCGGCGATGAAAGACGCGCCGCTGGTGGAGACCCGCGTTTGCCCGTACGAAAACAGTCCGGACAACCACCTGATCATTGACCGGCATCCAGCAGCGGACAACGTTTGGCTGGTGGGAGGCGGCTCAGGCCACGGCTTCAAACATGGGCCTGCGCTCGGCGAGATGCTGGCAGAGTGGGTGATGGAAGGCAGAGAGCCCGATCCATTGTTCGGGTTGCGAAGATTCACGCGATAGTGCGGGAGACGTTGCGGAAGTTTCCAGAAACGGCAGCGGCTGAAGCCGAGTTGATTCGAGCGCATCTACGATATGGCTGAAGCCATATCCTGATACAAACCGCGAGTTTTGCATCAGCCGGAAACGTTGCAAGCAACGTTTCTACAGTCCGGCCTACTGGATCTGGATTACGCTTTCCCCGGCGCTGGATTTGATCTCATCCACGCGCGCGATGACCTTGCGGGCAAAGTCGTAAAGCGACTTGGCATGGGGGGAGGCTTCGCCCTCGAGGACCGTGGGCCTGCCGCTGTCTCCGGCTTTGCGGATGTCTGGATCGAGTTGGACGTTTCCGAGAAAGGAAACGTCGAACTGCTTCGCGGTCTTCTCTGCGCCGCCGCGAGAAAAAATATCGATCTCGTGATTGCAGTGCGGGCACACGAAGTAGCTCATGTTCTCTACCATGCCGACAATGTCCACTTTCATCTGGCGAAACATTTCTATGGCTTTGCGTGCATCCTGCAACGAAACATCCGATGGAGTGGAAACCACGATTGCCCCGGTAAGCGGAACGGTTTGAATGAGCGAAAGCGAAACGTCCCCCGTGCCTGGCGGGAGGTCCACGACGAGATAATCGAGCTGCCCCCACACCACGGAACCCAGAAACTGCTTGATGATGGAGTGCAGCATCGGCCCACGCCAGATCAGCGGTTTGTCTCCGGGGTTCAAGAGGCCGACGGAGATGACCTTGAGTCCGTGAGCGTCGATGGGCTCAATACGATTGTCTGCGAGCACCTTGGGTTGCGTATTCAGTCCCAGCATGAGCGGCACGTTAGGGCCGTAGACGTCGGCGTCGAGCAGACCGACTTTGTGCCCGAGCTTGGCCATAGCGAGCGCCAGATTCACCGCTAGCGTAGTCTTTCCTACTCCGCCTTTGCCGGAACCTACGGCAATAATCGTTTCCACGCCGGGAAGAGGCTGTGGGCCTTGCGGTTGTTGTCCGGGACGAGGAGCCATAGGTGTATTCAAGAAATCACCTTCCAGATCGGTTAGATGCGGCCTAGCCCTTGATTATACAGGGGGCACACGGCCTCGAATCGAAGACGTGAGAGCCAATCAGCTCCCGCAATAATTCAGAGAATGCACAGAGCTGGCTTCACAAATGCCTTGACGCCTAGAACCTTTACCTCAGGGGCTGAAGCCCGCATTTCTCGCGGCTCGATCGGCACGGCTGAAGCCATGTCCTTCCCAACAAAGCATTTATGAAACTAGCTAACCAACTCTAGATTCCTTCGCTTCGCTCACGATGACATCAATCTACCGGGCCGTAATGATGTCGGTCAGCACATCTGGCTTGGATTCGTCCCGCACCAGATGCGGATATTGCTCTCCACCGTGATAGTCAAGTTTATAAACCTTGTAATACTCGGTGTTTTCAACCAGCAACTCGATCGGGTCGGAGGTGTTCTTCGCAGCTTTCAACACGTCGCTCAAAACCTCTGCCGAGAAGCGGCGTCCATTCACTGCCGCTACTTTCATCCCGGGCCCGACGCCAGCCTTTGCCGCCGGCATTCCTTCGACGGTGTCGACGATATTTCCGCTCTCCTCTAGCAGCAGTCCGATTGAATACTCCGCGTTGATCTCCTTGCGCTCGCGCTTTCGCGCCTTTATCAGTTCCGATGGAGTCTCGTCATAGACCAATCTCCAGCCGCTTCCCTCGATGCCCGCAAGCGGCGCGCCCGGTCCGTGGTTCGTAAGCCGCTCCGTCCAGAATCCACGCCAGTCATAGGCAGCAACTTGATTCAGCGTGTTCACCACGTCGTCAAAGGTGTAGGTTTTCACCTCTGGCAGGCCGCTCTGCCCGCCGTAGAAACGATTGCAGAAATCATCCATCGACTTCTGACCGTGGGTCTGCTGACGGATGATCGTATCCACCCACAGCCAGTTCAGAACATCTTCGTCGTAATAGTCCACTGTCCTTCGCCAGGATTCCCACTGGTGTGGAGCCCCCTGCATGGAGGGCACTCCGTCCGCCGTATCTTGCAGGTTGCGCCAGGTGCGGCCCGGAACGTGATCCAGCCGGGACGCAATCGAGGCCAGGTTTTCGCGGAACTGATCCGCGGTTCGGATTCCGCTGCGAGCACCCAGCATGTCGCCCAAATACGAGGTAAGCCCCTCGTACACCCAGAGCAGGTCGTCCTGCATGGGCTTCTCGTAATCTGGCGTGGCCAAGTCCGCAGGACGCCGGTATTTGCCATTCCAGGAATGGACGTATTCGTGCGACAGCAGGCCGGAAGCCAGAAGCCGCTGGTCTGCGTCGACCAGAGAGCGCTCCGGACTCCGGCTGTCATTCGATTCATGGTGCTCCAGGCCGAAGTGCGCCACATGGTTGCTCAGGCTGTACAGAAAGTGGTAGTCGCGGAAGTGCTGCGCCCCGAAAAGCTTCAATGCTTGATCGGTTAGAGTTTTGTAGTGATCGAGCACGTCTTGCGGCGCATCCAGGTCCCCGGCAGTATCGGCGGCAATGTCCATCTCCTGAAGCGGGTTCTCGCTCAACGGCACTACGCGGAGGTATTCGCCAGCGATCACTGGCGAGTCCACCAGCGTAGTCAACGATGCGGATTTGAAATTGATCTCGGCTCCCGACTGTGAAGCAATCGGTAAAGGAGTACCAAATTTCCATCCCTGCGGCAGGCGCAGGCTCGCCTGGTACATGAGTTCATCGCTAGTGTAGCCCGCTGGATATAGCAACACTGTGTTCCAGCTCAGGACCGTCATTTTGTTCGTGGCCGACGCGCCGGCCGTGAAGATTCCCTCCTCTCCCGCCGGAGAAATAAAGTCCAAAGACGCCTTCACGGCGGAGATTCCTGCCGGCACTTCGATGTGGATTGTCCATCCGTCGAGGAGGTCTCGCCGCCATTTCAAGGTTTGTCCATTGGCGGTAAACTTCAGCCCTGCCAAGTCCTGGACCGGGCCGGTAGGCCCGTGCTCGCCGGGAATCCACTTGGGATAGTAGAGCGTGAGCGTGCCCGGAGCGGCCGGGATCGTCATTTGTGCATGAAAGATCTTGCGAAGAGCCTCAGTTGCATCCACGGCAATGGTGATTGTGGGCGCCGATAATTTTGGTGCTGCCTTGGTTTTTTGTGCCACAACTGGCATTGCTATTGTGCAAACCGCAATTACCCAAAACCGAATGCAGCGAGACGGTGAAGTCATGTAGCTCCTTGATCGAACAGAAAGGTTGACGACACACCCAAAGAACCAATGACTATATCAGTCGAGCGTGAACGGAGTCACGCCGCGAGAGAACATAGCCGCACTACGACTCCCTCAACGCCGTGAGACCTTTCACCTTCAGAAACACACCTTTGTTATGATCTCCCCGTGCCATCCCATGCTCAGCGGGGCAGATTCATCACTTTCGAAGGGCTCGACGGATGCGGCAAGAGCACTCAACTGGCGAAGCTAGCCACGGTGTTGCGTGCTCAGGGCCTGCCCGTGGTGGTGACTCGGGAACCGGGTGGCACGCCCACCGGAGAAAAAGTTCGCCAGCTTCTGCTCGACACGAATACATCCTCGCTTGCCCCGCTCGCCGAGTTAGCCCTGATGTTCGCTGCGCGGGCACAGCACATCGCCGAAGTCATTCAGCCCGCGCTTGCTGAAGGTCGAATCGTGCTGTGCGACCGCTTCACCGATTCGACTGAGGCGTATCAAGGCGGTGGACGCAAGCTGGGCAGCGAAGCTGTGTTGGCGCTGCATCGAATCCTATGTGGCAATATGCGGCCTGAACTCACAATCTTGATGGATTCGGACGTCGCCATGAGCGTGGATCGCGCCCGGCGCCGCAATAAGACTCAAGCTGGCAAGAATAGCCGTGCGAAAAGTGACGAAAATCGCTTCGAGCAGGAGAGCCGCGCGTTCTTTGGGCGGGTGCGAAATGCATATCTCGCCATCGCGGCCCGTGAACCGGAGCGCATGGTCGTCGTGGATGCTCGCGGTACTCCCGAAGAGACGCACCGACAAATCGTGCAGGTCGTGCGGCGAAAGCTGAAGCTGAAACCAGCCTTTAGCACTTAGCAGTTAGCATTTGGCTTGAAAAGCGGCGGCAGATGAATTTTCTCCGTGACTCCGTGTCTCCGTGTCTCCGTGGTGAACATGCCTTTTTCTGACTTTTACGGCAACTCCGAGACAGTCCGTCAGTTGCGCGATATGCTGGCGCGCAACCGCTTTCCCCAAGCCGTAATCCTGGCCGGCCCCGCCGGTTCGGGCAAGTACACCCTGGCTTTGATGCTTGCCAAAACCATGAATTGCCTGACGCCGGTCACCACGAACGGCTTGCCCGACTTTTGCGGGAAGTGTTCGAATTGCGTCCGAATTGCCCAGGCGGAAGATCTCGAAGCCCGCTTTGCCGAGGCCGTCGAAGCCCGCGAAGGTCTGCGCGAAACCGACAAGAAAGAGACGCGCCTTTTCGTCCAAACTCATCCCGATGTGCTGGTGATTCCTCCCGATCCGCCGCAGATGATGATCAAGGTGGATCAGGTACGGCGCGTGATCGAAACCATCTATTACCGGCCTGGAGAAGCCAAGGAGCGGGTTTACATCTTTACCGACTCCGCATTCATGAAAGAGGCGGCTAACTCCTTGCTCAAAGTACTCGAAGAACCGCCGGAGTTTGCCACCATCTTCCTGTTGACAGAGAACGCGGGCGAGTTGCTGCCGACGATCCGGTCGCGTTCGATGGTGGTTACGCTCAATGCGCTTCCTGCCGAGGAAATCGAACAATATCTGGCGACAACTCGTCCCGACTGGAACCCGAAACAACGCGCACTGCTAGCCCGCCTTTCAGAAGGCGCCGTGGGCCGCGCCCGCAGCTTCGATCTCGCGGCCTACACGGCGGCCCGCGCGCACGCTCTCGCCATCCTCAACTCTGCTTTGCGCGCCGGAGATCACAGCGAACTGTTCAAGATTACCGAAACCTACCGCGCCGGAGCCGAGGGTCGCGACAAGACGGAGAAACTGCTGCGCGCAATTTACTCCCTGCTGCAGGACTTGACGTTCCTGAATTCCGGGACGCCGGAACTTATTCGTAACACGGATATCCAGATCGAGCTGAAAAGCCTCGCCGAATCCGCTGACTTCGCCTGGATTACCCTCGCCTCCGACCGCTTGGCCGAGGTCGAGCGTGGGATGCGCCGCAACCTGTTGCGCTCGCTCTCCCTGGATGCCTTTGCCACGGCGCTGGAGCGGGGCTAGTAACCAGCACTTAGCACTGGGCATTTGGCACGTGGTCCAAAGCCGCAATAGTTCGGTCCGGGGCGGCAAAGCTTTGGATGGCTCAGTGCTCACTGCCAACTGCTTCTTTCCCCAAGTTGAGGATTGTCATCTCTACGCTCCTGTGCTACGGTAGTGGAAAGTTCACGCCTTCAGAATCCACAATCACAGTCGCGCCCGATTGTGGCCCGCGTAAGAAAAAAGCGTGTCGGACAGGTGATGCTATGGTTATGAAAGATGCGATTGATTCCATGCCGGCCGAGCGGACAATCGAACCGGAAGGTTTTGGCAACCGGAAGCTAATTCGTCCCTCGCTGAACCGCACCGACCACAACCATGCATCCTCGCTGATGGGAGAGCGGCGCGATCGCCCTGAGCGCTCCGTCGACCGTAGTGACCGCAACGACCGCAACGACCGGAATGGCGGTGGCCGCAAGGCGACGCCACCCGAGCAAACCAACGCCGAGAATTTCTATTACCAGAAGCAGATGCAGGCGAAAACCCCGATGGTCATCGTGCTCCGTGATGGCGAGGAAATCCACGGCGTCATCGAGTGGTACGACAAGAGCTGCCTCAAGGTGACCTGCCACGGGTCGCCCAACCTGATGATCTACAAGCCCGCGATCAAGTACATGTACAAGGAAGGCGAGAACGCGGGGAAATAGGTGCCAGCCCTCGGGATTCCTGGAATCCTGCGATCAGCCTTTCTTACGCTTGGGTTCCTTTTCCAAGTAAGAATTAAGGGTGCTCGTTCAGCACCGCTGCATCCCTCGTCTTAACTGAGAAGATAACCTCCGGTTGACAATCTCCCATATCTCCCTTAGCATCAATCACTTGGTGCAATCGTACTGACTCCATTCGCCTTGGGGGGAACCGCCTGTGATCAAGCTCGATATCATCAACGAAGTGGTCAACAAGACAGGAATCACCAAAACCAAGGCCGAACTGGCCGTGGAAACAGTATTCGGGAGCATGAAGCGGTCGCTTGCTAAGGGCGATCGCATTGAACTGCGCGGGTTTGGCGTGTTCAATGTCAGGCCGCGCAAGACCGGCATCGGGCGCAACCCGCGCACTGGCGCCGAGGTTTCGATTCCCCCGGGCAAGGCGGTACGCTTCAAGCCGGGCAAGGAGTTGCAGTCCATCGACTGAGTTCGGCCCGGTACAATGGAGATACGGGCGTCCTTACCCGTACTTACTCTAGCCCCGGCAGCGCGGAATCTTGATGCCTGAATTCCTTCCCCCAGTTTCTTCGACCACCGACTATTACCGTCCCGTCGAAGTCTTCGTTGTACAGCCTCCGAAGCAGCGTTACTGGCTGCACATCGTCCTGCTCCTGGCAACGATCTTCACCACCCTGGTGGTGGGTGCGCGTATGGAATTTAACTTCCAGCACAACCAGCCGCCTTTCTACACCAGCGATGACAGCCTCTCCAGCATTTTTCCTCTGACATGGGCCTTACACTCGTCCCATATTCTGCTTGGGATTCCGTTCTCCTTTATGCTGATGGTCATTTTGGTGGCCCACGAGATGGGACACTATCTCTGCTGCCGCTACTATGGCGTCTCGGCTACGCTTCCATTCTTCATTCCGTTTCCTTCGCTCTTCGGCACCATGGGGGCTTTCATTCGGATTCGATCGCCAATCCGTTCTCGGGCAGCATTGTTTGACATTGGAATCGCTGGGCCAATCGCGGGTTTCGTAGTTGCGGTGACAGCGCTGATTTTTGCCATGCCACTCTCCAAGATAATGCCGCGGGCGGCCAGCCCCGACATTCAACTGGGATACCCGCTGATTTTTCGATTGGTCTGGTACGTTCTTCCGCTCGCGCAGCTCAAAGCTAGTTCGACGTCTGCGTTGCAATCTATTTATTTTCACCCCACCGCGATTGCGGCTTGGGTAGGCATGCTTGCGACCGCGCTCAATCTTTTGCCCGGCGGCCAACTCGATGGCGGACACATCGTCTTCTCGCTCGCTCCGCGCGCACACAAGATGGTGTCGCGCTTTACTATTCTTGCACTCATTCCGATGGCGCTTTATTTCTGGGCGGGCTGGTTGATCTGGGCGATCCTGCTGAGGATCAGCGGCATGCGGCATCCGATGGTAGCGGAATGGCCGGGAGTGACGGGTGTCCGCCGCTGGCTTGCGGGGTTCGGTCTCGTCTTGCTGATCCTTACCCTGGCGCCCATGCCCTTCGCACATAGCTCGTTGCTGGAAGTGCTGCGCGAGTTGCGGTCAGGACGTTAGTGGCCGCTTTTGAGTTCTTCGACTCTCAGATAAGACGATGTCGAGCATGCTTTTGGGTCCACGACAACCTCTGCGTCTAAATGCTTTCCTTAACACCCGCGAACAAGTCTGTCTCCTGCTCAATCAATCCGGGAGTCACCCTGGCGGCGAGATGGAACATTTCCTGGCGCCCGCGCTGGCGAACGTGGGATTCGACGAGAGGCCACAGCGGCGCTTGGCTGGTGTGAGCCTTGAATGCGGCAATCTTGGTTTCCAGGTAATCACCAATTTCAATGATCGCGGTTGCCGGCGGCAGCGTGATCGGTTGGCGGTCGGGCAGGGTGAAGTTTGTCGTGCCGTAGTAGAGCTTCTGGGTTCGGTGCGGAGTTACATCGCCCGCAATCTGGTCGGGATACCGGTTGGTACGTCCCGCCCAATGAAAAGCCAGTGTGGCGAAAACTGAAGCCATGGAATGATCCGTATGGCCGGTAATGGAGCCGTCCGGACCGAAGGTGACCAGCACGTGCGGACGGAACCGGCGAATGTGGAGCGTCAAGTCGCAGACCACTTTATAAAGATCCTGGCGGTGGAGCTGGCCGTCGGGATAATCCAGCACGATTCCGCGGGAAACTTTCAGGATTTCACAAGCAGCGGCAAACTCTTTCCGGCGCATGGCTGCCAATTCCTGGTCGCTTGCGGCGCCACCACGATTGCTAGCGGCCTGCCCGGAAGTAAGGCAGACTACGCAGGTCTCGATGCCGCGATCGTGGTAGAGGCGCAGCGAGCCCCCAAAGCCTCCGGCCTCGTCGTCGGGATGGGCGGTGATGCACATCAGGCGAAGCATGGGTTCATTGTAACTTGAGCTTTGCGGGTCAGTGGCTTGCGGGCGAGTTGCAAGATCTTGCAGTTACCCTCAACCGATGACACAAAGAAGTGTTTCAATCGTGGGTCATTCCGAAATAGAATAGGGCGGTCCAGAAGCGGGAGTGCGGGTAAAGTATCAGTTTCCACTGGGCGATGCAGGGCAGGAACGCCCGCGCCTACTTTGGCAGGAGACGCTCGTGCACGTTCTTGTGACCACCGATACGTTGAGCGGGGTGTGGACTTACACGCAAGAACTGGTCACCGGCCTAGTGAGTCGCGGAGTCCGAGTCACGCTGGTCAGCCTCGGCGATATTCCACTGCCGCAGCAAACTTCTTGGATGGAGAACCTGCAGGGTCTGGAATACCGGCCGACTGCATTTCGCTTGGACTGGATGCAGGAGGCAGAACAGGATCTGAAAGACTCTTCCGCATATCTCACCGCATTGGTCAAAGAACTCAAGCCCGACCTGCTGCACCTGAACCAATTATGTTATGGAAGTCTTGCCGTCGAGACTCCACGCGTGGTCGTGGCTCATGGCGATTTGATCAGTTGGTGGAAGGAGGTTCACGGGCACGAACCCAGGGAGTCGCACTGGATGCGCTGGTATCGGGAGGCAATGACGCGCGGTTTGTGGCACGCCAGTGCGGTGGTCGCGCCTTCGGTATGGATGCTGGATGTGCTTCGCGCCTGCTACACGCGCCCCAGACGGGAGGCGGTGATCTACAACGGCCGTAATCCGGTCGCCTTTAATCCGTACGTGAGCAAGGACGATTCCGTGCTGGCGGTGGGACGCCTGTGCGATGCCGGCAAGCAAGTAAGTCTGCTGACCCAACACACCCACCCGCTCCCGGTCTGCATCGTGGGCTCCGACGCGGCGGTTGCCGATCCGGAGATTCCGATCCGCACCGATGTGAAACTTGCAATCGAGCGAGTGTTTGTGGCGCTAAAGGGACCGCAGACGCAGGCACAACTCCGCACGCTGTACAGCCGTGCCTCCATCTACGCAGCCACATCGAGATATGAGGCTTTTGGGATGGCGCCACTGGAAGCCGCGTTCTCGCGATGCGCCATCATCGCCAATGACATCCCATGTTTCCGCGAGATTTGGAGTGATGCCGCGATCTACTTTCAAGCCAATGACGCGGAGAGCCTGGCGGATGTGATTCGACGATTGCATGAGCATCGCGACCTATGCCGCGGCTACGCCACCCGTGCTTATCAACGTGCGCGCGAATGCTTCACTGCCAAGCGCATGATCGACGAATATGTGAGGCTCTACCACAGCCTGCTCGGAGCGAGAGTGGCAGCAGCGTGAGGAACGCTTCTGGCTCCTAGCTGGTGGCTTCTAGCTTCTGGTTCCCGCCCGTGGCCACCCCCTAGCCATTCCGAGGGAGCCTCAGCCCGAGGAATCTGCAGTCTCTTCTCTGACGCGGAAATGCAGGGCCCGCGAGTTGCCCTTACCTCTCCAGCGCGTCTCTCGGGATGGACTGCAGGAGCTCTGAGCCAAGAGCTAGAAGCTGTTATCTTCATAACTCAGATATATTTCAATTGGAGGCCTCATGGCTACAGTCAAAATCACCGTCAGACCCAACGGTCCCTATCGCGTCGAAGCTCCCGAAGGTTCGATCGAACTGGTCGACGCCAACGGCAATACGTACGACTTGACAGGAAAGCCGGCTTTTTCCCTTTGCCGTTGTGGCGGATCAGTCAACAAACCGTTTTGTGATGGAACCCACAGCAAGATCGGATTCCAGGGTGCAGAGTTGGCGGTGAAGAAAGTGGACAGCACGAGCTGAAGCGCAAGGGAAATCAAAACATTGGTGTTACGGGTTGAAATGAAAAGTCAGCCTGGCCCTTGTCCGGGAATCCATGGGTGCGTACTTCCATTTCTTAAGCGCCTTGACGGCGGCTTCGGCAAGAATCGGGTTTCCGCCGGCTACGGTAGCGGCTTCAACGGTTCCGCTCGGCGAGATCGTTGCATCTACGCGCACGTAACCGCCGATGCCAATGCGCTTCAGGTCCGCAGGGTATTCCGGCTCAACCCGGTAAACAATTTTCCTCGCGTTGTTTTCGGTCTGGTCGTTGCTTTGAGCGTGTAACGCAGGTGCAATTGGCGCCGTCACTACTGAGAGACTGGCTAGCAGAGTGAGGCAAAGCACTCTCGATGGACGGCGGGGCCGTGCCAGTCTGCGAGATGGAATTGTCTTGAGCACAGAACTTCCATGGAAACCGCGTGAACTGAGACTAAAGCTCCAGAATCTCCAAACTAGAGGATGTGCCGACTGGCGCACAAGATTACCAAGGTAAGTGGTGGCGTTAGGGTGGGTGACGCCGCAGGACATTGGATTAGGGTGGGACCTATTGGAACTTCCAGGTTCCACAAGCGTTGTTTGCCGAGCCGAAGACAGCCGCGCGAGACTTGAATTAGTGGATGGTCTTCGTCTTTCGCGACATGTAATCCATTAGCAGATACTGGCCCAACGTGTACGGCGTGGTGAAGTAGGCTTTGCCGCGGCACATTTCCGTGACCTTCTGGACGAACTGCACCAGACCGTAATCGGATGCCAGCATGAAAGTATTGATCAAGACGCCGGCGCGCTTGCACTTGGAAACTTCTTCCAGAGTCTGGCTGACGACTAGCGGATCCAGACCAAAGGCATTCTTGTAAATACGTCCGTCTTCGAGCGTCAGCGCGGACGGCTTGCCGTCGGTGATCATTACAATCTGCTTCATGTCTTTGCGCTGCCGCTGCAGAATACGCTGTGCCAGCCGCAGTCCCTCGCGGGTGTTGGTGTAATACGGGCCGACTTTCACGCGCGCCAATTGCGAGAGCGGCACCTCCTCCGCCGAATCATGGAACAGGATTAACGACAAAGAATCGCCTGGGTACTGGGTGCGGATCAGATGCGAGAGCGCCATGGCGACTTTCTTCGCGGGCGTGAAGCGATCTTCTCCGTAAAGAATCATGGAGTGCGAACAGTCGAGCATGAGCACGGTCGCGCAGGAAGACTGGTATTCGCACTGATGCACCTGCAGGTCGGAATATTCGATGTTCAGCGGAAGCTTCAAACCCTCGCGCTGGATGGCGCTGGAGAGTGTAGCGGCGATGTCGAGATTGAGCGTGTCGCCGAATTCATATAATCTCGATGCGCCGCTGGCCTCGATACCGGTGGCCAGATCGCGCGTATCGTGCCGTCCGAAGCTCGATTTTCCCAGAGACCCCATCAGATCGCGGAGCGTCTTGAAGCCAAGAAAATCCAGGCTCTTGTCGGTGATTTCGAACTTTACTTGCTGTTGTGCATCGCCCACTTGACCGCCCACGCCGGATTGCCGCGAAGGATCCTGGGGCTGGGCTTCGTCAATGCTGATGTAATCCTCTTGCTGCATGCGCTCGATCAATTGATCGATGAGTTCATCCAGCGTGCCTTCCATTTGCATCTGCTGAAGTTGCTGTCGCATTTGCTCATCGAGTAGGTCGCTGTCCAGTAATGCCTGCTCGATTGCGCGGCGCAGATCGTCCAGCGTCTGCTCGCCATCGCCAAAATCGTCGTACATATAATTCTGGAATCCGCTCTGCAGCAGGTAATCGGAGAGCGCGCTGAGCAGGTCCTCCATGCTCATTTCGCCCGCAGGGTCGGGAACGTATTTGCTGTAACGAATGCGTTTCATAGAAATAGTCGGTGGTCGGTGGTCGTTGGTCCAAAACCGCTGGGTCCTTAGTGCAGCGCTACTGCGCGCATCGACGGACTAACGACCAACGACCATCGGCCACCGACTAGTTAAACGGCCTTCTCCCGCGAAACGGCGCATCCTCGCGTTCGAAAGGTTTTTCCGCGGTTTTCTGCGGCTTTTCTCCGGCGCTGAACAGACGCTCCTCGTTCCGTCCGATGCGTTTATGGGCGTAGAGGCCTTCGAGCACAAACTCCGCCGCCGAAACTTGCGACTCCGGGCTCTCCTTCGGTCCCACGTTCAGCTTGACCAACTTTTCCATCAGGCCCTGAATCCCGCGAAGCGATTGCAGCGCCTCGCCCGCACCGGCGGTGTCCGCCAATTGAATCTCGCCGCCCAGGTCGAACCACTGCACGACCTGGTTCATGTCCGTGCCTTTGAAGTATCCGTCGTAAGTCTTAGCGATGGCCGTTCGTATCAGTTCGCGGCCCACGTGGTCCGCGCCTTTCATCTCGCCTTCATACTCCAGTTCAAGTTTGCCGGTGATGGCTGGCATGGCCGCATACACATCTCCGATGCGTGGCACCACCAGCTTCTCGTCATGCCGGATGGCGCGACGTTCGGCGTTCGAGATTACGTTCTCCATGCACGAAATGGGCAGACGCTGGCTCACTCCCGAGCGCTTGTCGACCTTCTTGTCCTCGCGCGCGGCAAAGGCAATTCGTTCGATGACCTCCTGAACGTATTTGGGGATGTGCAGCTTGTATCCGTCACGATTCGTCCAGGCTTCTTGCGTGGTAATGGCCATGCCCTCTTCGATCGAAGCCGGGTAGTGCGTGCGAATTTCGGAGCCAATCCGATCCTTGAGCGGTGTAATGATTTTGCCGCGAGCCGTGTAATCCTCCGGGTTGGCGCTGAACACCAGCGCGACATCAAGCGGCAGGCGAATGGGGTACCCCTTAATTTGTACATCGCCTTCCTGCATGATGTTGAACAAACCGACCTGGATTTTGCCGGCAAGGTCCGGCAGTTCGTTGATCGCGAAGATGCCGCGATTGGCGCGGGGCAACAATCCGTAATGGACGGTCATTTCGCTGCCGAGTTCGTGGCCGCCACGTGCTGCCTTGATGGGATCGATGTCGCCGATCAGATCGGCAATGGTCACATCGGGCGTGGCCAGCTTTTCCACGTAGCGCTGTTCCTGCGTGAGATACGCAATGGGCGTGTCGTCACCGTGCTTGGCGACCTCGTCGCGGCAGCGGTGGCAGATGGGTGAGTAGGGATTGTCGTGAATCTCGCAACCTGCGATGTACGGAGCCTGCTCGTCGAGCAGCGTGGTCAGAGCTCGCAAAATGCGGCTCTTGGCCTGGCCGCGAAGTCCCAGCAGAATAAAGTTATGACGCGAAAGAATGGCATTGATGATCTGCGGCACGACGGTATCGTCATAGCCGACAATTCCCGAAAATATCGGTCCGCCCTGGCGAAGTTTCGCCATCAGGTTGTCGCGTAATTCGTCCTTCACGCGCCGGCTTCGCAATTGTTCTTCGGAGAATGGGCTGTGGCGCAACTCGCCGAGCGTCCGAGGAAAACTCATGATAGAAAAACCCCCAGAGAAAACAGCTTCTCGCCAGATTATACGCCCGTCTCGAACGTTATCCCGCGTGCCCATTGCCTCCGGCTTTGCGGCGTACGTGCACGGTGCGGCGCATCGTAGGTAGGATGGTTTCAAAGAACGAAATGATGCCTCGCAGGCGCTCGGCCTCCGATTTCATCCCCAGCAACGTTTGTTTGAAATCGAGATCAAGAGGAAGCGACCCCGCGAGGTGAAACGAGAGTTGTCCTTCGTCAATTTCCGAGGATTTCTCCGGCTCCGCTCCCGCCAGCTTCATGATTTCTCCGTGCAGTTTCATAGCTTGCGTCATTTCCTCCTGCGAGGCGACACCGGGTTCGTCCTGCAAATAAAGAACTTCCGCTTGCAGAAATGCGCGCTCCTGATTTAGTTGGATGACCTCGAAACGTGCACGGCCCTCGGTGACGATGTCCATGCGCCCGTCGGGGTATTTCTTGGTGACCGTAAGGATTTCCGCCGTGCAGCCAATCTCGGCGAGTTCCTGATCCTTGCCTCGGACCACGCCGAAATGCTGGCTGCGGTCGAGGCATTCGGAAATCATCTCCTGGTAGCGGGGTTCGAAAATGTGCAGCGGCAGGGGTGTGCCCGGAAGCAGAACCAGGTCCAGCGGAAACAGCGGCAGCAGCGTGCTCAAGAACAGCCTCCGAGAATTCTCCGCGACGATTAGCGCGCGAATTTCTAGGATTGTACGCCAGAGCTTGACTTGAGAGCGCCAGAAGAATAGAAGCTCGAAATGGGATCGAGCAAAATGCAACTCTCCGGGAAAGTCGTGGTGGTAACCGGCGCCTCCATGGGCATCGGCGAGGCGATTGCCAAGAGTTTCGCCGATGATGGCGCGAGCGTGGTGCTGCTGTCGCGCGATGCCGAACGCGCTGAAGCCGCCCGCGGGCGGATCGGCCATACCGAGCGCACTCTGGGGCTTGCCTGCGATGTGCGCAATCGAGAAGAAATTGACCGTGTTCTCGGCCTTACCCTGCACCACTTCCAGCGCATCGATATCTGGATCAACAACGCCGGCCACGGAATATTGGATTCAGTCGCTAACGTGGATATGGCTGCGTGCCGAGAAACGTTCGAAACTAATTTCTTCGGAGCGGTCGAAGCCATGCAGGCGGTGATTCCCGTGATGAAGCAGCAAGGCGCGGGCACGATCATCAACGTATCGAGCGTTGCCGGGCATATCCCACTGCCGTTTCATGCGGTTTATAGCGCCACGAAATTTGCCCTGAACGCGATCGGCAAGGCCGCGCGCATCGAACTCAAAAGCTCCGGGATCAACGTGATGACCGTATGTCCAGGCTACGTGCGCACGGCTTTCGGCGCCAACGCAGTCAAAGGCAAAGAACAAAAACAAGTGCGGCCCGCCGGGGTCCGAGGGATCACCGTCGAACGCGTCGCCAAGGCCGTGCTTCAAGGGTATTTGAAAGAAAAGCGGGAAGTCGTTGTCCCTTGGACAATGCATCCGATGATCAAGCTGTATCAACTGTTCCCGGGATTAGTGGAATGGTCGATGGTGAAGATGGCGCGAGACCGTGTATAGCGCCGACGTCCCGCCGGCTGGCAAGCGGGCATCTTGCCCGCAACACTGGCCGGCAAGATGCCGCGCTAGAAGTTATTTCAGTTCCTCTAGCATGGCTGTCATCTCAGACTGCGCATGAGTATTGCCAGTGCGCCTCGCCGACGAGATCCCGTCCACCAACATTTTCTTTGCTTCATCAACTTGATTTGCACTCGCCAGGGTCTGCGCGGCCATGAAGTACCCAGCCGTGTAATCGGGATGAGCGGAAAGCAACTTCCCGAATTCCTCCAGCGCCCGTTCAACTTCACCGGCTTTCGAGTACTCCATGGCGAGGCCGTAACGCGCGAAGGCATCGTCAGGATTCTGCGAAAGAACTTCGTTGAGCATTGCAAGTCGGTCCATAAAAGCAGCTATCAGCCAAACACCCGGATACGAGGGTACTACAACCCTGGCGTGAACTCTTTGCGGCGGAATTCCCCTCAATACTTTCCTCCTCAGCAAGGGATTGTAATTGATCGGCTCGGTTTCCTGAGCAGGCATCCTAAGTGGCGCGTCACCGGAAGACCGCCGATGATCTTTTCAATTCCAAGCCAAGCCCGCGAACTGAGTCCATGGTCGCTGCTGCGGTTCCGTGGGCGGAGCGGATAATGAAGAAGATTGATAATGGGTTGGGGAACGGATGAGGGCGAGGAGCCGAGCGGATCATATCATTGCGAAGATCGACCGCAGGTGAGGCGTGTGAGCACTGCATTGCCAGCGGAAACGTGCGAGTCCCCCCAAGCTACTCCTCGCTCAAGAATGAAATTCGACCTAGAGAGCGGAGCCAGTGCGCTCGTGGATTGAGGATTCATCTGCTGCGATCCTGCAACCATTGCTCCACTTGGACGACGTCGAATCGGACATACTTTCCGAGCTTGAAATGGGGGATAGGGTTGGATGCGTTCTGCCGATTTCGGTCGTAGACAAACGAGACCGAGACTGGGGGTGGCCTCGAAATTTGAGTCCGGAGACCCGGACGAGAAATTTAGAAATTTGAATCTGTATTTGCCGAGTATGGACCGATTGAGACAGTCTCTTTACATTCCTCGCAAAAAACGCCGTTAGAACCAAAGCAGGTGCAAACCCGTTGACTCCCGAACGGAGCCGACGGATAACGTATGAAACGGCCCCGTAGAACAGCTTCCAACTTTTCCGAGACAGTCCAGCAGCATCTCAACATGTATTCTCTCACGGCCAGTGCAGCCGGAGTAAGCTTGCTGGCCTTAGCACAGCCAGCCGAAAGGCCAGATCGTTTACAGGCCGATCTGCGGTGGACGGCAATGCGCAACCTAAGTGCGAGCTGGAGTCCCGGAGAAACTTGCGACGCTGATCTCCGAGCGAAAGAATCGAAACGTGTTCGAACGTTACAACATCTCGAACGACCGTGATGTACGAGCAGCGGCCCTGAGTCTCGACGCGGCGCGGGAACACGAGCACGAGGCGGCCAAGCACGCGGAGGCGACTCTAGGAACAAGCGGCCCGGTTTGGGAAGAGTCGAGCGTAAAACCGAGTCTTCCCACCTCCCCGATGACCGGTTAATTGTACTGCCTAACTAGCGTGTTTCGAATGGGCTGGATTGTGGTAGGCGCGGCAGGAATTGAACCTGCAACCCTCGGATTAGAAATCCGATGCTCTATCCGTTTGAGCTACGCGCCCACAATCACGAGATTATTGTACGGCCTCAATCATTCATTCGTCTCGCCGGGATTAAACGGGATCGCATCAGCGGGATCGCATGGCGGGTGAGATTCGTGTTTCGGATTGCGCGTCTCCCCAGCCTTATCCTGCGGAGGAGGCTACCAACAAACCGTTCCCGGACCGGGTGGCGGTTCTAGCTGCTTTTGTTTTGTATACTGCCCCCGTGCCTCATAGCTGTGGCGCCAGCGATGACTCCTTCCGCTCCATCCCGGCTTGCGTATATCGACTGGATGCGCGGCCTGGCCTGCGTATTGATGTTCCAGACGCATTGTTACGACTCCTGGTTGGGTGGCGGTGCGCGCAAAAGCACTTTTTTTATGTGGTCTCAACTGGGCGGAACTCTGCCTGCCCCACTGTTTCTTTTTCTCGCGGGAATTTCCATCGCACTCGTGACCGATAAGTTGCGGCAGAAAGGCTTGCCCGCTGGTCAGGTGGCGCGCACTACGATTCGCCGCGGTGCGGAGATTTTTGGACTTGGCCTTCTGTTTCGGCTGCAGGAGTTTCTGATTGCCTGGGGCTGGTCGCCATGGAGCGACTTGTTGCGGGTGGATGTGCTCAACACGATCGGCCTCTCGATGATGTTGATGGGAGTGGTCTGCTGGGTCATCCTACTGCTCAACCACGGATCGCACACGCGTTTCGCGCTGGGTGTGACGGCGGCTGGTGTCGGCATGAGCATTTCCCTGTTGACCCCTTTGCTATGGACGAGTTGGCGTCCACGCTGGATGCCCTGGCCGCTTGAGTCTTACGTCGATGGTGTACACAACCTCGGCGAGCCGCAGTCATGGCTGTTCCCGATTTTTCCGTGGGCCGCGTTTGCGTTCATGGGTCTCGCGGTAGGATTCTTTCTGTTGAGCGATGGAGCGAGAAAACGCGGCGCTGCGACCTTCGCACTGGCGGGCGTGGGTGGAATTGGGCTGATTTACCTGGCGCGGTGGCTGGATGCGCGTCCGCGTCAACTTTATGCGACTTATGATTTCTGGCACACCAGTCCGAATTTCTTTCTCATCCGCGTAGGGTTACTGCTGGTGATTCTGGCTGCAGCTTACTCATGGTGTCGTTGGGGAGCGGGACAGTGGGGTTTCAGCCCCTTCATACAGCTTGGGCAGACTTCCCTGCTGGTTTATTGGGTGCACATTGAGTTCGTATACGGGCGGCTTTCTATTCTGCCGAAGCGGGCCGTCGACATTGGTACGGCTTCTGTTGGATTGCTGACAATTTTTATTTCGATGGTGTTGCTGTCCGTATTGCGCACCAGGTTCAAAGGACGTGGCGCCGAAGCACGGGCGTGGTTCCACAGGCCGGTGAAGGCCAGCTAACCTCAACCCACAGACAACTGGCGGATCGCATTCTGTACCAACTTCAATCCAACCGCCCAACGTTGTCGTGATTGAATCTCGTCGTCGCCGTACCCGAATACGTAAAAGGTGATGTAGAAGCCATCCCGAATCTCTTCTTCACCATGGTAGTAACAGCGGCGGATTAGGAACTCGGCGGCAGCCGGAATCTCAGGAGCGCGCTGCAAGAGCTGGGTCAGCCGCTTTGCCAGTTGCTCGTGCTCGGGGAACGAGATGCGCTTTTGTTCATCGGAAAACAAGAGATCGACGTAAGAGCCAAATTTGTCAGTCGCTCCGAAGATTTGCTCTTCGGGATTCATTTCCGTGCTTGGCCAGGCGTCACACTTGGCGGTCTCAAGCGGGCTCCCGGGCGAGTTAACCTGGGAGAGAAATTCGCCCAATTCTGGCACTCGCCCGGCTTCCTCAAGATTGGGCAGAAGCTCGGGATGGCGCTTCAGATCGCAGTAGCGTGGGCCACCACCTTCGGCAGCCCACGGCATCTCCAGCGTTTCGTCATCGGCGCCGAGTTCGATTGCGAAGTCGGCTTGCACGCTACTTCGCAGGTGCCGGCTGCGGGACCGCCTGCGGTGTTGCATTCGGAGCGGAGAAATTCACCTTCGGAACTTGGCGAGATTCCTCCGAAGCAGCAAAATACGCTTCGTTGGGTTTGAAGCCAGCCCAGCCGGCGTAGATGTTATTGGGAAATTTCTGCACGTAGGTGTTGTAGTCCTGCAGCGTATCGTTGTAACGCTTGCGTTCGACCGCGATGCGGTTTTCGGTTCCCGCCAACTCATCTTGCAGACGCAGGAAGTTCTCATTCGATTTCAATTGCGGATAGTTCTCCACCACCAGCAGCAGGCGGCCGATTGCACCGTCCAGTTGTTGGTTGGCGGCGATTTTGTCCGTCGGCGTGCCGGCCGAGAGCAGCCGGGAACGGGCCGCCGCGATATCGCCAAACACCTTTTGTTCCTGCCCGGCGATGCCCTTCACGGTTTCGACAAGGTTGGGAATCAGGTCGGCGCGGCGTTGCAGCACGATATCGACCTGTGACCACGAAGCTTTGACCGCTTCATTCTTGGTCACCAGGGTGTTGCGGACGCCCACATACTGTCCGAACGCAACCAGCGCGATTAGCACCAGGACAACAATCACAATCAAACCTGTTTTCATCGTTCTTCTCCTGTAAGAAAGCTATCAAACTCACACGCCGCGTGGTCCCGGCGTGTCTAGCATTTTATCCACTGCCGCGGCCACCTGCTGCACCGCAGCCAGATAGCGGGCAAAAACATCGGTTACGTCAAACTGCTTAGTCTCCGCTTTGCGCTCGCGAATGTCGAGCAGTTGTAGGAAAGCAGAATTATCGAACGGAATACGCGCGGCCAGCGCCTGGACCGCGTCGCGCTTTGCCTTGGGAGGCGTCTCGCCCAGCGCAATCAACCCGTGGCGGAACAGAGTCGTAAAAGTTGATAACGAACCCAGCAGCAACTCCCATAAGTGTTTTTTGTTGTTCGCGGCCAGCAGCAGGCGTCCGCGCAAAAGAATCAGTTTCTCCCGCAGTTCATACTCCAGTTGGGCGCGATGCAAATGCATGGGAATGTGAAGCCCGCTGAGGAGGTCATCGCCGAATAGCACACGATGGCGTTGCTGCATGTCGAGAAGTTCGATGGAGAAAACATCCGTGGAACGCTCCAGTTCCTCCCGGGTGAGCACCAGCGGCGCATGATGCTTCTGGCGGGTCCACCACTCAACGGCGGGCGCCATTGCGGTTAGTGTCGCGAAAGAGGTCTCGCGCAATATGCAAAGCAGGTTGACATTGGAGAACTCCGGATGAAATTCCCCGTCCGCCGCGGAACCATAAAGGATCACGCTCTGGAGATTTTCTCCGCAAGCCGCACGCAACCGGCTGATGAATTCGTTAATTTGTTTTTCCGCAACCATAATGCCTCTTGTGTTTCGACCTTACCAGCTTCCACTGGTGCCGCCCCCGCCCGAACTTCCACCGCCAAAGCCTCCGAACCCGCCGCCGCCGCCGAAGCCGCCACCACCGCCGTACCCGCCGCCGCGGCCTCCTAACAGCAAACCCCAAAGCAGCAGCCGTCCGAAAGGCGTGAACAGCAGAATCAGACCAATAATAACGAGGACGACAATCCCAGCAGCGGATAGCCCCGGATTCGGTTCTTGCGCCGCTGTCGGGGCACGCGGGCGTGCACCAGTCAACTGAATGCCCGCGTCTTGTGCGATCACGTCCGCAACCCGCGACGTCAATAGAGATACGGCGCCGTTGTAGTCATTCTGTTTGAGCAGCGGAACGGCTTCGCGTCCGAATCCGCCGACTTTCCCATCGGGCAGAATCGGTTCAAGTCCGTAGCCGACCTCAATTCGGTACTGCCGGTCCTGCGTGGCCAGCAGAATCAGCACACCGTGGTCGGTCGACTTGCTGCCGATACCCCATTTCTTGAACAGCGCCACTGCATAACTTTCGATATCAGAGCCATCGAGTGACTTGATGGTGACGACGGCAATCTGCGCGTGCGCTTTCTGATCGATTTGCTGACAAATATTGTCGAGTTGCGAGATGGTGTTTTGGTCAAGGACGTGGGCAAAGTCGTTGACGTACTCCGTCGGGCTCAATTGCGATATCGGCTCAGCGCCTAAGGCCAGCCAGAGCGTTAGTGTGGCCATGGCGACGAAAACTGTTTTCGCGCACGACTTCATTCGACGCTGATTGTATAGGAGATGGAGTCTTCAATCTGCCTCATAAATACGGTTGTCATGCTGAGCGAAGCGAAGCATCCCTATCGCCACCCATAGTTCGTGGTAGAAATAGGGATTCCTCGCTCCGCTCGGAATGACAAGAGAACCGGCGGCGCGAGCAATCGTAAGGATCAGACCCCTCGGAGGAATTCCACTACTTGCCGTTCTGCCCAGCGGCCATCGTCGCCTTCAGGCTCGGCGAGAAATGAGCAGTGGCCACCGTCCTCGGTCTCGACGAAGGTGATGCTGGTATTGGAAAGGATCTTCTGCCGCGTTTCCGGAAGAATTCGGATGAACGGATCGTTGGCTGCATGCAGGATCAAGGTGGGCACGGCAATACGGTCGACGACGTTGGCCGCAGCCGACCGCTGATAGTAATCGGATGCGCCCTCAAAGCCGCAGTAATAAGCTGTAATCTTGTCGTCGAAATCTCGCAGGCTGGTCAGACCATGTAAGCGTGAGGTGTCGAATACCTTGGGAAACAAGCGCGCCTTCGCCATTAGCCGACGCCGAAGTTTCCACATGAAGTGATACTCATAGAGGCGATTGCCTGCCAGATGCAGCGCGTCGGCAGAGGCCGCGAGATTCACGGATGGGCACACCGCCGCAACCGCCCGGAACTGCGGCGGCCCTTCCCTTCCCCATTCTCCTGCGAGCTTAAGCACGAGATTGCCGCCCATGGAGAATCCCGCCAGTGCGAAGCGGGAAATCCGGTCCTGATCCATCAGGTTTTGGGCGACGGCGGCGATATCCCCGGAACGTCCCGAATGATAGAGCGTCGGCGACAACTCGTCTGTGCCGCCACAATTGCGCTGGTTCATGCGCACCACATTCATGCCCGCGGCGAGGCCCTTCGCGGCCATGCCCAACATGTACTGAGATTCGCTGGAACCCTCGAGGCCGTGCACAACAATCACCGTCAACGCATTTTCTCGGTCTTGCTGCCAATGGCAGTGGCACAGCACCTGCACGCCGGGTTCGACTTCGATCAAACGCTTTTCGGCTGGAGGCAACACAATTCGCCGCGGCAGAAAAAAACTGGCCAAGGTCTGAAGATGCCCTCCACCCAAACCGCGTCGTGACACAAATTTTCGTGCTACAGTTTGCTTAGTTCCCACACTCTGATTTTAAATGGAGATGAGAGCGTTAAACCGTCAGGAGTTGTTCATGCCCATCTTTGAGTACGTCTGCAAGGAATGCGATCATCAATTTGAAGCGCTAGTTTACGGCAGTGGGAAAGCGGAATGCCCCAAATGCCAGAGCAAAAAGCTGACGCAACAACTCTCAGTGTTCGCGGTGTCAGCCAAGAGTTCCGCGAGTGCATCGCCTTCGGTGGGAGCCTGCGGGAGTTGTGGCGATCCGCGCGGCCCCGGCGCCTGCTCGATGCCTGACATGGATTAATTCTGCTAAGAACCCGGCCGTCATCTACTTCCTACGTGAGGCGTGGAAGGTGACTTCCGGCACCCGCTCCGGGGTGACCCCGGTAAGTTTCAATCACTCTCGCTATGCCCTAACATCCAATCAGTCTGCTCGAAAAGACCGCCCTATGTATCGTCGTCGCAATCGACGCGTTGCTGCGTTTCTGACGGTGCGCATCTGGGGTGTCGACGCCAAGTCTCTGCCCTTCACACAACATGCCCAGGTCAGAAACATTAGTGATGGGGGAGCGGTTTTGCAGGGAATGATCCGCCCGGTCAAGGCAGGCGCGATCCTCCATGTGCAGCATGAAGCGGATCAGGCCCAGTTTCGAGTCGTGTGGGTGGGCAAACAGGGCACACAGAGACAAGGCGAAATCGGTATCGAGAGGCTGCTTTCCGAGCCCTCCATCTGGGATGTGAATCTGCTCCACTGCTGTCAGCTGGTGGGAAAAGGGTAAGATCAGTTCCCGGTTCTCAGTTGTCGGTTCTCAGTCGTTTCAAAAAGCGGAATCTCTGGACAAACCTTCGCTTCGATTTGCGGACTGCTCGCGATTCCACTATCCTGCCCCTTCCACGTGGCAATCCAAGGAGAACAGTTCGTGCGGGCTATTTTTGTAGTTCTGATGCTGTGTTCGGTATTTGTGTCTTCCTCTGCAGCCGATCCGCGGCAATTGACTCTCATGCCGATGCCGGCCAGCGTGCAAATGAAAACTGGTCAGCTTGTAATTGATCCTTCTTTCACGGTGGGAATCAGCGGCCACTCTGATGTGCGGCTGCAGCGTGCGGTCGAACTCTTTCTCGATAACCTCCGACGCCAGACTGGCATGCCTCCATTGGACATGAAGGTGACGGATGCAGATCAAGCCAAGCTGGTCGTTCATAGCGAACGCGCAAGTAAAGCTGTGCAGGAACTCGGCGAAGATGAGTCTTACTCGCTCGAGATCAGTCCTGCAGGCGCGAATCTCGATGCGGCGACGCCGCTCGGAATCATGCGTGGGCTGCAGACATTTCTGCAACTCGTAAAAACCACGTCCGACGGCTTCTCCGCGCCGGCAATTTCGATTCAGGACAACCCCCGCTTTCCCTGGCGTGGATTGATGATCGACGTGGGCCGTCACTTCATACCGCTCGATGTCCTGAAGCGCAATCTCGACGGCATGGCGGCGGTAAAGCTGAACGTATTTCACTGGCACCTCTCGGAGAACCAGGGCTTCCGCGTCGAGAGCAAGAAATTCCCCAAGCTGCAGGAGATGGGCTCTGACGGCCTGTACTACACGCAAGACGAAGTGCGCGACCTGATCGCCTTTGCGCGGGACCGCGGCATTCGCGTTGTCCCCGAATTCGACATGCCGGGGCACGCCACCGCGTGGTTTGTTGGTTATCCCGAACTGGCCAGCGGACCGGGGCCGTATCAAATCGAACGCAAGTGGGGCATTTTCGATCCGGCAATGGATCCGACCCAGGAGCGGACCTACAAGTTTCTCGACGGATTGATCGGGGAGATGGCACAACTTTTCCCTGACCAATATTTCCATATTGGCGGCGACGAGGTCAACGGAAAAGAGTGGGACGCAAGTCCAAACATTAAGGCGTTCATGCGCGCCCACGGACTTAAGAACAACCAGGATCTTCAGGCGTACTTCAATCAGCGTGTGCAGAAGATCGTGAGCAAGCATGGAAAGACCATGGTGGGATGGGATGAGATCCTGCGGCCGGATTTGCCCAAAGACATCGTGGTGCAATCGTGGCGCGGTCAAGATTCGCTGGCGGCCGCGGCCAAACTGGGATATCGCGGGCTGCTCTCCTTCGGATATTACGTCAATCTGATGTGGCCAGCTTCGAGACACTACGCGGTTGATCCGATGAGCGGCGCAGCGGCAAACCTGAGTCCGGAGGAGAAGCTGCGCATCCTGGGGGGCGAGGTCTGCATGTGGTCGGAGTATGTCTCGCCCGAGAATATTGACTCGCGCATCTGGCCTCGAACCGCAGCCATCGCGGAGCGGCTATGGTCAGCGCAAGATGTAACCGACGTCAATTCCATGTATCAGCGTTTGGCGCAAATCAGCCAACAGCTGGATTGGCTCGGGCTTACGCATAATTCCAGCTACGAGCCCATGCTGCGTCGGATCGCAGGTTTGAATGATATTTCTGCTCTTCGAACATTTACCGACGTTGTGGAACCAGTGAAGGACTATACCCGTGAAGAGATTGCCACCGTCGAGGCTACAAGCCTATCCCCGCTGAATCGTGTCATCGACGCCGCTCACCCGGAGAGCGCCACCGCGAGGCGCTTTGCGGATCTTGTCGATGCGCTGATTGGGGGCCGGGCCGATCCCGAGGCCAAACAAGAAGTCAAATCGTTGCTGACCCGCTGGCACGACAACCCGGCCATTCTGCAGCCGCTTGAGACCCAATCGTTTCTGCTGAAAGAGATCGCTCCACTATCGCAAGACCTTTCGGTGGTAGCCATGTCCGGTCTGCAAGCACTGGACTACATCGATCGCGGAGACCGTGCACCGGAAGCATGGGCAACACAACAGTTCGCTCTATTGGAGCAAGCGCAGAAGCCGAAGGCGCAATTGTTGCTCATGGTGGCGCCATCAGTGCAGAAACTGATTGAGGCCAGCAGCGGACAGAAAGCACGGCCGCAGAAGTAGTCGCCAGCAATCAGTTCAGCGCCCCGGTAATCAACTTCGACTCAACAACTCTCCAACTGCACGGTACGCCTGGTCGATAGCCACGTCCGTGTAGGCGCTGGCGCCCGCATCGGAGTTCGCGATCGCAATCCGGCCAAATGGCATTCGTCCCACCACCCATGGTTTCTCGTCTTCGGTCCAGTCGGGATCGAACAGGGAGTTGGGGCTGTATGCATAGCCGTGCGCCCACCGGTTTACGGTGATGCCCTCAACATCGCGCGCCGGATCGAAACCCGCGGAACCCAGCATTCTTGCTAGTTGATCACGAATATTTCGCTCAAACGTGGAAAACTGCGTTTGCATGAGCTCTGCCCGGCCCGCGCGAAATTGATCGCGCTGTGGCAGCCCCGGCTTGCAGGGCGTGCGCAGCATGAACAGAACTATGGGCTCGTCGGGCTTGTTGGGAAATTCATATTGGCCAAGGCTGACGGGAAAATCGAGAGCCGTATAAGTATGGTAACCGCCGGGCGCAACGATCTGATGGATGCCCAAGCTCTGGAATGCAGCCCAGTTGCGGATGGCTACGTGCGTGTACACGAGGGGAACCTTCACCAGGGAGTGAAGCGCGTCCTGCTGCTTTTGGGGAAGCTCCGGACACAGATACGGGATCATCATGTTGTAGCAGGCCAGAACACACGCGCTCGCCTGCACGCTTTGCGGCTTTCCGCCGCGCACGTACGCGATTCCCACCTCTTTCGCCGAAGCTGCAGATCCATTGTGGCGGACTTGCACTACGGTAGAGTTCAAGCGAATCCGGACCGGAGCCTTCGCGTCGTCCAAGCGGCTGTAGTCGGCGCGGGCCGAGACCACGTCCTCCATGGTCTGGCCGGGAATCGCTCCGGGGATCAAGGAGCGCACCAGCAGGCGCGCGACTGATGCGTTGCCGTCGGGGAAATGGAAGATGTAGGGCTCTTCTTTTCCCGACTGGCGCAGGTTCAAGCCGTCAAAGCCGGGATAGGTGAACGATTGGTAGTCATCGCCATTCTCGAAACACGCGAGAGCGGACACAGCATCAATGCCCACGCCGAACAAGTCATGCGGATAAGTCTGAAAAAAGGGCAGCGCCTCCGGATTGAGCTTACAAACCTTGCTGAGATAGTCGGCATAGCTCATCTTGGCGAGTCTCGCGAACTTCTGCTCTCTCGACAAACCGGGCAGGTAATCGACTTTCTCGGCGTAGATGCGAGCGATGTCGCGACGAACGGTTTCCGAAAGCGGGGCTTTGCTGAGGAACTCTGGCCAAGGCGTCGATCCCATGCCCAGCACAAGACGATCTTCACCGAAAGTTTCACGGTCGAAGAAACAAGCGGTCTTCAGTTTCTCGTATAGCTTTTGATCGTAGGCCTTGTAAAAGCGCTGGGTGTCGATGCCCAGATCAGCGATAAGACCCTTCGCCACTTTGCTATATCGCGCCGGGCTCTCGATCGACTGCGTGCCGCCATAGCTTAGTAGCAGCCGGTTCCCAGCGCGAAACTCATTGCGCTTGGCGTGTCCACCAAAATCGTCGTGGTTGTCGAGGATGAGAATCCGCGCATTCGCGCCCGCCAGTTGGCGATAGAAGTAAGCCGCCGCCAGCCCGCTAATGCCACCTCCCACTATCACCAGGTCGTATTTTTCGCCGGTGCTCTCGGGTTTGCCGGCGGAGCCCCAGAACTCTCCGTCACGCAGGCTGTGCGCGGAAGTGTACGTGCCTTCATGGTTCCCACGCATCCCCATGAGGGCTGGGGGATAGTAACTCGCGTCCTTCTCGGGAGCGAAGGCCGAATCCGGCAACCCGAGACCGTGCAGCCACGGAGCACTGGCAGCCAGAACTGACCCGCCCACGGCCATGGCAACTCCATCCAGGAAGTCACGCCGCGTGATCTTCCTGTGCATTCCCAGGTCGCGGTCGCGCGAATCATCGCTCATGAATTTTCACACTCTTGCATGCAGTAGAATTGGTTCGGCAAGAATCAGAGGCTTACTATAATCGCGCAAGGTTATTGAAGCGACCATGTGGAGGATACCGGAACAGCCACGGTTTGGCCGTAAGCTAACGGCCGTCTCACTTCCACCAAACGGAAGTACCAATCAAGGCCAGCACCTCTAGAACCGCGAGCGAAACCCACAAGCGTTGGCGAAACACAGAACGCCGCAAGTCTCTTTTCAAATCGGCTTCGAGGACGTGAACGAATTCGACTTCAGCCGGATCCGGCTTGGGCAGCGGCGCAGCCACGCGGGGCTGGACCTGCGCGAGAGCCGCCTTCGGCTTGTCCGGCAAGAACACCTTGGGCGTGCTGATCACAGAGGACCAACGCGGTAACTGCATCGAGCCCGCAGTCAAACTGGGATCGTCCATGGGGGCCGACGTCAATTGCAAAGCGGGCAGTCTCTCAGGAGCAGCCGCATCGGCGAGGCTGCGCAGCAGCGAGGTCCACCACATATGACTCATCTGGTCGCCGACCAACTCGCCCACATCGACCGGCCATGACTCCAGTTGCAAAGGCGGCAGCGTCTCCGGGGAGATCACGTCGCCCAGGTTCGTGAACACGGTGCGATACCAGGGCAGGCTCAAGATGTCGCCGGCCAGCATGCCCACGTCCACGGGCCGCGAAGTGAGGTGCAGCGGCGGCAGCTTCTCCGGCGCGAAAGTGTCTCGCAGGTGGTCGAGCAAGCGCTTCCGCAAAGGAAGGTTCCAACTATCGGCTAGCAAGAGCTCGAGTTCGTGGCCCTCGGATGAGTTGGCCGATGCGGACTTATTCTCCTCAGACGACTCCGGGCTGGTGGGTTGGGAAAACATTCGTGGTCGCGGTCCTGGTTAGTAGTTTAAACTCTTTCGCAGTTTTGAGGGAGACCGTCCCGATGAAGACATTGATGAACCCGCTGTTTCTGTTGATACTTCTTCCATCCCACGCTGCTGCCCAAGGTAGTCAATCTGGGTTCATCGACTGTTCAGGTCGAAAGGATCGTCACTTCGCCTTAGCTTTTGAGGAGTTCTGCGAGGGCCGCGACTCCACCAAACTGAGTTGTGGTGAAAAAGTTCAGGTATTGAAGCGGGTACGACCTTGGCTGAACATATTGACGAAAGACGGCGTAGGACACTACGTCAGGATCGAAAGCGTATCCTCTGATCCACGAAGGCTTGTCACGTTTGATCTGCCTTCACAGCCGATACCTGATTGCAGTCGGGCGTGGGCTGGCCTTCAGGGCAAGCACAACCCCAGCGTTTTGTTCGCGCCCGACCCCGAGTACACGGTTGAAGCTCGAAGAACAGGCCTTCAAGGCATAGTGGTACTGTCGTCGAACATTGGCGCCGATGGTATCGTGCGCGACATAAAGGTGAGAAGACCGCTGGGGATGGGGCTGGATCAAAAGGCTGTTGAAATCGTCCAGGAGTGGCTGTTCCGTCCCGCGTTGGAAAACGGTAAACCGATTCCCACAAAACTTGATGTTGAAGTTCTCTTTCGGCTTGGGAATTAGTGGGCTTGGAAATCGGTCTCCCAGTTTCACGGCTTGGTGATCAACACTCCTGTCACTTTGTCATTCACGGACTCGGCGAGCTTTCTTGCCTGATCCAGTGTCGTTCCGTTAAGCAATTCAAAATCAACGGTCGCGTCCGCCAACAGCGGCACCGTTTTGTGAAACATTTCCATCCGGATCACGGACTTGCCGTCCGGCCCCTGTATCGCTTTGAAACGACAACTGCCACGCTCAACGTTTGAACTTGCCATAACATTTGCGGGTTAGACCACGATGCTATCACAATGCCGTCTTGCACTGACAGTCATTGACCGTGCCATGCAAGTCGAGCCCTGGGGATGCAGGCCAACTGGCGCGGATGCTTAGCGTTGGTGCAAAGGAGCATTTTGCGGCAGCGCACCTCGCCCACGATTCACAGAAAAGTAGACCAAAGAAAGCCCAACAATAATAAGCACAACATACAGCAGGATGGGTTTGCAGCGCTTACCTGCAACGAAGCTCATCTCTTCACCTCAACTTTCTATTCAACCGCCAAGATTTTTACGGCGCAATACAGAAATCCAAGTAACGCGCTAAAAAAATGCCCGTACAGGTTCTGCGAAAATCCACCGAGGCCAAACGGTGAGGGTCGAGTTCAACGTTTTCTACATCCTTAAGGAGAGTCAAGTCACTGCCCGCAGAATCAATACGATTTCACCGTGGTCACTGCCGAACCCTCGGACGATCCAGGGAATTCTCTCAAACGCAACCCACAAAATGAACCCCATCCGCGCCAAATAGTGTCTAATGCATACAGTGGATTCCGATCGCAAACCAGCGAGGGCCCCCCGCCCCGCCCGCGAAAAGCTTCGCGCCGTTCTCCCCGAAGTCTGGAAACTTATTCGCCCGCGCCGGGCTCTGCTGGCCCTTGGCTTTGTGCTGATGGTGATCAATCGCGTTTCAGGACTCGTGCTTCCCTACTCCACGAAGTACCTAATTGACAGCGTCATCATTAAACACAATGTTCAGCTGCTGAAACCATTGGTGCTCGGCGTATTGGCCGCTACTGTGATCCAGGGAATTACGTCATTTTCGCTAACCCAACTGCTCTCTAAAGCTGCGCAGCGGCTGATCACTGAACTTCGCCAAAAGGTGCAGGCGCATATCGGCTGGCTACCGGTCTCGTTCCACGATTCGACCAAGAGCGGCGTGCTGGTATCGCGCATCATGAGCGATGTCGAGGGCGTTCGCAACTTGATCGGTACTGGATTAGTGGACCTGGTCGGAGGCTTGCTGACTGCGGGAATTGCCCTGGTCGTGCTGTTTCGCATCAGCGCCCTGATGACCGCCGTCGCTTTCGGATTCCTGTTGTGCTTTGCCTTTGCGCTCTATAAAGCTTTTGGAACTATCCGCCCCATCTTTCGCGAGCGCAGCAAGATCAATGCTGAGGTCACTGGCCGGCTCTCAGAGTCCCTCGGAGGGGTTCGAGTCGTCAAGGGTTATCACGCGGAACAACGCGAAGAGAATGTCTTCTCGCGCGGCGTGCAACGTCTGCTCGATAACGTGCTGCGAACTCTAACCGCCACTTCGGTCATGAGCCTCTCCGCCAGTTTGCTGCTGGGTGTGGTCGGAGCCGTGATCATGTATGTAGGTGCGCGCCAGATCGCGGCGGGAATGCTGACCATCGGCGGATTTTTCACCTACACGCTCTTCCTTGGATTCCTGGTCGCACCCATCATGCAGATCGTTCAAATCGGTACCCAGCTCACCGAAGCGCTAGCGGGGCTCGAACGCACGCATGAGATTTTAAACGAGCGGCGGGAAGATCACGATCCCAGACGCACGGTGCTTTTGAGCGAGATTCGCGGCAACATTGACTTCGACCATGTCAGCTTCAGCTACGACGGCAGCCGGATGGTCCTCAATGATGTTTCATTTCATGCGGCGCCCGGTACGGTCACCGCGCTGGTGGGGTCATCCGGTTCCGGCAAATCGACCACGATCGGACTGATTACCGCTTTTCACGTACCCTCTCAGGGCAGAGTTTTGGTTGACGGCGTCGACCTGAGCACGGTGCGGCTGGATTCTTATCGCACCCGCCTGGGTGTGGTTTTGCAGGAATCGTTTCTGTTTGACGGCACCATCCGGGAGAATGTTGCTTTTTCACGCCCGGATGCCAGCGAAGAAGATGTCCTCCGGGCCTGCCGCATCGCGCGCGTGGATGAGTTCGCCGAGAGTTTTGCGGACAAGTACGAAACAGTAGTCGGCGAACGTGGCGTAAAGCTCTCTGGAGGACAGCGGCAGCGGATTTCGATTGCCAGGGCCATTCTCGCGGAGCCGCGCATCCTGATTCTCGACGAAGCGACTTCCAGTCTCGACTCTGAATCGGAGCAACTGATCCAGCAAGGTCTTTCCTACCTGATGCAAGGACGAACGACCTTCGTCATCGCGCACCGGCTTTCCACCATCCGCCGCGCCGATCAGATCCTGGTCGTCGAACTGGGACGGATTGTCGAACACGGCACACACGAAGAACTCTATGCCCTGCGCGGCCGCTATTACGATCTTTATACCAAGCAGCATGGCGTCGAAACTAATCTATTCCTGGCTCCCGGCGAGGGTGATGCCGTGCCTGTCTCCGCGGGGGATGGACCATCCAAACCGGGCGGCGACGGCGACCCCGACCTCGCCGACACCTTGCGTCTGGTGAGGGGAGAGACACGTTAACCCATGCCCGCTGGCCACCACGAAACCAGTTTGAAGGACTCCCTCGCAATCCGCACGGAGAACTTATGCCGCCATTACTCCATGGGTGAAGCCTTGATCCGCGCCGTCGATGGCATCTCGGTCCAGGTTGCTTCCGGGGAGTTCGTCGCGCTGCTTGGCGCTTCGGGTTCCGGCAAATCGTCGTTGCTGAACCTCATCGCTGGACTTGATCGTCCTACCTTCGGAACCGTGGTCGTTCAGAAAAGCGATTTGGCAAAGCTCTCACGCGAGGAACTGGCCAAATATCGCCTGCACACCGTGGGCATGGTCTTTCAATCTTTCAACTTGATTCCCAGCATGACCCTGCTGGAAAACGTGGAACTGCCTCTACGCTTCGCGGAAGTGGATCGCGGCAAACGCGAGGGACTGGCGAAGCAAGCCTTGGACCGAGTCGGTCTGAGCGCCAGGCTGCGGCATCGTCCCACCGAGCTTTCCGGTGGTGAACAGCAGCGCGCGTCGTTGGCTCGCGCGTTAATTAATCAGCCACGGTTCTTGCTGGCGGACGAACCCACCGGCAACCTCGACAGCCAGACGGGCACGGAAATCATGAACTTCATTCGAGAATTCAATGAAGCGCTGGGCATGACGATAATCATGGTTACGCATGAACGCACTCTGGCCGAGCGCTATGCCAGCCGTATGATCTTCCTCGCGGATGGCAAATTGATCGGCGATCAATCCAACGTGGTCTCCGCCACCACCGGGCGCGGAGGCGGGTTGTGAAGACTTACGATATGGCCGAGTTGGCGGTGCGTAATCTGCGCGAATCAATCCTGCGCAATTCGCTCACCACCGTTGGCATCTCCGTCGGCGTGGCTTCGCTGGTAGCCATGCTTTCGTTGGGCATTGGGTTGCAGCAGTTGGCCGGCCGGCGTCTGCAGAAATCCGGATTGTTTGACACCGTGGTCGTAACCTCGCGACGCGACTTGCGCAGTTTCAACCACGACCAGGAAGAAAATGGCCCTGCTCCCGCCGAGAGTCCCGCACTCAACGAGCCCGCGCGGCAGAAAATTGCGCAACTTCCCAATGTGCTGGAGGCCTATCCAGACATCCGATTCATCACCGAACTTCGATATGAAGACAAGCCCTATTTGACGATGATGGCAGGCCTCCCTTTTTCAGCGAAGAACAACGATGCCTTCGATGGCATGCAGGGGGATTTTTTCTCCTCTGAGACCGCATCCGAAGTCATCCTGCAGAAATCATTCGCCGAACAATTGCTGGGTAAGACGCCGAAAGCAGGTGGCGAAGACGTGAGCGTCACCGAACTGGCGAAGCCCCTGCTCGGCAAGCAACTGACTATGCGCTACGCGGAACGAACGGCGACACCAGCGCCAACGCCGGACGCGCCCGATAAGGATAAGAAGGACAAGAAAGACGCTCAACCGGCCAATTCCGCTGAGATCAACAATCCCGCGGGCACAGCCTACTCGGTAATCTCGCGCGAAGAAACGCTGAAAATAGTAGGCGTTTGCGATCTCGATCCCGACAGCATGCGGGGGCAGGCCAGGGCGCGCATCTTTCTGCCGCTGAAGCTCGCGCAAAACTTGCACGTGATGCAGCCTTCCGACCTGCGTGACACAACGAACATGGCGAGCGGTGCAGCGGCCTATACAACTGTCGAGGTACACGTAAAAAGCCCCACCCAGGTTCAACCGGTCGAGGACGCAATCAAGAAAATGGGGTTCAACACTTTTTCGATCGTCGACGCGACGCGCAGCCTTCGGCAGTTTTTTGCCGTACTCGACTTGTTTCTCGGAATCTTCGGGAGCCTGGCATTGGCGGTTGCCTCGATTGGAATCATCAATACGCTGGTGATGGCAATTCTCGAGCGCCGCCGCGAAATCGGAATCATGAAGGCCATCGGCGCCAGTGACGGCGATGTGAAAGGATTATTCTTTGCGGAAGCTGGCGTGATGGGCGTGTTCGGCGGGGTCGTAGGAGTCGCGCTGGGCTGGACCATCGGACGGGTAATTAACCTGGGCACGAATGTGTATCTAAAGCGCCAGCATTTTCCGCCGGAACAGATTTGGTTTGTGCCTTGGTGGTTGGTGGTTGGCGCCATCGCGTTTGCGATTGTGGTCAGCCTGCTGTCCGGTTTGTATCCCGCAAGCCGTGCTGCGCGCCTCGATCCGGTGCAGGCCCTGCGCTACGAGTAAACTGGATTGCATGCGCCGGCCTCTGCGATTTCTTCCCTTCTTCCTATGGCTCACCATCTCTGCCTCGGCGCAGAGCCGGATCGATTGCAATGCCCTGAAGAGCCACATCCTCGGGGAAACAGTCCACTACTGCGTGCTGCTGCCGTCCGCTTACGATTCCGCACCCGCCAAGCGTTACCCGGTGCTTTATTTCCTGCACGGGCTCGGTGAGAATGAGCAGACCCTGTTCAAGACCGGCGGATGGAACCTGATCGAAGACCTGCGCCAGCAGCACAAGGTCGGTGATTTCCTGATCGTCACACCGGAGGCGAAGGCCAGCTTCTACGTGAACTCCGCGGACGGCAAAGTCCGCTACAGCGATTTCTTCCTGCAGGAATTCATACCCTACATCGAAGGCAAATATCGCATTCGCCGGGAGCGCAAGGCGAGAGCGATCAGCGGTATTTCCATGGGAGGCTACGGCGCGCTTCGTTTCGCATTTGCATATCCGGACATGTTTTCGGCGGTCAGCGCGCAAAGCGCAGCCCTCATGACCGAGTCGCCGAAGGAACTTAATGCCGCCTCTCGCTCCGGTACGCCCTTGGCCGCGGTGCTCGGCTCAGCGTTCGGCAATCCTATCAACCTTGCCCGCTGGAAGGAAAACGATCCCTCTTCGGTGGCCAGGAAGAACAAGTTCAGGATCGCCAGGCTAGCTATCTATTTCAACTGCGGACGGGAAGACGAATATGGTTTTGAGACAGGCGCCACGGCACTCGACCGGCAGCTTCAGGAGGAGCGCATCAAGCACGAATTCCATCTCTATCCCGGCAATCACAGCGCATCGTACTTCGGCGCGCACCTCGGCGAGGTCATGGAATTTCATTCCAAAACATTTGGGGCCGAGAAATAGTCTGTCATCCTGAGGGCGGCGACTCGTTCGCAGGGCGAACGAGTCGAAACCGAAGGATCTATGCACCTTTGATCGACAGGATCACAGGGGAGGAGCAAGGATGGGCACCCATCGTTCCGTTTTCTCTGAATGGCGCCTACTCTTTCGCTTTCTCCTTCGCATCCTTCTCCTCGACTTCCACCGCACCGGGCATCAACTTCTTGAGTGGCGCCTTGCGCTGCTCCTCCAGTTCCGGATGCGGCAGCGGCTTACGCGGCAGCATCTGGTCCCGCATGGCGGTGTTATAAACGAAGATAGCCTCAACCGTAGCCGCTTGCGCCAGGTCGCCAGCCTGCAGTCGTTCGTAGGTATCCATATTCGAGTGGTGAGTCCGCGAGCCGTAGTCGAGCTTGTCCTGAATGAACTGGAAGCCCGGGATGCCCACTGCATCGAAGGACTCGTGATCGGTGCCCTCGGTATTGCGCATGCTAATCGCAGTCACTCCGAGATCCTTCAATGGTTCGATCCATTGCGCAAAGATCGGCGCTTCGCCGGTATTCTCCTGCAAATAAACTCCGAGGATCTTACCCGTGCCATTGTCCACATTGAAGTACCCGGAAATCTTTTGTTGATCGGGCTTCAGTTCAACCGGTCCAGCAGGCTTACGGAGCCACTCCGGCAATTTGATCTGGTCAGGGGCAGTGGAGAGCGGCACAAACCCAAAATGCTGCTTCACGTAACCGATCGAGCCAAACAACCCCTGCTCTTCTCCAGTCCACAATCCGATGCGAATCGTACGCCGCGGCTTGACCTGAAGCGCATTAAGGATGCGCATAACTTCCATCGCAACCACCGTACCCGCTCCGTTGTCGGTCGCTCCGGTCGCAGACGCCCACGAATCCAGATGTCCTCCGACCATCACAACTTCGTCCTTCAGCTTCGGATCGGTCCCCGGTATCTCGGCAATGGTGTCGAAACCGTGTTCGTGATCGCCAGTGAACTTGGTATCGACGTTCAGCTCAATGGTGACCGGGACGTTGGCTTTAAGCAGCCGGTAGACGCGTCCGTAGTTTTCAATCGCCGTGATTACGACCGGAACCGGCTGAATGTGCTCGCGCTGATAGCTGAGCCATCCCAGACCACGGCTGCTGTCAACGAAGATGGTTCCGCCGGAACCACCGTTATTCCTGCCATCACGGCTCGGAAGAACCACTGCCAGTGCGTGCTCCGAGGCCAGGAACCTTGAAACCTTCTGCCGCAGCTCAAGTCCTTTCATGAGCTCCGGCGTGAAGTATTCCGGCTCTGGGGCGAGTGGATGCTCGACGATCTTGGCCAGATCCTTCTCATCCTCCCGCTCAAACAGCGGCTTGTCCACCGGCTTGACCTCCCGCATATCGCCCAGCAGAACCACTTTGCCCGCGAGCTTCCCTTTGTACTTATCCAGATCCTCTTCCTTCTTTACATCCATCCAAATCGCCTGCCCGCTGATCGCGCCGTTGCTCGAGGGCGACCAGGGCGCGGCCTGCGTGATAAATACCGCGGTATCGGGCGAAGCCATGCGCGTCCAGGTATTGAGCTGCTGCCATCCCATGCCGAACTCGCCCCAGTCTTCCAGATGCGCATTGCTGCAGCCCATGGCGGCCAACTGATTGCGCGTCCATTCGTTGGCGCGCTTCAGATTCGGCGAGCCCGTCAGCCGTGGCCCAATCCCATCCATCAGCCCGGAGGCGAACTCCATCACATGCGAGTGGACCAGACCTTCGTACCGGATCCGCTGATACATGGTGTAATCAAGGTTTTCTCGTGTCGGCTGTGGCAATTCGTAGGACGGCTTGCTGGCATCAGGAGAGTTTGCGTTGGTCTTGTTTTTGTCGGCTGCCGAGAGCGGCAAGACCAGGAAGGCCAACAAAGAGACGGTGACACTGAACAGTTTGGACGGTCGCATCTTTAGAGATTTCCCTCGTTTGAGAAGTCACAGCAGAGTACCAGATGTAGATTCGCCTTACCAAGCGAAAGTGGGAGGTTCAAAGCTGGGAACTTACTCCTGCCAGCCAATGCGGCCTTCCAGCCAGTCATGGCGGCTCGCGTCGGTAAGCGCCATCATGCCGAAGCGGGGACGGCGCAAGCGGCGGGCGCGGTACTGGCGGGGGCGGCGCTTCTGCAGGGAAGCCAGATGGACGGAGCGCAGGATGCTGCGCACGGTCTCGCGGCTGACCCCTAGGTTCCCCGCGGCTTTCAGTTTTTCGCAGAGATGAGAATCGTAGCCGCCGGCATACTTGCCGCGCGCCAGTTCCAGGATGGTCCGGCGCACGGCTGCGGACAGAAGCCCAGGGCATGGGCCGTCCGCGATTGCCCTATGCACCCAAGCCACGGAATCGGGGCGATAGCGCCGCTTGAGCCGTTGCATCTGCCGTTCACTCAGTTGCAGCAGACGGGCGGCTTCGCGTACGCTCAGCCGCAACTCTTTCTGACTCATGGTCACCATTCCTCTAGGGGGACAAAGTCTGGTTGCAGCTAGTCACATTATCTGAGCATCTATATGCAAAACTCTTCACGTTGACACCATGATCCATCAGGACTAAAGTTCAAGACCGGTGTTCGGGACGACAAATCGAAGGGCATCCTGGACAAAAGAAACTTAATGAAAAGCCTTTGAAGGAGGCCTGCTTTGACTAAGTCGTCATGCACCACCAGTGCTCTGTTCCTCGGGTTGCTGTTATCTCTGGCAACGCTCTTAAACGCTCAGACAGCCACATCACCTTTAGAGAAGCTGCCGTACTCCGGCGGCGTGCTTATGTCCCGGGCAATCCGAGCGGGCCGAGTCCACTTGGGCAGCAACGCTTTTCTGTCACCGGAGCTACCACCCAGTGAGACCTGCACTCCAGCCCCGTGCGTTTTACCCAACATAGACATCTTTCCAAGTTCAGCGCCGGTAAACGAGGTTCCGGTGGTAGTGAATCCTAAGAACCCGAAACAGCTTATGTCGGGAGCGAACGACTACAATTGCCCGAACACTCAAGGCTTTTACAACTCCAATGACGGCGGGACCACGTGGTCGCACTTCTGTATGCAGAATCTTTCTGGCGCTTCTGGACTTGGAGACCCGGGCGTGGGCTATGATCTGAAGGGCAATGCCTACATCACTGGCATCGACAGCACGCCCGCGATCATCTTCCAGAAGTCCAAGAACAATGGAAAGACCTGGAGCGCCCCTGCGATCGCCGTTACGAGCACTCTGGGCAATCTAACGGACAAATCCTGGTTGCAGATCGATACCAGTCCAACCAGCCGCTGGCCAAACTGGTTGTACATCTCCGTAACCCAATTTGCGAGCAACAATAATTCACAAATAAGCGTTTCGCACTCGACAAACGGAGGCACGACTTGGACGACAGCAGCTGTAGACAGCGTGCAAGTTTACCCCAATGTGGATCAGTTCAGCGATCTGGCCATTACGGCGGATGGAACGGTCTATGTTACTTGGCAGCGCTGCACCGCGAACGGCCCGACAGGTGATTGCGGCGGAACCACTGCAACCATGGTATTTTCCAAATCGAACGACGGCGGGAATACCTGGAGCAAACCCGCGACTATCGTCAAAGCCGCACTGGCGCCCGATCCGAACGGCTGCTGTTTCTACGGTGCGCTGCCCGTCACCAGCTTCGAGCGCGTTAGCAACATCCCAGTCATCGCTGTCGATAACAGCACAGGCGCCCACAAAGGCAACCTGTACGTTGCTTACTACAAGTGGACGGGGACGCAGATGAAGATGATGGTGGCCACGTCGAAGAATGGCGGGACGACCTGGACCAGTAAGGCGGTCGCTCCCCCGTCTGCCAAGGGGGACCAGTTCTTCCAGTGGCTGAACGTAAGCAGGAAGGGCGTAGTAGGCGTAAGCTGG
Source organism: Terriglobales bacterium (assembly GCA_035601775.1). GTDB lineage: Bacteria > Acidobacteriota > Terriglobia > Terriglobales > Acidobacteriaceae > JABDBE01. The sequence goes on along the minus strand of DATNNO010000040.1, from coordinate 138,446 downwards.
GATGATCGTCGCAACGACGCAACCGACACCAATTACGAGTCATTCGCCGCGTTTTCCACCAACGGCGGTGTTTCGTTCACCAAGAATGTTAAGCTGTCCGCCAAGCCGTCCAATCCGAATAACGATGGCTTCGGCGGTGGCTTCCTCGGCGACTACTCGGGCAATTTCTGGGCGGGTGTCAACACCTTGTATGTCACCTACACGGATACGTCCACCGGTGTTGACCAGGACTTTCTGGGTGGATACATCCGCTAGCTTGATCTCCGCTTCCGTCGGAATAAGTGAGCCCGCTGGCAGTAGCTAGCGGGCTTTCCTCTCTTTGTAAATCCCCGGTTTTGGCCAACACCAGGCCCGAGAAGCACGCGCGTAGCTTTTCTGGGAACACTCAGGAATTGCGTAAAAGGGAGTACGTAAACAAGGCGTTCGCACCAGCGATTATTCAAACCGATACCCACAGCCGAGCTCGGACCACTTGGGCCGCCGGATTGCTGCCCGGTCCGGAGTGAATTCCGCGAAGACCGGTTTGATGTCCAGCACCGGCGAGCCGACAACAATCAATTTACGTCCCGAACAGAGTGTTCGGGTAGACTGCGCTTGAATGCGGCAAACCAGGTGTCAGTCGTTCTCTTTGAGCACAACCGAGACAATCTTCCATTCTCCGTTCCACTTAGCCAGTGTCACGTAGTCAACCCAATGCGACGTTACCAGCTTGGCCGAAGCCATATCTCTTGACACGTCGAGCACTGTGATTTGCTCCGTTTGCTCCGACTTGGGCAGCTCAGAAGGGCCCTGTGAGCGCACATCCTGTACCATCTGCAAACCAGTTTTCTCCGTCATCCTGAGATTTCCATCAAACGTGCTAATCACGTGTTTCAGGTAGTGGGGATGCAGCGACTTCTCCATGCGAGCGGCGTCGCCAGCATAGTAGCTTTCGATGTAGTCCGTGACTGCGGCCCGCACAGCCGCCGATTCGTCGCGGGAGTTGTTGACTTCCCGCGCAGTGGCCGCAAAGTTGATGACCAACAGTGAAAGTAGGCAGGAACCCAGCGCCAAACGTTTCATTTTTAATGTCTCCGTTGTATTTGCCGGACACATGATTTTGACCCGGGCGGATTGGTTGCACAATAGACACTGAAGTGCATGTCTGGTTGGAGGACCGACTCGAACCGAGGTGGAGGAGTCGCTGTTGAGAAATCCCCGTTCCACCCGCTCAACTGTTTTGCTAGCCGATTCTATGAGATGGGATTGTCATGCTCAGCAGAGTGAAACATCCCTGTCGCCACCGGCTCGCAGCAGGAATAGGGATTCCTCGCTCCGCTCGGAATGACAAACCCCGAGATTCTTGGGACGGATTGATGGCTTCTAGCCACATTCCGATGACTGGATGCGATTGTCGTGCTCCCGCACCGCCCGCGCCTACATTGCGGACAGGGCTTGGTCGAGGTCGGCGACAATGTCTTCCACGTTCTCGATGCCTACCGAAATCCTGACCATGCCATCGGTGATGCCGATCTGTTTTCTTCCCTTTTCGCCTAAGCCGGCGTGAGTCATGGTGGCGGGATGTGAGATCAAGGTTTCCACCCCGCCCAGCGATTCTGCCAGTGAGCAAACGCGGACTTTTCTCAGCATTTTGTTGGCATTCGAGAGCGAGCCCGTCTCAAACGAGATCATGGAGCCGAATCCAGTCATCTGTTTCTGCGCGAGTTCGTACTGGGGATGATCGGGCAGGCCGGGATAGAAGACTTTTTTCACTTTCTTGTGTCCGGCCAGGAATTGGGCGACGACCCGGCCGCTGCGATCGTGCTGTTCCATTCGCACCGCCAGCGTCTTCACGCCTCGCAGCACCAGCCAGCACTCGAACGGAGAAAGAATCGCTCCCGCCGTCTTCTGCACAAAACTCAGTTGCTCGGCCTGCTCAGGCTTGGTGCAGACCACGACGCCTCCCAGGCCATCACTGTGACCGTTGAGGAATTTCGTGGTCGAATGCACCACCATGTCGGCGCCCAGCGCAATCGGCTGCTGGAAGTAGGGCGACAGGAAAGTGTTGTCCACCACCAGCTCCACGTTCTTGCGGCGGCAAACCTTGCTGATGGCATCGAGGTCGGCGAGGGCCATCAGTGGATTGGTGGGCGTCTCCACGTACACCATGCGCGTCTTCTTGCGAATGGCGCGCTCTACGTTTCTTGCGTCGGAAGTGTCCACGTAAGTGAACTCTATTCCGTAGCCGGTCAGCACCTGGTTGAAGAGGCGGGGTACACCGCCATACAGATTGTGGCCACACACCACGTGGTCGCCCGACTTGTACATCGTGCAGATGGCATTGATCGCGGCCATGCCGCTAGCAAAGACGCGGGAGGAAACTCCACCTTCGAGGGCGGCAAGGTTTTCCTCCAGACGAGTGCGCGTCGGGTTGGAAACCCGGGCATACTCGTAGCCCTTGTTCTTGCCGATTTCCTGCTGGACATAGGTGGAGGTTGGATGAATGGGGGCCGATACGGCACCGCTTTCAAGGTCAGGCTCCTGCCCGACGTGAATGGCGCGAGTAGCAAAACCGGGGAGCTTATTTTTCGACATGATGTTTTTTGGGGCCGCAAGCAGACGCAGCAAGCTGCGTTTCTACAGGTAGAGACGTTGCTTGCAACGTCTCGCTAGATGCCGCCTTCAAAAATTTTCTTTGACAGATAACGCTCGGCTGAATCTGGAATCATTGTAATCACGCGCTTTCCCGGGCCTAACCGCCGGGCCACATTCAGAGATGCGAACACGTTGGCTCCGCCGCTGGAGCCCGCCAGCACGCCCTCACGCGCCGCCAACTGCTTGACCATCCCGAACGCTTCTGGATCGGTTACCATAATCACTTCATCGCACACCGAGCGATCAAAATTCTTGGGCACGAAACTGGCGCCAATTCCTTCCACTTTATGTGGGCCCGCCTTCCCGCCTCCCAGCACCGAGCCCTGCGTCTCGACCGCGAAGGCCAGCACCTTGGGAAGCCGCTCTTTCAAATAACGTGCCACGCCGGTAAATGTGCCGGCCGTGCCCGAGCCGATCACGACCGCGTCGATCTGCCCGTCCATTTGCTCGAAGATTTCGCGGGCGGTGGTTTCGTAGTGATAGTCAGGATTGGCGGGATTCTCGAACTGGGCTGCCATGAAGGCGTTAGGATCTCGGGAAGCTAGCTCTTTGGCTCGGTTTATCGCTCCCTGCATGCCCTCGGAGTCCGGAGTGCGGGTCACCTCGGCCCCGAGGGCCCGCATGATCATCACTTTTTCTTCCGAAAACGTTTCCGGGACAAACAGCACGACCTTGTAGCCGCGATTCACGCCAATGAGCGCCAGTCCGATCCCGGTATTCCCCGCCGTCGCTTCTACGATCGTCCCGCCAGGCTTGAGCAGACCCTGCTCTTCAGCTCGAGCAATAATCCCGATGGCGGCGCGATCCTTCACGCTTCCACCGGGATTCATATACTCCAGCTTGGCGTAAACCTCCGCCGAACCGGACGGCACAATGCGCTTCAGCTTGAGGATGGGAGTCTCGCCAACGAGCTGCGTAATATCGTCAGCAACCTGCGGGCGGGAGCGCTCAATGGTTGTCTTCTGCACTCTACAGGGTACGGAAGCAGCGCGAAGGCGTCAATCGCACCAAAGGGCCTAACCCGATGTTTGCAGGCCGGTCATTCGCGGGCAAGAGTGCCCGCGCCACACCAGCTCGCGACACAAGCAAAGAAAGTCGAGCTTCGCTCGACCCGACAGCCGAGGGCGGCTGTCCCCACGTGGGCAGTCTTGAAACGAACTTTATTGCGGAGCATGCTCCTGCCCAGGATAGTAGCCGCTGCGGGTCCGGACCACGAGTTTGTTGTATCCCTTGGCGTGCGCTTCCACCCGGATCGCCCGGTAGCCGCCAACGCTCTTCGGGGTTGAGGGCTTGTACCCGATGGTGTACTGGTTCCGGATGTCGTGGGCCACGGTCCGGCTGATCTCGTCCACTTCATCGAGAGTGCGGGGAAGGAACGCGATTCCTCCGGTTCGCTGGGCAATTGTTTCGAGCGCCCGGCGGGCGCGGCGCGCTTTCTCTTCGCCCAGCAAGCCGATTGCGTACACCGTCGGGCCGTTCTCTTCTTGCAGGCGGCGAACCGCTTCCTCCAGCGATTCCCGGCTGGCGTTGTCTTCTCCATCGGTCACCACAAACAGGACCTTCTTTTGTAATTTGGCGTTCTTCTTCATGTAGTCGGCCGAGGCCACGATGGCGTCGTAAAGCGCAGTGCCTCCTCGGGCTTCGACTTTCTCCAGCGCCTCCCGCAATTTGTTGATGTCACTCGTGAAAGCCTGGTCGAGGTAGTACTCATCATTAAAGTTGACCACAAAGACCTGGTCTTGAGGATTGCTGGAACGTACCAGGTTCAGCGCGGCCTTATTCACCTTGTCGCGCTTCTCCCGCATGGAGCCCGAGTTGTCGATCACGATGCCCATGGCTACCGGGACATCCTCATGCCGGAACGAAGTAATCGTCTGCGGCTGATTGTTTTCAAAGACGCTGAAAGTGCTCTTGTCCAGGTTCGTAACCAAATGGTTCTTATCATCCATAGCGGTAGCGTGCAGCACTACTTCTTCGACTTCCTTCTTGAAGACGAAGACTCCACTATCGCTCGACTCTTGCCCTTGGTCTTGAGTTTGACTTTGTTGACCCTGAGTTTTCTGATTCTCGCTTTTCTGATGCTGAGATTGCGGATCTTGAGGTGCTTCGGCCTGAGGTGCCTGGGGTGTCTGGGCTTGGGGTGTCTGAGGAGGCACGGTTGCCGGCGGACTCGCAGGACTGCTACTCGTCGCGGGCGAGGGAGCAGGGGCGTTTGAGGTAGGAGCAACCTGGCCTGTGGCTTGGGCTCCGGCTGCTATAGCGATGGAAAGAAAAACAATCAGCAGAACCGGAACCCGACTATTCCGAAGGAGCATAGTACCCCGTCTTGGCGTACACCTTTAGCGGCGGCAATCCTTTAGGCGGAATCAACTTCACTTTTATCTTACGCCATTTGCCGTCGTGCCCGGGGCTTTTTGGACGGTATCCGAGTACATATTGATTGCGCAACTCAATCCCAATTTTTGTCGCTACGTCGGCCAAGTCGTTGGGGTTATCAATGGTAAAGGAACGCCCTCCGGTAAGTTCCGCAACCTCGCCCAGCAGAGCCGGTCCCAAGGCCTCCTCGGGAGTTGCCATGTAGTGATCATAAATCCCAATGGCGTAGACCAGCACATCCGCCTCTTTGACCATCGACTTGATTTCGCCTTCGGTGTAGCGGCTATGGTTGTCGCCTCCGTCGGAGATAATAAGCATCGCCTTCTTTTGATACTTCGCCTGCCGCATTTTGCTGACGCCCAGATAAATCGCGTCCAGCAGTGCAGTCCGTCCCTTTGGAACCGTATACACCAGCTTGCCCTGTATGTCTTCCACCGAAGAGGTAAAGTCGGAGACCTCCTCCGGCTTATCCGCGAACGTGACCATGAAGAACTCGTCCTGGGGGTTGGCAGTCTTGAAGAACTCCACCACCGCCTCCCGGGCTCGCTCGATTTTGCTGGCCATGCTTCCGCTCATGTCAAAGATTACGCCGATCGATACGGGAGCGTCTTCGCTGGAGAAATGGCGGATTTCCTGCGCGTCCTTGCCTTCAAAGAGTTGGAAATTCTCTTTGTCCAGACCCGTGACCAGCCGGTTCAGGGGATCCGTAATCGTGACCGGCACCAGAACCAGGTTCACGTCAACCTTAAGGGGCCTGGTATGAGTTTTCAGAGATGGATCGATGTACTCGGCGACGTCCGGCTTAGGCGGCTCCAGCCGGGGGCTGATGTGAACATCGTCGATTGGAGTCTGCGCCAACGCGATCGGCGCGAGGAAAATGACTGCTGAGGTTACAGCAAGGGCTAGACAGAGAACGAGAGCACGCTTTCTTGCACACAGTACGTCCCCTCTTGGGATCCCGGAAGATCCCCTCTGGAGATCGCGGTTTGCGGTCAGGCCGCGGGACGACCCGTGCCTGTCATGGCGGGCCACAAATACCTCATTGACGCTGATCGTACCACAGCTCAATCCCCATGGCGTCAGCCTTTTTTTTCTGCCACGCTACGCTGTCCCATCTCTGCACAACAGTGCCCTCGAGTCGATTCCTGGACAGCGCCCATTCCAATTTGATCACGTTTGTAAGAAACCACTTGTCAAATACTTGTCAAATTCCGGGCGTGTCGGATTTCGAGTCGGTCCGCAAACCGAAGCCCCTCTCTTGTACAATTCCCATTCCAGCTATGGCCTACATTGCACCGTTCCGCGCCTTGCGTTACGACCCCGCCCGGGTTGATCTGGCCCAGGTTGTAACCCAGCCCTACGACAAGATCACGCCGGAGATGCAGAACCGCTACTATGATGCCAATCCCCACAATCTGGTTCGCATCATTCTTGGCAAACCGCAACCAACCGACCATTTAGAGGAAAACATTTACACTCGCGCCGCCGCTTCCTTTCAGGATTGGCGCCGGCAAGGCATCCTCTTGCAGGATCGCCAGCAATCCCTATACCAATACATCCAACGTTTTCAACCCCCAGGCGGAGGCCCCGAACTGGAGCGCCGGGGATTCATTGCTCTGGGCAAGATTGAGGACTATTCGGCCGGCATCGTCCATCGCCACGAGCAGACCTTAGCCAAGCCTAAGGCGGATCGTCTGCAGCTTCTGCGCGCGACTCGCGCACATTTCGGGCAGCTCTTCATGCTGTACAGCGATCCTTCCGGCGAGGTCGACGGAGTTCTATCCGCGAGCTCGTCAACCCCTATGGAAATCGGTATAGAGATCCGGGATGAATATGGAGTTTTGCATCAGGTCCGGAGCGTCTCCGATCCCGGCCTCATCGAACTCGTCCGCGGCAAGATGCGCGACAAGAAGCTGATCATCGCCGACGGTCATCATCGCTATGAGACCGCCATGAACTATCGCAACGAGCGCCGGACCATGCCCGGACTAGCTTCGGCTTCGTCAGCCTCTGAAACCCAACTCGCCCCTTACGAACTGGTGATGATGACCTTCATCAACATGGACAGCCCTGGGCTGGTCATCCTTCCCACTCATCGCGTGGTGCATGGACTGGAATCGTTCTCGCCCGACACGCTCCTCGACCGCGCCCGATCCTATTTCAGCGTCGAGGAGGTCGATCCATCCATCGATCCCATCCGCGCCGTCGGAATTCTGCGCGAGGCGGGGCACGCCGGCACCGCCCTGCTCGGAGTAACGGCCAATCGTGCGTTTCTGTTCGACACGCCACGGGCTCTCGCTTCCAACCTGTTTCAAGGACTCTCGCTCCGCCAGCAGTCCCTTGATGTGATCCAATTGCACAAGTGCCTGCTCGAAGGAGTGCTGGGAATCTCAGAGGAAGCCATTCGCGATCAGAAGAACATTAGTTACGTTCGCGACGCAGCGGAGGCATTGGCTAGGGTGCGCGAGGGAGCAGCCAACGTGGCCTTTCTGATGAATCCGGTGCGCATGCGGCAAGTGCGCGATATCGCCTTCGCGGACGAAGTCCTGCCGCAAAAGTCCACCGACTTCTACCCCAAGTTACTAAGTGGCCTGACAATTTATGCGCTGGAGTAAACCTACCCCGCGCCGCTTCGTGGCGCCGGCGTCCCGCCGGCTGTCGCGGGGACGTCCCGTCCCCGCAGTTGGCGCGCTGCTGGCCTTCACAGCTGCAATCCTCCTGGCCTCCGCACTTCTCCTTTACAGCTCTCCCGAAGAAAAACGCATTTCCATCTACTCCACCGCCGCCAATTACTCTCTCCCGGTTCTCGAGCGCAACGGCGACGAATACATTGGCTTGCTCGAAGTCTTCGAACCCTTGGGCGCTGTCAGCGCCAAAGCAAACGGAAGCCATTGGAAATTCCGCTACTACGACGTGGAGAGCGAATTCACCGCGGGAAAAACCCGCGCCCGCATTCATGGCAGCGACTTTGATCTTCCCTCGAACTTTCTGCTGGAGAATCGCCGTGGCCTGGTGCCGCTCTCTTGCCTGGGCACGCTCTTGCCGCGCATTCTCGGCGGCCCGGTCACGTTCAACCAGAATTCCCGGCGCTTGTTTATCGGCAATGTAGCCGTGCATTTCACCGCTCAGGTGAGCAAGACCACGCCCCCTAAATTGGTGATCAACTTTACCGCTCCGGTGAACCCGACGATTGCCACGGAACCCGGAAAGTTGCGCATGGTGTTCACCCGTGAAGCGGTGGTGGCGCCCGGGTCTCAGATCCTTACCTTTGACAGCAAGATCATTCCTTCCGCCAGTTTCCAGGAGAACAACGGAGCGGCCGAGGTGGCGGTTGCGGCCAGTGTCCCGCTCATCGCGAGCTTCAGTAACGACGGACGCACCATCACCATCGAACCTCCCCCTGTGGCCACTACCCCAGCTCAGCCGCCGCAGACCACCGCCGGTGCGGCCACCGCGTCACCAACGTCGGGCACAATCGCCCTTGCCGCCATTCGACGTTATTTTGCGGTCGTGGATCCAAGCCACGGAGGCGACGAACGCGGCGCCTCCCTCACCGACCAACTGGCGGAAAAAGATATCACTCTCGCTTTTGCCCGCCGCCTGCGGCAGGAACTCGAGACTCGTGGCCTCGCCACCTTGCTCCTGCGCGATGGCGATAGCACGCTCAGTCTCGACCAGCGCGCCAGCTTGACCAACTCCGCCCATCCTGCGATTTACATCTGCGTGCATGCCGCGTCCCAGGGCAATGGCGTTCGCGTGTACACGGCGCTCGTCCCCATTGGAACAGAAAACCGCGGCCCATTTCTGAGCTGGGATGCGGCTCAAACTTCTTTCCAGCTCATCAGTCGATCTGCCGGCACCAGCTTGGTGACGGAACTGCAAAACAAACAAATCGCGGCACGCTCTTTGATCGCGCCGCTGCGCCCCCTGAATAACATCACCACAGCGGCTCTCGCGCTGGAAGTCGCACCTCCATCCAATGACGTTTCCCAACTGAATTCCCCCGCTTATCAGCAATCGATCGCTGGGGCGATCGCTGCCGGAGTCGCAGACGTTCGCGACAAACTCGAGGCCGGACGATGATCCCCCGCTACCTGATCATCGGCGTAGCCGTTCTGCTGGCCATCACGATGGGAATGAGCTTCTACGTCTGGCAGATGCGCGGGCGGGTGGATCGCAGCGAACTGTCCACAGAGAATTCTCAACCCGTAGCGCCGCCTGTTTCTGGCCCCACCGAACAAATCACTCTGTACGTCGCTTATGACGACACCGGAGTTCTGCGTCCCAAGCCGGTTCGCATCCAGCTTCCCGCTGGACGCCAGGAGCGCGCGGCGGAAATGCTTCGCGCCTTGCTCACCCTGTACCTCGACAAAGTTTCGCCGCATCCGCTAGGCGCTGGGTCGGAAATCCGCGACGTTTACATTGTCGATCCCGGACTCGCCGTCATTGATCTCAACGCTGCCTTCGCCGACAGTCACCGTTCCGGCGTGCTGATCGAAGAACTCACCGTGGTTTCGCTGGTCCAGACCTTGTCCGCGAACGTTCCCGGCATCGTTCGAGTAAAGATTCTGGTGGAGGGCAAGGAGCGCGACACGCTTGCCGGCCACGCCGACCTCTCCAATTTCTACGACGTCCCCGCAGTAAACCAAGTCGTCGCTCAACTGCAGAACGCCCAGTGAACTCTCAGCAACAGGTTTAGCCGCAGCGCGGCGCAAGAATGCAGCCCACAGCGCAAGCTGTGGGCAGGAGGCGGGGAAACCGTAGAGCCCCAGCGGGGCGACCGATAATAGCCCAGGACGCAGTCCGGGACGCAAGTCCGGGACGAAGTCCTGGGTAGGACGGGATGAGGATTCAGGCCCCGCATAGCCTGCCCTGAGCGAAGTCGAAGGGGGCGCCAAAGCAGCTCGCACGCAAGATTCTTCAATCAGGGCCACAATCCTTCGAAATAACGGCATGAGGCCCGCGAAATCCTGAACGGTCCGTCGCGCCCTCCACCACTCCACCCTGCTACAATCGCCCCGTATGTTTTATCGCTCGGACAACCGAACCCCCGACCAGATGCGCCCGGTCAACATCTTGCCTGGCTACATCAACACCGCCGAAGGTTCGGTCCTCATCGAAATCGGCAACACTCGCGTGATTTGCACGGCCTCCATCGAAGAAACCGTTCCTCCATTCATGCGCAACAGCGGCAAAGGCTGGATCACCGCCGAGTACAGCATGCTCCCTCGCGCCACTCTGACCCGCACCCCGCGCGAGGTGACCAAGGGACGATCCAGCGGCCGCACCCACGAAATCCAACGCCTGATCGGACGCTCCCTGCGAGCCGTCACCGACTTGGTACGGCTGGGCGAGCGCACCATCTGGATCGACTGCGACGTCATTCAAGCGGACGGCGGCACCCGCACCGCCTCCATCACAGGCGCCTTCATCGCCCTCGGCCTGGCGCTCGAAAAGTTAGTCGAAGCCGGAACCCTGACCTCGGTTCCCCTGCGCGATCTCGTCGCAGCCGTAAGCGTCGGCATCGTGGACGGCGAGATCCTGCTCGACCTCTGCTACGAAGAAGACTCCCGCGCCGACGTAGACATGAACTTCGTCATGACCGCCGGCCGCAAACTGGTCGAGGTCCAAGCCACCGCCGAGCACCAAGTATTCGACGAACCCCAACTCGCAAAAATGATCACCCTGGCAGGACAAGGCGTCCAGTCCCTAATCGCCAAACAACAAGCCATGCTGGGCACCCTGACGTTGCGTCAGTAACCAGAAATCACGTAGGGACAGCCGCCCCCGGCCGTCCAGCCGGGCGAAGCCCGACAGCAGAATGCCGACAAACTCACGATCCGTATCAGGATATGGCTTCAGCCATATCGCAAGCGTCCCAATCAATACGGCTTCCAGCCGCTGCCCCGTTCGAACTCCGCTTAGGCAGGATATTTCTCGCGCCGTCGACCGAGGTCCGATTCGAGAAAAAACCTCCGAGGATTGTTAAAATAAACCTGCTCGAATGCGCAGGTGTCGTTCGCGCCGCCCAAGCGTTCTAATCGTTGAGGTCACAGGTTGAGGTCATAGGCTGAGGGTCATAGCAATGTGCCGGAATATCAAAACCCTGTTCAACTTCGATCCGCCGGTCACCGAGGAAGAGACTCGAGCGGCTTCGCTGCAGTTCGTGAGAAAAATCACTGGCTTCAACAAACCGTCGAAGGCCAACGAGGACATATTTCTGGCTGCCGTCGAGGAAGTAACCGGCATCTCGAATCGTCTTCTCCGCGCCCTCGAAACCAGCGCCCCGCCCAAGAATCGGGAGGAAGAGGCCGCAAAAGCCAGAGCCCGCGCCGTCGAGAGATTCGGCCCCTGAATCCAAGGCATAGAAGCGGACTACCGTGCTCAAGTGTGGCAAGCGTGGCAAGTGTGGCGCGGGCGCCCTCGCCCGCGTGTTTCCTCATGAAGGAACATGCAGGACAAAAGAACCGAAACGCGACCGCCCTCAATAGCCGCGAAGCGGCGACAGAATGCAGCCCAAGGCGCAAGCCGTGGGTGGACAGCGGGAAACGAACGAGCCCCAGCGGGGCGAAAGATCAGTTGCGACAAGACTCGTCCAGCCGTGCCGCCCAGAGCCAAGAAAAATGCGGCCTTCAGCCCCTGGGAAATCATCGTGTCCCTCGACAACGGGATCATTCTTTCTCCGCAATTCCGCTGCGATCGACGAACCGCCCCGCCCTTCGCAAAAAACGCGAAAGGGCAGGCCCCCCTCAAGATCAAATTCGGCGAGTACGCTGGTCACGGAAAAGCCGGGCCAGCCCCCCAGACCATCGGACACCTGTTTGCCGGTTAGTCTCGGCCATGGAAATACCGGGCCGGCCCGTTACATTTCCACGTTGTTGGGCGGGGCCTTCAAGAAAGACTGGCCAAATCAGCACGATCAGGAGACGGCATGGCACATTCTCTATTTCTGTGGTAATTTTTGGCCATGATTCATATGGTCGCATACGATTTGACGACACCCAACGACACCGCAGAAAACTATCAGCTGATTATCGGTGCCATTAAATCGGAGTTTAATAGCTGGTGCCATATTGAACAATCAGTTTGGTTGGTCGATGCCGAAGTCGACGCGGTTACAGTTCGAGATAACCTGAAAGTGTACCTGCATCAGGGAGACGTGCTGTTCGTAGTACCGATTCAGAAGAGTTGGGCTTCGTGGAACTTTGGGAAGGAACGCAACGATTGGCTTAAGGGGCGTCAGTTTTAGGCCTATTCTTGCGCCCAGTACGCAGTTCTGAGATGGTTGAAGTTAAGCACGGGGAGGCTGAGAGTCATAAGAAAGTGGTAAAGACTTCCATCAACTGTCAAAATAAGAAAGTGTCGGACGGCAATTTCGGAGAGGACAGCATCTGACAAGCCGAACTGCGAGAAGGCTATGGATGCAATAACATCTCTCGAGGGGACGTACTGTTCGTCGACAATGTTGACGTGGTTGATAGCAGCCGCCAGATATTTGTTTTTATCCTCTCCAGTCAGCCCGTCGCAAAGATTGCTCATTTCGGTCAAGACGTTGGGAGTCGTGGCCACTATCTGAAACCTGCCGACAATTTCTTCGAGCGCGTCATAATCTCGCTCGGTGAATGCTGCTAACCTTTTGTGCGACGCGATTAGCCCTCGGCGCGTCCTTCCAATTAGGAAAAGCACCAGAAGGTTCGTGTCAAGAACCACTCCAGATGGCGCGTGTTGTTGCAACAGCTCTTCGATGTGCGAGTTCAGAATTTCCAGACCTTCATCGAAATCACTTGCCCAGTGGTGCCGTCAATCGAAACCTGCTTATACATACGCGGATAATTCGGAATCGGGGCTAGGCCGCCCGGCGTGCTCCGAGCCATCGTATAGCCAAGCGTTACAAGCCACTGACCTTGAGGGCCCTTTGAGACCTCTTCAAGAGACAAGTCCAGGAATGGATTCCCAAACATCTCCTTGAAGTTCTCCATCGCAAGTCGAACAGCGTCCTTTACGTCTATGGGCGGAGACATATCTACGCCCGCCTGCGGTTCTGTGGTGGGGGTCACTTCCTGTGGCATAAACTCTCCTTGCGAGAACGCGACATTATAGCTGATAACACCGCCGCAATCTCAAATTCAGCTTGGGGGCTGGCCCGGCTTCATCCGCAAACGGCAGCAGCAGCCACGAGCCTCCTTGTCTCTCCCCCTCCCGGAAAGACAGCGCGGAGACCCTCATCCCGAATCGACGAGCGGAAACTCCGTGCGGGTGTGGTACGCCCACCCGACGATCTTCCAAAACGAACTTTCCAAAACGGGAAGCCCCGCGCCTTTTCCCCATTCTTCGCTTGACTTCCAGCAGACTCCGAGATAATCATGTAACTGTATACTCAGCTTGGAGATAATACGGCGAAGCTCTAACTCCTTTGTCCGGAATATTTTGCATATAAATCCTTATTCCTCAAAGATCTTGGTGGTAGTCTGGCCCTAATCCCATGATTCCAAAAGATCAGGGGGAGGGGTACCCAGCTAACTGAAAAGTAAACAGCGTCGCAGACAAACTTTTATTTTAGCGAGCTAAATCCTAGGGAAACTGAATAAGTCTCAGCCGGTCAGGAAAGCTGCACGGGGTTCATAGTAGAAACTCCCTGGAACAGCAAGGTGGCGCGGGCGTGCATGGATCCCTCACTTCGTTCGGGATGACATGCATATGAATTGATAACTCGATAAGGATTTTTGGGCTTTGGGTTTACAATTGGTTGCCCTAAGAATTCATTGAATCATGAGCTTTGAATAACCACGGAGGAATCCTATGAAACTCACTCCCGGAAAGCTAGCTGGCCTTAAGAAAGTATCCAACGACCGCGGCGTCATCGCGGCTGCCGCGATGGATCAGCGCGGGTCCCTGCAGAAGTCTTTGGCCAAGGAAAAAGGTGGCGAAGTCAGCGATGCCCTGATGGAAGAATTCAAGTCGCTGGTCGCCGAAGTTCTCACCCCGCATGCCAGCGCGATCCTGCTCGATCCCGAATGGGGCCTGCCCGCCTCCAAGCGCCGCGCCAAGAACGCCGGCCTGCTGCTGGCCTACGAAAAGACCGGATACGACAAGACCGGCCCCGGCCGCCTCGGCGACTTGCTCGATCGTTGGTCCGCCCGCCGCCTGAAAGAAGCAGGGGCGGACTGCGTCAAAATTCTGCTCTACTACACGCCCTTCGATCCGAAAGACACCAATGACAAAAAACATGCATGGGTGGAGCGCATCGGCGATGAGTGCCGCGCCAACGACATCCCATATTTTCTGGAGTTTGTCGGATACGAAGAAGGCGCGGACGAGAAGGGCTTCGAGTACGCCAAGAAAAAGCCGCAGATCGTAATCGAGAGCATGCGCGAGTTCAGCAAGGATCGCTATGGCGTCGACGTGCTGAAAGTCGAAGTACCCGTGAACATGAAGTTTGTCGAAGGCTCGAAAGCCTACGCTGGCCAGAAAGCCTACAGCAAGAAAGAAGCCGCGGACCTATTCTTGAAAGCTGCGGCCGTCGCCACCAAGCCTTTTATCTATTTGTCAGCGGGCGTGAGCAACGCGGAGTTCACGGAAGCGCTCGAACTCGCCGGCGAATCAGGCGTAAAGTTCAACGGAGTACTTTGCGGCCGCGCCACCTGGAAGGAAGGTATCCCGATCTACGCCAAGCAAGGCGCGGAAGCCTTCCGCAAATGGCTACAGACCGAGGGCGTGAAGAACATCAACAATGTAAACGACCGCCTGAAAGCCGCGACGTCCTGGCACTCGATCTACGAGGTCGAACCCGCCATGGCCGGCGTCTAAGCTGTAGAGACGTAGCTAGCTACGTCTCTACCTACCTCTGACGCGAAGGCGTGCCGCTCAAACCGGCGCGCTTTTTTCTTGATCTTACAAATTGAGATCGACTGACATGAACAAGACCGCTCTTATCACCGGCGCCTCTGGCGGCATCGGATACGAACTGGCCAAGCTCTTCGCCAAAGACCATCACGATCTCGTCCTGGTTGCGCGCAGCGCGCCCAAGCTCACGCAATTTGCCGACGAACTCCAGCGCCAGTTCGGCGTTTCGGCGAAAGCCATCCCGCTCGACCTCACCGCCGCGCCAGCCCCGCAATTCCTGTTCGACCAACTGCAGCGCGAGGGTATTGCTGTCGACTTCCTGGTGAACAACGCAGGCTACGGCGTGTTCGGCGAGTTCGCGAAGGTTTCGCTGGAAGACAACCTGGGACAAATCCAGCTCAACATCAGCGCGCTCACTCACCTCACCAAACTTTTTCTCGGCCCGATGATCGAGCGCCATTCCGGCAAGATCATGAACGTGGCTTCCATAGCAGGGTTTCAGCCCGGTCCGCTGATGGCGATTTACTACGCGACTAAAGCCTATGTGATTTCGTTCTCGGAAGCGCTGGCGAACGAACTCAGGAACACGGGCGTGACCGTGACCTGCCTGTGTCCCGGCGCTACCGACACGGGCTTCCAAGGACGCGCCGGCATGGAAAACACCAGGCTGTTCAAGACACTTCGACCCATGGATGCGAAGACTGTCGCCCGCGACGGCTATCGTGGCCTGCTGGCGGGCAAGACGCTGGTGATCTCCGGATTCCGAAATTGGCTGCTGGCAGAGTCGGTGCGATTCAGCCCGCGTAAGCTGGTGACGGCGGTTTCGCGAAAGGTGCTGGATAAAGCGGAATAGACCTCATGTATTCGCGGATTGGGACGATGCTTGAATTATGCGGACCAGTATTGAGATCGACGAGAAGTTGATGCGTGAGGCGATGCGATGCGGCGGCGCCCGGACCAAGAAGGCTGCCGTAAAAACGGCTCTGCAATTACTCGTCAGGACACATGCCCAAGGAGCGATTGCTCGGCATCGCGGCAAGGTGATGTGGGATGGACCTGGCGATCGGGCCGCCTCAAGCTCGCGGACCAAGGGCAAAACTGACTTCAAGCGCTTGCGCCAGATGCGGGATGCGGACATCGACGACTCCGACATTCCCAAGCTGGATCGATCGTTCTGGAAGCATGCCAAGCTCACCATGCCGGAACCCAAAGACCGTCTGACCATCCGGGTTGACCATGATGTTGTGGAATGGCTCAAGCGGGCGGGCAGCGGCTACCAGACCCGCATCAACGCGATTTTGCGCTCGTACATGAAGGCCCAGTCGGAATAGGTGGGCCAGCCCCGGCGGCTTGAATATTCACAATGGCGCGGAGAGCGAGCCACACGCTCACGACCGAGAATCTACCGCCTCTTGCTCGCATCAGTTACAATGCAGTCAACCGCTAAATGAAAACGACGATGGTGCGAGTCGCGTGCGCCGATTACAGCGCAAAGGGCCCCTCACCACCAAGGACCCCGTCCGCTCAAACGATTCTGAATGGTGAAGTCCACAATTGGTATCGGTTGAGACTTGGCTACTCGGATCATCTTGTCGCAGATTTACTCGAGGAGTTTGGCCTCCAGCCTGGGGACAGATTGTTGGACCCATTTTGTGGTTCCGGTACGTCCCTAGTGGAATGCATGAAAAAAGGCATTGATTCCGTCGGTATTGATGCGAATCCATCCAGTTGCTTCGCCGCTAGGGTGAAGACAAATTGGCACTTGCGGCCCGCGACTGTCCTAAGCCTACTCGATGAAATCGAGGCAGCATTTCACCGATATCTTAGGCGATCTTCTGCTCTATGCAGTGATCCTACATTCGTCTATTTGCAGGAAGCCGGCATGATTGAACGAGGATGGATCAATCATGGGCCACTCGCGCAATCCTTAGCCTTAAAGCAGGCCATTTGCGATCTGTGCACCTCCGAACCATATAAGCATGCTCTGCGCCTTGCTTTGATAGCAGAAGTTGTTGACGGAGCCTCAAACGTTAGGTTCGGCCCTGAATTGTACTGCGGCCCGCCCCACGAAGACTGCGATGTCTTGGCGGGATTCATTGATCGGGTAGAGACTATGGCTTTCGACCTTGGGGTCGTAAAGAAGATGCCCAACCGTGGCACTGCCCAAGTGGTTTATGGGGATTCTAGGGAATGTCGTTCCGTCGTCCCCGAACATCGGAAGCCGTTTTCCGCAGTGATCTGTTCACCACCCTACCCAGCAGAGCATGATTACACTCGCAATGCCCGTTTGGAGTTAGCTTTTTTGGAGGCAGTGACGGACCGCGAGACCCTGCGCGACATCAAGAAAGGGATGATCCGCTCGCACACAAAGGGCATCTACAAAGACGACAGAGACGACAAATTCGTAGCGAACAACAAAGCCATAAAAAGCCTAGTGGCGGAGTTGGAAAAAGTGGTGGCTGGCAAGAAGTACGGGTTTGCTCGCCTATACCCGAAGGTCGTTCAAGAGTATTTCGGAGGCATGAAGCGGCACCTGCTGAGCCTTCGATCCCTCCTCCGTCCCGATGGGCTTTGCGCGTACGTCGTTGGGGATCAAGGTTCATATCTCGGAGTTCACGTGCCAACAGCTAAAATCTTAGCCCAGCTAGCAGAGGAGGCTGGTTTTCAAGTTACCGGAATAAGAAAATGGCGAACTCGATGGTCCTCTGTAGCGGCCCGTGGGATAGACGAACATATTGTCTTGTTTAAGAAACTTGCAAAGCGGCGCTGACAATGCCTCAAATAAGAGTTCACGAGAAGGCTCTAGCACACCTCAGTAGAGGACTCTATCGAAGCCCCGCAAGTGCGATCCGCGAACTGGTCAGTAATGCCTGGGATGCGCGCGCTCGCACCGTTCGGATAAATACGAACTATCCAAACTTCCTGCAGATCTCTGTCCAAGACGACGGAGATGGTTTCACAAAAGACGAATTCGTTCAGTTGATGCAAGGAGGCATTGGAAACAGCGAAAAGCGGTCCCAGGGGGCGAAGGTCATCGAGCGCCCTGTAATAGGTCGACTTGGAATAGGACTCCTCGGCGTAGCACAGATATGCCCGAGCTTCACCATCAGATCGCAGACGGAGGAGGGCGAAGGTTTCCGCGCCAGAGTTGTCCTATACGACCTGCTCAAAGAAAAACTCGACAAGGATGACGACACTGTTGTTAAACACGACATCATCGATATAGGTACGTTCGAACTTGAGAAGTTCCAACCAGAGAAAGGCAAAAAGGGGACCCTAATAATCGGCGATGATGTGCATCCCACTTTTACTCGGGCCTTTCGGGACTCCCTCAGCTTTGAGAAGTTCAAAAAACCTCCACTCGATTGGGCAAAAGCACTCCGAATCGTGTCTCGCGTTCATTCATTGCAGGAATTGGGAGACTACTGGAGACTTCTTTGGGAACTGTCCGCCTGTTGTCCGATCCCCTACATAAGCGCGTCGTCCCTCCCGAGCGGCGTCGTCGCCGCAGATCAGCGCCGGCTGGAAAACTACGATTTCAAGGTCATTGTTGATGGTATTCAGCTGGCGAAGCCAGTTGCCCTGCGCAGTAATCCTGGGGGATATACGACGAAGAGGATTGAGGCTCAAAAACAAAAGGTGTATGGAGTGGACCTGTCATTTCATGGGTACATCGTCGTGCAGGAGGGTTTGCAGCTCAAGCCGGACGAACTGCGTGGCATCCTGATCAGAGTAAAAGATGTCGCGATCGGGTATTACGATCAATCGATGCTGGACTACCGCAGCAACGAAGGGCCGCGCAGTCGCTGGCTGACTGGAGAAATCTTCGTCGATTCCGGGCTAGAGGACGCTCTCAACATCGACCGCGACAGCTTTAACCGCTTCCATCCTGAGTTTCGTGCAATTCAGGAATACGTTCACGAATTGCTGAAGAAGGACATATTTCCAAGGGTGTATCAACAGATCGATGTGAGGACAGCTGCCCGACACCAGTCGAAGAGTCGGGTCAGACGGCGCGAGCTGGCAAAGGTCCTGTCCAAAGCAGTGGAAAAGCCCGTGTCTCTCACTTACGTTTCCCGCTCCGGCTCTAACGATTTACAGAAGGTAACGGTGAAGAACAAGGCGGGCAAAGCTAATGTGAGCTTACCCGACCCCGAGGAGCTTGAGACCAAGAGGAAGAATCAGCAATTAGCCTCATCGATTCTGGCGATATTTGAGGTGAGTATGCGCGAAAAGGGGCTGGAACGACAACGGGAAACATTCGGGAAATTGCTCCTCGATTTCTTGGCGCATTGGTAGCCTATGGGCACCTTCAAATACGAAAGAGATTTGCTGAAGCACTTTATTCGTACTGATGGCTGGCTTCCATTGTGCAGGCAGCGCCGGAAGCTTATTCGTGCAAAGAAGACCACCAAGAATATTCGAGAACTTCGCTACTTCACGTTCTGTGCCATAGGCGCGATCGACGTACTGATGCTGGATGTGCACAAGGTGCTCACTCCGTCCGAATTGGGCTTCGAGTCGGTTTTCTTCTTCGACAAGGACAGAGAATCGGTTCTTGAAACTCAATCTAGGATTCCGGGCGCTACCGGATTCGTCGGCAACTTCGTCAAGCTTCTCACTTCTGAGGATCTCGAAGACCCGAGCGAAGAGGATGACGACGCGAATGCAGATCCCGGCCATGAGGTCAAGGACCCCCTGAAAAGTCCAGAGGCTGAGCTTAATACAAAAGAGGTCCGTGAAAGGGCGTTGCAGCAGGAGGAGCTTCGACGCTTTGTTAAATGCTTTCCGTTTGACGTGATAAATCTAGACTTGGAAGAATACGTTTTCAAACCCAGCGAGGAACTTCCCGGAAGGTTACTCAAAGCGATACGCAAGATACTGCGATGGCAGCAGCGTCCGGTGAAGATCACCATTCGGCGCAAAGCGCAATTGGATGGTTTCAGCTTGATGTTTACAACGAAGATTGGCCCGAACGACCTGCCGGATGACTATCTCGCAAGATTGCAGAATAGCCTTGCCTTGAACCTTCGACAAGACGAGCAGCTAACTCCGATGTTGCAGAACAGGGCAGGCACGGCGGACATTGCTGAATTGCGGCAACGGAACTTCGAGGTATTTTTCAAGCTTGCGATTCCAAAGGTAATCCTAAACACGTTGATGTCGGAAGATTGGTACATCGAGCCAGAATATGGCATAAAAATCTATGAGTTTCAACGCGAGTTTGACGGTGGGAACTACAAGATGCTTCACATGGTTATGGACATCAGAAGGCACGTCCCCCCTAGAAGTAAGCGACTAGACGGGGAAACATCTGCCGTTGCTGCTGAGGCCTATCAGCAAGTGGTCCGGCGCCTATTCCGAGAAGCTGAAACTGTCGTTGCGGAAGATAGTATCGATCAACCTGCGCTTACGGAAAGCCTCAATGAAATAATTGAACGAGGCAAGAAATACACCGGAGAGAGTTAATAGGACGACTGTCGGGCGACGCGCCGGTGGTTGACCTCATCCGAAGGTGAGGCCATCAGGCTGGCGCAGGAGGTGCCAGGCCTCGCGGTAGTGGGCGTAGATGTCCAGGCGGCGAAAACCCTTGGGACGAAACTTCAACGCCGTGCGTCCCACCACCTCGCGCACCGGCAGAATATACCAAGTTTCTTCCGGGATAATGTAAACCGCTGCAAAATCAATCTCAGACTCCGTGTAAGCCTTCGCCTTGTGCTCCGTGCAATGGCGAATGCCCACATGATACAAACCTCCTGCCATGGAGGCGACGCTCTTGACCTGCACCCGCCAGAGGTTTCCTCCACCTTCCACTACGAAGTCATAGCAATGGGCGCCGTAGGGCAGCGACAGGGCGAAGCCGAGGCTGGCCGCCCTGTGCAGAAAAGCCAGTTCACCGATCTCTCCTTTTTTGAGGTAGGAGAACCCCCTTTGCCGCGCTGCTTCTTGGGCAGGGCTCTCCTCGGACGCTGGATTGCGTCTGCGTGGAACGAGCCTGCCTTTTCTCATTTACGTGGAAAAACGTCCCTGAAGCAAAGTCGCTGCAAAAGAAAAGGCGCAAGCCGGAAAGCTTGCGCCCTATTTGATCTCTACTTCTAGAGTAGCAAATCCGGAGGGGTAACTATGACATGCTTTCCAGATTTATTTCTGGCGCTGAATCAGGGGTTTGGCGGGAATTGGGGGATTTAGGGGGCTTGACAAGATTTTGGAGGAAACTGGCTTTTGAGCAACTCCGGGCTGTTCCTTAGCACCGGCAAACACAAAGTCCCTCGACTCCGCTCGGGATGACAGAGTAGGGGAGCAAGCTGACTAACGACTGTTCTTTACTCCCATTCGATTGTTCCGGGCGGCTTTGAGGTGATGTCGTAGACTACGCGGTTGACGCCTTTCACTTCGTTTACGATGCGGCTGGAGATTGTTTTCAGCACCTCGTGCGGCAGCGGGACCCAGTCGGCGGTCATGCCGTCTTCGGAGTGTACGGCGCGGATCGCGCAGGTGCAGGCGTAGGTTCGCTGGTCGCCCATGACTCCGACGGACATTACGGGGAGCAGCACGGCGAACGATTGCCAGATTTTCTGGTACAGTCCCGCTTGCTTGATTTCGTTTACAACGATGTCGTCGCACTCGCGCAGGATGGTTAGACGTTCGGGCGTGACTTCGCCGACGATCCGAACCGCCAAGCCCGGTCCAGGGAACGGTTGGCGTTGCAGAATTTCTTCGGGCATCCCAAGGTCGCGGCCGATCTTGCGGACTTCGTCCTTGAATAGCTCTTTCAGCGGCTCTATTAGCTTGAGCTTCATTTTTTCGGGCAGTCCGCCGACGTTGTGGTGCGACTTGATGATCTGCGACGGCCCGCGCACCGAGCGCGATTCGATCACGTCGGGATAGAGCGTGCCCTGAACCAGCCATTCGACTTTACCTTCCTCTTTCTCGAGGCGATGGGCTTGCTCGTCGAAGACGGCGATGAATTCATTTCCGATGATTTTGCGTTTCTTCTCGGGATCGATCACGCCCGCCAATTTGCTCAGGAAGCGATCGGTGGCATCAACCGCGACGACGTGCAGTCCCAGCTTGTCACGCAGGTTCTGCTGCACCTTTTCGAACTCGTTCTTGCGCAGCACACCGTTGTTCACGAACACCGAAGTCAGGCGTGAAGGACCTTTCCCATCTCGCAGAGCCCGATCGACGAGTGTGGCAGCGACGGCAGAATCCACGCCGCCGGAGAGCGCGCAAATGGCGCGGCCATCGCCCACGGTCTGCCGCACATTGGCGATGGTCGCATCAATGAAGTGCTGCGGAGTCCAGGTTGGCTTGGCACCGCAGATCACGAGGGCGAAGTTGCGCAGGATGTCGGTGCCCGACTGAGTGTGGCGCACCTCGGGATGAAACTGTACGGCCCACATCTTTTTCTCGGGATTCTCGATGGCGGCGACGGCGTTGGGCGAACTGGCGGTTAGGCGGAAACCAGAGGGCAACTCCACCGCTTCGTCGCCGTGCGACATCCAGACGGAAAGCTTCTTTGGTAAGCCGTGAAACAGGCGCGAGTCATCTTTGATTTCGACATTGGCATGACCGTACTCGCGTTTGTCCGCCGCGAGGACTTTGCCGCCGAGCACGTGGACCATGAGCTGCAAGCCATAGCAGATGCCAAGCACAGGCAGGCCGAGATCGAATACTCGCCGGTCCGTGTTGGGAGCGTCCTGATCGTAAACCGAGCAGGGACCGCCGGACAGAATGATGCCCAGAGGCGAGTAGCTGCGGATTTCGTCAAGGCTGGCAGTACAAGGCAGTACGACTGAAAAGACGTTTTGTTCACGGATGCGGCGCGCAATGAGTTGGGAGTATTGCGCCCCAAAGTCGAGGACAACGATCGATTGGGTTTCCACGGACGAGTGTCTCAAATCGGACAGTAAGTGTAAAGGGGAGGAACTGCTTCTTGGAGATGCTCCAAGATAATGTCACCCCCTAACTGCAACCAGACTTTGTCACCCTAGAGGGATGGTGACAATGAGTCAGAAAGAGTGGCAACGCGTGAAAGTAATTGAGAATGCAGTGGAAGGTCGGCTGCGCGTAGGCGAAGCCGCCCGTCTGCTGCAGTTGAGTGAACGGCAGGTACAACGGCTCAAGCGGCGCTATCGCCCCGACTCCACCTTTGAGACGAACAGCCAAGCCGTGCTCTAGCTCTCAACTATTGACTAGTCTTAGAAGTGAATATCTCGGGGGGATCCAAGAAGCATCGACGCCAGAAGGCCTGGTCTGAGAGGGTGCCTGCCCTCCATTGCTGGAGAGTAGGCAAAGTCGCCGCGGCCATCCCGCCGTCTTCTGAATCGAAAATCAGGACTACTCCAGCCGCGCTGGTCGAAGCCTGCGTAAGCTCGGTGTATGCCTTTTCAAACAGGGATTTCGCGAATTCCAATTTCGCCCGCCAGCCGGTATCCGATGCGCTCCCGCTGGTCTTTTGAACAGTCAGGATCTTCACAGTTTTTCCACGAAGTGGCTCCCAGGTCCCGGGAAAAGTCGCGATCTGCTCGTCCTTCACCTGAAAATGCTCAGGGTTGGCTGCTGCTGAGTCGTTTCCAGCTTTCGCATCGGATGCGGAAGTTCCCGGCATCTCCAGGCCCGTACGCCGGATCCATCCGCGAGAGAGGCCCGAGATTCGGACGTGAACCCAGTTCGCGTTCATGTCGAGAATCTCAAACTCATCTTCGGCGGTGGCGAGAAACAAGACTTTGGCGCCTTCGATCGGACTTACCAGGACCTGCGTGCCGGACTTTTTGACCGCGACCAGATTGTTGGGGTGGCCCTGGTTGCGGAGAATCTCCTCCAGACCCTTGGCTTCTTTCGTGAGATCTTCCATGTGTTTATCCGCCACCGCCTTCTGGGTTGCGAGCGAGGCAACCCGGTCCGAGCTGACGGCATTTCCCAACTTGAACGGAGAATTGGCGGGCGTTGCGGGAACCTTCGAGGCCGCTGTCGGGACGCCGACGCCTGGTGTCGGTGCTGAGATAGCAGGAGCGGGCGCCTGCGGTTTGTCCCTAGGCTGCGAGGGCGCCAAACTCACAGGAAGATTCGCGGCCACCGATGCTGTCTTGCCGCCGAGCGCATCGTCAAGGCGATCAAGAAAATCGGTCTCCAGACGGCCATTTGAGGGCAACACCTGGTATCCAGATTTCGACGAAATCGGATCCGCATACCAAGCGGTGATCTTGGCGCTGACTCGCACCAGGGCTCCGCCGGAAGGCGTGGAGTTCACCTGTGTCACGCACTGATAATAGCCACGCTGGAAGCGGTCCAAGGGACGATCGCCGGGACTCGTGAAACCATCCAGCGCCGGCAGCCGTCCAGAAGCGGAAGGCTGTAGTTCCTTGAGAGTCTTCTCCACCTCTACCTTCGACTGCGCGAACGTGCGCTCGTATGGAGTGCCCTGGGCATTGCTGGGCCGTGCCCATAGCGTTTGGACTGCGAGGCAGAAGATAAGAAACACGCGGCGGGTCGAAGTTTTCGTCAGATGCGTTTGCCTCACCGAAGCGGCTCCAGTTGCTCGCGATGAATCCAACCGTGCTGGCCGTCTTCTGTTTCGACGCCGTACCAGTAGGGAGTCGCAATGACAATTACGATTTCAGCCCCCGTCTCCAGAGACTTTAAATTCGAGGCAGTGTGGAAGGGAGCGGATTTGAGTTGAGCGCCGGGAGCTTTAATCACGCGTTCCGCCTGCCGGCGGAGATCGCGGACGTGCTGTTCCAAACCTTGAACGGAAGTTTGCGAAGCGGCGAGAGCCGCAGCTTCATCCTGTTCACTCTTACGTTCGAGTTCCTGCCTGGCTAGCTCTTCCTGCCGGTGTTTGTCGCCCTCCTGGGCCTGAGTCTTCTGCAATTCGAGTGCATCAACGTGATCCTGAATATCCTTGTACTCGGCGCTTTCGACGCTGCCGTCCGAGGGATGGACAGTGCGGCGGAAATCTTCGACGAAAACCGCATCGATGCGCAAAATCGTTTTGCTGGGATCTCGGCTCTGCACCACGTAGCGCACCGCGAGCGTACCTTCGTCCCCGGCTTCCTTAAAATTGGTCGGCGCCAAAACCTTGGTGCGCACCTTGTAAAAGACTGTGCCCGGATCTTTCCATGGGGGAAATAACGGCGAGGAGGCGGTCGCAGTGGCGTGCTCGACGTACTTGTCTTTGTTGTATTCCTTACTGCCCTGGATGATTCCGTCGTCGACAACAGCCTCTACCGCCTGCAGGACTTCGCTTTCCGGAACCGCGATTTCCGTGGAAAAGCTCAGGCCAAAATCTTCCCTCTTCTTGTGTTCGCGGCCACGAAGTGGAGCGACTGTGAAAGCCAGCCAGAGAACCGGGAGTATAGCTATCGAAAGCCTGTGGCCGCGGGCGGCGCGGTGGTTTCTAGCGAGTGAGTATCCCCCGGCGACGATCAAACCGCGACTTTCCGCCTTCTTGACGACATTCAGCATGCACTTTCGATTGTAATTGAACGAGGTGGCGAGTTCATTCTCGCCGCGTTCGGATTCAACTTTTGTTCCTGCGTGGTTCCTGGATATTGTCGAATTTCGGTTTCATGCCTCAGCGCCATCCTGGTGACAATTTCCTGACAATTTTTTTACAAAATCCAGACGAACTTGTCACATTTGAATCAGCTAGGAGTGATACCGTCGCTGGCGATGCATAGGTTTGCGGCTTGCACAGCATGAAGACAGCCACGATAAAGCGCAAGGGACAAGCCAGTGACCGGACCAAGCACGCTCTATCCGGAAATGGAAATGGAACCCAGCCCAGGCGGACGCGCGATCGGGCTGGCAAAAAGCAGGCGCTCATTCTGGCCGCCTTGGGATTGTTTGCATCCAAGGGTTACGAGGTGACGACCACCCGCGAAATTGCCGCTTCGGCTGGCTGCGCGGAAGGCCTTATCCACCGCTACTTTAGGGGCAAGGCCGGTCTGCTCGCGGCGATGATCGAACATCGAGTCTCGAAAGAAGTGTTGGACTTGACCCACCAGTTGCGACCAGCTCACAACCTCGAGGATGAATTTCTACAGTTGGTCGATCGGGAAGTCGAGCGCATGTGGGACAGCCGTGATTTTCTCCGGGTATTCATTCCTCGTGCGATTGTTGATCCATCCGTGGGAACCCTGATGAATAAGGCACTGATTTCGGTCCGTGGCAAAGCAATCTCTGAGCGCCTGAAACACTACGAATCTTGCGTGACACTGCCCCAGGACGCAATCGAGGTGTTGGCGCAGGCAGTTGGAATGCTCGGCCTGGTGTTCGGCTTTGTGCGGCCTGTCCTGCTCGGGCAAGATCGCCTTCGGGCGAAGAAAATGGCAAGCACGGTGGCAAAGATTCTGGTAAGCAGCCCAGTCAGCTCCTTAGCTGCGTGAACCAGTCGAGTGAACCGCCCCCCATTCTGGAAAACCAGCTTTTCTTACGTTGCCGCATTTCTCAGACCATTGACGCGTCGCAATGTTCTCGTGCATGTTGGCTCGAATGATTCCGGCTTGCGTAGGGGATTCTCATCCTTACCATTGCTCCCACGCTCATGTCCGTGCGCTTAATTTCATTGTGTATCACAAATGAAATCAATTTAGGCGGATCGAATACGCAGACGAATCCGGTCAAGACTGGTAGAATGTCGACCACTACCTAAATGGCAAATCCCACTTCTCCGCAGACGTTCACTTCCAAACTTGGGGATTACTACACGCTAACCAAGCCGGAGGTGAACCTCCTCATTCTGATGACCACGTCAGCGGGCTATTACCTTGCCTCCCGTGGACCCATGAGGATCGCAGGTTTGGTTAACACGCTGGTGGGAACGCTGTTGGTTGCCAGCGGCACCGCAACCCTCAATCAGTGGATGGAACGGGTGTGGGACGGTCAGATGCGCCGCACCGCGACCCGGCCTCTGCCTTCGGGACGGCTCAGCACTCGCGAAGCGTTTCTGTTTGGCATTCTGTTGAGCGTTGCCGGAGGGCTGTATCTGGCGATTACAGTGAACCTGTTATCGGCATTTCTGGCAGTCTCGACGCTGCTGTCGTACCTCTTTGTCTATACACCGTTGAAGAGGAAAACGCCTCTATGCACGCTGCTGGGGGCCTTCCCTGGGGCTATGCCGACTTTGATCGGGTGGGCTGGGGCGTCCGCAGGCATCGACCGGCACGCCTGGTATCTTTTTTCGATCCTCTTTCTATGGCAGTTCCCGCATTTTCTGGCGATTGCCTTGATGTACCGTGAAGACTACGCCCGAGCGGGCTACCGGATGCTGCCGGACTTTGATCTCGACTCTCGCTTCACTCGTGCGGAGATTGTTGGCTTCACTCTGATCCTGATCGTTACCACGATGCTGCCGCTGGTGGGTCGCGGCGGGCCCATATATCTCACGGGTATGTTCCTGGCGGGCGCCTTCCTGCTATATCACGTTGGCAAACTGGCGAAGTCCGCTTCAAAGGTGTTGGCCAGTCGCCTCGTTCATGCCTCGGTTATCTATCTGCCCGTGGTGCTTGGAATCATGATCGCTTGGAAAGTGTAGGCGCGCACGTCCTCGCGCCTGCTTCCGCAAAGAGTGTTCCGGTCTCCCGCACGGGCGCGGACGCCCGCGCCTACACATACTAAAGCGCGGCGGAGACGCCTCGAGTGGGATATTGGAGGCATCCCAGCAACACGACGAGGCGGGTCATCTGCTCGTAGCTTTCCGCGATGCGAACTGGAGAAATGCGTGAGCCGGGGAGAATCATGCCGAGGTAAAGCCTCGGGATGGCATGCAAAGCATAAAGCCGTAGACGAAGCGCATTGTCGACCAGCTTTTGAGCCGCCTCCGCCGTCGGGGGGTCGGAGCTACGACGCCCAGCATCGGCCAGACGCAGTAGGATGGCTGCGTTGTGAGCCGCGCAGGAGACGTATTCCACCGCAGAGCGCAGGCGTTCCCGCTGAATTCTCCGGAACTCCGCCGGAGGAAGGTTGGTGCGCAGAAACTCCTCCTCGTCGGGATCAACCAGGTTCCGAAATGCCTCAACATCCACCGCACGGATGTGCTCAGTCGGGTTTTCCAAAGCTTTGGAGGTTGAAGCATGCGCCCTGGCCAACCAGAGCAAGCACAACAGTGCCAGGAATGCGACTAGAACGAGGATGGTTGTAATAATCATCTTTGCAAGAGACGCTGCAGTTCCTGATTCCAGATATCAAGATTATGTTCCGGCGGTGGATTCGAAGCATGAGGCTTAGCCCACTCCGGCCGTACGAGATAGAACATCCAGATCAGGACACAGCAGTGATATGCTCCCATCGTTAGAAAGTTTGGAAGACGATTACTCGTTGACCCCACGTAAAGCAGCACCGCTGACGTAGCCATTTGAACGCTGGCGTACGTTCCCAGTCCCAAGGCAATGCCAAACGCATGGCTTCGCAATGACAGAGCAAAGTAGCGGGAAAAAATGAACACGGAGAGCAATAAACCGCATTGCAAAAGGCTGACTGTTCGATCGAGCGTGTTGGTGGCCAGCATCAGCAAGTTGACATTCTTACCGGGCATGAAGACGGCAACCCCAACACCGGCGAGCAGCAGAAAAATAGTCACACCCCGAAACAACATTTTTCCAGTTTCCGTCAATGCTGGGTAGTCAGCGAAGATCTGGCCGAATACCTCGTAGATGACGCCGAAACGGAGAGCCGAACTCACAGCGAGTCCGCCGGAAAACAAGCGCACATAGCCTTCTCCAAACTGGACGTGGGATCGGGATATTGCGAAAAGTACACCAAACTGCAGAATCTCAGATGCGGTATACAGGAAGAACATCGGGAACGAGCGATGCAACCTGCGGCGGACCATGACAAACAAAATAATCCCTAGCAGAACATGGGGGGCAACCCACAGGTAGTACCAGAGTATGTCGAGGAAGATGGCCATGGGCTACCGCTCGCAAATATACCTCTTTCCGCGGTAGCCCACAACCTTCCTTCGAATTCTGTGCCTGGTTACTAATGGCCACCGCTTGGGTTGGGGTTGCCGTCGGGCGGCGGCGGCCCGGGGTGGTGCACAATTGGCGGCGGAGGACCATTAGGGTTGCCATCAGCCATCAGAGTTGCCGGTACGGAAATGGTGGTCAGAAGCAGCGCAACAACCAACCAACGTGGACTTATTTTCACGGTGTGATTTCCTTTCCTATGTGGGATTACGCCGTGATAATGTATGGGCGAAAGCCATTTCGAACAGAGCACTCACGTAATTTCGGATTTCCAAAACTGTAACAATGACCCTGTATTCAGCACTAGAAGATCTTCACGAAACCACGCTGAGAGCCTTCGCCGGCTGTCTGAATAAGCTGGAATATCTCGCTGGGTTGCGGGACAAAGAGGGAAGCTACGAGCATTGGGGTTTTGCCCGGGTTTACGGAGCCTTGGCCGCCAAGAAAGCACTGGCGCGAGCGCACCGCTCTCTACTGTCCAAGGTTCTGGCGATGCCAATCCGGAAGCTAGTGGAAGATGCCAAACAATCCAGTAAAGTAGCTGGACTTCCGCCTGCTGCCTACGTGGAACGACTTGCGAGCACGAGCCCGAATCTGTTACCCCATGGGCCCGGCGCTGGATCCGCCCGCCATCTCAGTTCAGTACTTCACGCGCTTTCGAGTTTGTTGAAGAATCCAAAAGGGGACGCCAATCCCCCAGCCTTATAGCGACTCCCACGACCTGACCAATGATCTCCGCCTCTTGCGGGTACCGCAGGGCGCGAGCCGCAACCGGCGAGAGAGGGTGAGGTTGCAGAATAATTTCTTCTTCCCGCGTCATCGTGCACCAGCAGCAGGTATGGCCGTTTCGCGTCTCCACGAAGTAGATGGGGCGCTCGTATTCCGACCTCCAGCCTCCCTCGACCGCTTTGTTTTTGGTCTCATCGATCTGCACGAAACTCCCGGGCGGCAGAATCGGATACATGGTCAAGTCATCGCTACCAATATAACCATAGGTGTACTGACAGGTAGCGAATTGCGCCAGGTACGCCAGGGGCACCTGGCCCCACTGTTCCACCATTCGTCCAAAGTTCACGGTGCGGCGGGGATCGAAGCTGGGATCAAGGCGTACCGGCATTTGAATGCTGGAGAGGTTCGCCAAAGCGTTAGAAACGTGCGATTTCGGCGGAAATACGAAGTCCAGGTCCGCCGCCATCCCATTCAAATCAACTCCGTACCAGGATAGTATTTCCCGAATGTCCCGGCGGTAGATCACGGCCAGCGAATACAAACGGTAGATGCTGGGGATGACTCCTTTTGTCTCAATATCCGAAAGCCGGCTCGGGACTATGGCAAATTCGTCATTCGCACGTTTCTGCGCGATCTGTGTACTGGCGTTTTCTACATCCCTCATGGTCAATCCCAGTTGCTCACGCAGCACGCGCAAGTTCTGTCCGCCTGGAAACATTTGCCCCCCTCTAACATCGACCCAAGTAATGTAATAATAGCAACTTAGAGGCGTCTACGGCACGAGGAATTGCATTTATTATCGCGAAAATCAGCCTAAAGTCGGCGCTGATGAAGAGTCAGCATTGGCGGCTCCCCACTTGTTCCGAATTCGTAAATAAACGGAGACTGGGACCGTCTGCCTCCCCACGATTTCCCACAAGTGCTTCCCATCTTGCACGCCAGTTTCGATGAAGTCAAGTGGATCTGGGGACTGGCAGGAAGGGGCAAAAATAAGGGCTGGCCCGAGGCCAGCCCCTATCAAACAATTTTCAACTATCCCGGAGTCCACCTCAGTCTGCGGCAGCGGCGGTATCGACGGCTTCCACCAGAGGCATGGTCACCAGATGCTCGCTGATGAACCACACCTGCAGCTCGTTTGCGCGCAAGACATCACTGACCGCGAGATCGTTTGTCCCATCGTCTCCAAGCGTGGAAGCCCGCTTCGCCAGCCCACGGCAATCCCGGAGAATGATCTGATGCGCGTCCAGCAAGCGAGAGAGTTGCACCGGGACTTCTTCCCTTCCCCTGGGTGGCCGCTCGATTCGCGTGGTCTCCGCCACATCGTGGGCCATGGCGATGCTGAGGCCGCCGAGCAACTGAATCCGCTCGGCTATGGTGTCGACAAGCTCGGACTGCTCACCGAAATGCTTGTCGAAAAGTAGGTGAAGCTGGTAAAAGGTGGGCCCGGCGACCTGCCAATGTGATTTCTTATACAGATCGCGAAGGGTCATGGTGTCGGCCAGCAATTGGTTGAGTCGTTCCGTCATTTCCAGACGTACCGGCTCTTCCAATTCCAGGGGCAGGGCATGGGTCACGGTGCCATACTCCTGAATTTCGCGCGCCTTCTGATGAATGCGTGGCTGGGCGTTAAGTCTGGACGCAGGTTTTTTTGCCATGGGGAGTCTCCTGTTATGTCTCGAGTTTGGTGCCTTGTTTGATTCTCTCTCTGCCTTGGATGCTAACTGCCTGTGATCGGTGGCACTTGTAATTGGCAATCAACTACTGATCGGGGATTACCGCTACTCATTAATGTGATGATTCCGACGAGCCTCTGGATTCCCATTTGAGCACAAAATGTGAGCCCGCTGCCAGCTTCGCTCAGCTCTCCGCCAGCAAAATTCTCTGCGATTGTCTATCATGGAATATTCCTACTCGATAGATGGAGAAACCAGACGTGCCTGAGACCCAGACCAATGGATTGGAAGTGCTCGAGACTCGGGAATGGCTCGATTCCCTTGACTATGTGTTAGCCCAAGGCGGCCCGGAGCGCGCCGGACGGTTGCTGCAGCAGTTGTCGTTGCACGCCAAGCGCGCTGCGGGAGTGAACCTGCCGTTCACGGCAACCACCCCCTACCAGAACACGATTGCAGCGGTTCAGCAGCCACCGTTTCCCGGCAGCCAAGAGATGGAGCGCCGCATCAAGAGCCTGGTGCGCTGGAATGCGCTGGCCATGGTAGTGCGCGCCAATAAGCTTCAGGAAGGCATCGGTGGACATATCTCGACCTTCGCCTCGGCCGCTACTCTGTATGAGGTAGCGTTCAACCATTTCCTGCGAGCCCAGACCGAAACCGGCGACCGTGACCTCGTCTACTTCCAGGGGCATGCCGCGCCCGGCATGTATGCGCGCGCCTATCTCGAAGGCCGCATACCCCGGCAGAAACTGGAGAACTTTCGCCGTGAACTGAAACCGGGCGGCGGCCTCTCTTCTTATCCTCACCCCTGGCTGATGCCAGATTTCTGGGAGTTCCCCACGGTTTCCATGGGCTTGGGACCGATTCAGGCGATCTACCAGGCGCGTTTTATTCGCTATCTGGAAAATCGTGGACTGAAGCTGTCGACCGACGGAAAGGTGTGGGCGTTCCTCGGCGACGGCGAGATGGATGAGCCCGAGTCCCTGGGCTCCATCACACTGGCTTCGCGCGAACGTCTCGACAACCTGATCTTCGTGGTGAACTGCAACCTGCAGCGGCTGGACGGACCGGTGCGTGGCAACGGCAAGATCATCCAGGAACTGGAAGCCATTTTCCGCGGCGCCGGCTGGAACGTCATCAAGGTGATCTGGGGTGGCGACTGGGACAGCCTCATCCGCAGCGATCGTGACGGGCTGCTGGTCAAGCGCATGGGCGAAATCAGCGACGGTCAGTATCAGAAATACTTTGTCGAGAGCGGCGCCTACTTCCGGCACAGCTTCTTTGGCACCGATCCCCGGCTCCTCAAAATGGTCGAACACCTCTCCGACGAGCAACTCGCGCGCATGCGGCTGGGCGGCCACGATCCCATCAAAGTACATGCTGCCTACAAGGCAGCCGTGGAACACAAGGGTTCGCCTACCATCGTTCTTGCTAAAACCATCAAGGGCTACGGACTCGGTGAGGCGGGCGAAGGCAAGAACATCACCCATCAGCAAAAAAAGCTGAATGACGATGAGCTGCAAATGTTCCGTTCACGTTTCGGGATTCCCATCCCCGATGCGGAACTGCACGATGCGCCCTTCTATCGCCCCGCGGACGACAGCCCGGAAATCACGTACATGAAGGAGCGGCGCAAGCAGCTCGGTGGCTACCTCCCGGAACGCAAGGTGCGGGCCAAACCGATTAGTCCGGTTTCGGAGTCTCATTTCGAGGAATTTTACAAAGGCACCGAGGGCCGCGATGTTGCGACCACAATGGTCTTCGTCCGCCTGCTGGGCAAATTGCTGCGCGACCCCGAGATCGGCAAGCTCATCGTGCCCATCATTCCGGACGAAGCCCGCACCTTCGGCATGGAAGCGCTGTTCCGGCAGGTGGGTATTTACTCCAGCGTTGGCCAACTTTATGAGCCGGTCGACATGGACACTCTGCTCTACTACAAAGAAGCCAAGGACGGACAGATCCTCGAAGAAGGCATCACCGAGGCCGGTTCGATGTGCTCGTTCATCGCGGCAGGCACGGCGTATGCGAATCACGGGATCAATACCATCCCGTTTTTTATTTATTACTCCATGTTCGGCTTCCAGCGTATAGGCGACTTAATTTGGGCCGCGGCCGACATGCGCACGCGAGGTTTCCTGATCGGAGGCACCGCTGGCCGCACTACCCTTGCCGGCGAGGGTTTGCAGCATCAGGACGGCCACAGTCACGTGCTGGCGCTCTCCGTGCCCAACCTGCTCGCCTACGATCCGGCGTTCGCCTATGAAATTGCCATCATCATTCAGGACGGCATCAAGCGCATGTACGTGGATCAGGAATCCATCTTCTATTACTTGACCGTCACCAATGAACCCCTGCCCATGCCCGAAATGCCGAAAGGTGCTGAAGTCCGGGACGGCATTCTCAAGGGTTTGTATCGCTTCAAAGCTTCTGAGAAAAAGGACACAAAGCTGCGCGCCCAACTCTTCGGCAGCGGAACTATCATGTTCGAAGTGCTCAAGGCTCAGCAGATTCTGGAAGAGAAATACGGAGTGGCCGCGGACGTCTGGAGTGTGACCAGCTACAAACGGCTTTATCGCGATGGCAACGATTGCGAGCGCTGGAACATGCTGCATCCGGGCGAAACTCCCCGCGTGCCATTCGTTACGCAATGCTTAGAAGACGCACCCGGAGCATTCGTGGCCGCATCGGATTACATGAAGGTGCTTCCGGAGTCGATCGCACAGTGGGTGCCGCGTCCCCTCGTGGCTTTGGGTACGGATGGCTTCGGCCGCAGCGAGAATCGGGCTTCGCTTCGTGACTTCTTCGAAGTGGACGCGAAACACATTGTGCTGGCCACGTTGAACGCGCTGGCGCGGGACAAGCAGATCAATCCGGAGATACTCGAGAAGGCAATCAAAGACCTGGGCATCAATCCGGAGAAAC
The DNA here is from genome assembly GCA_035601775.1 of Terriglobales bacterium. GTDB lineage: Bacteria > Acidobacteriota > Terriglobia > Terriglobales > Acidobacteriaceae > JABDBE01. Next base: position 104,302 of record DATNNO010000040.1, on the reverse strand, counting down.
CGAACCCGGCCATCACCTAGTAGCGCCGGCATCTTGCTGGCTGTCCCGAGGGCATTCTGCTCGGCAGCGCAGGCGAGACGCCCGCACGACAGTCGCGGGGACGGCGCTACCACTACAGCGAGAAAAAGTTACAGTGACAGAATTCAAGTTACCGGAACTCGGCGAGAACATCGACCAGGGAGACCTCGTCCGGCTGATGATTTCGCCCGGCGCCACCATCACCGAAGGCCAGGCCGTGATGGAACTGGAAACCGACAAGGCAGTCGTCGAAGTACCATCCACCGTGAGCGGCGTCGTGAAAGAGATTCGCGTCAAGGAGGGCGAGAAGATCAAAGTCGGCCAGGTGATCTTCACCTTCGAGAACGGCGCAGGTGGTGTGGCGCGGGCGCCCTCGCCCGCGCAGGAACCACCTCCCGTTTCGCCCACACAACCAAGCGCAGCCGAGCCGTCGGCGATACCGGCGCAAAAAGAGCAAAGAGAACAAAGAGAACGGAGGACAGCCCCTGCTCGTCCATCGCCGTCGCCTGCTGCGCCGCCAGCGGGCCCGGCCGAATTCAAGCTGCCCGAACTCGGAGAGAACATCTCGCAAGGCGATCTGGTGCGCCTCATGATTTCCCCGGGCGCCAAAGTGTCCGAAGGCCAACCCGTGATGGAACTGGAGACCGACAAAGCAGTGATCGAAGTCCCTTCTTCTATCAGCGGAGTCGTCAAAGAGGTTCGCGTCAAGCAGGGCGAGAAGATCAAAGTCGGCCAGGTCATCTTCACGCTCGAAGGCGCTGCCACGCCTCAAGCGGAGCGCAAACATGTTCCAGTCGAGCACGTCTCTGGACAGCACGGAGCGCGCCTCGCTTTCCAAGCTGCCATCCAGGCCGAGGGCAAAACTGAAGAACAGGCGCTTCCACCCGATCAGCCCCAAACTCTGCCCCCTGATTTCACCATGCCTGCGCAACTGGGAAAAGTAGCAGGCACCGAACATCGCGAGCCAGTTCCCGCAGCTCCGCACGTCCGCCGATTGGCGCGGGAGATCGGCGTCGACATTCACGACGTAAAAGGAACCGGGCCGGGCGGGCGCATCAGTGAAGACGACGTCAAGGCGCATTCGAAGTCGTTGCTCGCTTCCGTGGCAGCGGCGGCGCAGTCGCCGCGCGGCGCTCAATTCGCTCAGCCGGAATTGCCTGATTTCACCAAGTGGGGAAAGGTCGAGCGGGTTTCGATCCGAGGTGTACGTCGCAAGACCGCCGAACATCTGTGGCAGGCGTGGACCACCATTCCACATGTCACGCAGAACGACAAGGCCGACATCACGGAACTCGAGCAGTTGCGCGCGCGTTTCGCTCCGAAAGCGCAAGAAGCCGGCGGCAAGATGACCGTGACTGCTATCGCGTTGAAGGTCTGCTCGTCCGCGCTGAAAATCTTTCCCCAGTTCAATGCCAGCATCGACTTGTCCAAGGACGAGATCGTTTACAAGCAGTACATCAATATCGGCGTGGCCGTGGATACCGATCGTGGCCTGCTGGTGCCGGTCATTCGTGATGTTGATAAGAAGAACATCGTCGAGCTCGCCGCCGAACTCACTCAGCTTTCCAAGAAAGCCCGCGAAAAGAAGATCACACTCGCGGAAATGGAAGGCGGCACATTCACCATCACTAACCTCGGCGGAATTGGTGGCACTGGATTCTCTCCCATCGTGAATTATCCCGAGGTCGCGATCCTTGGCCTTTCGCGTTCCAGCATGGAACCAGTGTGGCTCAATGCCAAGTTTGAACCTCGCCTGGTGTTGCCGCTGTCTTTGTCTTATGACCACAGACTGATCGACGGCGCGGATGCTGCCCGCTTCCTGCGCTGGATTGCGGAGGCGTTTGAGCAACCGTTCTTGCTGTCGGTTCAGGGATAAGGTTTCTGGTTCAAAAACGAGAAAAAGTCACAGACCAATGGCACACGCTTCGAATTTACACATCGCGGTAATCGGCGGAGGGCCGGGCGGTTATGCCGCCGCCTTCCTCGCCGCCGACCTGGGAATGAAAGTCACGCTGATCGACCCGGAACTGAATCCGGGCGGCGTGTGCTTGTATCGCGGATGCATCCCCTCCAAGGCTCTCCTCCATGTCGCCAAGTTGATCGACGAATCCCGGCACGCGAGGAACTGGGGAATCGATTACGACGACCCGAAGATAGATTTGCCTCGCCTGCGTTCCTGGAAGGAAGGCGTCATCAAGAAATTAACTGGGGGCTTGGGCCAGCTCTCCAAACAAAGGAAGGTTGAATACATCCAGGGCCGGGCAGCATTCGAGAACTCGAATGCTCTGCGTGTCAGTCGCACAAGCGGCGGCGAAGATTCGCTCACGTTCGACCGCATCATCATCGCCACCGGCTCGCGGCCCGCAATCGTCCCCAGCCTCAAACTCCAAACTCCGCGCATGATGGATTCAACTTCCGCGCTGGACTTGAGCGAAGTGCCCGGCACTCTGCTCGTGGTCGGCGGCGGATATATCGGTCTGGAACTCGGCACAGTCTACGCCGCACTCGGCTCCAAAGTCTCCGTCGTGGAGATGCTCCCCGGACTTCTCCCAGGAGCGGATCGCGATCTCGTGCTCCCACTACATAAGCGCATGGAGAAGATTCTTGACTCCATCCTGCTCAACACCACCGTCGCTGCCGTGAAAGAAGAACCCAGCGGAATCCGTGTCACCTTCGACGGCCCCGAGGTGAAGCAACGCGAGAAGCTCTTCGACAAGGTCCTGGTTTCGGTGGGACGCAAGCCTAATTCCGAAATCCCGGGTCTGGAGAAAACTCAGGTGAAAGTCGGCGATCGCGGTTTCATTCAGGTAAATAAGCAACTGCAGACAGACGATCCCGCCATTTACGCCATCGGCGACGTAGTGGGCGAGCCCATGTTGGCACACAAGGCCTCGCACGAAGGACGCACCGCGGTCGAAGCCATCGCCGGACATAAAGTCGCCTTCGAACCCAACGCAATTCCCGCCGTCGTCTTCACCGATCCCGAGATCGCCTGGTGCGGCCTCACCGAGACCCAGGCGCAGAAAGAAAATCGCGAGATCAAGGTAGCCAGATTCCCCTGGGGCGCCTCGGGACGCGCCATGACACTCGACCGAACCGAAGGCATGACCAAGCTGATCGTCGATCCTCAAACCGAGCGCGTGCTGGGTGTCGGAATCGTCGGCGTCGGCGCCGGCGAACTCATAGCGGAAGGAGTGCTCGCGATCGAGATGGGCGCGCTCGTCAAAGACATCGCACTCACCATCCATCCGCATCCCACGCTCTCGGAGACGGTAATGGAATCAGCCGAAGTCTTCTTCGGCGCCAGCACCCACGTGTACCGGCCCAAGCGGCCATAGGCGAGCGAGACTTGAGCTCGATTCCGTAACGTTGGCTTTCCTTTCGGTACAATGAACTCTCGTTCTACGCAAGCATCAATCGCGGGCGCATCGGTGTTCGCAATTCGCGCTCTCCTATGGAGAAGAAACCATGTCTTCTTTTTTTAAACGAGCGCACTGGCTTCTCTTCTATGTAGCTGTCTCCACGGCAGCCTCCGGGCAACTGTTGCCGTCGCCAGTAGGCACGCCCGCAACTGAGCCTGCGAAGCAAGCGGCACAGGACCCACTCAACCGCGACACGCCCAGCGGCGCAGTCTTCGGATTTCTGCAGGCGGCGCAGGCGGGAAATTACTCCACTGCGGCACAATATCTGCAGATGACCAACGCCAAGCGTTTGGCTCAGGGAGAAGATCTTGCCGCCAAGCTCAAGGTGGTCATGGACCGCGCATTCACCGGCAACCTGAGGCGGATCAGCAACCAACCCGAGGGAACGCCGCAAGAGGGAATACTACTCGACCGGCAGCGAGTCGGAATATTATCCGCCGGGGATATTGAGGCCAATCTGGATCTCGTCCGCGCCTCCGATCCCGGCGGCACGCGAATCTGGCTCTTTTCCGCCGAGACTCTGTCCAAGGTACCCGAGCTTTACGAGCAACTCCAGGTGCGGCAAGCGGAAACGCGGCTCCCCGCATTTCTCGTGCGTCACCAGTTACTGGGGATGCCGATCTGGCAATGGCTCTCGATTCTTCTCGGCATACCACTGGCAGCGGGCGTGGCCTGGCTGGCGCTGCAGATTTTCGCGCTCCCTCGATATTTTTTACTGCGCGATCGCAGCCAGCCCCACAAGCTCGTTTGGTCGGCCATCTCCAGCCCTCTCTGGCTGTTGCTTGCCGCCGGAATCCACAGCATTTTGGTGAGGTACCTCCGCCTGCCTTTGCTGCAGCAGCACTACTACCAGATAGCCATCGGCATTGCGGTCATCATTGGCTCCAACTGGCTGCTGTGGCGGATTCTCCAGCACTTGGCCCGCCGGGTTCGAGAGCGCGCTATCTACGCCGGACGAAGAGGAGCGGGCTCGCTCATGCTTTTGGGCGAACGCATCCTGAAGGTGATGGTTTTTATCCTCGCCATCTTCCTTATCCTGAGCACGCTCGGTTTCAACATGACGACCGCCCTGGCCGGATTGGGCATCGGCGGAATCGCAATTGCGTTTGCCGCCCAGAAAACTCTGGAGAATCTGTTCGGCGGCGTCTCCCTGCTTGGAGATGAAGTCATCCTCGTAGGCGACGTATGCCGTTTCGGCGACCGGGTCGGCACCGTGGAGGACATCAGTCTCCGCTCCACTCGCATTCGCACTCCGGAAAGAACCGAGCTTTCCATTCCCAACGGCTCCCTGGCCACCATGAACGTGGAAAACCTGAGCCGGCGCGATAAGCTCCTTCTCAATACCAAGCTTGGCCTACGCTACGAAACTACCCCCGATCAACTGCGTTACGTCCTGGCGCAGACTCGGCGGCTACTCTATGAACATCCCAAAGTGGAAACCGACGGCGCGCGAATCCGATTTATTGGATACGACAACAGCGCGCTGATCCTGGAAGTGTTTTGCTACGTACTGACCAGGGACAACAACGAGTTTCTGGCGATTCAGGAAGATGTTCTGCTAAGAACCATGGACATCGTCGAGGCATCGGGCACCAGCTTCGCCTTTCCCTCACGCACCCTTTATCTGGGCCGCGATTCCGGCCCGGACAAAGAGAAAACCGCAGCCGTCGCGCGCGAGGTCCAACAATGGCGCGAGAACAGCAAGCTGCCCTTCCCCGACTACGCGCCTTCCGACATCTCCGAGTTCAGCAATTCCTTGCCTTATCCCCAGCCGCGCTCGGCACTAAGGAGCACGAAATGAAAGAACGCCTCTATTCGACGTTGCTGTTCACGGCCATGTTGTGCGTCGCAGTCCCACTTTGTTCAGAGGAGATCTTGATGCAGAACGCTTCCACCCCCGCCAAGACATCCGCGGCCAGTTTGTCACCATCATGGATGAATGACTCGACTGCCAAGCTGCAAAAGGAACTGACAGCGAAGTACGGTGAAAAACTTCGGCTCGAGCGCGGACTTCACCAGATAGCTGAGTTCTGGCGCCCAGACGATGGCGCCGCCGCCGCGTTCGAGGAATTCGTGCGCACGAATTTTGCCGGCGACCAAACCACCCTCGACACCATGTTCAATCGCTTCCAAAGCCTGCTCGAACAACTCGATGGCCACATGCATGAGATCAATCGCGAGTTCAATCAGCAATCCGATCTCGATCTCGGCCCGGTCCTTCCCTTCGATGAAGTATTCGCCAGCTACGATCCTTCCGCCCACGTCCTCGATGACTTCTTCAACAACAAGCTCGCGTTCACGGTTCTGCTGAACTTCCCACTCACTACACTCGACGAACGCCTGAAAAACGGTCCGGCCTGGAGCCGCCGGCAGTGGGCCGAAACCCGGCTGGCGCAACGTTTTGACAAGCGCATCCCAGCCGACGTCAACTTAGCCATCTCTCAGGCCGGAGCCGAATCCGGGCAATACGTCTCGCAATACAACATTTGGATGCATCACCTGCTCGATCCCCAAGGCCAGCGTCTCTTCCCGCCCAAGATGCGCCTGCTGAGCCACTGGAACCTGCGCGACGAAATCAAAGCCGACTACTCCGACGCGCAGAGCGGTCTGGCAAAGCAACGCATGATCCAGCAGGTGATGGAGCGCATTGTCACACAGACCATTCCCCAAGTCGTAATCAACAATCCCGCCGTGGATTGGAATCCGTTCTCGAACGAAGTCAAGCCTGCAGCCGTAAAAGATTCGGATGCCACAACTCTCGACAGCCGCCCCATCACGAATGCCCCCGAGGCTGACACACGTTACGCCACGCTGCTGAAAACGTTCAACGCCTCCAAGAAGGCTGATCCGTATTCCCCAACCGCACCCACCCTGATCGACCGCCGCTTCGAAGAAGACCGCGAGATTCCAGAAGCGCGCGTAAAAGCCATGCTGGAGCGGGTGTTGAGCTCACCCCTCGTGGCTCAAACCGCAAAGTTGATTCAGGCGCGGCTAGGTCGCCCACTCGAGCCGTTCGATATCTGGTACAACGGTTTTCGTCCCGGCAGCAAATACACGGAAGCGCAGTTGGACGAGATGGTCGCGAAAAAGTATCCGACCGCCGAAGCCTACCAGAAAGACATTCCCAACCTGCTCATGAAACTCGGCTTCGCTCCGGATCGTGCCCAGTATGTCGCCAACAATATCATCGTGGATCCGGCCCGCGGCTCAGGCCACGCCATGGGATCTGGGATGCGCGCCGAGAAAGCGCATCTGCGCACTCGCGTGGAAAAAACCGGCATGAACTACAAAGGCTTCAACATCGCCGTGCACGAAATGGGACACAACGTCGAGCAGACATTCTCGCTCAACGACAATGACTACACCCTGCTGCAGGGCGTGCCCAATACGGCTTTCACGGAAGCGCTCGCATTCGTTTTCCAGGGTCACGACCTCGAACTGCTCGGCCTGCCCGCGCCCGGCGCCAAAAGCCAGGCGGAAAAAACCTTGAACGACTTCTGGAGCACCTACGAAATTGCCGGAGTCGCCCTGGTGGATATGAGCGTCTGGCACTGGATGTACGATCATCCGCAAGCGACTCCAAAGCAGCTCGACCAGGCAACGGTGCAGATCTCGAAAGACATCTGGAACCGTTACTACGCTCCCGTCTTCCACAAAAACGATGTCGTGCTGCTCGGAGTCTACTCGCACATGATCGACTCGTTCCTCTATCTTCCCGATTACCCCATCGGCCACATGATCGCATTCCAGATTGAAGAGCAAATGAAAAAGGCAGGCAGCATCGGCCCCGAGTTCGAGCGCATGGCAAAGATGGGCCGCATCACCCCCGACCTGTGGATGGAGCGTGCCACCAGCCGTCCCGTGGGCCCAGAAGCATTGCTGGAAGCAACACAGCGCGCTCTAGCTGCTGGCGGGCAGTAAAGGCGCTCGCTAATCACGGCTCGTGCTGGTCGTCATCCCGTCTATGACGACTACGGCGGTGTCAAGTAAAAAGTGACGATACTGCTCCCGTGCCCTTGCCACCGCGTCAAGGGCGGGGGCTGGCTCAGTCTTTCCCGAGGGTGCCCTGCCCTCGTCTGTCCGGCTTTTTGGAGAGACAGGGCGGGGGCCTACGCTGACCGGTGTTTGGCGCTTTCCAGCGCCTGCATGGCGCCAAGGAATTTCCGGGCGCCGGTATTGGCTTGGCCACGGTGGAACGCATCGTCCACCGTCACGGAGGCCAGGTATGGGCGGAGGGCGCGGAGAACACCAGCGCCACATTTTATTTCACACTCTTAGGGACCCTCTGATTTAAGTTGCCAACGTAGACGCGGTTGCACATGTAGACGCGGGCGTCCACGCCCGTGCTCCGCCAGCCTGAAATTCGACACTTGGCTATGACGCAAACCCCAGCGGGGAAAGACTTAACCGCATAGCCAGTCGCTGCCTCTCCTGTTTCAAACGAGCTTGCTGCCGTTCAATCTAGGCCTGTGGGGGAGGGGGTATCAAACGTCAAAGCGGGATAGGAGTTAGAGCGATCTGAAAGTGCACCCCCCCTGCGGCGTGCCAGTCTAGGCTTGTCGAATTATGGTCTCAATGCATGGAGGGGGATAGCTACTTGCACCGGGGAAAATGTCCCACCGAGTAACTGTAGAGTACACCCGTAGGTTCACTTACTCGTAAACTGGCATAGATCGGCGGGCGGCGAACAAACATTCAATAACTTACGAAATTTCGTTGTTGAAACTTTCTGAAAAGAGTTTTTCAACAGCCACGGCTGATTACGACAGCAATCGGACACACCAGCGTTTGTGCTCCCAGAATGCAGCGGATGAGCCAAGGCAGAGTGAGAAGTCTACGTCACAGCTCGTGGCGGTGAAACTGGGCTTAAGGTTGACATCTCCAGCCCTTGGGTATCCAATGGCATCGCACACAAGACAATTTTTCGAGAGAATCTCAAAACAACGAAGGAGACGCCCAATGAAGAGAACCTTGATATGGTGTTTGCCCGTTTTGGTTTTGCTGGTAAGTGCCGGGTGGTCGCAAGCCAACAACACCGAGCAGGCTGTAGCCGCACTAGAGCAACAATGGCTTCAGTCGCAAAAGACAAACAATCCTGATCTGCTCGCTCCGCTGCTGGCCGAGAATTTCGTGGACACGTCGAACGACGGCAAAGTCACTGGCAAAGCCGGGACGTTAGCAACGGCGAAAGCGACGAAATGGAGCAGCGCCGAGTACAACAATCTGAAGGTAAGCGTTTTTGGCGATACTGCCATCGCGACCGGAGGCTTCAAGGCCAAGGCGACCGATGCGTCGGGCAAGCCTCTCACCTTTGACGAGCGCTGGACGGACACGTGGGTGAAGATGCCAAACGGACAATGGCAATGTGTTGCGAGTCAAGGCACGCCAGTAAAAATGTAAGTAACCGAGCAACGCAAAATGGCGGGTGGCCCACTCAAGCCGTCTTTTGGCTTGAGTGGGGCAGTTTCACTGCCGGAGCGAGTTTCCCTGCCGCCCTTTCCCGCTTTCTAGCGGCCCACTCGCATTCAATCTCCACGGTCCCGGCGCAGCCCGTCGCGTACTGGCGAAAGCTGCTCCACTCCCAGTCCTCCGCGGCCACGTTCTGGAGCTTAAGGGCGCAGATCCCCTAGTTCCTTTGGCACCAAACATTGATGATTATCTTAACCTAACCGGGGATGTGACCACAGAGCCAGGGCAGGTGTGCTATTCAGGGAGTCTCTCCGGAGATGAGTTTCCAAATATCGAAGTTTTTGTTGTCAATTCGAAGGGCGAAGCCAAGACGTTGGCGACTTACGCTACCTCTTACAATCGGAATGCAGGGCCGTGGACGCTGCTGTCGCCAAACCAGGTGAATCTGATTAACTTTTACAGCATATGTGTGCCGAAATAGGAATCGCTGGGGAGGAATTCATGGAACAGATCGATATCTTTTCTGAGAGAATCCGCTGGCTCGCCATTGCCACGGGCCTCGCATCGGCACTTGCGTTATTTCCGATCCTTTTTCTTCTGTATCCGGCCATCCTGATTGTGGGCGGAATTATTCAACCTCGTTTCCCTAGCATGGGAAAATGGTTTGTCTGGGCCGGCGCGGCCGAATTGTTGGTGGTATTGATTACTTACGACGTACACGTGTTGTTCCCTCATCCTTTGAGTCAGCCGCCCTATATGTCGCTGATGTTCTCAGTCTCGACCATCCTGATTATCTGGTGCTCCACGGAACTTATTGCCGATGGCCTGAACCGACTTCGCGCCCATCGCTCTATGCCGCGCGCAGAGCCGCCGCCGGTGGGTTGGGGTGCATGGGTTGTCGCCGTTCTCCTCAATTTCGTGGTAGGTTGGAGCGGGTATGGTCTCATTGGTTGGTACCTCCAACCTCGTAATCCACGCCTGCCAGATACCGGTCTTTACACGTTTTGCATGCTGCTGGTTACGGCTGTAATTGTCATCGCCTTTGACGTATCGCTGGCGAAAAGAGTTATCGAACTGAAACACGCCCGGGCGCGGGAGTCAAGTTGAACATCCGAATGAGCGTTCTGGGGTAGGCCTTTTGATCTCGCCGGTAACAACCACACAGGTGGATATGTTCTTCACCGGAACCCAAGTCCCCATTTGTACAATTCCAATACAGATTTGGGCGGGTGGCCCACTCAAGCCGTGTCTTGGCTTGAGCGGGGCAGTTTCGCCGCTGGACAGAGTCTGCCCGCCGCTCTTTCCCGCTCTCTTGCAGTCCACTCGCATTCAATCTCCACGGTCCCGGTGCAGCCCGTCGCGTACTGGCGATAACTGCTCCACCCCCAGTCCTCCGCGCGCATGCACAATCCGCGCTTCACCGGGTTCCGATGAATATATCGCAGCTTTTCTACAAACTGCCGCTCATTGCGGACATTGAAATCATAATAGCGTTTTTGCCAGAAATACTCAGTTTGGGCAATCAATCGCCGCGATACGCCCTGCTTCAGTGATTTCAGCGCGTCGGCCAGAGTGCGCTGCCGCGGCTCGCTGAGCAGCAGATGAACGTGCTCGGGCATGACGACATAACCGTAGACGCAAAGGTCGAAACTGCCGCGCACACGCTCCAGCGCGGCCTCGAAAACTTGCCTGGGGATGGGTGTGGTCAACAAGGGACGGCGATGGTAGCAGCAGAACGTGATGAAGTGACTCTGGCCAGACGCGTGAAATCGTTCTAGTCCCCAGGGCACAGGACCACCTTACGCCTGCGAACATCCCCACTAAAGCCAAAGAACGGCTTGAGTGGGCCACCCGCCCTGGAGGTGTTCTACGGTTTAGACTATAAAGTAGTATTTAGCAAACGTCTCGGGTTCAATAAATGAAGGAAAATGACCATAAAAGTGCGCTGTGTTCGATTTACGGACGCTTATGGAAGCTCTCAAGAACAGTCCCCTTGGCTTACTATTGGAAAGACTTATCATGTTCTTTCAGTAGAATTTGGCAGTGACCGGAAATGGCGGTTGCGCCTAAGGTGATGGTCTCAACGGTGTCGCGCTTTTCGCGCTGGAGGAATTTGAAACGCTGAGCTCCAAAATTCCAGGAAACTGGGTCGTCTCGTGGGGCACTGGCGGCTTTTTTGAATTGACGCCGGCGTCATGGAGCCGGAGTGGGTTTTGGGAACGATACTACGACGGGGATCCTCCTGCCGTTCAAGTGTTTGAACAGGAGAAGACGAAAATCATCGAGGCCGATCCTTAGTGGTTCGCCCGCAGGGGAAGCCCCTGAATGACGACCGAAATGCCCTCTAGCCCTTCTTTGAATTCCAGAACAGACTCAGCGTAGCACAGACGTTTCGCGCTACTGCGAGTCGGGGGCTGGCCCCGAAGAACTCGTCCACGCCAGGACAGTCGGGACAGTATCGGCGATCATTGAGCCTCGTTGTTTAATTCTTCTTACGGCGAATGTCCGCTAAGAAGCCGCAGCAGATAGCAGCAACAGCCCTTTGACTTGGCCTTCTCATCAGGATATTATCTGCTAACACATATTATCTCCTTGACTACCGGAGAAATTCCGGACGAGGTCCAAATTGGGAGTCGAGACAGCTAACTCCCTTATTCCGGAATATTTTACGTATAAGTCCTTATTCCTCAAAGATTTTGGTGGTAGTCTGGCCCTAACTCCATCATTCCAAAAGATCAGGGGGAGGGGGGTGGGTACCCCGTTACCATTTAATAAACCCACCAACCAAGCCTCCCCAGATTCGCCGTCATGCCCGATAACCGCAATGCGGAAGCCGCGTGGAGCTATCACAATGCCACCAAGCACTCCTACGCCAGCGTCCGCGCCAACCCGCATTTCTTGGACTTTGCCAACCAGCCCTTGCCCTTCAAGATCTACGCTGCGCTGGAGCCAATGCGCTTGCCGGATGAGATGCGCCAGACTGGCGTAGCCGCACTTTCCGCCATCGCCGAGAGCGTTCCCGCCCAGACCAACGCGGCGCCGGACTTACAGGGGGTGGCCCAACTCCTCTATCTTTCCGCCGGCATTACCCGGCAGAGAAAATATTCGGGCGGCGAAATATATTTTCGCGCGGCGGCCTGCACCGGAGCGCTCTACGAGGTCGAGCTTTATCTGGTTTGCGGCGACCTCGCCGACCTTCAGGCCGGCGTCTATCACTTCGCCCCTGCCGAGTTCGGCCTGCGCAAACTGCGTGCCGGAGACTATCGCAGCATCCTGGTCGAAGCCACCGGCGGCGAAACCGCTATCGCTTACGCGCCGCTGACCATCGTCTGCACCTGCACCTATTGGCGCAATGCCTGGAAATATCAGGCCCGCACCTACCGCCATTTCGGCTGGGACAACGGCACTCTGCTCGCCAACCTACTGGCCGTCGCCACCGCCTTGGGTCTGTCCGCCAAGGTAGTGTGCGGCTTTGTGGACGAGACGGTGAACGGATTGCTTGATGTCGATTCGCAGCGTGAGGTGGCATTCTCGTTGGTCGCACTCGGCCACAGCTCTGGGCCTTCTTCGCAAACCGCTCCGCGACTCTCGGCTGAAGTCTCTCCTCTCGGCCTCGAGACTGTTCCACTCTCTCGGAGCGAAATTGATTATCCACTCATGCGCGAAATGCACGCTGCTTCTTCGTTGCATTCGACCGAGGAAGTTGCCTCGTGGCGCGGACGCACTCCGCTCACCAGTTTTCCCCCGCCTGACGGGCCAGTCATTCCGCTCCAGCCTTTGTCTGACGTGGAAATGCCTCGCGACCCCATCGAGCAAGTCATCCTGCGGCGCGGTTCCAGCCGCAGGTTTGCCCGCACGCCGATCACTCTGCCGCAGCTCTCGACAATGCTGGACCGAGCTACGCGCGGCGTCCCAGCTGACTCCCTGGTTTCTAACCTCGTTGATCCTTCGAACCTCATGGATTCGACGGGAACTCAACTCAACCATCTCTATCTGATTGTTCACGCCGTGGAAGGCCTCAAGCCTGGAGCCTACGTCTTCCACCGCGATCATGGACTGATCGAGTGTCTGAAGCAGGGGAATTTCCGAGACCAGGCCGGCTATCTAGGATTGGAACAGCAGTTGCCCGCCGACGCCGCGGTGGACATCTTTTTCCTGGCGGACCTGCGGCCGATCTTGCAGCGCTTAGGTAATCGCGGATATCGCGCCGTGCAGCTTGAAGCCGGCATCCTCGGCGGCAAGCTCTATCTCGCAGCCTACGCCCAGCACCTGGGCGCCACCGGCCTCACCTTTTACGACGACGACGTAACCCGCTTCTTCTCCCCACACGCCGAAGGCAAGAGCGCAATTTTTCTGGTAGCCCTCGGCAACAGCGCCAAACACCAACCCTAGCTATACACCGAAATCTGTGCCGAAGCAGGGATGTGGTCTTATGTTGCGGAGTCCTTCTGGCGAGTAGCTTTCACACCCGTCAGGATTCCGAACCCCACGAGCACCATCCCGCCCACCACAATCCAGTGTGTCGGTACGTGCATCAAGCTCGCCCCGTAGATGAGCCCGGCAATCACGACCACAAAACCGGTCAGGTAAATTCCGAACGACATAACATTCCCTCCCGGTAGGACCTGGCCCTTTGCGTCATCGGAGACACGACCTACTATTCGAAGGCTATCTACCCGCGCGAGGGCAGGTCTGTTCCATATTGCTCAAGCGGGCTGAGCTGCCCAGCACTAAGGGCCCACTCCTATCAATCGTTTCTATCGTTGGCTGGTGCGACGAGGAATCCCTGCGGCCGGAAGGACTTCCTACTGAGGTAGGAACTGCCTTCGCGTGGCTTCAGGTTCGGTGTGCCGGGTCTCAGGAGCTGAGATGGGTTCGATTCGGGAACCAATCAACTCGTTCCCCTGCGAAAGGCTGAGATCATCGGGAACCGCACGAAAGTCTGAGCGGATCTCGTGTTCCTGTTTGCTGATGGTCTTGAATAAGACGAGGCGTCCTGACAATTGAATGTCGATCAATGCGGTCTTCCATTGCGCCGGTCCGACCTCTAGGCGCCCAATCTCAACTTTACCGCCGTTATCGATATGCCCCAGGAACCCGTAACCAAATTCCACCGGGCTGATGAGTTGGCCCGAAAGCTTGGTCAGGCGATGCTGCTGCGAATCGATCAAAATAGTTCCGGCAAGGCTGTGTATCACTCGGGCTTCATAAGTTGGGGGATTGTAGTTCGGGTTGGGGCGGAATTTGACCCTGACCAGAGTTCCCTCGACACCGTCGTAATCGTAGAGAAAAGCTTGCGGCATCAGGCGCATGAGCGTCTCCAGTTTTTGCTCGTCATCGTCGTGCGCTCGCTTAACTTTGAACTGCTGACCGGGATCACGCAAAAGGCGGTCAATGCGCGCGTTTTCCTGTTGGCGATGGGCCGGATCAAGGGGCGTGCCGTCAATTGCAATTAATCGATAGAGTGGGCCGTCTTTGGTCTCCACCTGCTCTTCCATGAGAGTTTGCTTTCCGTCTTGTTTTTCGATCAGGTACATCCATTTCCGCCGCTCCACACGGTCTGCCAGTTCGTTGGCTACGACCACATTGACAAGTTCAGCAGCAAGCGGCGGGGAACTTTGCGCTGGCGCGGGAGCGGCGCAGGAAACTCCCAACAGAAATGCGAACGTTAGCCGCGCTTTTGCACATTTTTGTTTATCGGTCATAGTCCCTGCCTCCCCTGATGGACGAATAGCACTTTCTGAAAAGATCACTCGGACCTGTCAGAGATTCGTCGTTCGCACGGGCGATCTCTGCTTTCGCCGGTCACGGCAACCCCTATTGTGGTTTCGGTGTAGCGGCCGCCGCAGCCTGAACCGGTTGGTCTGAGGTTGTTTTGGATGAGCCACCCGCCACCTGCGTTTGCTTGTTAGGCGGAATTTCGGTCCCGGCTGGATAGATGAAAATCTGCACCGTACCCCAGCCGGCATCCGACTTCGCGTCCGTCTGCTTGCCTATTCCCAGAGTCTTAAGCTGACTATCGTCGAATCCGAAGTTCTCGACCAGATACTCACGCACCACCATGGCCCGGGCTTCCGTCAGCACCAAGTCCTTCTGGGTATCGCCTTCCATGCCAGCGGACGCCACGACCACCGCAAACCCGAACTGGTTGTTGGCCAGGAACTCGCCACCAGCGTTTAGAGATTTCTGGTTCTTCAGCTTGGCCGAATCCTGTTTATCGAAGAGCTGCTTCGCTGCGTACGTAAACTCTTTTGCCGGGGTCCCTTGCGGCAGCCGTTCGATCTCATTTTTTGCCAGCTCGGCGGAATCTTCGTAGCCGCGATTCTTAAAATACCCGCGCAAAAAGAAGTTGTGCTTCATGGCTTCCATATTCTCCTGGAAGTCGGTAACCCCTGCTCGCGCCTGGACCACCGTGTCACGCATAGCGCTCGTCGTCTGTTCGAGGTTGCTATAGAGCTGTTTGTCGTTGACCAGCGCTCCTGCGGTTCCCTGACCCCCGTCGATCTTGGCGCTTATCGACTCAAGACTCGCCGTCGCCCGAGTGGTGTTCTGGATGGCTTGCTGGCTGCTATCCAGAAGGCCGCTCGTCTTTTGGAGAAGGTCTGACATTTCGAGTGGCGGTAGGCTGGCGATGGTATCGCCATCCCGCACGTCGGCTGTCCCAGCGGATCCAAACGAAATCGCCAGATACTGATTGCCCAACAACCCCTCGGTTTCGATTGTGGCCACGGAGTCTTGCTTGATGATCTCGTGCGTCGACTTGCTGAGATCCATGACCACCGTGACCTTTTCGCCCGGCTTGTGAGGCAACATGATGTTGCGCACGGTTCCACTGTGAACCCCGCCCACTCGCACATCGCCTCCTGGGTCCAAGCCCACCACATTGTCGAATTGCGCCTTCAATTGGTACGTGGAGCTGAAAAGATACTGCTTGCTCCCGATGATGAAGACACCGACCGCCAGAATTGCGAGTGTCGCAAGGATGAAAGCTCCCAAACGCGCTGCTCTCGACATATGTCCTCCTACGAATGCTTGAGAAATTCCTTAACAAATTCGATGTCACTTTTCTGAAGTTCTTCAAAGTTGCCTTCGATCACCACATTTCCTTCATTGATCAGGGCCAGACGGTCCGCAACCGTCTTCGCGCTGTGCAGATCGTGAGTCACTACGATGGATGCCATGTGATGTTCTTCCTGGAGCTTGAGAACTAAATCGTCGATCTCCGCGGAACTGATGGGGTCGAGACCAGCGGTGGGCTCGTCGAGCAGCAGAATATCGGGCTCCAAAGCCAGGGCACGTGCCAGCCCTACTCGTTTCTGCATGCCACCCGAAATATCCGAAGGCATCTTCTCAAGGTCGCCTTCCATGCCCACTTCCGACAGTAATTCCTTGACCCGGTCGCCCTGCTCGGACCTCGACATCTCCTTCTTATGATGCTGCAGCGGAAAAGCCACGTTCTGCTCGACGGTCAGCGAATCGTAAAGCGCCGCGTGCTGAAACAGAAAACCCATTTTCTTCCTGATTTCGCCGAGTTGGTCGAGAGCCAGGCCGCCGATGTCTTGACCGTGGATGCGAACCGATCCCGAGTCGGGCTTCTGCAGGCCGATGATGAGCCTCAGCAATACGCTCTTACCGGTACCACTGCGCCCCAACACCGCCAGGGTCTCGCCACGCGTCACGGTGAGGCTAATCCCGTTCAAAACTTTTTGACTTCCGAAGGACTTATGCAAGTCCTCGACGGCGACAACTGGCGCGCTGCCGTCTTCCTCGGCTTCTCCTCGCTTGATCGCAATTTGATCGATTGTCTCCATACTCGTTTCACGAGCTGTTTGATCCGAGATGTTTAATCCGAGCTGTCTAATAATGTTCACGGGAAAAATATGATGATGAATTTCACCAGCACGACATCGGCCAGGATCACGAATAGCGAGGACAAGACGACCGAGCTCGTGGCCGCACGGCCCACGCCCTCAGCACCTCCCCGTGTGCGCATTCCCTGAAAACACGCGATCAGCCCAATGATCAGGCCAAACACAGCGGTCTTAAGCGTGGGTGGCAGGAAATCGTTGAAACTGGCGCCCTTAAAACCGCTATCGATGAACTGGTGTAACGAGAGCGGCTCAACCAAGGCTTGTGTAACCCAGCCCATGACCAAGCCGCATGCGTCGGAAGCAAGGGTCAAGAGAGGCAGCATCAGGATGCAGGCCATTATGCGGGGCGCCGCCAGTAACCGATAAGGGTTTACCGCAGACGCCTCGATGGCATCGATCTGCTCGGTCACTTTCATCGACGCCAACTCCGCGCCAATGCCGGCGCCTACTCGACCACTCACTACCAGACCGGTGATGATGGGGCCGGTCTCGTGGATAACGGAGAACACGATAGCGGCGGGAAGCAGCGATTTGGCCCCAAATCGAGTCAGGCTGTAACGGGCTTCCAACGAGAGTACAACTCCGGTGGCGGCGCCGGCCAAAGCGACCAGCGGCAGGGACTTTGATCCAATCTCGTCGAGTTGTCGAAACAATTCGCGGAATTCAAACGGCGGCGTGACTGCCGCCTGCACAACTTGCCAAAAAAATAGGCCCAGATCGCCGAACCACTCGAGAAACTCGTTGATCAGGCCCTTGGCGGAACTCACAGTGGAAGACATGGGCAAGACCCGCAGCCCCAGAAGTGGAGGGTCCATGCCCGCGACCGCCCTGAATTCCCGGTCGATCACGGATTTGAACCCGGATTTGGCTGCGCTCCGTGCCCATTGTTGAGATGCATGCGAGAAAGCCATGAGTGTGGTCCGCTATAGAGGAATTCAAGGGCGATGTTTCCGCCTACATACCCCAGCAGGCTGTAGTTGCCCATGCGGAAACCATCCATGGCGTTGTAGCGGCCGGGATACCACGCATAGACGGCAGTCATGGTGCCGGCATACGGAGCGACGAGAGCAGGGAAGGAAAAGACGCGATGGCCATCGTCGCCGCGGCGTGATGTGAAGGTCGAAATCACGGCATGGCCCAGCCGCGGAAACGCCCCTTTGCACTCACAGCGGTAATACAACGTGTCTTCGTGGAGGGCTTCCGCGAGCGCATAGCGCGTCGTGGTGCTGACCCCTGCGATGACGAAGTTGGACGCGAATCGCTTGCCATAAGCTTCCGCTCCTTGTTTCCACTCCGGCGGAGTGCTCTCTGCTTGGTTAATGCCAGCCGCGAACGCTGCGCCTACGATTGGATAGGGGCCGAACGTGTCGAAGAAGTAATTGTGGAGCCTCGTTTTCTGTGTCGGACGCACGTACGTCAGATCTGGTTGCGGGTGCGCCGTACTTGCTGGCAAGGCAGCAGTGCTGGAGGAGTCTCCCGAATTGGCCAGTGATTGCGCCTTTGCCAGCAGTGGCAGGGCTGCGAGGCCGGCGATTGCCAGCAGCGGAAGGATAATCTGGCGTATCTTCATATCAAGTTTTCTCCTTGAGTTCAGTACAACATTCAACATAGATCCGTTCACGAATCGGATCAAGCTTCCGTTTTCCGCCGTGCCCCCTATCTAGGGAAACGGCTTGTGCTCGGCCGGAATCGCCTTAGCTTCCGAGGGCGTTAGTCGAGAGCGATCGCAATAACCGTAACCCTTTAGACACGCCGTGTAGTTGCGTTGCTGTTCAGCGTCAGCCAGCACCTTGGCTTCCGGGGGAGTCAGTTTTGAGTAGTCGCAAGTTTCCTGGCTGTTCTTGCACTCGGAGAGATTGCGCTGGCGTTCGGCGACGGCTGTTCGACCGGCTTCCAACGGAGTGAGTGTGGAGTGGTCGCACTCGTTCGAGCCATTCTCACAATTCTGAGCGTTGCGCTGGTGTTCCGCGGCGGCCACTTCACCGGTTTCCGAACCCGTGAGCTTGGAATGATCGCAAAGTCCCGAACCGTTCTTGCAGTCGGATAGGTTGAGCTGGCGCCTGGCCAGGTTCACTTCTCCGGCTTCCGATGGTGTCAGTTTGGAGTGATCGCAAGATCCCACGCCGTCCTTACAGTCGCCGATGTTACGCTGGCGCTCCGCGACCGATGCTTCATGAGCTTCAGCCTGGGTCAGTTGGGAATGGTCGCAGGATCTTATGCCGTCGGCGCAGTCGGCAACATTACGCTGGTGATTGGCGACGTCCGATGCGACCGCTTCCTGAGCGGTCAGTTTCGAATGATTACAAGATTCCAATCCGCTTCTGCAATTCGAAATGTTGCGACCGTGGTCGGCGGCAGCCACCTCCGTTGATTCCGTCTGGCTCAATTTGGAGCGATCGCAGGTTTCTCGGCCAGCCTTGCAGGCGGCTAGGTTTTGGGCGACATCAGACGATTGTGCAAACGAAAGAACCGGCCAGAGGATGACGCAGGCCAGTGACGCCCGAAAATACCTATGCAGATTGACTTTCACGTTTCGCTGCCTTTCAGAGGTCGCGTACAGCTGACCGACACCGCAAGACGGTCCCGGTCAGCTGAAATCGGCCTTCTCAAAGCAAGATGTCCCAACCCGCTTACTTCTTGTCTTCTCTGACTTCGGCGATGTGCGCCTGTTGGCCTGCCTCTGACACGGCCTTCAGGAATGCGTCCGCACTTGCCGGGGTCGACGTCTTGCCCGAAAGGATGGATCGAAATTCGACGTGCTTCCCATAAATGGCGCGAGTGGAGTCGTTGTCCTGCTCCACCACTGCACCTTCGAGCGTCAAGCCGGCGAATACGCCTTTCGAGCGCGAGTAGGTCAGCATCTCAGTGTTCATCTTCCAGTCAGTTCCGGCGGAAGCATGACGGCCCACTGGGCCTGCCGCAACCGATCCTTCACCAGTGAGTTCGAACTTACTCGACAACAGATGCTGGAAGCCCTGGTCGTTCATCACCAGCATGACCAGATCCACACCTTCGACTCCAATTTGCAATCCCCAACTTCCACCGCCAACCGAAATGAACGCGGGCGCGCTCCAGCCATTCGATGTCCGACACGAGGCCACGCCACGTCCGTGCTTGCCACCAAAGATGAAGCCACCTTTAATCAGGTCTGGCACTACCATAATGCACTTTGCATTGCTCAACACTTCTTCGGGGATACCTTTGTCCGGCGTTGACATTATCGCGTGCAGAACATCCACGGCCTTTTGCATGCGGTCAACCGTGTCTTCACGACCCGAGCCTGCCCAAGCGTAGGTTCCAACCAAGCCCATGAAGCTCATCAACAGCAATGAAATTGTCTTTTTCATGAATTTATTCCTTATAGGAGCTGCGGAACTAAGAGGAGAGAACTTCAGATGAGCTGACTTAGTTCAGGGACCTGAAAGAGAGAGAAGAAGTGCTCGTCTCTAGATCATGATCGCCCAGCCCAGAAGGAATAGCTGGTCTAAATTGCTCACTTTGATCTGCGGTCAAGCTTTGCGGTCAAAGCTGTCAAAACACAGATTGGCTCGATTGTCGCATGCCGCAGTGTGGTTCCTTGGTGTTGATTGAGCAATCTTGCACAGAATCGCCAAGGTTGATGTGTCATCGTGAGCTTGTCGAACATAGAAAGAGTGGGCCCTAATCTTGCATCCTTTCCTAGTCCGTGTTCGTACCTTGCTCGCCCTCATCACTGATCCGCTGAGGAAGCTCTTTGCGATGAAAACACACCGCCGGGATTTCGGATCACAAAGGATGTGTCCGTTCTGCGGGTTAATCACTTCACGATCCAAGCCATTCTGTTTGGAGTGTGGGA
Organism: Terriglobales bacterium; assembly: GCA_035601775.1. Classification (GTDB taxonomy): domain Bacteria; phylum Acidobacteriota; class Terriglobia; order Terriglobales; family Acidobacteriaceae; genus JABDBE01. The sequence goes on along the minus strand of DATNNO010000040.1, from coordinate 83,747 downwards.
AGTCGCTGAGAGGAGTTCAACTGGGACGGAAAGATGCACGGCAAGGATGAGCAATTCGACAAATAAGCAGAGGAGACAAACATGCTCTGGACGATTTTCGTTGTGCTTCTAATTCTGTGGCTTCTAGGTTTCAGCCTCCACGTGGCTGGCGGTCTGATCCACTTGCTGCTGGTAGTCGCATTGGTGGTCTTAGTCATAAACCTGGTGAGCGGCCGCCGCGTGGTGTAAAGGCCGTCCTCTATGCGAAGTGAGCGGAGTTGAGCATTTCGCTTTTAAGCGTCCCTCACTTATGTTGGAAAAGGACGCGAAGACCACGGCTCGTAATTGCCTTCAGGATTCGCAGAGCCGCCAGGCCAGAGTTCTCAGGGCGGGAAACCTTGCCGGCGGCCAGTTCTCGGTCGAGATGCGTCTTGATGGACGGATGTCCTGTGCTAAGCGTGCACTTCTGTTTCGGTTTGGCTCCGCACTTAGGGCAACGCACGGACAATATCTGTCTCAACGCAAGTCTCTCGGGTTTCACAGCAATATTATTCAACATCGCTAGTCTGTAGAGATAGGTCAATCCTGCTCTCGGAAGTTTCAGCCGCCCCAAAACGGGAATCTAACTGGAACTGCTCAGTCTCCTTGGGTGCTCGTGTAGATGGGGGATGCCAGCTTCGTCGCGTTTGCAACAGCACTATGCGTGATTTTTTGAGTACGCGGATTTCAAAGCGCGCCACGACCACCCAGCTTGGTTGGCACCGACGTCCGCAAATGCAGTGAGGCAGCATGCTGATTTATCGCTGATGCCGCTTGCGTGCGGCGGTTGCCATTTGTGCTGTTGAAATCGAGTGTGGTGACGCTATGCTGGCAGAAGGTGCATTTGAATGTGGTGCCGCCGTTGATTGGTTGGGTAGTGTAATATCTCACATCTTCATTCTAGTCCTTACTACCCTCCCGGGTTTTGGGCAACAGGTGTGCAACTTTAGTGCAGGAAACGCTGTCGGTAGCGGGGGCTGCCGGGGGGCATTCCTGGAGGAGGCAATCGTGAAGCGGCCTACATTGAGCAGCCTTCCCTGTGGGCGACGAGTTGATAGGGACAGGTTGAAGCCTCGCCTCAGTTTCTCGATGTTCCCGTGCGCGCACCGGCAATGGCCAGCGCAATCCCGCCGGCGATCAGCACCGCGCTGACGATTGGTGACACCCGTTCACTGTGACTGGTTTGCACGCCGATGTTCATATCTCCGGCTTTAATGCCATGCGTCTCGGTGCGGGGGATGGGCACGACCAGGGATGCGATGCCGAGCACCAGCAGAAGCAGACCCACCCATAGTACGATTTTCACTAATAACCTCTCCGCCGTCCTAGCCATGCTTGCCAGACCGGTATCGGCCGTTACCGCTTGCGTAGTGGCGGGCGCCTTCCAACTCACCATGGACTACAAGCATGCCCGCCCGACGCAACATGGACTTATCACCTTCCGCCCGAATCGAGGCAAACGGAACTCTCAGTTCAGGCCGTGCGCGACAACGCCGGCTCGGCCATTCCCCGGTTGGGGAAGCGGAGCAGGAGTGGAAGATGCACGCGGACGATTTCCGTCCTCTCCCGGGTTGGGGAAGCGCAGCACAGCTGGATGCACGTGGACGATTTCGTTCCTCACCGCATACAGCACCAACTCGGCGATCGAGTGGAGCTTGAGCTTGCGCAAGATATTGCTTCGATGCGTTTCTGCCGTTCCCAGCGCCACGTTCAGGATGATGGCGACTTCCTTGGAAGTCTTGCCCTCACCCACGAGTTGCACGACCTCGCGCTCCCGAGGCGACAAGTTGGATACCTTGGCCACGGCTGGACCCACGCCATGCCGCTTGTAACCTTCCATAATCAGATCAGACACCCGCGAGCTGAAGATGCTCTTGTGCCGTTGCAGTGCCTCCACGGCTGTTGTCAGGTCATCGGTTCCGTCGGACTTAAAAACCCACCCGCGAACACCCGCTTCCAAACAGTCTCGGACCACTTGCTCGGAGTCCACGGCGGTAAGAACCAGTATGACCTGGGCCGGATTGCGTTTCAGGATCTGCTGCGCCGCGTCCACGCCATTTAGTTTTGGCATGCAAATGTCCAGAATAAGAAGATCTGGTTTCAACTGCCTGCATTTTTCTACCGCATCGCGTCCGTCCACGGCCTCTCCGCAGACCTCCCAACTTTCGTGCGACCGAATTAGCGAGCACAGACCTAAACGGAACACCGGATGATCGTCAGCCACCAAAATGCGAAATGCACTCATAAAAACTCCTCCCACAGTTAGAAATAACTTATCAGGGCTGTTGCGATGCCGTCTGAGCACAATTGCTCACACGCCGCGTCTGCTGCCGCAAGGCGAGTATTTCTGAAAAAATCTCTGTGGATGTTCCTTTATTTTCTTAAACTAGAGCGGAGTCACTGGCGCGGAAATCCTAATCGTGCAGCACTATGTTGAGCAGCGAGCTGTGGACCTGCAGACCGCCTTCTATACCGCCGGCGTAATGAATGAAACCCAGTTTCCTGAACCGGTTCATGAAAAAACTCACTCGCGAACGGGTGGTCCCGACCATTTCTGCCAGCGTCTCCTGACTTATCTTCGGAACCACGGCCTCGGGGACACCTTCCTTGCCAAAATGAGCGAGCAACAAAAGGACGCGGGCCAGCCGCTTTTCACTGGAATTAAACAACTGGTCAACCAGATCCTCTTCATAACGGATATTCCGCGCCAGCAAATACGCCACGAACATATCCGAAAACGCATGCTCCCGGTGAAGCGCTTCCATCATCGCTTTCTTGTCTACCCGCATGAGCTCGCAATCTGTCATTGCAGATGCAGACCCCATGCGCAGAGCCTGACCTGCCAGCGCACCTTCACCAAAGAAGTTTCCCTCCCCTAACATGCCGATGGTCGCTTCTCTGCCGGTGTTGGATACGACGGTGAGCTTCACTTTACCTGTCTGGATATAGAAGACCGCGTCCGCCTCATCCCCTTGCGCGAAGATGGTTTGCTTCTTGGCAACAGCCAGGTTCTTCCTGCCATCGCCAATGGTCGCGAGGAAGGTGTTGGGATCGAACTCGCGTTTCTCCTTATTAACTGCTGCTGCAGAACTCATTAACTGTGATTCTAGTCCAAAAAAATGATCGGTTGGCACAAATCGTGACTAAGCCAGACGGCCAATCTCTTTTTGGTCTGGGAGCCCAAAACGATCCATTATGCTTGGTTGAGTTCCGAAGTGAGCCATTGTGCTCAGTATTTCGCTAGGAAATGAGCGAATCTATGGATGCCTCAAAAGAGCCATGGGCCTGTCAAACCAGGCGGCCCATGTGCTCTCCTGAGGCAGGCTTACAGGCCGATATACCAAGGAGTGAAATGCACCGGGAAGATCTAATGAATCCTGACCTACTTAGTGAAATCGTGCTGCTGGGTACTGGTGCGCTCATAGTCGTCGCATTGTTCCTGCTCGTAGTCGCCGCTTTCACGCAACCGACCGCGCTGGCATGGCAAGGGTGTGGGGAATTGCTCAGAGCGATGTAACTACCTCGCACAAACTGAGGAGGATCTCGCGATTGACAATCCTACCGCGTGAGACTAGGGTGGTGATTGGGTGAGGACGTCTTCTCGCTCTTTCAGGTCTCCTGAACTAAGTCAGCCCATCTGAAGTTTCCCCTCTTAGCTCTCCTATTCAATCTATGGAGGTTGACCAATGTTTGCTCGCAATGTTGCTCTACGCCTGAAGCCAAATACGCTGGCTGAATTCACGCGGACTCTCGACAACGAAGTGATCCCCATGCTGCGGAAGCAGAAAGGGTTTCAGGACGAAATCACATTTTGCACTCCCGGCGGAACGGATGTGATCGCAATCAGTCTTTGGGACACAAAAGAGCATGCGGAAGCATACAACACGACGGGCTACCCCGAAGTGCTCAAGAGCCTGAATAAGGTATTGGACGGCACCCCGAAAGTGGGAGTCTCCGATGTCATTAGCTCGACTCTTCACAAGATTGCCGTTGCCGCCTAAGCGGTGCGTCAGTCGGATCGAGGCGGCTCCGTAGTCGCCTCGTCTTTCATCTCACGGTCTACGTGTTCTCTGGAGAAGTCTATGACAGCAACCGTTCAAGTCGGCACGATTCTGATCGAGGAGCGTCCCGTTATGGCCCAGGCTCTTGGGCTGCAAAGTGAGCCTTACTCAGCGAACTGGGGAGTGCTCAAGGCGCTCGACGGCTTCGCCCTTGATCGCAAGATCCATGCCGCGGGATGGAACTTCTTCTTCATGGCTGCAGAAGTAAAGGTAATGTTTTTCGGTGCGATCGGGGCGAAGAACATCCAGAATGCGGTGAAGCGAATGTTGGGAAAACTGAGGCCGATGAACTTCAATTGCCTCGAGGTGACTGGAATCGTTGCCAAACGATTTCTGGGCGTGCCCTACACCGTCGTTTCGGCACACTCGCGCCATATCCAACAAAGCTGCTACCTCGATGGCGCCGAAGTGCGGCGAACATCCTAGGACGACGCGGAGTGGGCTCACGTTTGGCCGTGTGCGGCGGACACTCTTGTCCGCCGCTTTTGAAGTTCATCTTTATGTTCTAAAATTGGCTGCTCTGTGTCGTTATACGTGCCGCGCATGAGTTCAAGTCGTAGGTCCAAGTCAAGGGCGGCGGGCAAGAGTGTCCGCCGTACATCGGGTCCTCAACCCACACTGCCGGCATTCTTGCATGCGCTGAAGACAAGTCCAAGATGACCTCGCTCCGATAATCGAAGCCAATCCGAGAACCGAGGCGTATTTCCCTGTTGTGCAGGGTATCTGTTCAATTTTGACCAGTCCGCAGGTCCACTTTCGTTGATACTGATCAAGATGCAAATTCTACCGACTGAAACATCGAGCCAGTAACCGAAGGTGACTAGACCAGCCAACATGGCCTCCGACCAACCGATGATTGCATCGGGTTTGTCGGAAGACTGACGTCTATCAGCAGCCGTCCTCGGCAAACTAAGGACTAATGTCGCTACCAAACACAATGCTTCCCAAGGGAATATTGGAAGTCGTCGACCGGCCCCCCCTAGTACGGGAGGGAGCTTCAGCGGCTCGACCGCGATCGCAATCGAAGCCATCGCTACCTAGTCGGATCGCGGTGATCGGGAACTATCTGCCGCGACAGTGTGGAATTGCTACCTTTACCACCGACCTGTGCGCGGCCATCTCCGCTGAGTACGGGACAGCTCGATTGTTGGCGCTACCCGTAAACGACACCGAACAAGGATATGACTACCCTGCACGGGTGAGATGGTCGCTCGCCCAGGACGACTTGAGATCGTATCAGGAAGCCGCGGAGTTCTTGAACTTCAACAATATCGACATGGTCTGCCTGCAGCACGAATATGGAATCTTCGGTGGCACGGCCGGGAGCCATATCCTGCAGCTGCTGCGCGGCCTGAAGATGCCCGTGGTGACCACCCTGCACACCGTCCTTCGCGACCCAGACCCTGATCAACGGATGGTCATGGAAGAGATTGCAGAGCTTTCGGATCGCCTCATTGTCATGAGCCAGCTCTCGTCCCAGTTCTTGCAAGAGAGTTTCAAAGTGCCCGTCAGCAAGATCGACATGGTTCCTCACGGCGTTCCAGACCTGCCATTCCTCGATCCCAATTTCTACAAGGATCGCTTCGGCGTGGAAGGAAAGGCCGTACTCCTCACATTCGGTTTGCTCTCGCCGAACAAGGGAATCGAAAACGTTATTCAAGCGCTGCCGCAGATTTTGTCCAAACACAAGAATGTTGTCTACATGATCGCGGGCGCGACCCATCCTCACGTCCTCCGTCGCGAAGACGACCGGTATCGAGCCCACTTGCAAGCTCTGGCGAAGGAAGTGGGAGTGGAGTCGAACGTCATCTTCCACAACCGCTTCGTCAGCCCTGAGGAGATGGTTGAGTTCATCGGCGCCGCCGACATTTACATCACTCCATATCGCCATGAGGCGCAGGTGGTTTCCGGGACGCTTGCCTATGCGCTAGGCGCGGGCAAGGCGATCATCTCTACCCCGTACTGGCATGCGGTCGAGTTACTGGACGACCGTCGTGGCGCGCTGGTTCCCTTCCAAAACCCTAGTGCTATCGCACAAAAGACAATCGAGCTTCTGGACACTCCCGCGATACGCCATGCCATGCGTAAACGCGCTTATTTGTTCGCGCGAGACATGGTCTGGAAAAGGGTGGCGCAGGGTTACATGGAGAGTTTTGCACGGGTTCGCAGCGACCGCATGGAAAGTCCACAAGTCCAGTTCTCGGCCCGCGTTACCCTCAAATCGTCGGATCACCTGCCGCCATTGAACCTGAATCACTTGAATAGGCTGACCGATGACACTGGGATGCTGCAGCACTCGATCTTCACAATCCCTAAGTACAGTGAGGGCTATGCCACCGACGACAACGCTCGCGCACTCATTTTCACGGTGCTGCTGGAGCAACAGGGCAAGGAGCCACGGGAGAAGGAACAGTTCGGGAAAACCCACTCAGCTAGTCCAGATGTGCTTACCCCAGATTCGCCCTTCCGGTATTTGGCGTTCTTGGAACATGCGTTCAATCCCGTGAAGGGTAGATTCCGAAACTTTCTCGGCTACGATCGCCAGTGGAGCGAAGCTGATGAGGGCTCGGAAGATTGTCATGGGCGCTCCCTGTGGGGACTTGGAACGGTTTTAGGCCGGTCCAGGGATCAGGGACTGAGGAGCGCTGCCGGACGTTTGCTCGAGTTCGCCCTTCCCGCAGTTATGGAATTCAGCAGTCCTCGCGCCTGGGCCTACGCCCTGCTCGGAATTCAGGAATATCTCGATTCGTATCCTGGAGACCGGGACGCTCAAAAAATAAGATGCGTGCTCGCTCGGCGATTGCTCGAAATGTATGAAGCGGTCCGAAGCCCGGATTGGAAGTGGTTCGAGGACGTTCTAGCCTACGGAAACGCGAGATTACCCCAAGCCATGCTGCTGGTGGGATCGGCTTGCTCGGATCAACGTATGGTTTCCGCTGGCCTCGAAGCACTGGATTGGCTGTTAAAAACGCAGCACTGCGAAACCAACCACCACTTTGTACCGATCGGGTCGCAAGGCTTCTATCGCAAGGGTGGCGAGAAGGCCCGCTTCGATCAACAGCCAATTGAAGCCGCAGGCGCGGTTTCTGCATGTCTGCAAGCCTACCGTGTAACTGGCGACAGCCGCTGGCGCGCCGAAGCATGGTCGGCATTCAACTGGTTCCTTGGCGACAACGACCTGCAACTTCCGCTTTATGATTCCGTCACAGGCGGCTGCCGGGACGGTCTGCATCCCGACCGCGCCAATGAGAACCAGGGAGCGGAGTCAACGCTATCGTTTCTGATGGCACTCCTGGAAATGCGCTCGCTGCCAGAGCCCGATAGTCCGGGAACAAACGGTGAATTATTTGCTGCTTCCACTAACTAGACTTCGATCACTGCCACTGAGTGAACACTTATGAGCGTTGCCACAACCACTCGCTACGAGCCCCTACTACTCCGGCACCCGTCCAACCCAATCTTAACGGCCAAGGATTGGCCATACTCCATTAACAGTGTGTTCAACCCGGGCGCGACTCTGCTGGCGGATGGGTCGACCCTGCTGCTTTGCCGGGTCGAAGATCGACGGGGCTTGTCCCATCTTTGCGCCGCCCGCTCACGCAACGGAGTGGACAATTGGCAAATTGACAGCGAACCGACGCTGATGCCAAGCCCCAAGGAGTATCCAGAGGAAGTCTGGGGCATTGAGGATCCTCGCATCACTTTCGTGCCCGAACTGCAGCAATACGTAGTCACTTACACTTCCTATTCGCGCGGTGGCCCAGGGGTGTCTCTGGCTCTGACCAAGGACTTCCGAAGTTTCGAGCGATATGGCGTCATTATGTCAGCGGACGACAAAGACTCAGCGCTTCTGCCTCGGCGAATCGATGGATGCTGGGCGCTTATTCATCGGCCCATGACAACTCTCGGATCGCACATGTGGATTTCCTACTCTCCTGACCTGCGTTATTGGGGCAGGCACAGGCTCATGTTGGAGGCACGCCGCGGCGCCTGGTGGGACGCAAACAAAATTGGGTTGTCGCCGCCGCCCATCGAGACTTCCAGAGGATGGCTCGTGTTCTACCACGGAGTACGGCACACGCCTTCGGGCTGTCTGTATCGACTGGGCCTGGCCCTGTTCGAGCTGGAGAATCCATCCAAGTGCTTACTGCGGGGGGATTCGTGGATGTTTGGGCCAGAGGCCGAGTACGAGTGCCACGGCGACGTCGACGATGTCGTGTTCCCCTGCGGATACACGATGGACCCCGATGGCGACACCATCAATCTTTACTACGGAGCAGCTGACTGCTCGATTGCCTTGGCTCGAAGCAGCGTTCGCTCTCTACTCGATTGGCTGGACGCCAACGGAAGTTGCCAGCGCCGCCGGGCGGAGGACTTATGAAACCGGCAGTGTTTCGGACCTTCCAGTTCGCCCTTGGGTGTCATTAAAGGGCTGGTGAGTTCGGCTTCGATCCGGTAGGCCGTGCCAATGTAGGCGTGGGCGTCTCGCCCGTGCTGGGCAGCGGCGTTGCGTTGGCACTACTGGCACGTTTCCCACATTGGGACGGAGTTTACTGTTTAGTACCGGGTACCCCCCTCCCCCTATCGTGTGCAAAATCTAGAAAACAAAGAATCTAATTTGCGACTATGTGCTAGATCTTTGAGTTTACAGGAGTTACACGCAAAATCTAGAGAACATGGGAGTTACGGCTGGTACGCGACAGGCTCGCATCCCGTTTTGGAACTGGGCTTGGAGCTTGGCGAGAAGTAAATCGGCCGCTTTTCGCTCAAGGATGCCTCGGCGGGTTGGGCATTGGGAGCGCGATCGAGAAGCCACGCAATCGCCTGGGTTAAATTGTCAAATATCGACTATTATCTTGTGGATAATATGCTTTAGTTAAGGTTATCCAATTTGAAGCATGCGGTCAAGAAGAAAACGGGCTGGCCGCGATTGGGCTTCTGGGTTGAGAGTCTCGCACCCACCCTTTTCGCAAAGGACGCGAAAGAGATGGGGGACACCATAACTTTGTTCGGTGTTTTAGCTTGACCTGGGGAAGGTGGCCAGGCTCTACCCGATCTACCCCTCTGGTTGTCTTTACACGCGCCTTCGTCAGGCTAGTCGTGGAGAACGATATTCAGGAGTGAACTATGAACTTTCAACCCACTGCCGGCGTCATAGTCGATGAAGCCGAACTTCCTGAACCTGTTCATGAAGAAGCTGACCCGCGATCGGGTTGTGCCCACCATGTCCGCGAGGGTCTCCTGACTGATCTTGGGGATTACAATCTCGGGCACGCCTTCCTTTCCGAAGTGAGCGAGCAACAGCAGAATCCGAGCTAGTCTCTTCTCGCTGGAGCTAAAGAGTTGGTCAACTAAATCCTCTTCGTATCGGATGTTCCGCCCTAACAAATATGCCGTAAACATGTCGGACAATGTACTTTCGCGGTGAAGCGCAAGCATCATCGCCTTCTTGTCGATTCGCATGAGTTCGCAATCTGTCATCGCGATTGCAGACCCCATGCGCAGAGGCTGTCCTGCAAGGCTACCTTCTCCGCAGAAATTCCCCGGATTCAATATGCCTATCGTAGCTTCCTTGCCTTTCTCCGAGACGACGGTGAGTCTTACCTTGCCCTTCTGGATGTAGAAGACTGTGTCAGCCGCGTCCCCCTGCGAGAAGAGTATTTGTTTCTTGAGAACCAGCACAATTTTCCGGCCCTCGCCGATGGTAGCGAGGAACATCTTCGGGTCGAACTCGCGTTTCTTCTTAGTTGCACTGCGCACCAATCTTTGTAGTTCACGTGGAATTTTGTCGGGTGGCAGAACGAAATCAACACAGCCTGAAGCCTGAGCACTGAGAGGCATGCCATCTACCTCGGCAGACATGTCCTGAGCAAAGGTTTTTCCTCCATTTGCCTTGATGTGCTTGCATCCCTCGGTACCCTCGGCACCATACCCAGAGAGGATAATGCCGATCGCACGCGTCCCCATAGCCTCTGCTAAAGAAATAAACAATAAATCTATCTGCCCGTTCATCCCAGTGCGCGGGGAGGCGAGTTTGAAGGCATAGCTCTCAACTAGAAGATCCGCGTTCGGAGGAATCACGTAGACGCGATTCGCCCGGATCGGCATGGCCGTGGAAGCGGCCATTACACGCATTTTCGTGTGACGCGACAGAATGTCAGCTAGTTGACTGTTGGCGGTGGGATGAATCTGAGAAACCAAGACAAAGGCCATGCCTGTATCAGACGGCAGGGCGTCCAGGAGCGCCTTATAAGAGTCAAGAGCTCCGGCTGAGCCGCCAATGCCGACAATGAAGTTAGGATTCAATGCTTCCCATGCCTCCGCCCGATCGCCGACTTTTTGCCTTTTTTGATCGCTTATTGTCTCACAGTAATACTTTTGCCAACTCTCATTTTCTGATTGGGGCCTGCGGTAGCATCCGCATCCATTGGTACTAACTGAATTCCGTCATCACTCAAAATCAATTTGTGGACGTCACTGGAGTGGCCCATGCCGCGAGACTTAACAATGTAAAGTCCACGAACGCGTCTTTTCCCCTCATTTTCTTCCAATTCTCTAACTACGATCCAAGTGTCAATTAAAGACGAGACGCCGATTTCGCCGCTAGTGTCATTTTGTGCGGTTGAAGAAACAAGACTTGTAAAAAAGGCGGTTATGCTCTTGGATTTTAAAAGATCAATCATCCGAGTGAGCATCGATTGAAGTTCAAGTTGGTTTCCTTGTCCAATGAGACTGGTCAGGGGATCTATGACAACCGCTTGTGGTTTGAAATCTGCAATGATCTTGTATACCTCGAGTAAATGCATCTCTAAACCAAAAAAGGAAGGTCTCGTGGACACAATCTTCAAGAGTCCTTTTTTCATCGAGGGTTCAAAACGGAAACCTATAGAACTCATATTTTGAATGAGTTGCCCTGAAGATTCTTCGTATGACAAGAAGAGACACCGTTCTCCACGTTTACAGCTTTCTATGGCGAACGCAGCCGCCAGGCTTGTTTTTCCCGTGCCTGCGGTACCTGAAGCGAGTACCGTGCTGCCTCGGGTAAAACCTGCACCCTTGAACATTTTATCTAGCGATGGAATTCCTGTTGAAACTCTCTTGGCTGTGCCTGGTTGATTGAGTCCCGCAGAAGTGATAGGAATTACGGAAAGTCCTCCTTTATCAATTACGAAGGGATATTCGTTTGTTCCATGATTTGAACCACGATATTTGATTACACGAATTCTACGGGTGGAAATTTGTTCCCTAACTCTGTTGTCAAGAAGAATTATGCAATCGGAAATGTACTCCTCCAGGCCATGACGAGTAAAAGAGCCTTGTCCCAGCTCGCCGGTAATGATTGCCGTAACTTGCTTTTGCTTAAGCCATCGGAAAAGTCTTTTTATCTCTAAGCGAAGGATGCCACCATCGGTGACCCCCGCAAAGAGAGATTCAATTGAATCTAAAACAACGCGTTTGGCGCCAATAGAATCGATGGCATGTTCTAAACGAATGAATAGTCCTTCAAGATTAAATTCGCCTTTCTCTTGAATATCCCGGCGCTCCAAGAGAACATATTCAAGCAGAATCTTTTTTTGTGAAACAAGCCCTTGCAAATTCAGGTTGAGGGACGCCACGTCTTTATAAAGTTCTTCTTCGGTCTCTTCAAAAGACATGAAGACGCCCCGCTCGTTGTAATTGATCGCACCATTGATCAAAAAATCAATCCCTAAAAGGGTTTTTCCAGTGCCGGTGCTTCCACTAAATAAAGTGGTTCTATTTTTCGGAAGCCCGCCATCTGTAATTTCGTCAAAACCCTTGATGCCGGTGAGGCACTTGTGCAATTGATTATGATTAAAGGCGCGTTTTTTCTTAGCAGTTTTAGGCATAGGATAATCCTTGGCCCGGCCCGGGCCCCAAGTTGTCGGTCGGTTCTTTTCCCTGAGTTCCCGTTGGTTGCTTCAAAACAAAGTCGGATCGACTTGAATCTCGAAGATATGACTCAAACACGGGTGCCGGTTTTACACCCATCCCGCCTGCTCGCGACATTGTAAAACAATTTCATCCGGAGGGTCCAACAATCTGAGATCCGCACCAGCACCGCCGAATTGCCCGATAACTCGCCGCTTTTGCGACCACTTCCCGTTGCCGACCCTTGTAGACAGATTGCGCTGCTTGAGCGGGGGCTGGCCTGGCTTTCCGCGACCTGCATTCTTGCGCTAATTTGATTGTGAGGGTCCGGGTGCCCCGCTCTTTGTCGCGTTCTTTGCGAAAAGAATGGGCGTTGGCAGCCGGGTAAACTCGGCGCTGTGTCGAATAGCCGCCGCTAGCCGCGGGCTGGTCGGCCCGCGCGGCGGACGAAATAAACGTGGGGTGCCCATCCTTCAAAGAGCAAGGGTGGGGCAACCCTGATTTTCCTGGGTGTAAACTGGCGCCCTGAAAGGTAGGCCCAGCCACTACGGGTGTGCTACGGGCCAAACAACGCCAGGTTTCGCAACCCGGAGCACCCGGCACGTCGGTGTTTATTCTCCGACAGCCTTTTCAGCTTTGCCGATCCACTTTTGAGCTTTGCCGGCTATCTTTTCGCCTTTTCCTTCGCCTTCCATGTTGGGGTTTTTCGTAACCTTTCCGATTTCTTCCTTGATTTTGCCTTTCACTTCGTGGAGCTTGCCTTCGGTTTTATCTTGCGTACTTGGTTTCATCATTTTCTCCTGTGTGGTCGTAAGTAGCTTGTCGATTTGTCTTCCGTCCGGCCATTTAGGCTACGGCTTTCGTTTCAAGAGGCGTTTGCACCTGCACGAGTTCCTCGAACAGGGAACGGTAGTAAATCATCGCCGACCTAAGATCTTCCGTACTTGCTTCTCCCCTCCCCAGCCGCAATGCGATGGCGTGCGCGGACCGGTAATTTTCTACAACTTTAGGGTGGTCGACAGAAATGTCCGCGGCGCACTGATCGAAATCGGTTACGGGATAGCCGCGAGCCTGCATTAGTGAAGACACCAGTTCGGCCGCTTCCGTGACTGCTCCTTTCGGATAGTCGACAAAGCGAGCCTGCAAGGAGACCCACTGGGCGGAAAAGCGTTCCCGTTCCGCGGCATCGAGCTCACGGATTTTTAGCGTTTCAACCCGCTTCGCCCGACCCGCCAATTTCGCTTCGGCTCGGCGTTCGGAGCCGTGGGTTCGCACCGCCCGCTCGTACTCCGGCCCAAAGCGCTGGCGTAGCTGTGCGCTGCTAGTTCTGCGTTTTCGGATAGACAGCCAAGCCAGCCCGGCGATGACCAGAATCACCACAGCGGCAAGCACCATCAGTTTCGGATCCATCAGAGTTTGATTCATCGAGACCTCCTGCATTAGGATTATTTGCGATCCCCGGTTTAGTTAGCGAAGTTTGGTTAGCGAATTTGTCTCTGCCAGTGCAGAGCGTTCTGAAGTCGCTATTATCAAATTTTACGGGTTCTGAAAACTGTTCAGAATTGATCGCCTCGTAAACGGTGCTGTCCGGGAGCACGGGCGTGGACGCCCGCGCCTACATTGGCAACTTAATCGCGCCCCAGTGGGCAGAATGTTTTGGACCGCGACGTGATCAACCCACAGAAGGTCAGCGTCGGTTGCTCCTCGACTGAGCATTTTTGACCAGACCTTAAGAGCCCCGAAATGAGAAGGTCATGGCAGAACTATTTGCGAGCGAGACGAAGGCGGCAATACGTTTCGTCCGGAAATCGCGCCTCTCCATCCACGCAACCCGCAGCAGCAGAGCAGCACCGGGCAAGCCTAAAGGATGAACGGGCAAAAGAGGAAACAATGCGTATCATCCCATCCATTCGTTCGCTGTTGTTGGCGCTCGTAGTGCTGGCCATGTCGGCGGCATCGTTCGCGCAAATCGGTGTATCCGTTTCATTCGGCCCGCCTGCGCTGCCTGTGTACGAGCAGCCGCCCGTCCCCGCCGAGGGTTATATCTGGACCCCTGGGTACTGGGCTTACGGGCAGGACGAAGGCGATTACTACTGGGTGCCAGGTACATGGGTAATGGCTCCGCGACCCGGTTTCCTCTGGACCCCAGGCTATTGGGGTTGGGGCAACGGCGGATATGCTTACAATGAGGGCTACTGGGGTCAGCACGTAGGCTTCTATGGCGGAATCAATTATGGCTACGGCTACACCGGTGACGGTTACCAAGGCGGGCGCTGGGACAACGGACGCTTCGCCTACAATCGTTCGGTGAACAATGTGAACGTCACCAACATTCACAACACTTACAACACCACGGTAATCAACAATACAACGGTGAACCGGGTCAGCTACAACGGCGGCAATGGTGGAATAAGTGCACGTCCGACCCCTCAACAAGAGGCCGTGGCGCACGAGAACCATATAGCGCCTGTAGCCGTTCAAACGCAACATGCGCAGGCTGCCCGCGCTAACCCAGAGCAACGGGCTTCGGTGAACCATGGCAAGCCGGCAATCGCAGCTACTCCCAGGCCTGGAGCATTCAAAGACCCTGCCGTCGTACGGGCCAAAGAGGCAGGAGCACCTTATAACCCTGCAGCCAATCGTGCAGCAGCTAAGTCGTCGGCGAGTACGCCGGCTCTGCGTCCAGCGAACAGCGCTCCTCGACCCGGAACTGCGGAGCGTGGCACTCCAGCAGCGCGCAATGACGTGCCTCGTCCAGCGAGCGCTTCTGAAAAGGCGAATGCGCCTCGTCCGAATCAACCTGCAGTCAATCGTGCCGCAGCTCAGCCAGCGGCCAATACGCCGACTCCACGTCCAGCGAACAGCGCTCCTCGACCCGCCACTGCGGAGCGCAACACTCCAGCACCGCGCAATGACGCGCCTCGTCCAGCGAGCGCAAGTGCGCCTCGTCCGGCAGGGAACGTGGCTCAGCAGCAGAGCACGCCTCGTCCACAGACCGCACGGGCGAACCCGCCTCCACCTCAGAATGCACCGCGTCCACAGGCGCCGCCTCGGGCAGCAGCGGCTCGACCCGAGAGTGCGCCTCGTCCTCAAGGCCAGGCTCATCCGGAGACTGCTCCCCGACCACAGGCTGCAGCCCATCCACAGAGTGCCCCTCCGCCGGATAAGCAGGCGCATCCTGACGAACGGCGACCCCAGTAGCGAACCGACGATTTCCACCAGACGGCTCGTAGCAACTGCTACGAGCCGCGCGTTTTGCGGGCTTGAGTTTCGGAAAGATCATCCATAAATTGAAGAAACAACCAAGTTTGTCTGTCTGGGCGAAAAACCCATAGGCCCACGCATGCTGCCCCAACCGCACCAGCGGTTTCCTTGTCTATCGGCCCTATCGAAACTGCTCCGCCACAACCGCTCAGTACAAAACGCCTATCCCTAGCGGAGCAGTTCCGATAGAGTCCTAACGTGATCCAGGCTGGGTTTAGGTGAAGACCACCCAGTTTGCGCTTGCGCAAGAGTGATACGGCGCGGCCCTCTCAGGCCGAAAGTGCCGGTTCCAATACCGTTTGTTTGCGGGCGCAGCTCCGGACTATAATGCGCTGATCCTGGGTCCCCATCATTGGTTCGGACCCTGCCGACGTGGAGTACCAACGCGCCAACACGGTGGACAAGCCAGTTCTGGACCAGGGAACTTTCCAGCAACTCCTCGCTGCCGCTTATACGCTGCAGGAGCAAAATGATCACCTGCTGGTTAAACAAGCTAAGGTGGATTTCCCCCGGACTCTCTCCGACGAGGCAGTCGCTGAGAAGGTCCACCTGATCCCTTTAGTTTCTCTGACGCCCGAACTCTTGGCCGAGACCGAGCTACCGCTGGAGTCGGTGCTTGCGATGGCTCAATCCGATGTTGAGCGATTGGCGTCCCTCAATGATTCGGTACTGCAGCCGGAGACGGACGCTCGGGTTCCTGTCCTCGCACGGGAGGTTCTGGAAGCAGCGACCTTCAAACGACGACCGCAGTCGAAACCTGCACAGCTCATACTGCTGGTCCACCATGCGGTTCCAAGTACAACGAGTGGTTCCCGCTACCGAATGGAGCACGGACGAATCTCTCAAAGCAACCAATTGTTCTGGAGAGCCGCGACGGTGGTAGCCGTGGCAGCGGTTTCGGCTCTGCTGGGCGCGTCGATCGGTCGCCTCTCACCCTTGCCTGCCGGGCTGGCGCTGCCCTCGGAACTGGTCCAGCAGCAAGTACCGTTCCGGAGAGCAAAACGCATCGTAACGGTTCCGGCGCGGAGCGGTGGAGTCGGGGCGAAGACGGTCGTAATGGAACCACACGCGGCGACGAAGACCGGACCGACCGAACGAACAGTTGTTGCTGGCACGCCGCCTGGAAGGAGCGCGACTCCTGCCTCTGCCCAGAAGACGATTGTGAACCCGAACCGTCATTCCATTTATGAGAGCGAAGCCGATATGGTTGCCCCGAACACCGTCGTGCGTTATGGCGCACGGTCCGCCGCTCCTCGCGTGCAGGTACAGAAAAAGCCTTAAGTCCGAGCCCGGCTGATTATTTAAGCTTTGGGCGCTTCTCCTTGGCGAGAGACAATCTGCTTCGGTAGTTCCTTCAGAGCGAAACCGGTCAGGGCGGAGATGATCGAACCGGCAACTGTCATCATGAGTGTGCCAGCGTAGCGGCTGAACCACCCTTTGCTGCTGGAAGATAACTCAGTCCCTACGGCCTCCTTGGCCTGCCAGTTCAGCGAAACATCAGTGCGGCTGGCGCTCACGGACAAGGTTCGCTGCCGGTTGTGAGCAAAGTCACCGCTGATCGTGTTCTCTCGCACGCCACTGTCCGAAACGATTTGCACCTTGATTTGATGGATGCCGGACGCTACCGGTAGCGTCTCCGACAGGCTCCCCTGCACCGAAGGAATCAGACCGAACTTCTTTTTGGCATTGCCGACAAGACTTCCGGAGTAGGCCAGGTCACCGTCCACCCAGAGGGAAAGCTGCGCACTGCGCAAGCTGTGCTGGACTTTGAGCCGCAGGCTAGCATCTTTTCCCGAGGACGCTGTATACAAGGCCATCAGCAAAGCGGCGAGCAGGAATAGGCCCAACATGACCCGAGCGCTCGCTGGAAGACGCGCGAATTGTCCGCGTGCCTTCCGCCACACTGCACCCGCGTGCGCGCGGATTCCGACCATGCGCTCCAGATTCATATAGGGATCTATTTTCGCCGCTTACCGGGCTGAAGCCCAGTTACCAAAGTTTCAAGCTGATCGGATGGACACCGTCAGCCACGCTTGGTGCGCATAAAGTGTGGTCTCGGCAAGGCAAGCCAGTCGTTTAGGGATGCCGCTATAGCCCAGCCATGGGAGCTGAGCTTTGGCCTATAAACTCAACAAGTATGGAAATAAGAACGGCTGGCGTAGCACGCGCGTGCGATATGTTCGATCTCTAAACGGCTGTGTCTCCTCTTGCCATTCATCCTGGCTGCCAAGCCTCTTCACTTTACAAACCTTTACTCAGTCAAACCCGCGGTACAGCAACCAACTCTGCTTCGAGGGCATCGAATTGCCTAAGAGCGCCGGCTCACGCTGCAAAAATGGAAAGTCCGGCGCGGGTTCTTGGCATTACTCGTGCACGACATAAGGCTAGGATGGTCACAAGCACCGTTGATTCTGCCGTAGGCGCTCTCTACTCCGAACATGTGAATCCACAGTGGGTCCGGCTCTTGGACTTGCTGGAAATGAATGTCCGCTACGAGCGCTGCTCAGGCAGCGAATTGTTCACTGCCGACGGCAGGCGCATCCTCGATTTCCTTTCCGGGTATTGCGTTCATAACGTAGGGCACAACCACCCCGCCGTGATTGCCGCACTTCGCGAAGAGCTGGAGCAAAATGGCCCCGCGATGGTTCAGACGCATGTGGCGGAACGGGCAGGCGAGCTTGCAGAAAAGCTGTGCCGACGGGCGGGCGGCCGGTTGACAAAGGTCTTTTTCGGAAGTTCAGGCAGTGAAGGGGTTGAAGCGGCCATTAAATTCTCTCGTGCTCATACGGGACGGCCTGGGCTGCTCTACGCAAACGGCGCCTTCCATGGGCTGACCTGCGGCGCTCTGTCGCTCATGGGAGATTCGTTCTGGCGCGAGGGATTTGGACCGCTTCTTCCCGAGACCGAAGCGATTCCGTTCGATGAGGTGAACGCGCTCGAGCGGAAACTCGCCAGCAAGCGCTTCGCCGCCTTCATCGTGGAACCGATTCAGTCGGAAGCAGGCATACAGGTGCCGACATCGGCGTATCTTCAGGCCGCACAGTCTTTATGCCGGCGTTACGGAACCCTGCTGGTGCTGGATGAAGTGCAGACCGGCATGTATCGTACCGGACCATTTCTGGCGGCGCAGCGCTTTGGCGTGGATGCGGATATGGTCGTGCTGGCCAAAGCGATGAGCGGTGGACTGGTTCCGGTGAGCGCGGTGCTGATGACGGATGCGATCTACGATTCGGTTTACGGATCGTTGCGGCGAGCGATTATCCATACCTCGACTTTCAGTGAGAACAGTCTGGCCATGCGTGCGGCACTGGCGACTCTGGAGGTTTTGGAAACGGAGAAACTGGGCCTTCGCGCGATCGAGGCAGGCGAGAAACTGCGAACTGGTTTGCAGGAAGCTCTTCGCGGATACGAAATGGTGAAAGCCGTGCGCGGCGAGGGCCTTCTGCTGGGGGTTGAATTCACCGCTCCAGGATCGCTCCGGCTGCGGGTTGCGTTTGAAGCATTCATGCACATCCATCCCGCAATGTTCGGGCAAATCGTCGTGATGCGCCTGTTCCGCGACAGCGGCATTCTCACCCAAATCTGCGGAAATAACTTCATGGTTCTGAAAGTGGCGCCTCCTCTGGTAGTCACGGATGATCAGATCGACGAATTTGTCTCGGCACTGAAGGCGGTCGTCGAATTGGCGCATTCTTCGAGCGCTTTCTGGTCCGAGGCGTTGGGCCTCGCGCGCCGAGCCATCCACATTTGATACCCTTGGGCGACCCGCGAAAGGAAGTTGCGCCCCATCGTTCGCGGGCTCTATTACAAGGAGAGAGATCATGCAAATTGTGAGCGCCGCGAGCGCTTTTCCGAAACATTACTATTCGCAAGAAACACTATTTGCCGCGCTTCAACAGTATTGGGGCGACCAGCTGGAGAAACCGGAGGTCTTACACCGCTTGTATAACAACGTGGGAGTGGATGGCCGCTTTCTTTCTCTCCCCATAGACGCTTACCCCAAGCTGCAAGGCTGGGGGGAGGCCAACGATCACTGGATCCGCACCGCACAAGAACTCGGACAATGCGCGATCAGCCGCGCGGTAACGGCTGCGGGCCTGGATGTCCGCGATATCGGAGCGCTCTTCTTCACTTCCGTCACCGGCATTTCCAGCCCCTCGATTGATGCTTGCTTGATCAACCGGATGGGATTATCGCCGAACATTCGGCGCGTTCCCATGTTCGGTCTGGGCTGCGTGGCGGGGGCGGCCGGCATCGCTCGATCCGCCGATTACGTGCGCGCCTATCCCGATCAGGTAGCGGTGATTCTCGCCGTCGAGTTGTGCTCGCTGACTTTGCAGCGGGAAGACATGTCGATGGCCAACCTGATCTCTTCCGGATTATTCGGGGACGGTGCGGCCGCGGTTGTGGTTGCAGGCAGCGAATGTGGCTTGAGCGGACCGAAGATTCTGGACACCCGGTCCGTCTTCTATGCCGACACTGAAGGAATGATGGGCTGGGCGGTATCGGAAAAGGGCTTTCGGATCGTGCTCTCGCCAGAGGTCCCAAATTTGATTCAGCGGCAACTGCGTACTGATGTCGATAGTTTTCTCGCGGATCTTGGGCATGGTCGAGAAGACATCGGAAGCTGGGTGATGCATACCGGAGGGCCGAAAGTGCTGCAGGCTACGGAGGCGGCGCTTGGATTGGAGAACGGCGAGTTGAAAGTTTCGTGGGACTGTTTGCGGCGGATGGGGAATCTGTCATCGGCTTCGGTGCTGATCGTGCTTGAGGAAGTAATGAAGAACCGCCGCCCGGCGCCCGGTACTTTGGGTTTACTGGCGGCCATGGGGCCTGGCTTCTGCTCAGAATTGGTCGCGCTCGAATGGTGAGAGACGGGAATTCAATTAAGCCGACGGATGTCTTCGTGGTCGGCGGAGGTCCGGCGGGGATCGCGGCGGCATTGGCGGCGCGACAGCGCGGGCTCGAGGTCACGGTCGCGGACGGTTGCAGTCCTCCGATCGACAAGCCTTGCGGCGAGGGCCTTATGCCCGATGGCATCGCCGCTCTGCAACGGCTCGGCGTGAGCATTCCCCCCATGGAGGCGCATCGTTTCCGCGGAATTCGTTTTGTCAGTTCCGGGTTGTCCGTCGAAGCCGCGTTCCCCAATGGATACGGCCTTGGGGTGCGGCGCACCAATCTCCACCGCATCCTGGTCGAGCACGCTGAACGAGTGGGTGTGCGATTTCTTTGGCGCGCCGTGATAACGGGTCTCCATGCCGATGGCGTGGTGATGCAAGGCAAACTCGTCCCCGCGCGCTGGATCATTGGCGCCGACGGCAGCGGTTCCCGGGTCAGGCGCTGGTCCGCGCTCGACGTTCATCGACAAAAAGAACAGCGGTTCGCGTTTCGCCGCCACTACCGGGTTGCGCCATGGGCCGAGTTCATGGAGTTGCACTGGGGAACGAGATGCCAACTCTATGTGACGCCTGTTGGTTCGGAGGAAGTTTGCGTCGCGCTGATCTCGAGGGATCCCGGGTTGCGGCTGGACGAAGCTTTGCGCGAGTTTCCCGAAGTTGCGGAGCGGCTGCAAGGCGCTGAACCTGATTCTGTCGAACCTGGTTCTATTGAACATGGTTCTGTCGAACATGGTTCTATCAAACATGGTTCTATCAAACATGCGTCAGTCGAGCGAGGCGCGGTGTCCGTGACGCGCCGGCTGGCTCGTGTCTGTGGCGGACGAGTGGCCCTGATCGGCGACGCCTCCGGCGGCGTGGACGCGATAACCGGCGAGGGCGTGTGCCTCGCCTTCAACCAGGCCGATCTGCTGGGCGATTGCCTGGCGTCGGGCGATCTGGCTCCTTACCAGGCAGGCCACCGCGCCCTGGCTCGGCGCCCCGCAGTGATGTCGCGCCTGATGCTTTTGCTCGAGCATCGTGAGAAGCTTCGCCGCCGGGTGATGCGTGCCTTCATCGCAGAACCGAAACTGTTTGCGCATATGCTGGCTACGCACGTCGGAGCCGTGTCCCCGATGGACTTTGCGGCCAATGGACTGGCGTTGGGTTGGAAATTGCTCATAGCCTAGAAACGCACCGAGGAGCGGCAAAGATTCCGTGAAACAACCGATCGCAACTCCGTCTACCCTCAGTGCCACTCAAAACGGGACAGTGCCAATGCGACGACCGATCTGGAGCGAAACTTAGTTCACTGGCCCCAGATACTGATCCAGCCAGTTCAGTGTTTCCTTGATCAGTTCGTTGCGTGGGCCATCCACAACCAAGATTCTCTCTTAAGCAAAGGCACGACAGACTGCCACCTCAATTGACCTGTCCCGTTCCATCAACGTAAGATTCGCCAGTGATCAACCGTACGATATCGCGCTACCGCGTCGTCGAAAAGCTTGGGGGCGGCGGAATGGGCGTTGTTTACAAGGCCGAGGACGTGGAATTGGGCCGCTTTGTAGCGCTCAAGTTTCTGCCGGACGACGTGGCGTGGGACCACCAGGCATTGGAACGTTTCCGGCGCGAGGCCCGCGCCGCCTCCGCTCTCAACCATCCGAACATCTGCACGATTTACGACATCGGCAAGGACGGTGCGCACTCATTCATCGCCATGGAGTTTCTCGCGGGCGTGACGCTGAAGCACCGGATTGCGGGAAAGCCTGTCGAAACGGATGTCCTCCTGAGTCTGGCGATTGAGATTGCCGACGCACTGGATGCCGCACACACCAAGGGAATTGTTCACCGCGACATCAAATCCGCCAACATTTTTGTCACCGAGCGGGGACATGCCAAGATCCTGGATTTCGGGCTGGCGAAGGTAAACGATGCAACTGTCGGAAATTTCTCTGAGAAAACTGCTTCGGTCAGCGCCGATCTAACCAGCGAAGGAATGATGCTTGGCACCGTGAACTATATGTCGCCGGAGCAGATCCGCGCCAAAGAGCTGGATGCCCGCACGGATCTGTTTTCGTTTGGCACTGTTCTCTACGAGATGGCGACCGGATCGCTTCCCTTCCGGGGGGAAACGACAGGCGTCCTTTTCGATGCGATTTTGAATTGGGCACCCGTTCCCCCAGCGCGGATCAATCCAGAAACTCCGCCCAAGCTGGAAGAGATCATCAACAAAGCTTTGGAGAAAGACCGCACTCTGCGATACCAGAGCGCAGCAGAAATGCGAGCGGATTTGCAGCGCCTGAAGCGGGACTCTGAGAGCGGCCGCACGTTTACCCCGGATTCAGGGCCAACTGCGGTGACACCCGCTCCCGCCGGTCGGTTTGCGAATATCTGGAAGATGGCTGCTCTCCTTGTCTTGGCCGTCATCGTAGCGATCGGGGCGTGGCTTTACTACCGTTCGAATCAAGCAAAACCTCTAACAGATAAAGACACAATCGTTCTCGCCGACTTCACCAACACCACCGGCGAACCCGTCTTCGACGGCACACTTCGACAAGGTCTTTCGGCGCAATTGGAGCAGTCGCCGTTTCTGAGTCTTGTGTCAGACCAGCGCATAGCCCAAACGCTGCAGCTGATGAACCAGTCGAGACAGGCGCGGCTCACGCCGGAACTGGCGCGTGAGGTTTGCCAGCGCTCCGCCAGCGCGGCCAGCATTGAAGGCTCCATCTCCAGTTTGGGCAGCCAATATGTTTTGGGTTTGAAGGCGGTGAACTGCCGCACCGGCGATCTCCTCTCGGAAGAGCAAGTGACCGCCAACGGCAAGGAACAGGTTCTCGAAGCTCTCGGAAAGGCAGCGACCAAGCTGCGCGGCAAGCTGGGAGAATCCCTGGCTTCAGTGCAAAAGTATGAAGCGCCGCCGCAGAACGTGACTACGTCGTCGCTGGAGGCGCTTCAAGCGTATGGTCTCGGCGGTCGAACTATGGACATCACGAATGATTACATTGCCGCGATCCCATTCTTTCAGAGGGCCATCACTCTGGATCCGAATTTCGCCATGGCCTATCTGCGGTTAGGGCAAGCTTACCAACCCCAGGGCGAACTTGGACAGGCAGCCGAAAACACGCGCAAGGCTTATGAACTGCGGAACCGGACGAGTGAGCGGGAAAAGCTCGCCATTTCCTCGTTCTACGAATACATTGTCACCGGAAATCTGGAGGCAGCCCGCAGTTCTTATGAACTATGGACGCGCACCTTTCCCCGCGATGACGAGTCACAAGAGGCGCTGTGGCTTATTTACGCTGCTTTTGGTGAATACGAAAAATCTCTTTCAGCGGCGCAGGAAGGCGTGAAGCTCGATGCCGGAAGTGCGAATAACATCGTGAGTGTGGTCTACGCGGACCAGTGGCTGAACCAACTGGACAAGGCGAAAGCGGTGGCACAAGATGCCCGTGCCCGCAATCTTGAGTCGCCCTGGATCCCTTTAATCGTTTACACCGTGGACTTCCTTAAGCACGACCCCGCCGGAATGGAACAGGAGGCCGCTCGGGCTATGGGCAAACCAGGAATCGAAGATCAGATTCTCTTCCTCGAATCCGAAACTGCAGCCTACGGCGGGGAGTTTGCCAGGGCTCGTGAACTGACGCGCCGCGCCGCCGACTCTGCGCTGAGAAGCAAAGAAAAAGAGACTGCGGCGGAATATCAGGCGCACAACTCGGTCCGGGAAGCATTAGCCGGTGATATGGCTTTGGCAAAGCAGGAAGCGCAGGCTGCAATTGCGGAGGCAAACGGCAGGCACGCTGAGGCATTCTCGGCAATCGCGCTTGGCCTGGCAGGCGATTCCGCGCAGGCCGCGCGCCTGGCCGGGGATCTGGGTAAACGCTTCCCTCAAGACACAATCGTGCAGTTCGATTACTTACCCATGATTCGTGCCGCTATCGCGCTGGCAAGCGGCAGCGCGGGACGGACTCTGGAGGCGTTGGCCACGTCTGCCCCTTACGAAATGGGACAGACGAACAGTGCCTTCACGTTTGCGCTTTATCCCGTTTACTTGCGCGGCGAGGCCTATCTGGCTGCGAGGAACGGTGCCTCAGCGATAACTGAGTTTCAGAAGATTCTCGACCATGCGGGCGTGATTGGAAACCAGCCAATTGGCGCGCTGGCGCGCCTCGGGCTGGGGCGTGCGTATGCCCTGTCCGGCGATACCACGAAAGCCAAGACTGCTTACCAGGATTTTTTCTCGTTGTGGAACAATGCAGATCCCGACGTCCCCATCCTGAAGCAGGCTAAGACAGAATACGCAAAGCTGCACTAGCAAGATTCCTTTTTGTCGCACCTCAACCATGAGGACGACTGCGGGACGGAAGACGGGAAACCGGAAATAGTCCCATAGTGGTAGCAACCTGGACAATTCCCGCTGGAATCGGCCGTCCGTGTTTAAATCCAATATCCGCGGCGAATGTACCTCGCGGCAACCAGATCGCTTTCAAGCGCGATCACTCGTGGACGACCGATCTGGGGCGAAACTTAGTTCACCGGCCCCAGATACTGATCCAGCCATTTGAGTGTTTCCTTGATCAGTTCGTTGCGTGGGATGTTGTGACCGGTTTCGTAGAGCAGGTGTTTCTTCTGGTCTTTCCTTGATCCCAGCAACCGGTAGAACGGCTCCTGGGTCGATTCCACAGGAAAAAAGAAATCGTAGTGTCCATTCAGCATTAGGACCGGTTGCTTCACTCTTGAAATGAAGTTAATGGTATCGACCTCAGGAAGCGATCGATGGAAGTCGAGTCCACCCAGCGCCAGGACACAAACCTTAATTCGTGGGTCCACGGCGGGCACAATGGCCCCCATTTCCGCGCCCCAACTGTAGCCGTAGTAGGCCAGCTTACTGTGATCCAGTTCAGGACGCGTCTCAGCGTAGTCGATGGCACGCGAGGCGTCCTTCACCCACATGACGACGTGGTCCCGCCATGTGCTGGTCTGGCTCGCTACATCTGATTCCATGCCGTCGCCTCGTTCATACGTGCTCTTGTAAACGGGATACAGAACGGCGCGGCCGCTCCTGAGAACGGCATCCAGAGCCGATGTCGTGTAAAGCGAGAACGTCCGCAACAGCAGGGCATTCGATCCAGGAAAGAAGAGGACCGTCTGGAATGGCGGCTTGGCTTTCTTTGGAAGGAACAGGTAGGCGATGGCCCGCTCGTTTCCGTAAGCGGCCGTGTAAGTGATTTTCTCGGCTTTCCAGTCCTCTTCGTCCTGGCCAAAAGGCTCCGCCGACGCGTTCAGCGGTGTCTTGTCATAGGAATAAACGCCGCGGTAGGCCTGGAAAAGTTGGTCGGAGACTGGTTTCTCCTTTGTTAAATCGCGCCGGGGTGAAGGCATCGGATCGGTCGCGACTTTGGGGAGCGATTCCGGCTCGATGTACTTCACGCAACGGAACCCGATATTCGACGCGCGGAGAAACGGCGACTGCGCGTCCGGGTCGATGAACATGTAATTAGGCTCGTCCCAGGCTCCACCAAGGACGTAGCGCTTGCCGGACTCCGCTTCGGTCCAGATCCACTCCTTCACGTTGCCCGCCATGTCGTAGTTGCCCCACGGGCTCACATTTGGCTTGCTGCCGACCGGCAAAATACCCGGTCCGCCGAAGTTGCTTGCCGGCACGATGAACGCCGCGGAAAAAGGTCCTGCAGCCCGATTCCAGTGATAGATCGTGGGCAAACTCTTGCCGGCAAACTCCGCATAAGCCGCCGCTTCGTACCAGCTGATTCCAGTAACGGGGAAGTCATCCTGTCCTTTGGGATATTCCCCCTGGATCCAGTCTCTCGGTCCGGGCCGCCCGGCACTATCTCGGAATAGCGCCATCGCTTCGTCCCACGACAGTCGCTTTCCGTCTCGCAGAAAATCGATTTTCCAATGCTCGCGTTTTTGATATCCACCCTGGTCGATGAAGGCCTTGAATTGACGGTTCGTCACTTCATATTGATCGATCCAATAATCCTTGAGCGCCAACTCTGGCATTCCTTCATAGCCAGGAATAAATAGTGTTTTGAAGTATTTTGCCGGCGAGACCCTCACCATTCCCGGAGGAATGTTTCCCACCTCGTCGAGAGTGACGCTTCCCTCTACGGGATCCCCGAGAGGCACCGAATACCGTGGAATCAGGGCAAGTGTCGTCCGCAAAACCGTACCGAACCCCGGTTTCTCGAACTTCCAGACGAACATGCCGCGCGGCTGGCGCACGTTCTTCAGCGGAGTTCTTCCGACTAATTCCCAGGGCGCATCTGCGTTGACATAATCCCGGCGGTAGACGTCTACCCCGGGTGGCGTTGTCTCCAGCGTAAGCTGGTACGAGATTGCTGGCCACAGCTTCGCCAGCGCCGGATCGCCTGAAATCGATTTCTCAGCTTTCACAGCCAGCGCGTAAGCGTCCCCAAATTTCCCCTGGTCCGACAGTTTCGAGATCGCCGGCAAAGCCACCTCGCGCGCCCAGCTAGCATCGCGGTAGCGCTTTACCAGCCAGGCCGCTCCTGAGCCAAGAAGGATGACCATCAGCAGGAGCGGAACCAGCACCCGGGGGCGTTGCACCTCTCTGACAATCCGTGCAGGGCTTAACTTCGCGCCCGACTCGGGGAATAGCAGCTCGCGACAGTTCTTGAGTTCGTGCGCGAGCTCGATGCCGGAGGCGTACCGGGCAGCGGGGTCTTTTCTTAGGCAGTGGGTAACGATCCGGCGTACCTCTGGCGGGATGTCTCGCTTGAGTTCGTTCAACGGCTTCGGATCATCCCGCATGACCGCCGAAAGTAACGCAGCGGTGGATTGGCCCTCGAAAGCTCTCCTGCCGGTCAGCATCTCATAGAGCACCGAGCCGAAGGAGAAGACATCGCTGCGTGCGTCGATGGGCTTTCCTTCGGTCTGCTCCGGCGACATATAGGCCACCGTGCCGACGATCATCCCGGGCGTCGTCGCCATGGTCGCTGCCTCGGCGCTCATCGCGGAAGCTGGCGCTGCAAGTTTGGCCAGCCCAAAGTCCAGCACCTTGACCAGTCCGCTCTCGTCCACCATGATGTTCGAGGGTTTCAGGTCGCGGTGTACGATGCCTGCGGCGTGCGCGCAAGAAAGAGCCTCGGCAACTTGTACGGCGTACTTGATAGCTAGGTCCGTTGCCAGGCCACCTGGAGGAATCAATTTGTCCAAGGTTTGCCCGGGGACGTACTCCATGACCATGAAGTCAACGCCACCCTGAAAACCGACGTCATGAACAACGCAGATGTTGGGATGTTGCAGTCCCGAGATGGATTTAGCTTCTTGCACGAAGCGCGCATGCAACTCTGGGTTCGAAGACAGATGAGCGGGCAGGATTTTAATCGCTACCGTACGCTGTAGCCTTATGTCTCGGGCGCGATACACTTCGCCCATGCCGCCTGCGCCGAGGAGCGATTGGATCTCGTATGGCCCGAGCTTCGTGCCAGGGATCAGTGCCATAGACAATGGCGATTATACCTTCGGAGTCCGATTGTTCTTGAAATAGCGCAGCCTGATGGCAGAATTCGTTCAAGCTCGAGTTCGGGCCGCACAACAGCTAGTCAGGTCCTGAACACAAGAAGCTGGGAATTTCCGGGCCTTGTCTCCAAAGCAGCCCGGATGTGATGGGGACCAGCACCGCCATCCCTGCCGAATAGATACGACTAGTTACTAGTGTGAAGCGTTGGGAGCGATAGTCCCCACAGGGTTAATAAATCTGCCGAGTCGCACTGTTAAAAGAAATGGCTCCTCAGGTAGGACTCGAACCTACAACCCTCCGGTTAACAGCCGGATGCTCTGCCATTGAGCTACTGAGGAGTGTGGGCGGGCGGCCTGTGTTGTCGGTATCTATAATATCATCGGTGGGGGTTGGAGGAAACTTCTGTGATTCGCACTTTTGTTACCCTAGGGGATTGAGTTTGCATGATGCCTTGCTCACGGCCACGGTTGAGGTGCTCATGATAGGAGGTCGGGGTTTGGTTTGGATTCTTGTTTTGTTTTGCTTCGTTGTGTTTATGGGTATGGGGTGGGCGGAGGACAGTTCTTCGGTAAACGCGCCTGTGGCGCCTCCGAAGGCCAAGGTGGAGGTCGTCGAGGACACCGTCCACGGCCATCGGATCTCTGATTCTTACCGCTGGCTGGAGGATGCGGGGAGTCCGGCGACCCAGGAATATGTTCGCCACGAACTGGCTTACACGCGCGGCATTCTCGATCCCCTGCCGGGGCGCAAACGCATCCATCAGGAACTCACCCAACTGCTCTCCATTGGAAACATCGGAACGCCGCAAGTCGGCGGGAAGTATTACTTTTATATTCGGCGCGAGGGGACTCAGAACCAGGCTGTGCTTCTGGTGCGAGAGGGCATCCATGGAAAAGACCGGGCGCTGGTGGACGTAAATCAGATGGCGGCGGATGGCACGGTTGCGCTGGACTGGTGGGCGTCTTCTGACGATGGCAAGTATGTGGCTTACGGCACCTCACCCGGCGGCTCGGAAGAGAGCACGCTGCGGATCGTTGAGACCGCCAGCGGGAAGTTGTTGCCCGACACCATCGATCGGGCTCGCCACGCCAACGTGGCTTGGAAAAAGGACAACTCCGGCTTCTACTACGGACGCACTCCGAAAAAGGGCGACGTGCCGGCCGGCGAGGAGGTCTATCACGTCAAGATTTTCTATCACGCTTTGGGCAGCGATCCGGAGAAAGATTCCCTGATCTTTGGCGGGCGGTCTTCTGCAGGACCATCGAGTGCAGGACAATCCAGCGCGCAGGATGTGCCGGTGGCGCAGCTTGCCGACGATGAAGATCGCTGGTTGCTGATCACCGTATTTGAAGGCTACACGAAAACTGAAATGTATCTGCAGGACTTGAAGGCAGGCACGCCGCCGGTCGAGGTTACCAGCGGCAAGGATTTCAGTTATAGCGGCGAAATTCTGCGCGGGCAGCTTTACGTTTTCACCAATGAGGACGCGCCCCACTATCGTGTCTTGCGAGTGGATGCGCAGAAGCCGGGGCGCGAGTTCTGGCGCGAAATCATTCCAGAATCAGATGCGGTCTTGCGGAACGTCCTCGTGATCCACGGAAACCTTTTCGGCCTGTATGAGAAAGACGCTACTTCCCTGCTGAAGATCTTCAGGAATGATGGGCACCTCTTGACGGATGTGAAGCTGCCGGGGCTAGGTTCGATCACTGAGATTGGGGGCAAGTGGGACAGCGGCGAAGCCTTCTTCGGATTCCAGTCGTTCACGGTTCCGCCCAGCATTTACAGAATGGACTTCACCGACGACAAGGGTCCGGAGCTCTGGGCCCGAGTTGAGGCGCCTTCCATTGATCCTTCGGCTTACGAGGTCAATCAGGTTTGGTTTTCGTCGAAGGATGGAACCAAGGTTCCGATGTTCGTCTTCCACAAAAAAGGTCTGGCACTCAACGGGAAGAATCCGACTGTGCTGACCGGTTATGGTGGATTCAATATCAGTCTGACTCCGAGCTTTGTGGGCGATCGCTATCTGTGGCTCGAGCATGGCGGCGTTTTTGCCGTGGCCAACCTGCGCGGCGGGGCGGAGTTTGGGGAGGACTGGCATCGGGCCGGCATGCTGGAGAAGAAGCAGAATGTTTTTGATGACTTTATTGCGGCGGCTGAGTATCTGATTGCGCAGAAATATACGGACAAAGATCACCTGGCGATTCGTGGCGGATCGAATGGCGGATTGCTGGTGGGGGTGGCGCTCACGCAACGTCCCGAGTTGTTCCGCGCCGTGGTCTGCGCAGTGCCGCTGCTGGATATGCTGCGCTACCAGCATTTTCAGATTGCCAAGCTTTGGATTCCCGAGTACGGCTCGGCGGATGATCCCAAGCAGTTCGATTGGATCTATGCTTATTCACCCTACCATCATGTGAAGGCGGGAACGGAATATCCCGCCATCCTTTTTATGACGGCGGAGAGCGATACCCGGGTCGATCCCATGCACGCCAAGAAAATGGCGGCATTGATGCAGGCCGAAGCGGCGAATGGACAAAGCCGGGAGCGTCCGATTTTGTTGCGGATCGAGCCTAAAGCTGGGCACGGCGTGGGGAAACCGATTACGAAGCAGATTGAGGAATTGACGGATGTTTATTCGTTTTTGTTTTGGCAGTTGGGGGTGAGGGAGTAACGGTAGTGGATACTCACTCGAGCTTCACGTGTCCCGTACTAGTCTTGAGCTGTTTGAGTTAGGAAAGCTGGGCAACCCGCCAATTCACCAGCGATCGGTCATGAGTGTAATGGCCTGTGGGTGTTGAAAAAGTCCATTTTCCTCAAAACAACGAAAAATTGGGGGATAGAAAATGTCTAGGAAAACCGAGAACGTTGTTTGTAGGGCATCCTAGCGCGATTCTATTTTTGTGAATTTCGCGGGACGGAGTTTTTCAACAGCCACGCCTGTTAGCGACAGTTGATATTCGACTCCACTAAGATTGGTACGGGCGGGGCACATCCAGGAGCAGGCTCGGAGAACCGCTTGGGCGCGTCCATTCGGATGCGAGAAAACAACGTGAGCTTCGCCACCACCTTCAATGACTGATACTCACAACGGCCCCACTGTTGCTTACTCCGCCTAGCAGCGTCGTTCCGAATAGCTCGCCTCCGCGTAGAATGAGTCCGGCACAAGGAGCCGCCCCATCACCGGTACTTGGCCACGGGAACTTGTGAAGGACGGTTTGTTTCCATGTTGCATCTGCTTGCGGCGTGAGTCTGAAAATCACACCGTTAGAACTCGTTCCCCCGCCGTGTGCAGCAGCGGCGTACAAGTTTCCCTCTCGGTCAAAAACGACAGGCCCCACTGCATCTTCTCCATCACTCCCCGAAAACGCATAGAGAACACGCTCTAGCCATTTCCCGCCAGAGTTCGTGAGCTTGAAAACAGTGCCGCAGCCGCCGGCACAAGCCGTAAGGTTTCCACCATCGAACGAGGTCCCGTATAGACGCCCGCCCCCATCGATCACCAAAGTCGAAAGTGGCAGCGCGCCGTCGGCCCCGGAAAAGTTGTGAATTAGATGTTCCCGATAAGAACCATCCCCGGAACGGGTCAATTCGTAAACTGTACCGAATCCCTGAGCGCCGCCGCCGGAGGTCGTGCCATACAAGCGCCCACGCGAGTCGAAGACCACGCCCCCCCTCGGGTTACATCCATCCTGCGTGCTATTGGCAAAATCGTGAAGAATCGTCTCCGACCAAGCCCCAAGGCTGAAACTCAACTTGTAGACAATGCCGCATCCGGCACTCCCGCCGAACTCGGTAGCGCCATAAAGGCTGCCATCCGGGCCAAACACAACCTCGGTGGCCGCGTTAACCCCATCGCCACTCCGCCCGAAGTTATACAGAATGCTGTCTGTCCACTCGCCGCCTGTTATAGGACTTAATTCGAAGACTACTCCGGCGCCATACAAACCACCGCTCCCGGCAGTGCCGTAGAGATTCCCAGCTTTGTCAAACACCAACGCTGCTCCGGGCTGGTAGCCATTGTTCACGTCAAAGAGATGGATCGACTTTTCGGTCCACGTGCCATCACCATTGGGAGAGAGTTCGAAAACGCAACCGGGATAGCTTGTGCTTCCGCCCGACGCCGTCCCGTAGAGATTTCCTTGCGCGTCAGCGATCAAAGGAGCCAGCGGACTGAAACAATTGCCGGAAACCGAAAAAGAATAGATGACCTGTTCCCGCACGGCGCTCTGAGCGCCACCCGACAAACTCAGCGAGAGTACCGAAGCGACAGCTGACAGGAGTATCCCAGCTGTCGCGGGGCTCACAATCCTGCTCCGGCACAGCGACGGATGCACCGCACACGAGGCCCAAAGTGGCATACGTCCTCCTTACGACTACTCGGTGTCCTGAATCCCCATATTAGTAGCAGAACTCTGCTTCCGGGTTGTTCGTGCAATTGTGACTTGGACGTAAAATCGCCATAGCACTCATTGGCAGTTTGGGTTTCTACTTTTCAGGCTCGAATCCGCGCCCGACCCGGAACACGTGGCCATCGGGATGGCGAAGGTGCATCTCGCGGACGTTCCACGGCATATCGGTGGGCGGAAATGTGACCTCCATCCCTGCGGCGACGCAATGCTTGTGCATCTCGTCCACGTCGTCGACCCAGACCGACATCCAGACGCCCTTGTCGCCCTCTTCGTCTCCCTGCTGCTGAAACGTGGTGGTGTTCGCGCCGCGGCCGCGGCCTCCCTGCGCCCCCTGACAAAGAAAGATGCAAGCCTCCTTACCCGATCCAACCGCGCCAAACGTCGGAGGCGTTCCCCAGTCCCACAATTTCTTCCATCCCCACTTCTCAAACCACGCGACCGTGCTGGCGATGTCGGACACGTTCAATATCGGAGTCAAACTTTTGGCTTCCATAATCGAAGAAGGATAACACCCGGCGGACCGAGGGATTTGGCCTACTGTTGCAAAATCGCCATTACACTCATTGCCCTGTTTGTAGACGTTGCCCTCTTAGTCCCTCGGGGGATTCGACCAAGGCTCCCGTGCGGGTTGAGGTCAATGAGTGTAAACGCCTGTGGGTGTTGAAAAAGTCCATTTTCCTCAAAACAGCCGAAATTTGGGGGATAGAAAATGTCTAGGAAAACCGAGAAAGTCGTTTGTATGGCCTCCTGACGCGATTTTATTTTTGCGAATTTCGCGGGAAGGAGTTTTTCAACAGCCACGCCTGATATCGACAGTTACTTCCGGCTTTGCCCGTAACGGCGACAACTCCGCCGGCATTTCCAGCATAAACCCCGGAGGCATGTTCAGCGGCTGCAGCAGGGGCCGGGCACTACTTCGAGCACCACGGTGGTCGAGGTGTAGGAGAGGGTGAAGTGCTCGCTGGAGTTGATCGCAAGCCCGTTCACAGTGGAAAAAGTACCCGTAATGCCGGACGGCGCATTCAGAATGGTAAACTTCTGCCCGATGGCCGGCGTGAACTTCTTAATCAAGGAGATGTTTAGAGTTCCGTCGAGTGTGACAGGGCCGGTCACGCTAAGCTGACTGTAGCTGGTCCCTACCTTCCTGCCGCCAATCTGAGTGTCCAGGACGCCAGTCGCAAGCTGGGTATAGTTGTCGCTGATGGAAACCAACCCGGCTTTCTTTATGCTGTCCCCCACGATGAGCGTGGCCGCGGCGCCGGACGCATTGCCGAGCGAAACGCTTCCGGAGAAAGTTCCGGCGCCCTGGAGCGTGCCGCCGGTGGCGTTGACCAGGCCGCCTGCGGGGACTGCCAGCGTTCCATCCACCGTAGTCGTGCCGCCAGTCTGGTTGTAATTCGTGCTGGTCCCTCCGACCGTAAACGTGCTCGATTTTTCCGCCGTCACGGAGCCTGCGTTGGTGAACAGGCCTTGGGTGGTAAAGTTCTCGCCGCCGGCTAAAGTGAAGCTGCCGCCCGAGAGGTTGTTGCTGAAGTTCAAAAGTCCATTCACGTTGTTCTGGTTCAGGATCTGCGCCGTGGGAGCAGCCAGCGTGATGTTTGCCGCGTTGTTCAAAATGTTGGCGTTGTCGAACTGCAGGGTGCCAGAAACGTTGTACTTCCCGCCGGTCAGGGTCCCGGTGTTGGAGTTGAAGTTTGAGAACGTCCCCCCGGTAACATCCAGCCTGCTGTTCGGCGCCGCCGTTGCAAGCGTTCCTGAATTGTTAAAAGTATAGCCTGCGCCGGGTTGGATGATCAGGGGATAGCCTTGGTTAGCGTAAATGGTCCCCTTCACGCCATTGGTCACGTTCAGGAGGCCATTGCCGATATTGCCAGCGCCTTCAATTGTATTGCCGTTGTTGTTGAGCGTGTCGCTGCCGGTGGCGCCCTGGATGATGTTGTAAGGGCTGTTGGCCATGCTGACGGTGCCGGTGCCCGTGAGGCTCGCGCTCCCGCTGATCAGCAGCGTGGCGTTGCCGCAACTAAAGCAGGAGGCGTTGACGAAGATTTCGCCCGTATTGTTGATGGTACCCATCAGCGTGGTTTGATCGCCATTATCAATCTCGACGGTGCCCGAATTCGTGATTGCTCCGCTTGAATCGTGCACGGTGCCCGAATCCGTGAGTGATTTGCCTGTTCCGTCCAGGACGACCTTTACCCCAGTGTCCACTCCGGAGCCGTTTATATTCACCCCTTTCAGGGTAAGTCCGCCGGTCCAAGTCATCATGGAGTTCTGGCCAGTAAGGAGCGTCCCGCCGGTAATCGTCCCGCCGCTGATGCTGGCCATGGCGGATTCGCTCGTCAGGATGATCCCCCCGTAATTCTTCAGGCCGACCGATTGGATATTCAGTGTGGAACCGCCGGCGTCGATCGTACCTTTGTTTATTAC
Organism: Terriglobales bacterium; assembly: GCA_035601775.1. Classification (GTDB taxonomy): domain Bacteria; phylum Acidobacteriota; class Terriglobia; order Terriglobales; family Acidobacteriaceae; genus JABDBE01. The sequence continues at coordinate 49,306 of DATNNO010000040.1, read as the reverse complement.
CGATGCCAGCTCAATGTTTCCTGTCCCATAGATTGTCTGCTGGTTGGTCAGCGTCCCCGTGCCGTCGAGGTAGTTATTGGGGCCGTTGAGGCTGACGGTGCCGCCGCCAGTCAGGGTGGCCGTGCTGTTGAGGGTTAAGTGGGCCTTGCTCGTCCCCTTCGGGTCGGTGTCGTTCACGTTGATATTGCCATAGTTATTGATCTTCCCCTCGAGATAGGTGCCAGTGTTGCTGGTGATTTGATAGGTACTAAAAATATCGAGGTCCTTGAGGGTGGGGGCGCTGCCGCCAGGCAAAGGTTGGATGCCTCCATTCAGGTACCCTCCAATGATTGTGCCCCCGTTTAGCATGACGGTCCCGGGGCCGCCTAGGATCTGGCCGTTCGTATTTTGAATTGTCGTCGCCGCCAACACCAGCGTACTGTTGTTGCCACCGGCTGAGAGGTACCCGCTGTTCGTCAGGGTACCCGACAGGTTAACGTTCAGCGTACAACCTGGTCCAGTTGCACCAATGTGTCCTTGCCCGATATTTTGGAGCTCCAGGTTAGGGCCGATGTAGTTTCCAGTGCCAGCGGCCGAGATGTTCGCCTGGTTGATCAAGGTGCCGCTTCCATCGATGACGCTTTTATTGGTCATGAAAATGAAGCCGCCGCCGCTGTGGGTGACAGTGCCATTGATAATCAGTGAGGTAGTCGCACCCCCATCGTTATTCATAACGATGGAGCCGGCATTGCTGATTTTGGTTCCAACGATGGTGAGACTGATGCCATCGCCCAAGTAGAGCTGGGCGTAGGGGGACGTGGTTTTTAGGGTCAGATTGTGCACCGTCGCTGAGATGTCCTGAGTGACCGAGAAAGAATCCGGGTTGGTAATTACAACGTCATACATCTTTCCGTTCGGAACTAAGTTTGGGCTCCAGTTGAACGCGTTGCTCCAGTTGTGGTCGGTTCCCGACCCGGCAGTCCAGGTGACGACTAACGTAGGGCTGTGCCTCGACTGAGGCATGGGGGCCTGTGCTTTGCCCGGCTCCGCATCAGCCTTTGCAGGTTGCGCCGCCGCGGTGTTGACCAGTTTGAGTTTCGCCGCCGCAGCCTGGGCGAGCGTATCGAATGATTGTGCCGGGCACACCATAGCGCAAGTTGTGCACAGCAAAGCGCACAATGGGATTCGAAGCAGACGATTCATAGCTGCCTCCTTGTGCTGGCTTTCTCTTCTACATAAACGCTTTGTCCGGAGTTTCCCCTTTACCCCCCAAAGGCGGGCCTAAGTATACACCCGCCCCGCTGTCCCCGATGGGGTGCAACAATTTGCATACGGATCAAGGCGGCGGTCATATTTGCGGCAGGTTAGGACCACAGACAACTCCGCTTTCTCAGGATGACAATTCGTTTTTAGTGCGCTTTCGGTCCCGCGGATTCATGGTTGCACGAGCGCGGACGCTCGCGCCTACATCGAATATTTGGCGATTGGCCTGTTGAATGTGTTAATCTATAACTAATAGACAATAGAAAGTGCACGTACAATAGCCTTCTATTGAATCAGGGGAAAAGGTGCTGACAACATTCATGATGGAACAATCGATTGTTTTGGCTGAGTTAACCGGAGTGATTGAGGATGCGGCTGTCACGCGGCGGCGGAAGAATCCGAAGCGTACGGGTGAGCTTTCCGAGGCAGCGTTTCTGTTGAAGGCGCAGACCATGGGGTTTCGCGTGTTGAAGCCCTGGGGTGACAGCGAGCGCTATGACTTCGTTCTGGATTCCGGGGGACGGTTGTGGCGGGTGCAACTTAAGAGCACTGCGGTGGTGCATGCGCGGGGGTATGAAGTGCAGCCGATTTATAGTGTCTACCGCGGGGCGTACGGCAGGGGCAAGGCAGGGTATACGGCGGATGAGATCGATGTTCTGGCGGTGCACATCCGACCGCGTGACGTTTGGTACGTGCTTCCGGTGGAGGTGATCGCGCTATCCAAGAACTTGCGGTTCTATCCGGACATCGAATGCAAATGCGCGCGGTGGGAGAGTTACCGGGAGGCCTGGTCGGTGATGGGGGTGGAGTAAAGGCTTGGCTCGGGACGAGCGAGTCGCCCGTCGCCACACGATCACTGGGGTAGGTCGATGGGTTCCTTTCGCCAGACGGATAGTCCGCGCGATCCCATGGCGAGCAGGGCGAGTGTTGGCGCTTGGCGCATGAGGACGCGGACAGGAGATGGGTCCGATGGTTCGATGTTGGCTATCTCGTCCGAACCGCTGGTCTTGCCGGCAATGATGGCCTTGTTGGGTATGGTTTCATAGGCGTAGCCGGTGAGGGTTGCGGTAATGGACAAATGTTGAACCTGGACGCTCAGCCGTGCCCACCCGTAGTGGATCTTTCCGTTAATTTTGAACCGCAGGCCGAGGTAGCGATTCTTGACGTTCATCCAACTGCCGGAGTAGTACGTCCCGAGATCCACATCGGAGCGGGCACCAGCCAGCACTAGACCGGGAAAGTACTGCCTGGAACCGATTCGGGCGCCGCGCTTCAGGGGAAAGGCATAAGGCTTGTAACCCGTCCAACCTTCTGCCCCGTTACCCTTGGCGGGCTTGGCAGAAAGAGTCGCGTGAGCGGTGATACTCCCGTGAGTAAACACGTTTTGAATGGTGAAGTCGGTTAGTCCATCGCGGTTGAGGTCGAGTTGGAAGCTGCTGCCCTGCTTAATGATGCGGTGAGCGGGAGTGTAGACGATATGGGCTTCGGCGGGCAGGGCCAAGGCCAGCATTCCAACTCCAGCTGCGCTCGCGGCCAAAGCATATGAATTCAGACGTTGCTGAGTCGACTCGGGCAATGTGGAAGCCACGCGCCGACGACGTGATGATGAACTCATGGAAAACTCCTTTGAGGGACTCGCGCGCGTCCCTCGGAACTAGCCAATAGCGACGGCGCGCACCATTGCTGATGCGGTTCAAATCGGGGCGCCGTTCTACGGCGTGATTTCAAACACGACGCCGTTTCCGCTGACGCCTCCGACTCCTGCCGTGCCAAGAACGTGTCCGTCTTTGTCGAGGATCAAGTCGCCACTGGGCTCGCCTCCGTCTTGGACACCAGAAAACCTGTGGAGCGCGGTGTATTTCCACCTTCCGTGTGACTGCGGCGTCAGCTTGTATACGACGCCGCAGCCGGCACCGCTAAAGCAAGAGCCAATACCGCCCCAGAGTGTGGCGCCGTAGAGATTGCCTACTGCATCGAGCACTAGCCCCGTATTGAGAGAGCCCTGGCTCGATCTGCCGCGAAGGTTGTAGAGCACGCTATATTTCCAGCGGTGGTTCGAGGGCGTAAGTTTGAACACGGTGCCCTGTCCAAAAGCGCCGCCGCTTCCAGTCGTGCCGTAGAGATTGCCTTTGTTGTCGAAGGTTAGATTCGCGCCGGGAGCAATGCCGTCTGGGCCGGTGAACTGGTGCAACACGCTCTCCGTCCATTTGCCGTCCGAGGCTGGCGTCAGCTTGAACACAACGCCGCAGCCGCCGGGAAAACCCCCGACGCAGGGACGGCTGGTACTGCCACCCTGTACGGTTGTGCCGTAGAGGTTGCCGGCCGCATCGAACACCAACCCAGCCAAAGGCTGCGATCCGCTGCTGACGCAGTTACCTACCACGCAGAAGCCGTACAGGTCGCTCTCGGTCCAACCACTTGAGCCGGGCGTCAATTGAAAGGCGATCCCGCCCAACTGGCTGCCTCCCGACTGGGCCATCCCGTAGAGGTTCGCGGCCTTGTCCTGGACTAACCCGGGCGTGGGAGCGATTCCATCGTTGGCGCTGGAGCAGAAGGTGGAGATGGTGGCCAGGCTCCAACCGTGGGAGGTGGGTGTGAGGCTAAAGGCAGTGCCACAGCGATCGGGGTTAAAAATGATGTCGGCGCTGCCGGTAGTGCCGTAAAGATTTCCTGACGAGTCAAATATCAAACGGCCGTTGGGTTGAGCTCCGTCGTCACCGTCCTGAAATCGGTAGATGACGCTCTCCTTCCATCTGCCATTCGAGTCGGGCGTCAGCGCGAAGACAGTGCCACAGCCAGTGGGGGGGCCGGAGCATGCTGCTGCTCCGCCATAGAGGGTGGCTCCGTAAAGATTTGCGGCGGTATCGAAGACCAGCGCGCCAGATGGAAAGCTCCCATCGTTTCCGCCCTTGAACGCGTATAGCACTTTGTACTTGCTGGCCGCCCCAGCGCCGGAGGCCACTATCAGAGTCATTGCTACGACAGCAAAGAGCTTGAGTAACGCGGACGTCCGTAGTTTGGGCCGCATCGGGACCACCTCGTGACGAGGCTCGCGGCGGGGAAGTGCGTGGCGAACCTTCTCGGCGAGCGAGTATAACACTGTGTCCCGACATTTGCATCAGCAGATGTTAGGGAAACTCTGATTCGGTATGAATTTCATCTGGGCACCGCACGGACGATGACGCGCGCACTACATTCGACCAGAGGGTCGTTAGCGACTCGATTGGTTGACCTGATCCCTCTAACATGTTATAAAAACTGGTCTTGTGCCGTGGGCTTTGGGGAGGCAGCGCTCCCCCGCCCGCAGCACAGTGAACGTCCGACGCGGCCAAGCTCAGCATCCCTGTTCAAGTCTTGCAGTGGAAGCGTGTTCGGAACTCCGGCCATACGCTCCCGCGCTCTGCGATAAGAGCGGTTGGGGAACGGTGTGCCGGGTCGAGGTAACCTGAACCCGTAGTCATCCTTAATATAGTTCTCAATGAGTGGAGGATTTGCTATGCGCACCTGGCTCGCTGAAGTTGTGTCCCGAGGATGCCGTTTCGCCAAGACTCGGACGACTGCCGTGGCGGGCATTCTTGCCATTATGACTTTGGGGGCGTCTGCTGCCTGGGCCCAGCCTTCCCCGGAAGCGGGTGGCGAGGCCGGTCTGAGACTTCCCGATCTTTCTTCGGTTTCGTTTCTTGGCATTGATGGCCATCGGCTGCTCATGATCGGAATTCTGTTCTGCATCGCGGGCCTTGGTTTTGGGCTGGCGATTTATATGCGGCTCAAGAACCTTCCGGTGCATCGAGCCATGCTCGAGATTTCCGAGCTGATCTACGAGACTTGCAAGACCTACCTGGTCACTCAAGGTAAGTTCTTGCTGCTGCTGTGGGTCTTCATCGCGGTGGTGATCATTCTCTACTTCGGCGTGCTGTCGCCGGTGCCGGGGAAGCCGGTCGCTTTGACGCTGCCGATCATCCTGGCGTTCAGCCTGGTGGGAATTGCGGGCAGCTTTGGAGTGGCGTGGTTCGGCATCCGGGTGAATACGTTTGCCAACTCGCGCACCGCGTTCGCCGGTCTACGGGGCAAGCCTTATCCGATTTACAGCATTCCGCTGCAGGCGGGGATGAGTATCGGGATGATGCTGATCAGCGTTGAGTTGCTGATCATGCTGTTCATCCTGCTGTTTGTTCCTGGAGACTACGCTGGACCTTGCTTCATCGGGTTCGCTATTGGTGAATCGCTAGGGGCGGCTGCGCTGCGGATTGCTGGCGGTATCTTCACCAAGATTGCGGACATTGGGTCGGATCTGATGAAGATCGTTTTTAAAATCAAAGAAGATGACGCCCGCAACCCGGGCGTGATCGCGGACTGCGTGGGCGACAATGCGGGCGACTCCGTCGGGCCTTCGGCGGATGGATTCGAAACCTACGGCGTAACCGGGGTGGCGCTGATTACGTTTATTCTGCTGGGTGTAAAGGATCCGACAGTGCAAGTGCAACTGCTGGTTTGGATCTTCGTCATGCGCATTATGATGCTGGTTTCGAGCGCGGGGGCGTACTTCCTTAATAGCGCAATCGCCCGGAGCCGTTTCGCCGATGCGGATGTGATGAATTTCGAGACGCCGTTGACGTCACTGGTCTGGGTCACTTCGGTGGTCTCGATCGTCCTGACCTACATTGTTTCATCGATTATTGTTCCCGATATTGGCGGCGATACGACGCAGTGGTGGAAGCTGGCGACGATCATTTCCTGCGGGACGCTGGCGGGTGCGCTCATTCCTGAACTGGTGAAGGTGTTTACGTCTACCGAGTCGCGACACGTGCGGGAGGTTGTGGCCTCGGCGGAAGAAGGCGGGGCTTCGCTGGGAATTCTGGCTGGCTTTGTGGCGGGAAACTTCAGCGGTTACTACTTGGGGCTGTCGATGGTGTCTTTGATGTCGATTGGGTACTACATGAGCACGTTGGGATTGGGCGTGGCGGCGACCATGCACTTGGCCGCGGCTCCGGTGTTTGCTTTCGGGTTGGTGGCCTTCGGCTTTCTGGGGATGGGCCCGGTGACGATTGCGGTGGACTCCTATGGTCCGGTGACTGACAACGCGCAATCTGTGTATGAGCTGTCACTGATCGAGCAGGTACCGAACATCGCAAGCGAGCTCAAGAAGGACTACAACTTCAATGTGAACTTTGAGCGCGCCAAGCACCTTCTGGAAGAGAATGACGGCGCGGGCAACACGTTCAAGGCAACCGCGAAGCCGGTGTTGATTGGAACGGCGGTGGTGGGTGCGACCACGATGACCTTTTCCATCATCATGGCGCTGACCAATGGGCTAACCCAGAATGTCGAAAAATTGTCGTTGCTGCACGCACCATTTCTGCTGGGGCTGATCAGCGGTGGCGCGATTATTTACTGGTTTACTGGGGCTTCGACCCAGGCGGTGAGCACCGGAGCTTATCGCGCGGTGGCGTTCATCAAGGCGAATATCAAGCTGGAGGGGGCCACGAAGGCTTCGGTGGCCGACAGCAAGAAGGTGGTGGAGATCTGCACCAAGTACGCACAGAAGGGGATGCTGAACATCTTCATCGCAGTGTTTTTCGCTACGCTGTCGTTTGCTTTCATGGAGCCGTTCTTGTTCATCGGGTACCTGATCTCGATCGCGGTATTTGGCTTGTATCAGGCGATCTTCATGGCTAATGCTGGCGCGGCGTGGGACAACGCCAAGAAGATTGTCGAAGTCGAATACAAACAGAAAGGAACGCCGCTGCACGATGCCACGGTCATCGGCGATACAGTGGGCGATCCGTTCAAAGACACCTCGTCGGTGGCTTTGAATCCGGTGATCAAGTTCACCACGCTGTTCGGCTTGCTGGCGGTGGAATTGGCGGTAAAGCTGACGGAGAGCAATGGCGGGTTGACGCATCTGTTGGCAGGGGTGTTCTTTTTGATTTCGTTCTTCTTCGTCTACCGCTCGTTCTACGGGATGCGAATCGGCACGGAGAGAGCGCCAGCCAAGGCTCACGCGGCAGGGGACTAGCGAAGGAAGGCCGTGAATTGCAACGCCATCCGGTTGGCCGGATGGCGTTTTTGTCGTGGCGGAGATGGAGGGCTGAGCGGTCTGGGGTCGCCTACAGCTGAGGACAGTCCTCGTGTTTGGCGATTGACAGGTGTCCCGTCCTGGAACACAATGTTGATGCTATGTCACGTATAATCACTTTGACGTCCGCAGTTTTCCTTTTCGCCGCTGTGCTGTTGGCCCAGCAGGCTCCCGCGTCGCAACCCGCGTCCGCTGGGCAGGCCGACTCTCAGAACGCAGATCGTGATCAAATCCAGAAGCTCCTGACACGCTATCAGGCGGCCTACGAAGGTCGAAACATGGCGGAGTTACTGGCGATATGGCCGAGCCTTCAGAACGACCAGAAGGAGCAAAAGAAGATCAAGAAGGAATTTGATCGGGCTGACATTTCGTCGATGAAAGTTGTCTTGGAGTTGCAGGACATGCAGTTTCCCGCCAAGGACGAGGCAGTTGTAAAGTCCAAGTGTAACGAGCAGTACGTTCAAGTGGTGAGCACAAGTTATTCCTCTGGCGACGCCACAATGGGGGGAATCGTGGGGCAGCGCCCTGGCCCCACAAACAACATAGACAAGAAGACAGTCAAGAAAACGAGTGATATTTGGATGACGCTGCATCGCGATGGAGATCACTGGACCATCGTTTCGGTGAGCGATAAGAAGCCGCACTAGGCCTTTGTCGCGACATCGATCGTTCTTGATGGTTGGCATTTTAGTAACCGTTGACAAGTGCCTGGTTCGGGACCAGAATACGGCATTATGTTACGGGTTGCTGTTTCGAGCGCTTGGATTGTCATTCTTACCCCTCTGATGTTTGGCCAGGGGATACCTGCGTCACAACCTGCGTTCGCGACTCGGACCGACTCTCGCAACGCCGACATCAAGCAAATTGAGCCTCTGCTTGCCCGCTATCGTGCAGCCCACGAACATCGGGATCTTGGAGAGGTGCTAGCCATATGGCCCAGCCTTCAGAATGACCAGAAGGAACTGAAGAAAATCAAGAAGCAATTTGAGCGGGCTGACATTTTATCGACAAAAGTTGCCCTAGAATCAAGCGAGGTGCAGTTCCCTTCGAAGGACGAGGCAATTGTAAAATCGACTTGTACCCAACAATACGTTCAATTGGTGAGTTCAAGTTACGCTTCCGGCGACCTCAACTTACAGGCGATGCCAGCGCAGAACCCGGGCCCCACGAACAACTCCGACAAGAAGAGTGTTAAAAAAACGAACGATATCTGGATGACGCTGCATCGCGATGGAGATAGCTGGACGATTGTTTCCGTGAGCGATAAGAAGCCCCACTGAGTCGTTGGCCGCTTGTCATTGTTCGGTCGGCCCACGCTTTTTTCCCGTATTCCTCCACCCAGCATCAGTTTTTCTGCAGCCTGTGAAGTCGTTCCCTGACGCAAGTTTTGCCGACCTTTGGCCCGCCCGCCCGGACGGGGCGTCCGGGCCTACGTATGCCATTGCCAGAGCTGCGGCACAGGAGCCCATCGAACTTCCTGCTTGGAGGTTTCCCGCAGTCCGCTATGGATTGGGTTACAGCCGAAAAGCTAGGAACAATGGCCGTGGGCGGGCGCTACACAAAGTGTGCCGACACAGAGACCGATACTGAGGGAACAAGAAAAAGGGCGATCCCGTTGAGGGACCGCCCTGGATGTGGACGAGCTCAGACTAGAACTTGAGCTCGGCGTGAAGTTGAATTACACGACCCGAGACTGCGGAACCAACGAACGCGCCGTAGGGGCTGGTCGGGGGTTCGACGGTGGTAAGCGTGATTCCTGCAGCAGAAGGATTCGACAGGTCATGATTTGGGTTCCCGAAGTTGGGGTGGTTGAACACGTTGTAGAAGTTGGCTCCGACACCAAATCCAAACCGTTCCGAGAGCTTGAAAGACTTCAACACGCTGAAATCACTGTTGAAGTAATGCGGCCCGCGGAAGGAATTGCGCCGGGTGTGGCCAAACGATCCATCCCAAATGGTCGGATCCACACCATTTGCCGTACAAGAACCGACTCCTGGAGTGCAGAAGAAGTTCCCGTTGCCAGGGCTACCCCACCCTGGGATGTACTGTGTTCCGTTAGTGGTTGCTACGGCCCCGAAGCAGCCGGTGGTCTGGTTGTGCCCTGAGCAATCAAAACTCGCATTGCTCAGGAGGTAAGGCTGCGAGGTATAGTCAGCCACGAAGCCGGTTGAGTTCCCAAGCAGTCCGACTGTATTGCCATCGAACATCGTGAACGGATAGCCGGAGCGGATAAAGAAGGTGCCGGACACAGTCCAGCCTCCAACAACTCGATCCATCAATCCCTGATAATGAGTGGTTGGCTGCCAGACGTAGTTTATGTTGACAGCATGCCGAACATCATTATCAGCATTGCTATAGTTCAGGGCTTTGGGGAAGAATGGATTGCCTATGGCTCCTATCGAGTCGTTGAAGCTGTAGGGCAGGATTCCGCCATTTGAGATGATATCCAAAGCATGGCTCCAAGTGTAGTTGGCCGAGAACTGGAGTCCATAGAGGGCTTTTTCTGACACGCCCGCAGTGAGGCCATTGTAATTGGAAGTCGCACCGTTGTTGAGAGACAGCACGTTGCGAAACTTCGCATCCGGATACGCGGCAGGTAGGCCCGAGGGAGAAGCCTGACCAGCTGGAATTGGCAAACCAAAGGGATTGGTGTCCCTTGAGTCAGCCAGAGCGTTGTAATTGAACTCGTCGTAGCCATGGTTGCCAACGTAGTTAACCGAAATGGCAGTCCTGTTGCCGATGGAATGTTGGAGTTCCAAATTCCACTCCACGTAGGTTGGATTTTTCAGGTGATTGACTGCATTGCGGTAATCCGGCGAGATGCACCCCGGGGCTGCCGCTTTGTAGTCGCCGATCGTACCGCCGCCCGCATAAGTACTGCGGAACGCCGTGTTACAGCCGGCCACCAGGGATTGATCGCTGCCGGGTTGGTCCGGAGAGAAAAATCCCGCGCCTAGCGTGAAGGTTGGATCCTGCGGAGCCTGCGCTAGATAGCCAGAAGCGAGCGTTCCGGGATAGAGATCGGAGAACATTCCGATACCTCCGCGGAGAACCGTATTCTGGTGAAGGTTGTAGGCAAAACCGAAGCGAGGCTGGACGTTGACCGCCTGCACGCTCTGGAATGACTCCTTGAGTCCCGTCAGCATGGCCTGATTCAGAGGTACGTTTGGATCATGGTTCAACTTGTCGAACTGTGTGGCCATCCGGTTAAAACAGCCGGCGGGGCAACCTACGTTGGAGTTACGATCTAGGCGCAGGGTCAGGTTCAACTTCAACTTGGAGGTTACGCGCCATTCGTCCTGGCCGTAGACACCGAAGCTGTACGAATTGACGCGATTTTCCAGGGTATTGGGAAATCGCTGGCTGAACTGGTCGATGAAGCCCAGCGCGAAGTCGGTTTCTGAGAAAATTCGCGCCCTGGGGATAGTTCGCACGCCACGGCTTGCGTCTGTGATGTCATCCCGACGGAAGTTGACGCCGAACTTTAACCCGTGATTGCCCTTGTTGATGGAAACATCATCTACAAGCTGATACTGCGTGACGTTGCGGCCTTGCGGGAAACTCGCTTGCTCCCCGCCTATCACAACCAGGTTTCCAGCACTGATGTTGCCGATCCCACCAGTAAAGTCTTGGACGGCAAAGGGGAAGGTTTGCTGCGCCAAGCTGGCATTAGATTGCTGGAAAATCGCACCGTACCAGAACACCGAGCCGATAAACTGGTTGACGATGTTGTTGTTGAAAATGTGGGTGTTGGTCAACTGGCCTTCCCACGCCGGCTGAATGCTGGTGGCATTGAACGCTGGTGTCAAAAAGTCAGTGTAAGTGGGCTGCAGGCCGTGGTCGTTTTTCATACGTATGGACCACTTGTCGTTGTTGGTGCGGTTCCAGTCCACCTTGGTGTACATCAACCACTCGGTGGACAGTGAGCCTGCGGTTGAGCGGAAGGTGTTTTGGCAGGGCAGGCCTCCGAGGCCATAAACGTGACCATTCAGCGTTTGGCCGTCGAAGTCGCCGCAGCCGCCTCCAACCACGGGGGTCGCAGCAGCGAAGCCCGGTGCGTTATTGAAGACAGTGAACATCTTGCTATAGAAAGGAACCGATTGAGCTAATCCGCTGGTTGTCAAATTGGCGAGAATGTCAGCCTGGAACTGGGCATTCGGCAGGTTGATCTGATTGCTATTCGCCAGAACGTAGCGCAATCCTTCGGTTCCGATAAAGAAGAACAATTTGTCCTTCACGATCGGGCCGCCGATCGCAGCCGCGTATTGGTTGTTGACGTCGAAACCCGGCTTAGTGTTGCTATGGTTGAGGAACCAGTCGGTTGCGTTCAGTGAGACATCGTTGTACCAGTACTTGGCACTGCCGTGGAAACTGTTCCCACCGGACTTGGTCGAGTAGTTGACCTGGGCTCCGGCCATACGTCCGTACTGGCCGGTGTAGCCGTTGCTGGTGACTCCGACTTCTTCAACCTCATTCGCACCCAACAACAGGTTGGTCGCGCCCGAGTTGTTGAGGTTTAGGAAAGGATCCATTTCATCGTTACCATTAACGGTGAAGAGATTTGAGGTTGCGGGCAATCCGAATGCAGTAAAGTTGCCGTAGCCACCGCCGCTGGAAGTGTTCTGGAGAATGCCGGGCGCGCTGTAGGCGTAAGCCGTAACATCGTTGCCGCCGTTGGGCAGATTCTCCACCTGCGCTGAAGTGTAAGTGGTGGAGATATTCGCATTTTCCGTCTCGATGAGTGGAGTGCCAGAGGTTACTTCCACGGTTTCACTGGTTTGGCCAAGCTCCAACTTAATGTTGGCAATCGCGACTGCACTGATGGCGACGTCGAGGGTCTGCGAAGCGCTGCGGAAGCCGGTCTGAGTGATGGTCAGCCGATAAGTACCGGGCTTCAAAAGAGGGAGACGAAAAGCTCCGGTGGAGTTGGTGGTCGTGGACTGCGTGACATCGGTGGTCGCGCTCTTGGCTGAGACCGTGGCGCCGGAAACTACTGCACCCGAGGGGTCAGTCACTGTACCGGCTATGTCGCCGGTCAGGATGCTCTGACCCACCATCTGCACGGCCAGCGTGCCGATGAGTACTAGTACGGCCAAGAGCCATGCGAATCGACTACGGCCGAACATGCTTCTAAAGTCGTAAGTCATTGGATCTCTCCTGAAAAAGTGAGTTCGTAGAGCAAATTGCCTAACTTGAGGAACGGGGCCTGCCGAGGAACAGCATTTTAAATATTGCGCCGGTGCCTCGGATCAGTACTCACTAGCTAAATATCTAACACTTGCCGACAATTTATTAGGCAACTTGCGGTCCACAACGGTGTTTTGTTTGTCCATATAAATCAATTAGTTATGGGGATGATTTGTTATACCTACCGTAATCTGGAGGAATCACTGGCAGTTTGGTATGAGATTTCATAGGAATGGGGGTGCGAGAGGTTTGCGGGGAGCGGGCAATTCGTGCTGCTTCATTTCAGGGGCCGGGACTGTTTTCAGGGCTTTGGGGGGCAAGGGGAAGTGCCCTTCCTTAATTTATTTCGATACGCCCTGAGGAGTCTTTCGGCAGCCTCCTAAAGAGGATGCCAAGAGTGTGTCGGCGGGGGGAAATGGGGCGGGGGGACGGCTGCGCCCAGCGGGGCTATTTACGGGAGAAGTACGAGCAGTAGTTCGGTATCAAAACCACAGCCTGACCCCTTGGTCAGGCTGTGGTCGTGAGCAATGATGCCGCTCCTCGGTGAATTTCTGCTGCGGGTTGCCGGCGGATCAGTTTGTGCGTCGCTTGGCGACACCGGCTGAGGCGCTGTGGTTGTCGTTCTCCGGTTGAATCACTACACCATCAAACGGGGTGGCTGCCAGGAAGCGGCCGTGCACCACGCTGATGTGGCGCAACGGGTAGCCAGAGTCAGGACCGCGGGTCCAGGTATGGCCGGCATCCTCACTCTCGAAGACCACGCCGGTTTCCGTGCTTGTAGCCAGCAGGTGCTTGCTGTTTTCGTCGTAGCTGATGGAGCTGATGTTCTTGTCGGGGAGGCCATTCTGCATGTGCTCCCAGCCCGCTCCCGCGTTCGGGCTACGGAAGGCGCCTTCGCGCGAGGCCACCATGATCTGAGCGTCCGAGGTGATGGTGACGCCGTGAATGCCGCTCACGTAGGACGACAAACTGGAATCGTGCCAAGTCGCGCCGCTGTCCTTCGAAACCAGGACATTGCTGCGGGTGGCGAGGGCGATCAGTTTTCCATCGGCTCGGACGGAGATGAAATCCCGCTCACCCATCACCGGACCGCCGCTCCAGCTCTTGCCCTGGTTGGAACTGGTGAACAATCCCGCGGAGGTTGCGGCCATCCAGTTTGTGGGCGTGATCTCGATTTCGTTCACACGCGCGGTCAGAATGGAGCGAACTTCAGTCTTCGGCGACTTAGTCCCCTTCTTCGCGGTATGCGAGGAAGCTGTCCGGTTGATGACGTTGTTAATCGGACTCCACTCACTTGCATTGTGGGCCAGCATGAAGATGCCGCGATTCGTGCCCGCCACCAGTTCGCCATTGCTGGTCTGCTTTAGGGTGAACACATCGCGACCGTCCAGGCCCTTGCTCGTCTGGAGCCAGTGCTGTCCGGCGTCGTGCGAAACGAATACGCCACCCAACTCGCGGTCGTTTACGACGCCCACAAAGATGGTGTTGGGGGCGTTCTTGTCCGCGAGAATCGAAGTAACGTAGCGGTGAGTGTAGCCATGATTGGAGGTGAGGAAGCTGTGCGCACCGTCGTCGCTAGCTAACACGCCGGCGCGATCGGTGGCCAGCATGACCCGCTGCGAGTTGCGCGGATCGACCATCACATCATTAACCACGACGTCCGGATTAGTTACGCGGTTCCAGGTTTTGCCCGCGTCGGTTGTTTTCCAGAGGCCTTCCGTGGTTCCGGCATAGACAATTGCGGAGTTGCTGGGATCCTGTTTCAGAACCCGGGTGCGGCGCGCGGAAAACGGCATTCCCTGAATCTTCTGGAAGGAATCGCCGGCGCTCTGGCTCTTGTAAATGCCGGAGCAGGCGCTGGCGAATACGATGGATGGATTCGACGAGTCGACGATGATCGAGAACACGTCGGAGTCCTCAATCATGCCTTTGCTGATGTGATGCCAGTTGGCGCCGCCATCGTCGGTCTTCCAGGCCAGATGCCAGGTGCCGGCGTAGACCACATCCGGATTCTTGGGATCGATGGCGATGGATTCAATGTTGTGGATCTCCTGGCTGGAAGAAGAAATCTTCTGCCATTTCTTGCCGCCATCGGTGCTGCGGAACACGCCATCAAGCGCGCCCGCGACCAGGGTTTTTGGATCGGAGGAAGCAATCGCCATGGCGCGGATCGATTTGCCGTGCATGGCTGGAATTGTTTCCCAGGTCTTGCCGGCATCGTCAGAGCGGAACAAATCGCCGGCCTGCTGATTCTCGACGCTCCAGGCCGCGGCATACATTTTGTTCGGGCTCTGCGGATCGATGGCGAGGTGGTCGATTACATAGTCGTCGCCGCTGCCCAGGTGGGCAAACCTTGACCAGCTATGGCCGCCGTCAGTTGAAGAGAAAAGAGTTCCCGTGCTGGTGCCGAGAAAGATGTGATCCGGGTTGTGGGGATCGTAGGCCAAGCTGCGCACATCGCCTCCGTCCGGCCCCAACGCCGTCCACTGTCCGGCCCAGGCTGCGCTGGCACAACTTAGCGCAAGCAGCACAAGTAACAGAAATTTACAGCTCACCACGTACTTTGATCCTGAAATCATAAAGCGATTTGCCCCCGACGGAAGAGAATTCGTCCGAGGCAAGATTGACAGGGTAACACGGGGCAATCAAGTTACCGAAGGCAAGGACGGTTGGTGTTTAGTCAGGGACCGACGGTTCTGTTTTGGGGCTAAAGGCTGGAGCTACTTGACGTCCGCCGGGAGCGTTTTCAAAGTGGTGACCGGGGCTACCCTCCCCCTTATGCTGTGCAAAATCCAGAAAACAAAGGATCTATTTGTCCACTACGTGCTAGATCTTTGAGTTTAAAGGAGTTACACGCAAAATCCAGAGAACATGGGAGTTACGGCTGTACGTGGCGGGCCCACAGTTCGTTTTGGGACGGGGGCTTTGGAACTGCGCTTTGAACTGAATAAACGAGCAAATGGGCCGCTTTTCGCTCAAGGATCCTGCGGCGGGTCGGCATTTGCAGTGCGATCGAGAAGCCACGCAATCGCCTGGGTCAGATTGTCAAAGACCGCTTATTATCTTGTAGATAATGTACCTTAGTTAAGGTTATCTAATTTCAAGCATGCGGTCAAGCCCAGAAACCGGCGGGGGCCGGTCACGGCGAGGAGGAACAGGGGGAAGGTCGGGCTAAGTAGGGTGGAAAGGCTGCAGCAGCTTAGGTTGAACCATCCAATTTTGTTCCTCAGAAGAAAAAACCGGACTGGCCGCGGACTGGAGCGCTGCTCCACCCGAAGGCACTGCGAAGGGATTTGCGCCCCAGGACGGGCGAGTCTCCCGTCCCACACGAGCTTGTTTTGGTCTAAGCCCCCAGAGCACGGACAGATAAAAAATGCCGGTCGAGCTTTGCACTCGACCGGCTATTGTCCTGACGGACTTGTGTTCGACGGGCTTAACCCTGGCTCGCCTTACTGATGAGTCGCGGGCTTTGCCTTCTTCTTGGGTGCTGCATGGGGATGGTCCGGAACCGCTTTCACTGCGGACTCATCCACGGTGTGCGTGGCTTCGCCCGAGAACGTACCGCCGGCGGGGACCACCCAGTATTCGGCGGTCTTGGTGCCGGCACTGCCGGTGCGGGTCTCGATGCGGCTGGGATCGATTCCGAGCTTGGCTTCGCCGCCGGTGAGATAGGCCTTCGAATTGACGGCGCGTTCGGCCGCCAGATTCTTGCGCTTCTCGGCGGGTTCGGCGTTGCCGACGATGACCAGCTTGTTGTCTGCGTTCTGCTGCAGGTTCTTGGCAACGTCGTCCAGTTTGCCTTTGCACTCGTTGTCCACGCGCCACGGCTTCCCGATCTTGGCCATATTCTCGAAGTCGCAATCGGTCAGCTTGCTGGCTTGCGGCGGTGCTTGTGGCGCAGGTGGATTTTCTACCGTCACCTGAGTGGAGGCTGGCGTATTCAGGCCGCGCGAATCCGTACAAGTCGCGCTCACCGTGATCGGACCGGCGGATGCGCCCGTCGTGTTCAGGGTCGCGGTGTTGCCGCTCCCTGAAACGCTGCCACTGCTGGCAGTCCATCCGCCAACGGTCGCGGGAACGTTATCTGGGCTGGTGCAGTTACAGGTGATGGTTGAGCTGCCGCCAGCTTGCAAGGACGCCGGACTTGCCGAGCAAGACATGGTTGGCGGATTCTTCGGCGGCTCCTTCACCGTATAGTTCGCGGTGCAAGTGGCCCCTCCGCCAGTCTTCTTTTTGGGATCGGTGATGTTGGCGGTGACCGTGTAGCTGCCGCCGGCAACTCCGTTGGTGTCGATGCTCGCGGTGTTGTCCTTGCCGGTGACTTTTCCGCCGGTACCGCTCCACTCGTAATTCAGCGAGTGTTTGGGATTGAAGTTCGCGGTAGTGGTGGTAGCCGTGATGGGCTCGCCTACCATGACTTCGCTGGGCTGCACGGAGCAACTTGCCGTTGGCGTCAAGGTCTCGGGATAGCCAAAGTTAAACACCACGCCGGTGCGCAGCCGCACACCGCCCAGCGAGACTCGCCGGAGATCGGGGAACGACGAGGACACTACCGACGCATAGTTTTGCCGGGCCCATACGTAATCTGCCTCGAACAGCCGCAGATAGAACCTACGAGTCACGCGCAGATCCATTCCGCCGCCCAGAATCGCGCCAATGCCATTGTCCTTGGGCAGGCCGGTTATTACGAGCCGGTTGTAACTCAACAAAGTATGCAAAAAGTAGTTGGCTTCGCCCGTCCGGAAAGTCAATTTGGGGCCGACCGATATAGTTCCCTCGTAGCCATGATCCCAGTTGCGCCCCAAATCGCCTTCGAGTCCGAAATATTTTTGGAAGTTGTACGTGAAGGCGGCACCGATGCCGAAAGGCATATCTCGAATTTTCAATCGCGATGGATTGTTATAGTCCGAGTTCGGGGCTGGGACAGTGCCACCGGGGTGCAGCCACTGATAGCCGGCGAAGACTTCAAACTTCGGGGTTTCGGCATCTTGGGCTAGGGTGAAGGGCGACAGGAGAACCACGCTTAAGATCAGCAGGAAACTGGCAATCAGTACACGCCCACTTCTTATTCTGGGAAACGACATATCGTCCTCCGCAACTTCTTCAGTCAGCTTTTGTATCCATGCACGCGTACAAGACTGGGAATCCTCTGCATGGCAACCGTTAAGAACGTCACAACTTTCTTAATGTCTTGTAGACAATTCCAGAGAAGCGCAAATGTTCATAATAAGGAATCGGCGAAAACATATTACCCGAAGGCGATTCGCCGCGTCCAGCGACGACCAGAGGAGTGTGTCTTAATGTGAGACACTTGGCCACCCTCAAGGGTGTTCTCCCGCAGCAGCAGACTGCGTCCGGCTTGCAGCAATGGCGGCAAGCCTCAATAATGGGATACTTGTGTTTTCTTCCATGAGCCGGGGTCTATGAGCCAGGAAAAAGTACTGATTGTCGAAGACGAAGAGAACGAGCGCACGGGGCTGGCGGAACTGGTCTCCGCGTGGGGGTATCGGGCTGAGACCGCCAAGGACGGGCAGGAAGGTTTTGAAAAGGCCTCCACTTGGTCGCCTGCCATCGTCGTTACCGATCTCAAGATGCCGCGCATGGGAGGCCTGGAGTTGCTGGAGCGAATCGCCGATGACAGCAGGACCATCGCGGTAATCGTGGTAACGGCTCAGGGAACGATTGATAGTGCGGTGCAAGCCATGCGCATGGGGGCATACGACTACATTACCAAGCCCATCGACACCAACCGGCTGCGCACCATTCTGCAGAACGCCTCGGCACTGCTGGGGACCCGTGTGGAACTGGAAGTCACGAGGCGGAAACTGCGGGACGCCGGATCGCTCGGGAGTCTGGTGGGGGCGTCGAAGAAAATGCAGGAGATTTTCCGGCTGATTGAAATGGTGGCGCCCAGCACAGCGTCGGTTTTGATCACGGGCGCGAGCGGCACGGGCAAGGAATTGGTAGCTCGCACCACTCATGAGCTCAGTCCGCGCCGTAACAAGCCGTTCGTTCCCATCAATTGTGCGGCGATTCCCGAAACCCTGATTGAGAGCGAGATTTTTGGCCATGAAAGAGGCGCGTTCACCGGAGCACTGGAGCGCCGCACTGGCTGCTTTGAGCTGGCGGAAGGGGGCACCTTGTTGTTGGATGAGATCGGTGAAATGCCGGTGGGCACCCAGGCCAAGCTGCTCCGCGTGCTGGAAGATCGCAAGCTACGCCGGTTGGGAAGCAAGGTAGAAACGACGGTGGACGTCCGGGTTCTTGCCGCAACCAACAAGGTACCCGAGGAGGCCGTGGCCCGCGGGGAGTTGCGCAACGATCTTTACTACCGGCTGAATGTTTTTAACATTCATATGCCGCCTTTGCACGAGCACAAGGACGACATTCCAGCACTAGTGGAATCGCTATTGAAGGACATGAGCGCCAAACACGGGCGCAAAGTGGCAGTGGTGAGCGAGGCCGTCCTGAACTTGTTCCAGAATTATTCCTGGCCGGGAAATGTCCGCGAGTTGCGCAACGCTCTGGAGCGCGCAGTGATCGTCTGCGAGGGGGCTGTGATTGAGACCAAGCACCTAACACCCGGATTCGGTCAGGCCACGGTTCGCACCTCATCCGAGGATCCCGATGCAATACACCTGGGTGTGGGTACGACCGTGGAAGAAGCCGAGAGGCGGCTAATTCTGAAGACGATCGAGTCCACTAGCAATAACAAGACGCGGGCGGCAGAGATTCTCGGCATCAGCCTGAAAACCCTGCATAATAAGCTTAAGGAATACGGCAACGCGGCGGCCGATGCCGCCCTGGCCAGGGAAGACTAGCCGGGCGGCGGGACAGTCCGGGTGGGGGTTGGCAATTGGCTGGCGAGGCACGACCTGCCATCGTTTTCGAGTAAGGGTTCTAATTGAGGCATGCGTCGAAAGACCCAGATCGTGCTCGCCATTACCTTCATGGTGGCGGCGCTGGTGTGCTCATTTTCCTATATCTATGTTTCGCAGATACTGCGTCAGCAGGTCACATTCGCGCACAACTCGGCGGCTTTTATAAATTCGCAACTCGCGTATCTCGCCGCGAACGCGGCCGTCCCAGACTTGGCCGACACCCGCGTTGACACTCGCAAACAGGCCAAGGTTCGGAGTGCGATTGCGTACTATCTGGGAACAGACATTTATCTGAACAAGATGCTGGAATCGGTAGTGAACGACTGGCCGATGATCCAGGACGCCGCTATTGTGGATGCCGACGGCAAGGCGATTCTGCATACCATTCCGGAGATGATCGGGAAAACCGTCCCCGACCGCCCGGACTTCCAAATTGTGCAGGATGCCAAGTTCCGACGGCAACTCCGCCTGGTTTATAACCCACCCACCACCTACGAAGTCCGCCTGCGCTTAGAGTTAAACGGTGAACCGTTCGGCAGCATCCGGCTGGGCATCTCAACCGTATTCCTCAAAAAGGAAATCACGCCGCGACTGAATCACGCTGTAATCTTCTCCGGCATCTCCATCTTGCTTTCCCTGGTGCTGGCGGCAGGGCTATCGCACATCGCCCTGGGGCCGCTGGAGCGCATCAGCCGCAGCCTGGATAGCGTTACCGCCGGGGAAGCTGAAGCCGTCACCGAGCAGGAAGCCGGACGCGATGAATATGGTCTGGTCACGTTGAAGATTGCCCACCTGGGCCGACAGATGCGCGATGCCAGAGAAATCTTCTCTGCGTTGAAAGACAACGTGGACCAGATCATGGGAAACCTGCAGGACGGCTTGATGTTGTTTACGAGCGATTCGCGAGTCGTCCTGGTAAGCGCTTCGGTGGAGCGTTTTCTGGGCCGCCCCAGGCGGGAATTGTTGGGCCGTACGGTGAACGAGATTTTCACCCAGGACTCGTCGCTGGGAGCACTGGTGCTCGATGGTTTTCAACTGCGGCATCCAATCGCCCAGCGTGAAGTGGAATCCGCGAACGGAAAGATGGTGCAGGTTTCGCTCGATTTTATTCAGGAACGGGGCTCCCCGATCGGCGCCCTGCTGACGCTGCGGGATGTCGAGTCGGTACGGCGTATTCAGGATGAAATCGAAATATCACGTCAGATGTCCGCCAGCGGCCGCACCACCCGCGGGGTCGCCCACGAGGTGAAGAATCCCATCAATGCGATTGTGCTGCATTTGCAGTTGCTGCAAAACAAGCTGCAGCAGATCGATCCGGACACGCGCCGCCACATGGACATTATCGGCAATGAGATTCATCGGCTGGATCGTGTAGTCCAGATCCTGGTGGACTTCACTCGACCGCGCGATCTGCATCTCGAAGAAATTGACATGCGCCGACTGCTCGAGGATGTGATCATGCTGGCCACACCCGACACCGAGCAACATGGAGTGACCGTGAAGCGCAGGCTCGGTACCGAATCGCTGGGAGTAAGAGTGGACCTCGACGTGATGAAGCAAGCCATTCTGAATGTGATAATCAACGGCATGCAAGCGATGCCAAAAGGGGGAACGCTCACCATCGCTGTCGGGCGGGACGGAGACAACGTCGTCACTGAGATTCGCGACGAAGGGATGGGCATACCCCACGAACTGCAGGAAAAGATTTTTGAATTGTACTTCACCACCAGGAAAGGGGGCAGCGGAATCGGGCTGGCGCAAACCTATCAAGCTCTGCAGTGGCACTACGGCTCGATCGATTTCGAGACCGCGGAAGGACAGGGCACAACGTTCCGCCTTCGCCTGCCGGTGGCTGACATCGGAGCGGAGGCCAATGGCGAGAAGGGCCGGGCCGTCGCACCCAGCTTGAGTGTTCCAAATTCCTGAGTAGATCTGAGCTATTCGCAACTTTTGTTCTTCAGTCTGTGCTTCTTATTCTAAGGTGAATGGTGCACCGCCCCTCGTTCGGCGATAAAATTCGCTGGTGGCCTGGATTGCTGGTCACCTTTACAGCGAGCATCGAATAACTGAATATGCGTCTGGCCGCCATTCTCGGAACCTGTCTGCTGTTGCCTTGGCCGTGCGCCAGCATTGTGTCCTCCGTGCCAGCAATGGCCGTTTCACAGTCCACGCAGGCGCAGGAGAACCAACCGAGCAATTCGTCCCGGCAAGGTTCGGCAGCCCAACCGCCAACCGATCAGCAAAAAGCTCCGGATCAATCGGCCGCGCCGTCACAGCCGCCATCGACGGCATCCTCGGCCTGTCCGGAGAATTCGCAACCCGGTTCGAGCACGAAGTTAGGCTGCAAGCCGGCGCGGTCCACTGGAGCCAAAACCAGGAAGCACCACCGAACCCACAAAGCGACTGCGCCTGCGGGGACGCCTGCAGAGACAGGTCCCCCGAAAACCGTTGTACGCAATGGCGGCACAGCTGATCCTACGGTGGCTCTGTCTCCGGACCTGAGCCCGCAACAGGCTTCCCACCAGATCGAGAGCACCGATCAATTGCTAGCTACCAGCGATGCGAATCTGAAGAAAATCTCGGGCCGTCAACTCAGCGCGAACCAGCAGGACACGGTGAAGCAAATCAAGAGTTATATGGAGCAGGCCAAGACGGCAGCGAATGGCGGAGACGTGCAGCGCGCCTACAATCTAGCCGTCAAAGCCAACTTGCTCTCGGCTGAATTGGTGGGACACTGAGAGGAGCTTGGCTTCACGCTTCAGGAGATCTTCGACAGCTCTCGTGCTTGATCCGTGTGAATCCGTGAAATCCGTAGCCGCTTCAGCTACTTCCCTTTCGCGCGCATCGCGTTCACTTTGAGCAAGAGCTCCTGAGCAGGCTGCTGTACGGGTCCGGGAATCTTAGTTGCTTCTTGCAAGACGTCGCGCGCTTCGGAAACTCTGTTCAGCTTGGCGTAGGCAAAACCGAGCCGATACATGGCAATCGCATACTGCTGATTGTCTTGCCCTTTCAACAATGCCGAGGCCGATTTCAACTCCGGAATCGCCCCTACTGTCTTGTCTTGCTTCATATAGGCGTAGCCCAAGGTGGAGTGTGCCGCTCCGGCAGAGACCTTGCGGGAGCGGTCGGCATCGGGAGCGTCGGCTTTGGCCGCCTCGATGGCCTTCTGCGCATACGTAACTGCCTTGGTCACGCTGCCGGGTTTGGGGTCATCGGCGTAAGTGCCGGCCAGTAGGAGCAGCGCCGGCAAATTGTTCGGATGGGCCTCCAGCGTCTTTTCCGCGTAGGAGATCAGCCGCGGCGTATCCTTCAGTTCCGACAACGACATCATCGCGTAGGATGCAATCTGCTCCTGAAAACGTGAATCGGGGAACGCGGGCGTGAAGCGTTCAATGTATGTCATACGCTTCTTGGCGTCAGGTTCCTCCACGATTGCATTGAACGCCGCAGCTTCCAGAAACTCGTCGGAGCTTTTGGCCGTGCTCTTTTCCTCCTCGATGCGCTGGGCAAACTCCTGGTCACTTATCCCTTCGGGCTTGGCTTGCTTGGCAATGGAGTTGTACAGTTCACCGCCCCGTGTCGAATAGTCCATGAGCTTGGCATTGTCTTTCATCTGCTGTGCGATCCCGGCTTGCGACACAAGAATATCCAGGTTGTGCGGAGAACCGGCTAAAGCCTTGTCGCCGTACTCGAGGGCTTTCTGCAGATCTCCCGCGGTCTGGTAAGACTGCGAAATCTGCCAGTTGCCATAAGCAACCGCCGCCGGATTCGCCGAGAACTTCTGCAGGAAATCCTGGTACATCGCCAACTTCTTTTGCGTGTCTTGCTCGTTTGAAATCGCCGTCAGCGCCTGATCTTCCGGTGTGCCTGCGGGAATCACGATCTTGTCCAGTTGCGCGCAGCCGAGAACAGAGAAGACCAGGGGGGAAACCATCATCAGGACGACCGGCCAACGACTGCGCTTCATAGTCACCTCCAAGGCTCGCGCGGGAATCGTAGCTCTGAACGGCCAAGCTTGCAAGTCTGCGTGCATTGATGGAGGACGGGCGTCTCCGCCGCCCGTCTGTGGTGATCATTTGCTTACGCCGTGGCATGGGAAGAGTCAATGCTGTAGTCTGTGCCGATGCAGGATCGCATCGCCACGAACTTACTCACGGTCGCCGAAGCGAACCGGCTTAAGGAATCACGCCAGCCTCTTCATCACTCGATCCTCTTCATCGTTGTGATTGCACTTCTGCTGCGCCTGGCCGTGAGTACCATCGGCCACACTTACCGGATCACGACTCGCCGTGATCATTTTCAATTTGGCTGGGAAATGGGCCGCCTCGCCCGTTCCATCGCTACTGGCCAGGGATTCAGCTCGCCCACAGACCTGCCGACCGGGCCCAGCGCGTGGGCGCCGCCCCTTTACCCTTATATCCTCGCGGGAGTTTTCAAGTTGTTCGGCGTGTACAGCGCGCTTTCAGCTTGGGTGATTCTCGCCTTCAACAGCGTCTTTGCCGCCCTGACCTGTTTGACGCTGTACCGGATCGCCGAGCGAATGTACGAAATTGCCGTGGCACGTGCAACGGCCTGGACCTGGGCTGTTTTTCCTTATGCAATCTACTGGCCGGTGCGGGTGGTCTGGGAGACCAGCTTCACCACATTTCTGCTGAGCCTCGCCCTGTTGCTCACCTTGCGCATGGCGGACGCACCCCCGCGCCGCCGCATGTGGATTTTGTTCGGACTGCTCTGGGGCGTGATCGCGCTGACCAATACTGCGGTCGTGAGCATGCTGCCACTCTGCTTGCTTTGGCTGCTGTATCGGCTGCCCCAGCGTCCCCGGCAATTCGTTGGAGCCGCTTTGTGCGTGCTTACAGCGGCTCTCGTGGTGAGCCCATGGCTGGTGCGCAACTACCAGGTCTTTGGCAAGTTCATCTTCGTTCGTGACAACCTTCCGCTGGAAATGTACGAGGCCAACAACGATCGATCCGCGGGCCTCTGGACCCGCAACGAACATCCCGGAAACAATCCCGAGGCCATGCTCAGATTTCAGGAATTGGGCGAACTCGGTTTCATGGCCGAAAAGCGGCAAGAGGTCCGGCAGTTCATCCGCGAACATCCCGGACGATTCCTGTGGTTCACAGCGGAACGCGCCGTTTACTTCTGGATTGCTCCTCCGCAGGCCGCCATCCTCGCGGGATACGATCTGATGATCTCGCGCCACGCCAATTTCTTGCTGGGAGCGGCATTTGCGTTCGCAGGATTATGGCTGACGATTCGCAATCGAAAGCGCGGCGCATTCCTGCTCGCATGTTTCTTGCTCATCTATCCGCTTCCCTATTACCTTGTGAATCCCTTCCCTCGTTACAAGCACCCGATCGAGCCGGAGATGATCATGCTGATCGTTTATTTGTTCTGGGAATCCCGAAAGATCCAAATTCGATGGCCGAGCCACACAACATCGTTGTGATGCCCGGGGTTGGCGAGTTCGTCCTCTTCATTTAAATTAAGTCATGCGGTCCATTTTGCAGAAGCGGGCGCTGCGCTTCGTTTTCGCTGCGAACGTGATTTCGATGCTGGGCAGCGGCATGAACTCTGCCGCGGTTGCCTGGTACATTCTGCAGGCCACTCATTCGGAAATCGCCCTGGGGACGTTCGCTGTCCTGCAAACAATCCCGGCCATGCTGATGTTGCCCTTCACGGGCGTCATCATTGATCGCGAGGACCGCCGCCGCTTGGTCATGTGGCTCGACGCCCTGCGCGCCATCATCATCCTCACCGTTGCCATTCTCGCCTTCATGGGTAAAGCAAGAATCTGGGAGCTCTACCTGATGAACACACTGGTGGCCGCTGGTTTCTGGATGTTCTGGCCGACTATCACCGCCCTCATCCAGGAATTGACTCCGGGCGAAGAATTCGTGCACGCCAACACATTTCTGCTGGCCGGAGTCCAGGGAGGCTGGCTGATTGCGGGTTCCATCGTTGGATTCGTTTACAACCGCATCGGGCTGGGTGGAGTGCTGCTCATCGATTTCTCCACATACCTGGTTTCGTTTCTCTGCTACTTCGCGGTGCGCAAGGGACGGCACGTGGTGCCTCGTCCGGCGGAGTTGCGTGCCGACATCGTGGCCGCGGAAACCGCCGTCGAACGCTTCGTGCGCGAAATGCGGGAAGGAATCCAGTTTCTTCGTGGCAAGCGCAATCTGGTTTTCCTGGGAATCAGTTGGGCGCTCTTTCTGGCCGCAATGATGACCGGAGTTGTGGTCACACCTCCGTTGAGTGACAAAGTTTTTCACGCTGGCGCTGTGGGCTATGGCTGGTTGAATGCCGGATGGGGTACCGGCGCGTTTGCGAGTGCCCTCTATGCGCCCTGGTTCATCGCGGGGTTGGGCGCCCGGCGTTCGATTGCGATCTCTATGGGCCTGCTTACTATCAGTATGATTCTGGCACCGCTCTCTCCCGTGCTTGCGGTTGCCGTCCTAATCTACGCTGTAATGGGTTCGGCACGCGGAGTCAGCGGTGTCGCCATAAACACCAGCCTGATGGAGCAGGTGCCGCAGCATTTCATGGGACGGGTGCAAAATACGTTTTATTTCGCGGGCACGGCGCTGCAGATTTGTCTCGCGCTCCTGGTGGGGGCAGTCGCGCAGGTTAGTCTGGTCGCCGGATTCTCTATCATTGGGTTGGTGTACGCCGTCGCATTTGTCAGCGCGAGTTGGCCGGTGGGAGCAGCTACACCCGTCGAGGTCGGCACAGCGGAATAAAAGCTAATCCACCACGGAGTCACAGAGACACGGAGGAGTCGCGGGTCACTTTGCGTTGGAAAACCAAGACTCTTCTCTGTGACTCTGTGTCTCTGTGGTAAATAGGCCTTTCCCGCTGTTATCCTTTCTCTTCAAATTCAAAAGGAGACATGCATGTCCTCCAGCCTCGAAGGTCGGATCGCGGTTGTCTTCGGAGTCGCAAATAAACGCAGCATTGCCTGGTCGATCGCGCAAGGACTGCACAACGCCGGCGCCAGGCTAGCCATCACGTATCAGAACGAGCGGCTGGAACAGGAAGCTCGGGATTTGATCGTCTCGCTGCCCGGAGCTGAGGGATTCATGTGTGACGTTTCCGACGACGCCGAGATTGCGCGGCTCTTTGAGAAACTCAAAGAGCGCTATGGCAAGCTGCACGCCCTGGTACACAGCGTAGCCTTTGCCCCGGCCGACGAACTCAAGGGCGATTTCGTAAATACCACTCGAGAAGGTTTCCGGGTCGCGCACGATGTTAGCGTGTACTCCCTGATCGCGGTGGCGCGTGCCGCTGCGCCTTTGATGGAAGACGGCGGCAGCATCGTCACTATGACCTACTACGGCGCGGAAAAAGTGGTGCCGCATTACAACGTGATGGGCGTCGCCAAGGCCGCGCTCGAGTGCACCGTGCGCTATCTCGCTTACGATTTGGGCAGAAAAAAGATCCGTGTCAACGCGATCTCCGCCGGACCCATCAAGACTCTTGCCGCTCGCGGCATCTCCGGTTTGGGAGAGATGCTGAAGTCCCATGCCGAACGAGCCCCGCTACAGCGCAACGTGGATGTGAACGAAGTCGGTGCCACCGGAGTATTCCTGGCGTCAGACGCCAGTTCCGGCATCACCGGCGAGGTCATCCACGTGGATTGCGGCTACAACATCATGGGATTTTAAGGGGGCTGCCGAGAAACTCTGGTTTTGGGTGGCGCAGCGCTTTCAGCGCTGCGATAAACGCTGTCGAATCAATGAAGGCTTTAGCCGCTGAGGTAATAGAATTGTTTTAGGAAAATCAGTGGCTCACCCTCACCCGCCGCTCGTTTTCTCCCACGCGTTCCAACGCGATCTCCACATCGCGTTCGCGCTCAAAGCGCGCGAATTTCTCTCCCCATTCGATCAGCAGGACACTGTTTTCCGCGATGAGGTCGTCGAGTCCCAAAGTCTCAAGCTGGCGCGGCGTATCCACCCGGTACAAATCGATGTGATAGAGAATGGCTTCAGCCCCGCGGTATTCGTGGATCAGCGTAAAGGTAGGACTGGTTACATCTTCTTCCGAGGCCGCGTGGAAGGCTTCCGCGATGCCTTTGACTAGCGTGGTCTTGCCCGCTCCCAGGTCGCCGCGAAGCACGACGATTTTCGGTGGGGCGAGCATCGCGGCCAGCGTGCGCCCAAGAGCGATCGTCTCCTCCGGCGATTGGGTGATGAATTCTCGCGTCTCCATGAGGGATCTGGAAACCAGTATAGCGAGAGTTCAGCACTGCTTCGGCGAGGGCGTCAGATCGGAAGGCCTTCACATTTCTTTGGCACTATTTCTTTGGCACTATCTCTTTGGTGCGACCCACTTGCTGGAACGGAGTCCCAGGAAGTCCCGGTCCACACGTGTGTCCAGGGCGTTGCGCAGGGTGCGGTGATCGTTGTCCTCTAACGCGATGAAGCGGAATGGCTGCAGAATTCCGTCCTTGGACTTGCGCGTCGGCTCCAGGATCTCCGCCATGCCTTTCACTGCGCCCGATTCCGTCTCGATGGTGACTTCGACCAGATTGCCCTGCTCCAGGGCCCCGGCCAATCGCAACATGCCACCGGTCTCGGAAATGGTTTGCAGTTTCGCTCGCGCGCTCCGCCCGTCATCCAGTTTGATGACAACGGGAATCGAACTCGCGAACTGAACTCGCTGAGCGCGGTTTTGAGGGTGTGTCTGGGGGAAGTGTGTCATAACCAGAACCACTATGTCATAGCGGTGAAACGCAAGGCAGATTACGGAAGCACTTGTCCGGATTCCAGCCCATCTAGCGGCAGAAGCTGACTTAACTGCTTAAGTAGCAATCAGATAGCCGATGGCGGCTGGCCAGTCTTCAAGAATGGACTTTCAGGGGAACTAGCCCAAAGTTGGTTGTTTGTGATAAGGAGACGCTACGACACAAATCCATTTTTCTGTGCGCGGACGGGATATTTGCTCCACAGTTCCAGCCGTCAACATTAACCCGAGTTAGCTGCTAAAATCTCTTCGCCCAAAAGAACGCATTCGCCGGACAAAAAGCACAGAGACTAAGGATGAGGGCTCCGATGGCAGCTCAGACATTCGACACTGTCTGGTATCTTCCCAATGAAAATAGATGGCGCGACCTAAATCTCCTCGCCTACAGAGATGTAGGGAGGCTCACCGTACACGAGAACTCGATTGAGTTTAACGGCAGAAGGGAGGCAGTAGTTGTCACGGATGTTCGGCGGGTCTCGTATGGAAAGCAAGGAAGGGACTTCGTGAACAATTGGGTCAAAATTGAATAGGGCGATGGCCCAACGCCATCGACTGCCTTCTTTGCGGATGGGAGCTTGCGTGGTTGGGGAGGAATATTCGGGGGCACGAAGCGAATACTAGAGGCAGTGAGACGGATGGCGTAACAAAAGCCGAAGATAACTGGTGTGGCCAGGCGTCTGCACTCGTGACTCCCGGGAAAGTGCGTCAGCCGCGAATTTCCACCTTGGAATCTGCGGCAGATTCACGTACCCGTCGGAAGGCCTCTGGCAAGGCTTTAACCAAGTCGGTTGCGACCAGCGAATGTTCGCCCATGCTTTCGCGCGACACGTCACCGGCAATGCCGTGGAGATGAACCGCAGCAATTACTGCTTCCGCGATGTGTTCGGGATTTTGCGCGATGAAACCGGCCACCATGCCGGTAAGGATGTCGCCCGTGCCCCCGGTTGCCATACCAGGATTTCCGGTGGTGTTTACCCAAACCGTTCCGTCTGGCTGTGCAATCAGCGTGCGATGCCCCTTCAGCACTACGATCAATTCGTGTTCGCGGGCGAATGTGCGAGCGACGTTGATGCGGTCCCGTTGCACCACAGCCACTGTGGATCCGGCGAGACGCGCCATCTCGCCAGGATGAGGCGTGATCACCAAACTGCGTCCCTTGCCACTGAGTTCGGTGGCTCGCCCTTCGAATGCATTGAGACCATCCGCGTCCAGGACGAGGGGAGACTTGCATTTCACCACCAAGCTGCGAACAAACTCTGAGGTCTCGGGATTGCGCGAGATCCCGGGCCCTACGGCCAGAACCGTCTTACCTTTGATCAGTGCGTCCATCCGTCCACTGGCGAGAGCGCGAGTCGAGATACTGCCGGCATCGGTTTCGTCGAGTGGCTCAGTCATGACTTCGGGATGAAATCCCGCCACTGTGGCGAGCACGGACTTCGGCGTAGCCACTGTCGATAATCCGGCTCCTGTTCGCAGCGCGGCCATCCCCGCCATGGCGGCCGCGCCCGCCTTCCCCACTGAGCCGCCAATCACCAGCACGTGCCCAAAACTTCCCTTGTTCGCCGCTAGCGGTCGTGGCCCAATCAAGGGAGCAATCTCGCGGTCAGTAATCAGATTGAGCTGCAACGAGGAAACAACGGCGTCGTCCGGCGAGCCGATCGGAGAAATGAGTGTTGGACCGTCGGTCAATCTTCCGAAAATGTGGGCAGGACGCGGTGCGGTGAATGTAACTATGGAGTCGGCACGCGCAACCGCGCCAGTCTGCTCGCCCATCACATCGGCATCGGCGCCAGAAGGAATATCCACGGCAACCACAGGCGCTGAACTCGCATTCAGCAACCGGATTGCCTCAGCGTACAACCCGCTCACAGGCGGCTTAAAACCCGTACCCAGAATTGCATCGAGCAGAACGTCGGATTCGAATACTGATCGCGCCGGTTCCCGCTTCAACTCCTCGCTGGATCGCACAATGTTCGGTCGAACAATCACGGGCGCCACGAGAAGTTTGCGGAACATCTCTGCTGCATCGCCCTGCAGTTCCGACGGCTCCGCCAGCAAGACAACTCGCACTTCCTTTCCAGCTGCCTTCAGTTTTCGCGCCGCCACAAAGCCGTCTCCGCCATTGTTGCCCTTGCCGCAGATCACGCCAATGCGCTCTGCAGACGGGTATTGGGACACAACAAAGTCGGCGACCGCCGTCCCCGCATTCTCCATAAGCGTGACTGAACGCACGCCGAAGCGCTGGCTGGTGACGCGATCGATCTCGCGCATCTCGGCGGCAGTGACGATCTTCATGTCGGAACAGTCGCTGGTCGTTAGTCGGTAGTCATTAGTCGTTCGTCAAAGGCCAACGACGAACGACCAATGACTAACGACTAGCAAACGACTATAAAACAAAAATGCCCTCCGCGTATGAGCGGAAGGCATGAAGAAACCAAGCACTCTTCAGTCAGCGCCAGGCCGGCCGCCCTGAGCAGCTTGCAGAGCCTGCACCCGGCTGTGCTTCTGGCCATACGTGAAGTACACTACCAGCCCGATCAGCAGCCAGATGATCAATCGCGCCCAGTTGACCCAGCCCAGTTTGTACATCATGTAACCGTTCGAGATCACGCCCAGGATTGGAATCAACGGCACCCACGGCGTGCGGAAGGGCCGCGGCTGGGCGGGATTCGTATGCCGCAAGACCAGCACCGAAATCGACACAATCACGAAGGCCAGCAGCGTTCCGATATTCACCATCCTGCCGATATCCTCGATGGGAGTCAGGCTGCCGACGATCGCTGCCAGCAGGCCGACGAGAATCGTGTTCTTCCATGGCGTGCGGAACTTAGGGTGGACAGCAGCGAAGAATTTCTTCGGCAGAAGGCCGTCATTGGCCATGGAGTAGAGCACCCGCGTCTGGCCGAGCAGCATCACCAGCATCACGCTCGTCAGGCCCGCCAGAGCGCCCAGCGTAATAATGTGCGACGCCGTGGTTAGACCCCGGTCCAGAAATGCGCGCGCCACGGGAGCCTCGATGTTGATTTGTTGCCAATGCACCATCCCCGTCAACACGCCAGCTACGGCGATATATAAGACAGTGCAGATCGCCAGCGAAGCGATCATGCCGATGGGTAAATCCCGTTGCGGATTCTTGGCCTCCTGGGCCGTCGTCGAAACCGCATCGAAGCCAATGTAGGCGAAGAATATGTACGCGGCCCCGGCTCCGATTCCCGCGAAGCCGTGGGGCGCAAACGAACTCCAGTCGGTACCCCAGTTGCTGCTGTGGATGTAACGGGAGCCCAGCGCGATGACGAAGAGCACCACCGAAACCTTCACCACTACGATCCCAGTATTGAACCTCGCGCTCTCCTTGATCCCGATAACCAGAACCGCGGTGATCACCAGCGCGATGACGAACGCCGGCAGGTTAAAGCCGATTTCCATCCCAAACAAATGTGGCGCGCCCAGCAGATCGTGCGCCCGCTGCAACAACTCGGGAGACTGCGAGCTCATGATCGCGCTGATCTTATCGAGGAACGATTGTGTGCCTGGCACCAGGGAAGAGTCCGAGGCCAGTGCCATTTGGCGGGCAATAACGTTCTCCGCGGTCTTCAGTGCTGTCCAGTGATCGTAGGCCATCCAGAGCGGCATCTGAATGTGGAAGATATTCAGCAGCTCGATGAAATGGTTTGACCAGCCCGAAGACACCGTGCTCGCACCCATGGCATATTCGAGCGTCAGATCCCATCCGATGATCCAAGCCAGCAACTCACCCAGGGTGGCGTAAGCGTAGGTGTACGCGCTGCCCGCCAGCGGAATCATGGCCGCGAACTCGGCGTAGCAGAGCCCGGCAAATGCGCATCCCAACCCGGACAGAACGAACGATAATGTGAGTCCGGGACCGGCGTACTGCGCTCCCAGCCCCACCATTACAAAAATGCCTGCGCCGACAATCGCGCCCACGCCTAGTGCGGTCAGTTGGAAAACGCCGAGCGTTCGCTTCAGACTGTGCTCGCCCGTCTCGCGGGATTCCTCCATCAGCAGATTCAGCGGCTTGGTAGCCAGCAGGTTCGCCATCCGATTGGTTTCTCCTTCGTTGTTAAGCTGAGGTCAATGTGCGGGCCGCGCGCCGCGACCACGCAAAATAAACCGGAATTCCTAGTAACACAATGATCAATCCCGGCCACGTGAATTGCGGCTTGTAGCGCAATAGTACGACATCAATGAATACGGCCATCACAATATACACTGCGGGCAATACCGGATAGCCAATCGCGCGATATGGCCGCTCCGCGTCGGGGTGCTTACGGCGCAGCACGAATAATCCGAAGATGGTGAGGATGTAGAACACCAGCACCGCGAAAACGATGTAGTCCAGCAATTGTCCATAGCTCCCGGAGACGCAAAGCACGCAGGTCCAGACCATCTGCACCATGAGCGAAACCGCCGGCGTTTTGTAAGTCGGATGCAGCTTGGCGACGCTGCGGAAGAACAGACCGTCCTTTGCCATCGCGTAATAGACGCGCGCGCCCGCCAGAATCAGCCCGTTGACGCATCCGAAACCGGAAAGCATGATCGCCGCAGCCATCAGCAGGCCACCCGCCGAGCCGAACATTTGCGTCATCACGGCTGTAGCGACGCGATCTTCCGTCGCATACTTAATTCCGCGTTCCAGGATGGTTGCGCCGTTGGGAATGCCATTCAGGGGCAGCACATTCAGGTAAACGAAATTGCACACGACGTAAAGCGTGATGACCACACCCGTGCCCAACGCGAGAGAAAGCGGCAAATTGCGATTGGGATTCTTGACCTCGCCGGCCGTGAAGGTCACGTTATTCCAGGCATCGGCCGAAAACAGCGACCCCACTTGCGCCACCGCAAGAATCGTCAGCGTACCCACCATGACGATGGGTCCGCCGACTCCGACCTGCACCGCATGCTGCGCGCCGAGTCCGGCATGGTTCCAGAAGTTGCCGTGGAAGTTGGCGGCAAGCGCTTGCGCATTTCGCCCAATGAATAGGCCCAGCAAGCCCAGCCCCAGCAGCGCCGAAACCTTGGCAAAAGTGAAAACATTCTGAATCAGCGCTCCGGTCTTCAACCCGAAAATGTTGATCACCGAGAGCGCAACCACGACCAAAATAGCCACCAGATTCTGCGTGTTCAGCCCCACATCCATGTTGCCAAGAACCATGGGTCCGACGTGAATCGGCGGCACTCTCCAGAAATGCAGAATCCAGTTCGACGAAGAAATAGATGGAACGAAAATACCGAGAAACTTGCCGAAGGCCACGCCTACTGCGGCGATCGTTCCCGTCTGAATGACCAGGAACAGCGTCCACCCGTACAGAAATCCCCACAACGGACCGAGTGCCTCGCGCAAGTAAACATACTGGCCTCCGGCCCGCGGCATCATCGCGGCCAGCTCGCCATAGCTCAAAGCCCCGACGATGGTCATAAAACCCGTCACCAGCCAGGCCGCAATGAGCAGCGCTGGAGAATTCACTTCCCGGGATATTTCGGAAGAAACAATAAAGATGCCCGAGCCGATCATCGAACCCATAACCAGCATGGTTGCGCTGGTCAGACCAAGGCCTTTCACCAGTTCAGTGTCTTGGTGGCTATGGATTTCCCAGTCGCTGGCGATCGGTGCTGGTGGCTTCGTGTCGATACTCAAAGGGCTCCTAGACTTGTGTATGACTCCAGCTTACGTGGGGACAGCCGCCCCCGGCTGTCCAGCCGAGCGAGCTCGGCAGCCGCCATGACTTTATCCTAAGATGCGAAAAAAATCCTGTGCTGATTTTCGGGGCTCCCGCATCAGATCGGATATTACCGCAACCGAGTCTGCCCCCGCCTCGATGACCGACCGGCAGTTGGCACGGTTAATACCTCCAATTGCCACCAGCGGCTTTCGCGTCAGGGCCCTCGCGTTCCGGACGCCTTCGAGGCCAATGACCGGATCAGGATTGGCTTTGCTGGCAGTCGAAAACACTGGCCCGACAGCGACATAGTTCGCGGAGGTCTTGTCGGCTTCCATTACCTGCTCAGGGTTATGCGTGGACACGCCCAGCCACAGTCTCTCGCCGATCACTCTTCTCGCGCTTTCTGGTGACAAATCCTCCTGACCCACGTGGACGCCATCAAACCCCGCTGCTAAACAAAGATCTGCCCGGTCATCCATGATCAGTTTGACGGAACCGCCGAGCCGACGTTTCAACTCCCGCGCCTGCTCCAGCATCCGACGAGCGTTGCCGCTCTTATTGCGGTATTGCAGCAGGGTGACGCCGCCAGCTAACAGCTCTTCGGCGGTCGAAAACAATGCCTGGCTATCCGCGAAGCGTGATGTATCGAGAATGGCGTAGATGCGGGATAGCATGATCCAACTAAGACACACATATTTGTGAACAGACAACCAAAAAACTGCCGGTTTAAGACGCTACCTTCTTTTTTCCATTCTTCGCCAGGAATCGCTCAATAAACGTGGTATCGAACTTCCCAGCCCGGAAATCCGGATCAGCCAGAATGCGCCGATGCAATGGAATGGTCGTGAATATCCCTTCCACGATAAACATCTCCAGCGCGCGCGCCATGCGAGAGACCGCTTCCGTCCGGTCTTTGCCGCGCACGATCAGCTTGGCAATGAGTGAGTCGTAATAAGGCGGAATCACTCCTTCGGCATAGGCCGCGGTGTCGATACGCACTCCGGTTCCGCCCGGCGGGTTGAAGGCCGTAATCGTCCCCGCCGACGGCGTGAACTTCTCCGGATGCTCAGCGTTAATGCGGCACTCGATAGCATGCCCGCGATGCACGATCGGACCCTGCAACACATTCTCCAATCGCTCACCGGCTGCCAGCAGAATCTGGCTCTTCACCAGGTCCACGTCGGTGACCATCTCGGTGACCGGGTGCTCCACCTGGATGCGCGTGTTCATCTCGATGAAGTACAACCTCCGGTCCTCGTCCATAAGGAACTCAATCGTGCCGGCATTCACATAGCCGATATCGGAAAGTGTCTTCGACAACACCTTTCCGATCTCATCGCGGAGCTCCGGCGTCACTTGCGTGGACGGAGACTCCTCCAACAACTTCTGGTGACGCCGCTGGATCGAGCACTCGCGTTCGCCGAGGCTTACGACGTTGCCATACTGGTCGGCCAGAATCTGGAACTCGATATGGCGCGGCCGCTCGATGAATTTCTCCATGTAGAGATCGCCGTTGCCGAAGGCGGCTGCCGCCTCCGATTGCGCCGCTTTGAATAATCCGGGAAGCTCCTCCTCGCTGCGCACGATGCGCATGCCGCGACCGCCGCCGCCCGCCGACGCTTTAATGATCACCGGAAATCCGACCTGCCGCGCCCACTCCATGGCTTCGCCATCGCTAGCGAGGATGCCGTCGGAACCCGGCAGAATGGGCACTCCTGCCTTCTTCATTGCGGCGCGGGCCTTCTCTTTTTCGCCCATGAGCCGCGTAACCTCAGGCGGCGGCCCAATGAACTTGATATTGCTGGTCTCGGTGACTTCGGCGAAATTCGCGTTCTCCGCCAGCAGTCCGTAACCCGGATGGATTGCGTCCACATTCGTGATCTCAGCCGCGCTGATCACCGCGGGAATGTTGAGGTAGCTTTGCGCCAGTTGGGGAGGGCCAATACAGATGGCTTCGTCGGCAAACTTGACGTGCAGCGAGTGCCGGTCCGCCTCGCTGTAAATCGCCACCGTGCGGATGCCCAGTTCTTTGCACGCGCAAATCACTCGCAAGGCAATCTCGCCACGGTTCGCAATTAGAATTTTATTAAACATCAAGAGCTCGTGTGGGGACGGGCGCGGCCCGGCAATATCTCCCCGCTAATCTAGGCACACAAAAAGGCGCGATCAGCGCGCCCTCCTTCTCCTGCCGAACTCACACTCGCGGCCGGATCACAAACAATTCCTGCCCGTACTCGATCGGTTGACCGTTAGCCACCAGCTTCTTGACAATCTCACCAGCCACGTCCGCCTCGATCTCATTCATTAGCTTCATAGCTTCGACGATGCACAGCACCTGCCCGACTTCGACAAGATCTCCAGGCTTCACAAAAGGTGGCGACCCTGGGGAAGGACACTCATAGAATGTTCCTACGATGGGTGAATGCACCGTGTGCAACCCCGCTTCGGCGACCGGCGCCGCAACCGCGCTCTCGACGGAAGCCACAGCGGGCGCAGCGGGCACAGCGGTGATCTCTGGCGCCGAAGCTGGAGCCATATGCACGGCAAAGTGGGGTGCCGCTGGCGGGACCGGAGCAACGTGCTCGACGCCACGCTTGATCCGCACCTTCACATCGCCGCGTTCCAACTCAAACTCGGTGATATCTTTTTCGATTAAGAACTCGATGAGTTCTTTCAGTTCTTTCTGGTTCATGGTTTGCGGTGGGACTGCTTCCTGCTTCTCTCGCGCCAACCTGAGAGGCCGGGCGATGTCTCCGATGCCCGGGCTGAGAACTAAGAATAGCCAGCCTTCAAATCGTTATGAGTTCCTTGCTTGTGGGCGCCAGGACTTCGCACCCACGCTCCGTAACTACGACCATGTCTTCGATGCGAACGCCCCCACTGCCCGCGATGTACACGCCGGGCTCGATGGTAATCACCATTCCCTGGCGCAGGATCTCGGTTTGTCCCGCTGCAATGCGTGGAGCTTCGTGAATCTCCAAGCCTACACCATGCCCGGTCGAGTGCGTGAAGTGTGTCGCTAAACCCCTCGTTTTCAGCACACTACGTGCAGCCCGATCGACCTCGCCGACGCTCACGCCAGCCCTCACAGTCGCTATGGCGGATTCCTGTGCCTCCCGCACCTCCTCATACATTCGGCGGGCCTTGCCCGTGGGACGGCCCACGTACACGGTGCGCGTCCTGTCCGAACAGTAGCCCGCGAGTATAACACCGAAGTCGCAGACCACGAATCCCCGGGACGGAATCGCAGCCCTCGAAGCGCGTCCATGCGGCAGCACCGATCGCTTCCCCGCCGCAACGATCGTAGGGAAAGACATCTCCTCTGCCCCAGTCCGCCGGGCGGCATATTCCATCTCCGCCGCCACTTCACTCTCCTTCACGCCCGGACGGATCACTTCGAGCGCCCGGTCGAACAGGCTCGCACCCAAAACCACTGCCGCTCGCAGACGCGCAATTTCGTCCGCGTCCTTCACCATGCGAGCCTGTTCCACCAGCCCTCGCGTATCTAGCAACCGGAAGGCAGACCGCAGGAAACTCGCCAGCTGGGTACGCCCTGCGACGGTTAAATGTTCACTCTCAATCCCCAGTCTGCGTGGTGTCTTGCGACCAAGTTGGCTCGCGTTCGCCATCAGCCATTCGGAAGCAGCGGCCAACGGCGGCTTGGGAGCAATCACTACCCGCGCTCCCTGAACCTCAGCCCGGGCCTGTTCGGTGTAACGCCCATCGGTAAAGAACGCGCTTCTCGATTCGCTGACTACAAGAGCGCCGGAGGTTCCGGTAAACCCGCAAAGGTATCGGATGTTGGGGAGATGCGTGACTAGAAAAGCATCGAGATGGTTGCGGTCGAAGACGGTTTGCAATCTCTTCAGCCGGCCGCTGTGGTCCATATTGGAAGTTTAACAAGCGGGAGCGAAAAACGCGCTCTACAGAGCATTCCTCGGAGATGCGCGTACCGGCCCAAAACAAAACCGCCGGTCCCTGACTTCAGGAAACCGGCGGCTTTCTTTCCTGCAACTTTGCCGCTAGGTTTGGATGATCCGAGGAGTTATGAAGAAAATCAGCTCCTGGTTCGAAGTAGCGACGGCTGTGTGTTTGAACAGGTTGCCCAGCCATGGAATGCTGCCCAGCAGCGGAACCTGCGAAACGCTAACCGAGTTGTTGGTCTGAATGACGCCACCGATGACCACGGTACCGCCGTCGGTGACCAGCACCTGCGTGGTCGCCTGCTGCGTGATCAGAGTGGGGTTACCGTTGATGGTGCGTCCGAAGTCAGGGGTCGTGTTCTCGACGTCCACATTGAGGAAGATCGTGCCCTCCGAGGTGATCTGCGGAATCACGGTGAGCCTCAGGAAGGCATCGATGTAGGTTACTGTCGGGGGACCGCCCAACTGCGCCTGGGTCACGATGGGGACGCGCACGCCCTGGCGAACCAGAGCCTGGATGTTGTTCTGCGTCACCACCCGCGGACGGGACAGGATCTTGAGCAGCCCGCGAGATTCGGCCATGCTGAGCATGGCATCGATCCGCACCGCATTGCTGGCATTCAGGAACGTAAACCCGCTGGTCGGGCCCGCCAGGCCAAGGTTCGAGAACAGCGGTATCTGGGTTCCGGTGGTCGGCGTCGGTGCCGTGGTTCCAATGATCGGGTAGTTCGGGGCGAGGCCAAAGACCGATGTCGGAGTGATGCCCACGGCGGGTACGCCGCCGACCGAAGTTGATGCATTTCCCCAACCAAACCCAAGCTGGGTACCGATTTCGCGCCCGAAGCTGCGGGTCGCAGCTACGACACGAGCTTCAATTTCCACTTCTTGCGTCTTACGGTCGAGTTGCGTGAGTAGCCGGTCGACGTTTGGCATCACCGCCGGAATATCCGAGATGATCACCGCGTTGGTGCGCTCATCGGCGACCACGTCCCCGCGCTGCGACAAGAATTTTTTGACTGTCGGGATAACGTCTTTGGAGTGGGCATAGCTCAGGAACCGTGTGACTGTCTGTTTTTCGACGGCCAACGCTTCGGCTTCCTGCTCCGCCCGGCGAGAATCGGCTTCATGGCGCAGCGTTTCTACAGTCGCGATGCGCAGCACGTTGCCGTCAAGCTGCCGAGCCAGATCGTTGTTCTTGAGAACGATGTCCAGCGCCTGATCCCATGGCACGTCGTCGAGCACGATGGTAAGTGTGCCCTTGACCTGGGGATCGAGCACCACGTTCAGCCCGCTGATCTCGTGAATCAAGCGGAAGAAATCTTTCAGGTCCACATCTTTCAGGTTCACGGAAATGGGTTCGCCAGTGTACTTGGCGGTAGTAACCGGGGTAACCAGGTGGCTCTCCCCTTTTTGCTCGGCCGCCAGATTCACCGCCGGTTGGATGGTTGGGGTGGAGGCAGCTTGAGCCGCCTGAGGCTGTATGGCAGCGCTCGGCGTCGGCAGTAAATTGCCCTCGGGCTTGTCTACGAATTTCGCCGCCGCGCCGGCTGCCCGGATTGAGGGAGCAGTCTCGTCGGTGATCGTGTTCTTCTGCTGGTAAGCAGGCTCCACGACGACAAAGTCGGCTGCGGAAGCGGTCTGCTTCGAGGTCTTATCGTTAGCCGAAATCACGACCGGAACCACGGCTGGAACTGCCGCCACGGGTGCTGGTTTGCTTACCGCGACCTCGGTCTTGACCAAGGCTGGCGCAACCGCCGCAGCGGTGGTCTGCCGTTTCGCGGGTGCCGGCGTCGAAGCCTTCGCACTGGTCTTCACCGCGGCGGGGTGCAGCTTGACAATGATTCTGTTTTCGCCCCCCGGAAGCAGTTCGTATTGGCAAGCCTGCACCAGGTCAATCACGATGCTGGTGGTGGGAGGCATGTGGCCATCGGTGCCGATGCGCACGCCCTTCACCCCGTCGCTGCCCACACTAATGTGGTTCTGGACGGTGGCTGCCACGGTGTTGGGCAGAGTCACAAGAACGCGGGCGGGAGAATCCAACGCGCTGAGCTTGGGCGTCATTTGCCCGCGGGCGGTGATCTCCACGCTGATTCCGTCATCCGCGTGCATTACGTCCACCTTCTGTACGGTGGCACGCGTGTCCGCGCCTGTGCTTGTGCTCTGGGTCTCGGCGCCCGCGATCAGGGCCAAGATCAGCAGCGGTAGCAAAACAGCCAGCAGTTGCTTTCGCATTTCCCATCTCCCCACGGGCGCGCGTTTTGCTCGCCTCGTGATCTGTTCTCTCAAATTTCGTTGCCGCACACACCGGATCGAACCGGCCGCTTCTACCCGGAGTTAAACCGCCGGGGTCGAAATCTTCTTCGTAACTTCCCGCGTGAACGACTTGCCTAACTTGTCCTGCAGCGTCTCTTTGAAAATGATCGAGTCGCCCGTGATCTTCACCACGTACCCGTTGAAGACCGGATCGTTTTCGCGCAGGAAATATGCCTTGTTCATGGCGTTGATCACCACCGCGATCATGCCCGCCTCCGACTTCACAATCCCGGTGAGGGCGATCTGGTCGACTGCCAGGCAGCGCTTGCCGGTACTGCACCCCGAACCGCCCATACTGCGGTTTACCACCGGACTCAGGAATGGATCGCGGCGCCCGCCGGCCACACTGATGGTCTTGTGCGCTTCCTTCTTCGAGTCGACCGGATTTTTCTTGTCTTCGACCGCCACCGCCGACTTGGGCTGCTTCGGCTTGTTCACAGCAACAGCAGTGGTCTTCGTCCTGGCCTTCGTTCTTGGCGTCATGGGAGAGACGGCCGCAGATTGCTGCTTGGACGGCTGTGCTTGCGAAGCCCCCTGAGCCTGGGCTGCGCTCACGAGCTTGCCAGTAACCGGTTTTGCTGCCGCGGCTGCGGGTTGCGGGTTTGCGCTCGGCTTCTGTGAAGCCGCTAACGCAGCATTGGTATCCGCCGTCTTCTGCTGCTGGACGGCAACCAGCTTGGCCTTGGTGTTGTCGAGGATGCTCGGGTTCTGCGCTCCGGCAGTTCCCAGCCCCATTCCCAATATCAGAATTCCAGTCGCCAGCTTCATAGGCCTCCCTTACCCTTGGCCGAGGTTCCCGCAGGCGGCACCAAGTCATGACTGAAGAATGTGGTCGCTTCGCAGGTAGCCACGATGCTCTCGTTGGGCGCGTATTGATAGGTGTGCTTCGTCTTGGCGTCGCTGCCCCGCTTGGTATTCGCGATCAGCAAGCCGGACATGTTGACGATCCGCTCCAGCTTTCCCACCCGGTCGAAAAAGTTCAGCACCGAGTAATACGGCCCATCCAGTTCGATTTCAAACGGCACTTCGGTGTAGAACTCGCGAGTCGACACCGGCTTGGCGGTGTAGCGCCGGATCTCGATTCCGGCTTTCATCGCCTCTGCATCCAGCATCTTGATGAAGCCGTCGACTTCTTTCTCGTCGGGAACGATTTTCCGCTCGATTTCGAGTTGCTGTTTCAAACTTGCCAGCTGCCGCTCCAGGTCCTTGAGTTTGGGCGCGTAGGATTCGAGTTCGGCATTCTCGCGAAGCTTCGATTCCAGTGCGGTTTGCGCCTGCGCGTTCGCTTCCCGCTGGGACTTGAACAACGTGAAATGCAATGCGGCGGTGATCAGCGCTGCCCCTAACACCAGGGCCGCCCACTGCTTGAGACCCGACAATTCGCTGAAGCTCCCCATATTCTCCCGCCTTTAGGACTTTGCTTTTTCGCAGGTCAGAGTGAATTGAAATGCCTGCATTTCCTTGTAGGAATCGTCCTGAAAAGTCTCTTTGATTTCGATGTTCTTGAAATAGCCCGTCTTCTGCAGATTAACAATCAGCGAGGCCACGGCATCGGTGCTCAACGCCATGCCCTCGATATCCACGCTGCCGCCCTGATCCTTCATGGTACTGAGCCACACCGTCTCGGTATTGTTGATGGTGTCACCGATGGTGTTGAGCAGGTTCACCGGCCCGGACTGGCCGGCACGAAGCTGATCGATCACATCGACGCGGCGCTTGTAGCTGTCCGCCTGGCGCTGCCGCTCCAGGTAACGGGCTTTCACGTCGGCCAGTTCGCGGTTCTTCTGTTCTGCGACCTGCATCTTGGTGGCAATGCTCTGCTTCTCTTTGTCGAGACGGTACCAGTACACCAGATTGAGCGTTGCGGCCAGCACCACCACCAGCAAAACTTTCAGCTTCGGTGAGCCAACCTCGCCCATCTCCATGACAGCCGCCGCCGACGCTGCGGCCCGTTTGTTTCTCGGTCTTGGTGCTCCCAGCAGGTTGATTCGGATCATAGGTTTTCAAAACTCCTTAAGGCCAAACCCACCGCAACCGCCAACTGGCCCGCGTTCTGCTCGATCAGTTCCACTCCCGGTCCCTCGACTGGCGGCGCGATCCTCTGAAAAGGATTGAAAATCTCCACCGGCAGCGAGAACTCCTGGCGCAGCGCCTCGATCAGCCCGGGGACTTTTGAGGACCCGCCGGCCAGATAAATCTTTTCGATGTGCTCGCCCGCCGCGCTGGCGCGGAAGAAGTCGAATGTCTTCTGAATCTCCAGCACGATGATCTCGGTCACTTGCTGCAGGATGGGCGTTTTCGCGTCCTCGCTCACCGTGCCGACCTTGTTTCCCAGCTTCAGCGACTCCGCATCGTCGAAGCTCAAATCCAGTTCCTTCTGCAGCGAG
Source organism: Terriglobales bacterium (assembly GCA_035601775.1). Lineage (GTDB taxonomy): Bacteria > Acidobacteriota > Terriglobia > Terriglobales > Acidobacteriaceae > JABDBE01. The sequence continues at coordinate 6,868 of DATNNO010000040.1, read as the reverse complement.
TCCGTATACTGGTGCCCGCCCACACTCACGTCGCGAGGGAACAGCGGTGTGGTGCCTTTCACGATGTTGATGTTCATGACGCTGGCGCCCAGATTCAACAGAGCCACCACCTGCCCCGGCGCGGGTTCATAGTTATACTCGTAGCAGTTCTGCAGGGCGAGCGCATCAATGTCCACAATAGCCGGAGTCTTGCCCGCCATCGAGAGTACGTTGGTGTAGTTCAGGATCTTGTCCTTCTTGACGGCTACCAGCAGCACGTCCATCTGTGGGTTGCCGGCATCTTCGGAGAGGATCTGGTAATCGAGGTTCACATCCGCCAGATCAAAGGGAATGTGCTGCGCGGCTTCTTTCTGGATGGTCTCGGCCAGTTCCTGGTCGCTCATGGAAGGCAGCGAGATCTTTTTCACAATCACCGAGTGCCCGCTCACTGCCGTGGCCACGCTCTTGGTCTTGATCTGATTGTCGGTGAACAGCTTGGAGATCGCGCTCGATACCGTGCCCGAGTCGACAATCATGGAATCCACGACGATGTCCGGAGCCAGCATTTCGAGGCCCAGGTGCACGACTTCAATCCCGTTGCGCCCCTTCCTGAGCTCAACTGCCTTGATGCTCGAGGACCCCACATCCAGACCAACAATCGTTTTCGATCCGAATCCAAACATGTGCCCGCCTTTTTACGTTTGCCCGGCAGCCTTGGCAGCCGCCTTCGGTTTCTTCCTGCTCTTCGCTTCCATCTGGCTGGACTTCTCTTCCATCCACTGGTCGAGCTTCGATTTCTTGAAGCGCCAGCGGTTGCCCAGCTTGAAAGCGGGAATCTTTTGCTCGCCTACATACTTGTAGAGCGTGTCCGGACTCACTCCCAGGTACTGCGAAGCCTGGCGAATATTCATGACTTCCCGCGAGTCGGCCATAGTTTCCAAACCCTTTCCACAGACTTAAGGCCGCTTGCTGCTTGCCGCCACGGGCCTAAGTTGGGAAGAATTCCTCGTACAAAATACGTTCGAGTGAATTCAGGTGTCCCGAGCATATATCAGCCCTGAATGCACATGAGCTGAAGGCGAATTTCCGAGATTTCCCGTGTTTTCTGCCCGTTTTCCGGAAAGTAACCAAACGGGCCTTGGAGGGTGGGCCTATATATGGTATGAGACTTACATCTGCACACAATGTGAAGTAGTGCCTGTGCGCAGGATGCTACCCATCGCTGGAACCGTAACTAAAGTACTAGAGACGGTACGAAGGTAGCGGCACGGGCAGAGAAGCCTTGGTGGCTGGCCAATCTGGGCAGAAACAGTAAAGATGAGCCTGACCAACGCTAAAGCATGACCTCCTCACTCGCCCGCAACCACCCCTGAACGCCCGCCGGACGGTAATGACGGCGGCCCAGGCCGGGGCGCTGTAAAGGAGGAGGCCCACAATGGCGGCGTCAAAAGCCAGGCAGGCGGCTGTTTTCCGTGTGATTTGCGTAAAGCTCGCGGAGGGCTGAGACAGGATAACGAGCTTCGCACAGGGAAGCAGCAGGTTGTTTGCTACGTGCAATGGCCAAGCCAGTATTCCGGACTGTATAAGTCCTGAATATTCACGGCCCAGGCACGCTTGGCGCTTCGTTCCAGCTCAGCTTGCCGATTCGACCGAAACTTCTGCAACCCTCAGAGAATGCTGTAATCTATTCAGCTCTCACCGGAGGAAACAGTTTGCGTTATCTTGATCGTCTGCAACCGCTGGCGCTTCTCGTTTTACGGGTTGTGCTGGGCGTCATCATGATTGGCCACGGCTATGGCAAAGTATTCGGCGGGCTCTCGCATCACGTGCAACTTGTCAGCCGCCTCGGATTGCCGGGCTGGCTGGCCTATCCTTCCGCCTTTACGGAATTCTTCGGCGGAATCCTGGTGATCGCTGGGCTGTTCACCCGGTTCGTCTCGCTAGCCATCTTGATCGACCTGGGCGTGGTCATTGGGAAGGTGCATTGGAAGAATGGGCTTATGGGCAACGGAGGTTACGAATTTCCGTTGGCGCTGGCGGCGATCGCGTTCGCGCTCATATTTTTCGGCGGAGGTTCGATTGCATTTGATAGCATCCGCACGGGCGGTGGTGGTCGTAAAGCAAGATCAAATCCCGCTAGCCCCCCTGGCCGACGTAACGCCTGAGGGCGAAACCATAAGTACCGGCAACGTGCGCTCGCGGAATTCTGTCTAGCAAACCCCCAAGCGTTTCGGAGGAGTCTTAACAAGGTGACACGAACGGAGGTTTCCGGCCGTGTGATCAGAGAATACCCTCACGGCCGGAAACCAAGGTTTGGATTTCTGTTGGCTCCTCCTAGCGAAGCACAGCGACTAATTGCGGGTAGACTTCCCTGCGCGCTTCCCTTGAAATTGCCAATCGTGCTTTCGAATTCGGGTCACGGTGTTATCTGGAACACTACGCCCTGACCGCTTCCACCGTACGGAGTCACACCATAAAGTTTGCCAGCCTTGTCCTGGGCCATGCCGTAATTGGGATTAGCCCCGTCCGCACCCTGGAACTGATGGACCACGCTTTCCTTCCATCCACCGGAGCTATGAGTAAGCTTGAACACTACGCCATCCCCGTTGGAATCGCCGCCGACCGTAGTTGTGCCATAGAGACTGCCAGCCGCGCTACGGGCGAGAGTAGTGGTAGGATTTCCTCCGTCCGCGGCACCCTGAAAGTTGTACAAAACGGTCTCGGTCCACTTGCCGTTCGAACCAGACTTTAGTTTGAAAACGGTGCCGGCCCCAGTCTTGCCGCCGAAAAACGTTGTGGCGTATAGGCTGCCCGCTGCATCGGAAATCAAGCCACCGTAAGGAAAGCTCGCGTCCGGCTGGCCCTTGAAAGCGTGCAGCGTACTGATCTTCCACTTACCTCCGGAAAGAGGTGAAAGCTTGAAGGCCGCACCACAACCCGACGGCGGATTGCAGGTCACATCGCCGCCTGTTTCGGCGACACCGTAAAGATTGCCGGCCTTGTCGAAGTGCAGCAAACCAAGCGAACCCGTCGCGCCGTCCTTGCCGCCGCTGAAGGTGTGGATTACGTTCTCCTTCCACCCGCCACCCTTGACAGTTACGAGTTGGTAGATGACCCCGCAACCCGGCCCACCACAGCCATTCGGTTTTCCTCCGCTTGGAGCTGTTCCGTAGAGGTAGCCATTCTTGTCGATGACCAATCCGCCGCCCGGATTACCGCCGTCTTTCCCACCAGTGAAACTGTAAAGCACGCTCTGATTCCAGTTATTGCCGGAGTGGGTAAGCTTGTAAACCACTCCGCAACCATCGCCGGTGCAACTTCCACCCGAGCCGCCCGCAACGGTCGTGCCAACTAGGTTGCCTTTACTGTCTATCGCGACGCCCCCGTATGGATTCTTGCCGTCGGCTCCTGCCTGGAAGTTGTAGAGGACGGTCTCGTTCCACTTGCCGTGAGAATCACGCGTCAGCTTGAAAACGGTGCCGCAACCTCCCGTACAATTTGCACTGTTGCCGCCGATCACAGTCGTGCCGTATAGATTCCCCGCCTTGTCGAAAACCAAATCAGCAGCGGGCCTTCCGCCGTCATTGCTCCCAGTGAAGCTATAAAGCATCTTTTCTTTGTTGGCCGCCCAAACGCCATTCACGAGAATCACAGTAACTGCGACGACCGCCAAACCCCGGCTCACGAAAGACCAAAACTGTTTGTTTCCCATTTCGCATCCCCCTCGACTCAGAAATCCGTTCGCTTTGAAGACAAAAATCACCAAGAGTGACCAGCGGGTTCGAACTATAGCATTGAATGGCCTGCAAAAGACGCCCCCAGTGCGGTTTTGACAGTCTTTTTACAAATCGGCCTGCAAGATTTACCGTACGACGTCGAACACATTTCCGGCGAACTGGGGACCGCCGAACTTCAGTCGTACCGTGGAGATTTCCTGCCTTGTCCCCGGATCAGAGCGGCATACGACCCATTCCCTGCGCCATCAAATGTATAGCGCACGCTTTCCGTCCATTTGCCACCGATGCCGGAGCCAACTTGAAGACGACGCCAGCGCCACTTACAGAGTCGCCATCAGGGCACCGCCCTCGACTTGGTCGACCTGCGCCTTGAGCCAGCGATTGGGCTCATGATGGCCTGCCAAGCGCAGCTTCAGATAGTTGTCGGTTAGCGCCTCGGTGGACTTGCCATCGGAAACATTCAAGGTGATCGCCTCTACCGTCTTCCCGGCAAACGTCCGCATGAAGGCCAGCTTTTTTTCCGCGGCCAGGTCGCGCAGGATTCGATTGCGTTCGCGCGCAACCTGCACCGGGATCTGATTTCGCATAGCCGCCGCCGGCGTCCCCGGACGCGAGGAATAGGTGAACACGTGCAGGTAAGTGAAGGGCAGCTCTTCGATCATGAGCCGGGTTTCTTGGAAATCGGATTCGCTCTCCCCGGGGAATCCCACCATCACGTCGGCGCCGATGGCTGCGGTGGGCATAACCGCGCGAATCTTTTCGAGCTTTTCCCGGTAATGCCAGGGACGATACTTACGGTGCATGGCTCGCAGCACGCGATCGCTGCCAGATTGCATCGGCACGTGGGCGTGCTTGGCGATGCGCGGAGACCGGCCCATCATGCGAATCAGTTCATCGCTCCAGTCCATGGGCTCAATCGAAGAGAGGCGCAACTTCTCCAAATTAGTTTGACCCAGGATCTCCTGCACCAGGTCTTCGAATCGTAGAGGTCTTGCGAGATCGCGCCCCCAGCGACCCAGGTTGATTCCGGAGATCACAACTTCGCGGTAGCCCGCGTTGACCAGAGCATTCACCTCGCTGAGGACGTGGTTTAACGGCAACGACCGGCTCTGCCCGCGCACCGAGGGAATCACGCAGAAGGAACAGCGGTTGTTGCAGCCGTCCTGCACTTTGAGGTTGGGGCGGGTGCGGTCGCTATTCGTTCCAGGCCCGGCGGCATCGAAAACCGGCGCGGCCAGCAATTCGGTGTGAGCGAAGATGTCGGAGACGAAAATTTCGCTTCGGGCTGGCGGCGTCAGGCGAGACAGAGGCACAAAGCCGGAGCGTGTCGCATTGCTTGCGGCGGCATCGGGTTGGCGGGAAGCGACTACGATTTCCGCCAACTGATGTTTGTGGGAATTGCCGATGACGTGGGCCACCCCCGGAAGCGATGCAACTTCTTCGGGCGCGCGCTGCGCGTAGCATCCCGTGACGACAATTTGGCAGCCCGGGTTTTCGCGATGGATGCGCCGGATGGCCGCCCGCGCGTCTTGATCCGCCGAAGCGGTTACCGTGCACGTGTTCAATATAACGATTTCCGATAGCGCAGGTGCGGGAGCTCGTGTCAGACCGCGCTCCTGGAACTGGCGCTCGATAGCAGCGCCATCGGCCTGCGTAGCCCGGCAACCGAAGTTCTCTACGTAGAAACTTGCCACGGTTCCATAGTAACCCGCCGGAAGCAGAATCTTATATGCGGTGATCCGGTAAGGCTGGTCGTTCTTTAGACGAGGGCGGCCAGTTAAGCAATGGAGTGCACAGTGCGAAATGCCACACACCACCGGCGGGGATGCTCGTGAATCCGAGGCTGTTGGTCCACCCTCCGCTGCTGACGTTGTACTCAAAAAGTCGTAGAGGGACATGGCCAAGGCGTCAAAAAAATCGGACCCCTTTCCTTGTGGCAGGTGTGGACGCAACTACCCAGTACTGCGTTCCAGCCACGACTTTCTTGGGTGTCGTAAGTTTCCAAGTGTTCAGCGTGCAGCAAGCCCCGAAGTTAGGCAGGTTCTTGAACGTTTTCTTTGCCAAGACCGTTCCTACGACACCGCTGCCGTCAACACAGTGATCGCCGCCAAAAAGACCTTCGCAACCTTAGTCGGATCGATGCTTACAGCTGTGCTGTCTCGTTGAACCTTCTGGCCGGCATCATTGAAGAAGCAGCAGTTTCGGTGCATTGATGCAAGATTTTGCAACTATACTTACGAGTAATGCGCATTCGCAGGAAATCTCACGTCCAATACGTGATTCCCCTTGACTTCACATCCGACCGATGTAGACTTCTGTTCGGTTGATCACAGCGTTTTCGCCACTCACCAAGTGGGAAGCAGATTTTAGCGGGGGGGAGCATCAAAGCCATCGTTTACCCACCGTGTGGAAAAGTCAGGCTCGCAACGTGCGGTTTCTAATCGATTCCGGAAAGGGCGAGCGCTGTGTCAGGAATCGGAGAGAGCCGCAGGTTGCGATTCTCGTTTTTAAAGCAAGACAACTCAATATCTCCAGAGGAGGAGAAAAATGGTAAAGAAAACACTACTGTGCTTTTTTGTATTGACACTGGCGACGTCGCTCTTTGGTGCGAACCGACCGCTTGTTGCCCACGCGACTCGCATCATCAAAGGGAAAGGCGTCCAGCTACGAGTACCCGCGACGCAACATAGGATCTTCAGCAACGTTGGAGCGGAAGCCAACGAATACCAGGCGAATGGTTATTTCGTAGCTGGGTCGACTTCGGCACTAGGTGTCAGTCAGTTCATTGCAGTGCCGTTCACTGTGGGGACCACTGGGCGCACCCTGAGCCTAGTTCAGGTTCCTATGCAGTGGTACGGCTCGGGCCACAACACCGCGCAGCTTTGTCTCTATAGCGACAGCTCCGGCGCACCGGGATCGCAGATCGGGAACTGCGTGACGAAGAATAACCTGCCCGCTTTCGGCACCACCGACACTCTCACGGCCTATAACTTCACCGCCCAGGGCTTGGTGCTGACTGCTAGCACCCCGTACTGGATCGTTGGACAGGAACCCAGCAGCGGAGCGAACACCGATGCCGAGATGGTATGGTGTGGTGAAAGCACCGTTTTGGGATACAACGTGAGCAGCGGAGGTTGGTTTACTTTCAACCC
>DATNNO010000039.1:0-42776 GCA_035601775.1 Terriglobales bacterium | reverse complement strand
CGATGATGCGGTTGATGCTTTCCACCGCGTCGAGCGTGTGCAGCGTGGAGAAGACCATGTGTCCGGTTTCGGCCGCGTGCAGCGCCGTCCCGATCGTCTCCAGATCGCGCATTTCGCCCACCAGAATCACGTCGGGATCCTGACGCAGGGAGGCGCGGAGTGCAGCCGAGAATGATGGTGTATCGACTTCCACCTCACGCTGGTTTACGTAGCCCTTTTTGTCGCGATGCAGGAATTCGATTGGGTCTTCAATGGTAATAATGTGTTCGGCGCGGGTGGAGTTGATACGGTCCACCATGGCCGCTAGGGTCGTAGATTTACCGGAACCGGTGACTCCTGTGACCAGGATCAGGCCGCGCGGCATGTCGCAAACCTGCTCCACGATCTTGGGCAGGTAAAGTTCATCGAGGGCGCGGATCTTGGTGGGAATCACGCGCAGCACCAGTCCCACGTTGCCGCGCTGCTGGAAGACGTTCACACGGAAGCGGCCCAGTCCGGCCACGCCGTAGGCCATGTCGATTTCCGTGCTTTCTTTAAACTTCTGCTTCTGCCTCGCCGACATCATGCTGAAGGCCATGGTCAGCATATCTTCGGCGCTGACGCGAGGCTGGTCGGTCAGCGGTGTCAGGTCGCCATCAATCCGCAGGTGAGGATAATTGCCGACCTTCAAGTGCAAGTCGGAGGCGCGCCGCTCCATGGCGATGCGAAGTAAGTCATCAATATTCATTCGAGGATTCCCCAGGGTCAATTCGTATGATGGACCCAAATGTCACCCAACCCAAGATGACCTAAGTAATGGGGGAGTGTGCGTTTGGGCAGTGGCTAGGCGAATCTGCGCGCCCAAAAAAGGAGAAAAAGGGCTCTTCCCATGAATGATAAAAGGTGGAGGCTTGAAGCGGTTTCTCAGGTTATCGAGGGTTGACTTAGTTCACTGACTTAGTCTAGTCTAAATGTTGTGAAAATCAACATTCATCAGGCGAAAACCCACCTATCGCGCCTTCTGCGACGTGTGGCGGCAGGAGAAGAAGTCACCATCGCGCGTGCGGGCGTACCAGTAGCCAAGCTGATAGCGGCAGGCTCACAAAGCAAGTCGCGCCCTATGGGCATGGATCAGGGCAAGATCTGGATCGCGGAAGATTTCGATGCTCCTGATCCGGCACTTGAAGGCCTGTTCTATGACGCGCCGCTGACGACCGCCCCAGCCCGCAAGAGAAGGAAGAAGCGGTGACGTACCTGCTTGACACTGGGGTCTGGCTCTGGAGCGTTGGCGAGCCGTCACGAATCTCGCACAAGGCGCGCGATGTGATGGCCGACGTCAGTCACGACGTGTTTCTGTCCGCAGTCACTTCCTGGGAAGTTGCCATCAAGGCGGCGTCGGGCAAGCTGCGCCTTCCGGAGCCGCCGGATTTGTATGTTCCACGGCGCATGGCAGGTCAGGGGCTGCGTCCGCTGGCTGTGTCTCACGAGCACGCCTTGGCGGTCTTCGCGCTGCCTGCCCATCATCATGATCCGTTTGACCGCCTGCTGATCGCGCAAGCAAAGGTGGAGGACATGACGCTCATTAGTGCCGACCGGATCTTCGACCGATATCCGGTGCAACTACTCTGGGCTGGGCGATGAAAAAGCCGCCCCGCAGGGCGGCCTCCGAGTTGCTTTGAAAACGATCAAGCGGCGCTGGTCTCCGCCTGAGCTCCCTGCCACGGCTCATCGTAGCTGCCTCCGTAAATCGATGGGCACTTCGCACCCATCGGACGCAGATAAGTAGCCAGTTGCCCCCGGTGGTGGATGCAGTGATTGTTGAGAAAGCTGAGATAAGAAACCGCCGGAAGGTTGAATACGCCGAAGAAATCGATTGGAGTAATAAGCTGTTCCGCGGTCAGGGCGCGAACCCTTTCTGCCGCACGTTTGAAATTCTTGTCGTACCAATCGACCAGTTCGGCTACGGTCTTAGGCTTGTCTTTTTCATCAGGGTTGTCCATGTTGAACTTAAGGTCGGCAATTCCGTTCAGGAATTGAACGTCGGTGTTGGCCAGATGCCACGCCAACTCCCACGCAGTGCGCGCGTTAGGATCGGGCCGGTACTGAGCTTTGGCATCAGGAATTGCGGAGAGAACTTTCTTGGTAGTTTCTAATTCACGGGTGACGCCGTCGAGCATGATTTCCCGAAAACCGGCTGCCAGCTCGGGCGTGAGGGCTTGTTGTGCAGTTGCCATTGTTTCCTCCTTCTGAGGGTGTTATGTGTTGGTTGCGTCGAAAAGCTGAAGGGGCGCCGAGTGAAGCGCCCCCGATTATGAGATTTTGAACTCTCTGCCTACACGCTGACCGGCTGCTTGCTGCCCACCGGCACCGGCGTCAACCAGCCAAACCGGTCGGCCTTTTCACCGCGCACAATGCCGTAAAACTCCTTCTGAACAGCCTTGGTCACGGGCCCGGTCACGCCTTTGCCCACGCTAATCTTGTCCACCGAACGAATCGGGGTAATCTCCGCCGCCGTACCGGTGAAGAAGGCTTCATCCGCGATGTAAAGCAGTTCACGCGGGATTCCCTGCTCGGCCACCGGGATTCCCAGTTCGCGAGCGATCTGCAGGACCGAATCGCGCGTAATCCCAGGCAACACGGAGTTGCCGAGCGGCGCCGTCTGCAGGATGCCATTGCGCACGATAAAAACGTTTTCGCCCGAGCCTTCGCTAACGTATCCATTCGCATCGAGTGCAATGCCCTCGACGTAGCCGTTGATGATGGCTTCCATCTTGATCAATTGCGAGTTCATGTAGTTCGCGCCCGACTTGGCCATGGCGGGCAGCGTATTGGGCGCGATGCGCGTCCATGACGAGACGCAGGCGTCCACGCCCTGCCCGGCGTCCGTGCCCAGATATTTCCCCCACGGATAATTACAGATGAAAACTTCGGTCGGCGAATTGAACGGATTGACCCCCGCTTCGCCGTAGCCGCGGAGAATGATCGGCCGCATGTAGCACGGCCAAATTCCGTTGGTCTTTACCAACTCGAGCATCCCGGAAATGAGCTCTTCGCGCGTGTAATCAACGTCGATGCGGTAGACCTTGGCCGAATCCAGCAGCCGTTGCGTGTGTTCTTGCGCGCGAAAAATGGCTGGACCGGCGGGCGGGGCGTAACATCGGATTCCCTCAAATACCGACGAGCCGTAATTCACCACGTGCGACATTACGTGGATTTGCGCATCATCCCAAGGGATGAGTTTGCCGTTATGCCAGATTTTCTCGGTCTTCTGAATCGCCATGAGCACTCCTAAAGATATGATTCACGCGTGCAGCGAGGAGTTTCGTTAGATGCCAAAATTCCTTCCGTGGGCGGACCCGCCTGTTGGCATTCACGACAAGCAGCACGGTACACGAGAGCAGGTCAGCGAAGCAACTCAAACTGGGAAAATTATAACCTAGGTCTGGAAGGATTCGAGAGGCTTTCTGACATTTCTGGCGGAGAAAAAAGTGTAGAACTCCTGACGTGTGACTCCGAAGCCGCACGAAACGGAGTTCTTAGTATATGTCTGCCACCGGATCAGCCATTAGTGACTAACGGCTTCCTGGGATGGGGTTGGAACTGGTCTCAGCCCAGCCTGGATTGCGCCCGGCAGTTCATCCCCTCGAAAATACTGACCTTTAGCCGCCCGCATCTCGGGCATTGCAGTGTAGGGCTTGCTGTAGTCGTTGCTGGCATTCCAGAACAGGAAGCCGATCCCTCCCGTGTCTTTTGCCGTCAGCACCTGGACTTCGATGTACTTCGGAGAGTAGGTCTTGGTGCGCCAGCGAAAGGCCTGCAACCACGGACGTATCACCACCTCGCTGCCCTTGGTGATGAGCTCGAAACGCTTCATGGATTCGCCGATAAAATGCTCGGGCGCGTCACCCGGATGCTTAATTCCATCCATGCCAAAGAAGTGCGAGGGATAGATCATGGGCGAGAGCACATCGCAATACTTCGCCATCTGCACGATATCCTGCCCCGTGTGCGCCAAGTCGACGGGCCGTTGCCAGGCCATGATGCCGAACACGTCCAGCGAAAGCAGGACACCAGTGGGGTGCAGTTCCGCGTAGGCATGTTTGAGGAAGTCGGCGATCACCTCGGAACGATGCCAAGTGGGATGCTGCGTCTGGAATAAGAAGCTCGCATCTTTCTGATCTCCCTCAGCCGGGAACCGCACATAATCAAACTGAATCTCATCCGCGCCGGACTCGGCAGCTTTCTTCGCCAGGGCAATGTCGTATTCCTGAACCTTGGGTTGCGAGGGATCGGTCCAAACCAGCTTTCCATTTTCACGCCAGGGCTGGCAGGTCTTGTGGGACTTTACCGCCAGCTCGGGATGCGCAACTACCAGCCGCTCGTCGCGAAAGATAGCGACTCGAGCGATGGCGTGCATACCCTGCGAATGCAGAAAATGGGTGAACTTGGGCAGGTCATGAATGGCAATATGGTGTCCGCCGGCCAGCGGGTGATCGAAGGCAATGTTGATGCTTCCATCGCTATCTTTCACATCGAAAACCACCGCATTTCCGCCCAACTCCCGCCAGCGGCGAATGATGCGCAATCCGCGATCGCTGCCCGCCATCAAGCCGGTCAAATACACGGCCCGCACTTCAAAATCGCGGGGCACGGGAATGGTTTTTTCCACGATCGGTGTGGCCAGAATTCCCGGCACAATTAACTCCTGGCTGGACTTCAGATACGTGCCCTGCGGACCCCCATTTACCGTGCGGATCGCCTCGGCCAATTCGCTGGAAGTCAGGTAGGAGGTCTGCGGCAAGAAGTGGTGAGCAACCGATGTGACCGTATCTCCGCGCTTCGCCGTATACATTGCACTACCGGGCGGGGCAATGCTGGGCACCAGAGCAGGTGGCTCCCCCGGCTTGGAAACACGCGGCACCGGGTTCGATGTACGCACGAGTTCGGGGTTTTGCCCAGATTGGGCGGCGGCCGCCGGTAGCTCGAATGCCAATTGCCATGAAACGAATCCGAGAGCCAGACAAGACAAAACTATGATCAGAATTGAGCTAGAGCGGCGCAAGTTTTTCTCCCTGAAAACGCATTCAGCGCTTTATCCCGGATGCTAACGGGCCACCCATTTCTGTGCTAGTTACGTCCGGTCAAGACCGGGGAGGTTGGTCCTTCGCCCACGCCAATGCCAAGGGAACTTCCTGCGTGCGCAAACTATTTCCCTTTTCCTGATTTCCCTCTGCCCTTCAAGTGTCTCCACTAACTGGTCATAAGCACCTAAGTTGTAAGGAAATAAGCCGCTGGGGGTTTCCGTGGGATGGCGAGGCATTTGCACTAGGGTATGTTGCGGTAAGCGAGGGGTATCGACAAACGGCCCGGGGGGTGACAAAATTTGTCTCCTCCCAAAGCAGCAAAACGACGCATCCAACCGAAAGCCCAGGAAAGGGAAAAGCCGGGAATGAAAAACGTTTTTAGTACAGTGCTGGATCCCAGCCGCCGCAGTAACGACGCCAGAGATTTCGACAACACCTTGCGCCGCAAGATCGTCGGTCAGGACGCTGCGCTTGAAAAGGTGGTTGAAATCTACCAGATGTTTCTGGCGGGATTGAACCCCCCGGGACGTCCGGTCGGCAATCTGCTGTTTCTGGGACCCACTGGCTCAGGAAAAACCCGGGTCGTCGAGGCCATGTCCGAAACCTTGTTTGGCGACGCGCGAGCCTGCATCAAGATTGATTGCGCCGAATTCCAGCACTCCCACGAAATCGCCAAGCTGATCGGCTCGCCCCCCGGCTACCTGGGGCACCGCGAGACTCATCCGCTGCTTACCCAGGAAGCGCTCAATCAGTGGCACACCGACAAGCTCAAGCTGTCGATCCTGCTCTTCGACGAAATCGAAAAAGCCTCCGATTCGCTCTGGCAGTTGCTGCTCGGCATCCTGGATAAGGCTACCTTGACCCTGGGCGACAATCGCCGCGTCGATCTCTCGCAATGCATCATCATTCTGACCTCGAACCTGGGGACGAGTGAGATGAGCAATCTGGTTGATGGTGGCATGGGCTTCAACCACAAGCCGAAGCTGGTGGACTCGAGTCTGGATGACAAGATCGATCGCACCGCGGTCGAAGCTGCCCGGCGTAAGTTCACGCCTGAGTTCATGAACCGCATCGACAAGGTGGTGGTTTTCAAGACTCTGCGGCCGGAGCATCTGGAACAGATTCTCGACATCGAGCTGGGCATGGTACAGCAGCGCATTCTGATGGCTTCAGCCGCAAACCAGTTTGTTTTCAACTGTACAGCCAAGGTGAAGAGTTTCCTGCTGCACGAGGGCACGGATCCAAAATATGGCGCGCGGCACCTGAAGCGCGCGATTGAACGTCACCTGGTATTCCCTCTGGCCAATCTCGTGGCCACCGGGCAGGTCAAGCTGGGGGACTTTGTGCGCGTCGATATGGCTTCGGAAGGCTCTCTGACGTTTGTGAAAGAAGCCGAAGGCGCCATGGTGCCGATGCTAATGGAACGCTACGGCGCAGCGGCGGGAGTGCCGCCGATTGCTGCGCGCGCGGTGCGTGGGATTGGACGTCGCGAGTTCGGCGCCAGTCCGACCGCGGAAACAAAATAAAGTTACCGCGAATCCGAACCCAAAATGCGCCGCTCATCCGGCGTTTTTTTCCTCAGAGCTTTCTGCCCTGCAAGCGAAATCCTGGCAAGCTTAAAGTCGGCCTCGGGTCTATACTGCCCTCATGCGGATTGCGTTGTGTGCAGTGATACTGATGGCCTGCGCGTCGGTAGGTGGTCAAGCCCATCAGGCTTTCAATCTTTCCGGACGACTGGAACTTGTGGATCTGCCTCCGGAAGCAACTCCCGTTGAGGTACTCGGCGCAGTCAGACTCATGCGCCTATCGGAGGGGCGTGGTTATCCCGTTGACGCTCAACCCGATCGAGACGGCAGATTCGTTCTGAAGGACGTCAGACCGGGACATTATTCTTTGGAGTTGAGTTTTCCTGGTCGGATCCGAACTTTCAGCAGTGGCTCCAGAGAGCTCGCTCCCGATGGGCTCGAGTTGACCTCGGGTGATGTAGAGCTTCTCCAAATCATCGTCAGCTTGAAAACATCGGTTCTGTCTGTGAAGGCGCGTGGCTTACCAGAAAAGCGAGATGAAGTCATTGTTCTGCTCGCACCAGCGGATCCTTACCTGACGTTTCGCCAGTCGTGCACTTTCAACAAGTTAACAAGCCCCCAGACCATTTTTGGCTACGTGCCGCCAGGAAAATACCGGATTTTCATCGTGGACTCGCAATTTCAAAGCGATGTTGCGGCGTACGGGCCGCGATTTCCTGATTTCCTGCAGGACCAGGCGACCCCGGTCGAAGTTTCGGAAAATGGTCAGACGGAAGTGACGGCGACGTATGTGGACCGAGAGACTGTTACAGCAGCGATTCGGCAGGCAGGACCCCTCCATTAGCTTTGATGTGCTTGCCCTTCTCCATTGGCGCTACCCGCGATAGCAACTGCCAGGCTCACTTCTTCGCCACTAAAGACCTGGCGTGTGCGAGCTCCGCCCGGTCAGAGTGCGCCCTGTTGTCGCAGTTGTTCAGTAGTTGCGTGTAATAGGTCGTGGCTTTCTCAGGCTGATGAGCTAGCTCGGCCGCGCGAGCCGCTCCGTAGAGTCCGTTAAACCGGTTGGGGTCGATCTTCATTGATCTTTCGTACTCCGTCAGCGCGTCAACTGGCCGTTCCATTTCCAGCATCATGTCCGCCAGCATTTCGCGCGCCGGCAACTCGACCTCGCCTTTGCCCTCGATGTCTTGTTTTTCGGCAACTGCCCGCAGCAACTTCAGAGCTTCGTCGTTTCTATCTTCCGTAAAGGCGAGCCAGGCTGCAGCTTCGTCATGTTTGATTTCCATGTATTGCGCGCGAAACGCGTGCGGGCCGCGTTTCGTCGCCTCCATCATCGCGTCAAACTGGCGGACTGCCTCGCGCGCGGCCGCGGCGTTGCGCAAATGCCCCGCAGCCACGGCGTGAGCCCAGTAAGTGACCGCCTGGTTATAGGGTTCGGCCTGCGCATCGGGCTTCAGATCGGCCGCATCTTTCCAGTGCCGCATCTCCAGACAATACATGGCGGGGGAGTTGGCGCGGGTGCGGTTGAGATAGTCCACCAGATTCTTGTCCACCTGGTCATAGCCGATCGCCGCCTGCTCCCGGACCATCTGCTCGGCCTTCTGGTCTGCACCGATCTGCAGATACGCGTACTCCAGAAACTCCATGGCATGCACTTGATTCTCGGCGCCCACGTGCATGGCCACGGGATGCCGGGCGGCGTCGAGCGCCGCAAGGTTCGACTGGATATCGTCCTGCCAGAATCCAAGCCGGGCAAAGATGTGTGAGGGCATATGGAGCGCATGCGGCGCAGCGGGGGCGATCTGCGCGTAGCGGCGCGCGGCGGCCAGCCCTAAGGGGGCGAGTTGCGGAGCGTCCGCGGCATGAATCAGATAATGCGCCACGCCAGGATGGTTCGGGTTTTTCTTAAACACGCGGTTCAGAATTTCAATCGCCTTTTTCGGGTTGATTAGCGGATGGTCTTCGTCCGGACCCCAGGTGAGCAGCGACATGGCATAAAATACCGCCGCCTCTTCGTCTGCGGGATATTGCCGGTAAACCTTTTCCATGGCCTCGGAGTACTCGCGGCTCCGGGTCTCGTAATCCCGGCTGTCATTATCCCGGCGGTCATTGCGATAGAAGACGGCGAGGGCGTCAATGTAATCGCGCTCGCGCTGCGTCTTTGCGCGCAAGGCTTGCGCCTTCCGCACCAGCGTCCACCCCTGCTTCATGTCGGAATCGGATGTGCGGTACGCCAAAGGGCGGTACAGGCCAATCGCCTCCGCCCAATAGGCCATTGCGCACTGGGGGTCTTTCTGAACTGCCTCCTCGAACTGCTTCTGGGCTTCGTCAAACCAGAACGAGTGCAGCAGGGCGATGCCGCGCTCGACTGATTTTTGCTCCTGGGGAGCACAGGAAATTGGAAAAGAAACCGTGCCCAGTTTCTCCTTCGCGTCCGCATGGTGGTGACCTTCGTCGGCCAGGAGATCGCGCGCAAAAACTGCCACCAGAACCAGGCAAAGCCACGGCAGACTTTTCTTCATTCATCCTCGCCATAAAAGTGGCCACTGAATCGGGCTGGCCGATTGCCAATCAGACTGACCTGTATTCAGGAACCTCTGGCATTGCTTCACCACACTTCACAGCGCTTGTCCGCGGGGCGCACCATCGCCGCGTTCGCCTTGCAGCTAAACGCCGCTTGAAACTCCGGCAGATTCGATAGCGGTCCAATGACGCGGTATTTCCCAATGGGGTGCGGATCCGATTGCATCATGACTCTTTGTTCTTCAATGCGGATAGCATCTCCGCGCCATTGTGCCCATGCGATGAAGAATTGCTGTTCCGGAGTAAAGCCATCGATGTCCGGCGGGCGCGGTTTACCTTCGAGCGACTTCTGGTAAGCGAGGAATGCGACCTTCGCGCCACCCAGGTCGCCGATGCTCTCGCCCAGCACCAGTTTGCCGTTATGGTGGACGCCGGGCTCGATGAAGTAGTTGTCGAACTGGTCTGCGACGCAGGCGCCACGCTGCTGGAACTGCTTCAAATCGTTGTCGGTCCACCAGTTCCGCAGCCTTCCCAGGTAGTCATACTTCGCGCCTTGGTCGTCGAAGCCGTGTGATATTTCATGGCCAATCACCACTCCAACCGAGCCGTAGTTCACGGCATCGACGGCGTTGTTGTCAAAGCCCGGAGGCTGCAGAATGCCGGCGGGAAACACAATCTCGTTCCACAGCGGGTTGTAATAAGCATTCGACGTAGGCGGCGTCATGCCCCAGCGGCCGCGATCGACAGGCTTGCCGATGGTCTGACGGTCGTCTTCCACAACAAAACGCCGGCTGGCAAGATAGTCTTCAAAAAACGCATCCCGGCGAATGTCAACCTTGCTGTAGTCCTTCCACTTATCGGGATAGCCAATTTTGGGATTGAAGGTGGCGATTTTGGCCATCGCCCGCTCCTTAGTTTCGTCGCTCATCCACGGCCGGCTGAGAATGTCGTCCCGCATGGCGGCGAGAATATTGCGTACCATTTCTTGCGCCCGAGCTTTCGCCTCTGGTGGAAAGTATTTTTCGGTGTATTTCTTCCCCAAGGCCTCGCCCAGGAATTGGTCAGTAGATTCCACGCATCGCTTCCAGCGAGGTTTCATCTCGGCTTGGCCCCTCAAGTATTTGCCGAAGAAAGCAAAATCCTCTTCCACTATGGGAGTGGAGAGCGCTTCGGCGGATGAGTTCAGCGCCTGCCACTTGAAATAAACCTTCCAGTCTGCCAGTGAAGTCTGCTGCAACTGCCGGTCAAATTCCTGCATGTACTTGGGCTGGTCCACGTTCAGGTCAACGTCCTTGGCCAGTTGATTGTGTTTAAAGTAGTCCGTCCAGTCAAAATGAGGGGCCAGCGCCTGGAGTTGGGCAAATGTCGTGTTGTGGTCGGTTGCGCTCGGATCACGAAGGGCGACGTTGTCCAAGGAAGCTTCCGCGAACTTGGTCTCCATAGTCATGACGGTCTGTGCGCCCGCTGCTGCCGATTTCTGGTCCCAGCCCACCAGCGTAAACATCCTGGCGACGTGCTCCACGTACTTTTCGCGGGCTTCCCTGAAACGGGCATCCGGCTTCAGGTAGTAGTCCCGATCGGGCAGGGAATAGCCGCTGGCGCCGAGGTCCGCCAGCACCCAGGTGGGCTTATGGGGGTCTGTCGAACCGGAGAGATTAAAGGGCGCCGTGACCATGATGTCGTGCATGTCGGCCATCATCGGTTGCAGGCCGCCGTTGTCCTTGACGGCATCGATCGCGGCGAACCACTTTCTTAACGGCTCGATGCCCCGTGCATTTACCCGCGGCTCATCCATGCAGGCGCCGTAGTAGTCACCGATGATTTGCTCGGAGCTTCCCTTCACGGCGGTCTTGTCTTGCTGCACGGCATCGAGTACTTCTTTCAGCTTGTCCTTGGTGGTTTCGCCTGACTCCCAACGCTTGCTCCAGCGCACCATGGTCGCGGGGATGGGGTTGCTCGTACGCCAGGTGCCGTTGGCGAATTCGTAGAAGTCCGAGCAGCGATCGACTTTCCGGTCGAGGTCGGTTGCGTCGATGCCGTGCAGCGCGGCAGTCTGCGAAAGCATAAGTTGCGAAAGCAAAAAGACCGACAGCAAAGCTTTGAGAATGCGCATCAAGGGCTCTTTTCTCCGGGCGTCTCGGTTGGCGCTGAATGTTTGCGCTTGCCATTCTAGACGAGCAGCGCCTTGGTTGGTTAGTTTTTGACCGGGAAGTTATTGAGCCGAAGAACCAGCAGACTGAAAACGGAGAAGTTACTACCGAAAATCAGAAACCAGAAACTGACTAGCCGCCCTGTTTCAATTCGAGCAGCACCTGCCGCGCGATTTCTTTCAGGGTCTCGAAAACCCCGTTCCCTTGAAAGGCAATCGCTTCCATCACCGGTTCGTCCTTGCGGCGCAGGTCCTTGGTCAGTGCATCCACGGGCAGAATATTGGGGAGGTCACGCTTGTTCAGCTGAAGCACGTAGGGAATTTTCTTGAAATCGTAGCCATGTTCTTTGAGGTTGTCCATCAGGTTGTCGAGAGCCTCGACGTTGGCGTCCATTCGCTCTTGCTGGGAATCGGCGACAAAGACAATGCCATCCACTCCCCGCAGGATCAACTTGCGGCTGGCGTCGTAGAACACCTGCCCAGGAACGGTATACAGGTGGATTCGGGTTTTGAAACCGCGGACTGAGCCCAGGTCTAAAGGCAGGAAGTCGAAGAACAGGGTTCGATCCGTCTCCGTAGCCAGCGAGATCATCTTTCCCTTCTGCTGTTCGGCAGTTTTCTGGAAGATGTACTGGAGATTGGTCGTTTTACCGCCCAGCCCGGCGCCATAGTACACGATCTTGCAATTGATCTCGCGGGCTGCAAAGTTGATGAAACTCAAAGACTTTCCTCAAGACATGCGGCAGACGCTCAAAAACCCGAGCGTCCTCCACTTGTAGTTTTGGCTTGGTACTGCTGGTTTTATATCACACGGCCGTGCATCACTGGCAGGTTACCCTGGTTACTAGCGGGACCCCCAAGCGTTTACGCGGTGGAAACCCACCTCAACGGCTCACCGGCAACGGATAATAACCCGCCTTCGCAAACACCAGAACGCAGGGACGTAGATCCGAACTCTTACAGCCCGGACGGCCAACCCTGACTTCGACCTCGCGATACGTGCTGCTGGGAGTAGCTGCGGTGGTGTAACCCAGCGTGTACTGATTACGGGCGTCGCCAATAGCGCGCTGATACGCGTTTTCAATGGCGGCCTTGGAATACTCACTAAGAACCTCGCCTCCGGTTGCGTTCGCATACCTGGGCAGGATGTCGCTATATCCTTGCCACGGGATGTGCAACTTTTCCAGCTGCTTGTAGCCCGGAATCGCCGAGCCTTCCACCCCAATGCCGTATACCAGAATCCCATTCGAGAGTAGGACCTTCAACACGTCGCCATAGCTGGCATCGCTTCGGGATTCGCGGCCATCGCTGATGATGAATATGATCTTGCGGCGGCTTTTCTCCCGCTTGCCCAGATCCACGGCCGCAGCCAAAACGGCGTCGTTCAGCACCCGAGACTGCTTCGCGGGCGAAATTGGAGTGGGTGTGCTGCGGTCGACCGGAATGTTATTGATCATCGGGCCTTGCGGGCCCAAAGGCCCACCGGTTACGGGCACCCCGTTGTTCTCGCCGTGCTTGGTTTTCAGCTGGTTCAGCACCGCGTCCAGTCTCTTCCCCACAGCGCCGAAATCGGCCATCCTGCCCACCGTAGTGCTGTAGGTATAAATCGCGACCTCGTCGAACTGGCTGAAAGCCCCCTGCAATGCCGGAAGCGTCTGATTCACCTTCTGCACCGCAATATCCGCCATACCCAAATCAATGATGACCGCCGCCGAAATCGCCAGCGGATCGCTAGTGAAGAAGTTCATCGTCCGCTTCTTACCGTCCTCGTAGATGGAGAAATCCTTGGGCAACAAGCCGTTGACCAGGCGTCCGGAATCGTCTGTTACTCTAACTGGCACAATCACTTGGTTGACATTGCGAGTGATTTTGAACAGCTCGGCCTGCGATGCGCTCCCAGCATCTGGCGTGGCGCCGCCTTCCGGAACAGTTTTCACATCAAGCGGATGCGGAGGCTCGGTCATCCTATCCTCCGTAGCCGACGGAGCCGGGTTGGCGGACGAAGGCGGTGCCTCATTCCCCGAGGGGCCCTGCTCGGCCGCTGGCGCTTCGCTTGGGCGTTGCCCCTGCGGCTCAACCGGCGGAGCGGCCGGAAACGGCTGTGGAGGCCGGCTGGCTGAAGGTGCGTCGGGAATCTCCTGCTTTTGATCCGGTTGCTGCTCCGCCTGTTGTTGACCCGCCGCAGCCCCTAAAGCCAGAAAAAACAACAGGATTGCCACACCCGCAGCTGTCCGCTGCTTACCCATCAATCGAAGCACGGGGGAAACCTCTCCGCCTCACGGCAAATTGCTAAATTGCTCTTGATCGGATGCCAAGGCGTCCGATTTGGTGCATCTAACGCTAGAAGAATAGACTAACAAAAACAGCGAGAGAATACTTTCATGTCCAAAGCCTCTACACTTCCGGTCTTGCGCGCCTTGCTACTCATGCTCCTGTTCGCCGGGCTTTCGGCCGCCAGCGCCCAGCAATCGGCCCCCTCCCCCGACCAGAATCAGAACCGTCAGGACCAAGATCAGGACCAGTCCGCTGCGACCCTCAAGGTCAACGTGAACGTTGTCCAGCTCTTCTTCAACGTCAAGGACAAAAAGGGAGCCCTGATCCCCAGCTTGACCAAGGACGATTTTCAGATATTTGAAGACGGCAAGCCGCAGATCATCAAATATTTTGCCGCCGAGTCGAACCTCCCACTCACGCTCGGCATTTTGATCGACTCCAGCGGCAGCCAGGCCCGCGTGCTCGATATGGAAAAGCAGGTAGGAGGCGACTTTCTCAGCCAAATCCTGCGTGACAAAGACTTAGCCTTTGTCCTGAGCTTCGATGTCCAATCTGAATTGTTGCAGGATTTCACCAGCTCCGTGCATGCACTGAAAGAAGCGCTCAACACGGCCCGCATCAACACTGCGGGCGGCAGCGGAGGCGGCATACCAGGTTTGGGAGGAGGCACCGTTCCCACCATCGGCACTCCCAAGGGCACAGTGCTTTATGACGCTGTGTATCTGGCCTCGCACGACGAGCTAGCCCAACAAGTCGGACGCAAGGCCATGATCCTGCTCACGGATGGCGAAGACCAGGGAAGCCAGCTCAAGATCAAGGACGCCATCGAAGCGGCGCAGAAGTCGGACAGTATTGTCTACGTGTTGCTCTGTGCCGACCGTGGTTTTTACGGTGGGTTCGGCGGCTATTCCGGAGACAGCGAAATGAAGAAGCTTGCGCAAGAGACCGGAGGGCGCGTCATAGAAGTCGGAAACAAATATGACAAGCTGAAAGAGGGCTTCGCCCAGATTGCCAACGAACTGCGCAGCCAGTACAACGTAGGCTATAGCTCAACCAACGCCAAGCTCGACGGCACCTTCCGCAAAGTGGAAATCCACGCTAACAATAAAGACTACAAAATCCAATCCCGCAGCGGCTACTACGCCGTTCCCAAGCGCGACTAGCCACGAACTCAGAATTTGTGTGGGGGCGGGCGACCCGCCCGTCCAAGCGGAGCAAAGCTCTTGGGGCCTGGGTGGAGCTTCACCCGATCCTTCACCCTGATCACGAACTTCAATCCCGACCAAATCTCATTCACCGCGCACACCTTCACGTCCACCAATCCCGCTTCCAACCCGATCCTTCGCACCTCATTGTCGTTGAGGTCAGAAGTCATGCCCGAAGCCTTCTTCGGCCAACTCACCCACACCATCCCAGATGGCGCCAGTAGTTTCGAGAACCGCGGAAACTGTTTCTTGAGCTCGCCCGCAGTCTTTACAAAGATCATCGCGAAATCAACCGGCCCTTCCTTCGCGACCTGACAACTCGCCAGCGCGCTCTTCAGCTCGGCCTTCACGTCCGCCGGCAAATCGAGCAGCGCAACGCGAAACTGTTCTTTGATGCCGAGTTTCTTGGGCAAAGGAGTGCCGGAGTATCCCGCCATGCGATGACCTACTGGGAGGGAGCGTAATAACCGTGGCGGCTGCGCACCCGCAAGCCCTTCTGACCCAGGGCCAGGATTTCGACGCTGCGATAGCGCCCGTCGGAGATGAAGTCAGCAGGTTTGTACGAAATCGCGTACTGGCTGCGCAGTTCTTCCTGAATCGCAGCGAACGCATTAGACACTTCGTTAATCTGAAACGGAACGTACGCGCGCCCACCCGTGGCATCGGCGATGCGTTCCAGCACCTTATCCCCATGATGGCCCGCGTTGCTCAGGTTGGTGCTGATGGTGTAAACGATAACCTCCGCCCGCTGCGCCATCTCGATGGCTTCTTCCCGGCTCACATGGCTCTGGTTGTCGTCACCGTCACTCAGCAGAATGATCGCGCGGCGCACCGGTCCGTTGTGCTGCACCTTCATCAGTTTGTCGCGGCAGGCAAAGTACAGGGCGTCGTACATCGCGGTACCGCCGCCTGGGCGCAGTGAGCGCACTCCGATCGAGAGTCTTTCCGTGTTGTCGGTAAAATCCTGTGTCACCTCAGGAGTCACATCGAAACCCACGACAAAGGCCTGGTCGTACTTTGGTCGTATGGTCTGATTCAGAAACTCAGTGGCTGCTTCCTGCTCGAATTTAAATCGGTCACGCACCGAATTGCTGGCGTCGACCAGCAACCCCACCTCCAGAGGCAGATTCGCTTCGGCGTGAAAGCTGCGGATTTCCGCTGGCGGCTTGCTGTCATCCACCACCTTGAAATTCTCTTTCTTCAAATCCCTCACGTAATGCCCGTGCTTATCGGTAACCGTGAAAACCACGTTCACTTCGTTTACCGTGTGGCGAATCGTGGTGAGCGAGTCGTCGTCGGATGGGCCGGGCCCCAGGGGCGAACTCGAGGTCGAAGCCGTCCCCGCTTTCGGCGGCTGATTCTGTCGGGCATCGTTTGCATTCTGCTCGGCAGGCGGGACGGCAGCGGGCTTAGTGGGGTCGCCCGGAACTTGAGTCTGCTGAACGGACGCCTGCGGCACTGGAGCAGGCTGTTGCTCGGCCGGGGACACCGCCTTCTGCGGCCGGCTCTGTTGTGGCGACGCTGAGGGAGCCGAAGGCAGCTCCGCCTGCCCCGCATCCTGCGCCTGAGCGCCCGGCATAAGCAGACCAAGGCTGCCCAGAAATAAAATGATGATGCGGAACTTCATGAGTGCCCTCAATTATAGCCGCAAATCGGAGCGCTCAAAGAGCCTGGCGATGCACACATAGACCCGGACGCCCCCGTGTGCCGGGCGCAGATCGGCCTCGCCATGCCACACACTCTATTTCCCCCCGATCTTGCCTCGCATGACCACAACCGACGCCGCCGGCAAATCGTACCAGGCATCCTTCGCCCCATTTTGCCTGGAGTGCATGACGGGTCCGTCTGGATCGGCCGTGCCTTTGGTGTTCGCCACCACCGACTGCTCCCCCGCATGTTCCGCGTGCGCCATAAAGCGCGTCTCCGCCGGATGCCATTGGTACTGGTTTTTTCCGAAGGTTGAGATCTCAACCGGGCCTGAGAAAAAATTCGCGTCCTGTGCCGTTTGATCATGAAACCAGATTCTCACCCGATGTGCATTCTGCTGATCCCGGTTCACCGCCATCAGAGACCACTGCCCGTCTGGACGTTTCACCGCATACGCCGTCACCAGCGCATGACCCGCACCATCCTCGATGTCACTCTTCGCGGAAAACACAAGATGCTCCCCAGCACCGGGCTGGACCCACTCCAGATTGATCAGTTGCGAGACGAAGAATTGAGACAGAGGCTGCTGAATCTGGTAGTTGGCATCGACCGTAAACATGCCAAACGTTCCCGGAGAATCATTGCATCCATGTTCCATCTGCAGAGGCAAATAATGGAAGTAGTACACTCCATTCCCACCCGAGTTCAAAAATGATCCAATGTAGTCCGCCAGCCAAACCCCCGCGAACATGTCCATGTAGGTTTCGCTCGCGGAGGAAGAAAGATTCGACTCAGTGATGAACATGGGAAGGTTCGCCGGCACCCCGTCCTCCCGCCAGACCTGCATGATGTGGCTCATCAGCTCGGGCTCGTCATAAAGGGTGCCCCATGGAGTCTTGCAACCATCATAGGGATAGTGCTCGAAGGAGAAGTACGCGAGATCATTCATCCGGCCGTGTTGTTTCAAATAATCCAGAAAGCGCCCCAGCCACGAGACCTTGCCGTTAGCATCGGGCCATACTTCAATATCCTTGTTCACTCCCTGGAAGGACGGTCCGCCCAGCTTCAAAGTGGGATCGATGCGATGAAGCACTGTAGCCCACTGGAGGTAGAGGGCGCCGTAGTCCTCCGGCACCATGAATTGCCCATCCGATTCCTCGCCCATTTCAACGTATGAAATTGGGTAATTACGTTTCTTGTGGTACTCAATCTCAGCGGCGGCATTGTCCGGTGTGTCATAAAGCAGCGCTACCGGCACCATCGCGGGCAGCCCACGCGTGACCCCACTGGTGTAGAACAGGTCGAATCCTACTTGCGCTTGCTTGGTTGTTAGCAAATCGGAAGGCTCGTGCCACGGATCCACCGAAGAGCAGTAAGTGGCGGTCTGCTCCTGGTCCGGCGTATGGCGGAGAATGTCGTGGAACGCCCCGTCTGCCGTCGTCGTGCCGAGGTAGAGTTCGCTGATCGCGTAGCCCACACAGTTTCTAGGGTCACCGAGTTTTGCATCAGCCGGCTGGTGAGAATCACACGTGTTCGACGACTCCGTCATCAGTATCCGCACGAATCGAATCGGAGCTGGATTGTCGGACAACCGAATGGTTTCAGGTCCGCCTTTCCCGCCCGTAACTGCGCCATGCGCAAATGTCTGCCACACCCCCTTCGTTTGAGCCTTGATCGGATCATCCCCCGTCCAGTACTGCACCACGTAGCGGATCGCATACGGGTTCGCCCACACGATGCGAATGCTGTCCACCGTTTGATTTAGCGTAAGGTCAAGAATCACCCATTGCGGATGCAGTGAATCACTTTCTCCCGTGAAGCGCTGCGTGAGGTACGGACTGCTCTTCCAATAAGTGTTCAGATCGCCATCCGTAAGCCGCGAGAAGCCGGCGTTCCCGGTTCCATCGTTGCGAGTGGTCCCGCGGTGAGGCAGCGAATATCCGTAGGAGTAACGAATTGGATCAGCCGGAGTCGCCGAGCCTGTGAAGTAGCCCTTGCCGCTGGGATCGCTCCACGTTCCCTGCGGATTCCAATGCCACGCCTCCATCGCGAGTTCCGTATTCTGTCGATAGGTCACAGGCTGCCAGCCCGAAGCAAACACCTTCTCCAGCGCGGGCTGGACCAGATCCTTGTCGATCGCTTCCGCCGGGATGCGATCCACGCCCGCCCCCAGCGTCTCATTCGGCACGAAGCGGTTCGTCGAGTGCGCTGGTGTCGTGTCCACGTGAATCGTCTGTGCTTCACACGCAATCGATAAAAGAAAGCATTCAACCAGCAATGCAAGAACAGCGCGCAGATTTTTCAAGGTACGACTCCCAGTATTTGAGTTCCCAATGATGCAGCATTTGGCTGGAGGCTGATCGCAGCAAGTGATCATCATCGTAGGCTGCCGATTGTAAACGAAAGCCGGCGAACCGCGCTCAAAATCAATGGAGTGAAACCGCCAAGATAAGCCGAGGGGCAGGGCAACAATAACGTTTCAGCGTGGGCACGGGCTACCCACGATTCGTATCAGGATATGGCTTCTAGCCATATCGCGAACGCTCCCAAATCAACTCGGCTTCAAGCCGCTGTCGTTTGGGATCATGGCCTTGTCCGCAAAGTAAGTCCAGCGTTTCAACGCTGGGCTACTGGTACCTGTTCTTCATGAACTCCGCAATCGCCCCGTAAGCCTTCGACAACGTCTGCTCATCCGGCAGGAAGACAATGCGAAAATGCTTTGTTCCCGGTTTTTGGCCAAAGCCGGACCCGTGAACCACCATCACGTGCTTCTGCAGAATCAGTTCCTTCACGAACACATCATCCCCTTCGGGAATATCGATGCGGGGATACGCATAGAAAGCCCCGCGCGGCGAAACGCAACTCACACGCGCCGTGGAATTGCACCACTGGACAGTTAGATCGCGGCGGCTGCGAAGCTTCTTGCGCACTTCAAGCAAGTGATCCTGAGGGCCCTCGAGCGCGGCCTGAATGGCGTACTGCTCCGGATGGTTGGCGCACAACCGCGAACGCAGCAAGCGCTGAATACCTTCATCGTATCGCTTCACGACCGCGGGATCGCCGCTAACAATGCCCCATCCGATGCGCCAGCCCGGCGCCAGATAATTCTTTGACAGCCCGCCAAACGTCACCACGGGAACATCCGGAGCCACCGACGCCATCGCCACATGCTCGTCGTCTTTTGTGTGACCATCGTCGAGAATCAACTTGTCGTAAATCTCATCCGCAAAGATCACCAGATTGTGCCGCCGTGCCAGTTCGGCAATCTGTTCAAGCATGCGCCGAGAGCACACCGAACCGGTGGGATTATTGGGATTGATCAGCACAATGCCGCGGGTGCGCGCAGTGATCTTCCGCCGGATGTCATCGAGATCCGGCTGCCAGCCGTCTTCTTCATTGAGGTAATAAGTGTTGAGCCCAATCCCAAGCTTGGCCAGCACCGCCGAGTACAGCGGATAATCCGGACACGGTGTCAACAGGTCCTCTCCCGGATTGAGCAGTGCGGTCAGGCAGAGATCAACCGTCTCGCTCACCCCCGTTGTCACGAATACGTCTTGCACGGTAGAGATTCCCTTGCGCGCCGCTTCCCCACGAATCGCATCCAGGGCCTGCTTGATTCCAGACGACGGCGCATAGCCGTTCTTACCATCACGCATGGCCTTGTGCACCGCTTCAATCAAGTGAGCCGGAGTCTCGAAGTCGAAAACGTTGGGATCGCCGACGTTGAGCGGCAGGACCGAGTGCCCCTGCTTGATGACCTCATCAGCGATGCATGCCAGATCACGAATGGCATAGCGAACGTTATCGAGGCGGGAAGCAGCAGCAATTTCGCGGGTCTGAGTAGTGGGCATGAGTGACTCCAAGTCCGGAACGGACGCAGAGAATTCACCGCTGGTCTCTGCATCCTCTGCGGATGTTCTCAGCGAACTCTGCGATTAGAATCTTTAATCCACTCGATCAATCTGCGCCTTCTGCAACCGATCGGAATAATCCACGTAAATCGATTTCCACTCGCTGAAGAAGTCGATCGCACCCAGACCGCCCTCGCGATGACCATTGCCGGTAGCCTTCACTCCACCGAAAGGCAGATGCACTTCCGCGCCAATCGTAGGAGCGTTGATATAGGTAATTCCAGCATGAAGATCGCGCATGGCCACGAAGGCTTTATTCACATCCCTAGTGTAGAGCGCGGACGACAATCCGTAGTCTATGCCGTTCGCGATCTCGATAGCGTCCTCGAGATCCTCGCACGCAATGATCGAAACCACCGGCCCGAAGATTTCCTCCTGCGCGATGCGCATCTTGGGATCGACATCCACGAATACAGTAGGCTCCATGAAGTAGCCATACTGATATTCGCCTTTGTCGAGGACATTGCCCCCACACTTCAGCCGAGCGCCTTCCGCCTTGCCGATGGCCACGTAGCTGAGATCGGTCTTCAGTTGATTCTCGTTGATAGCCGGACCCATCTCGACCATTTCATCCAGACCATTGCCGACCTTCAGCGCCTTCGCGCGCTCCACGTAGTGTTCCACGAACTCGCTGTAGATGCCTTTCTGAACAATGATCCGGCTGGTCGCGGTACAGCGTTGGCCAGTCGTTCCAAAGCCGCCCCACAGCCCGCCTTCAATCGCCAGATCCAGGTTGGCGTCGTCGAGCACGATCATGGGATTCTTGCCCCCGAGTTCGAGCGAACAATGCTTGAAGCTCTTAGCCGCAGTCGTGCCCACGATGCGCCCCACCGCGCTCGAACCAGTCAGCGATATGGCTTTCACGTCGGCGTGCTCGGTGATCGGCGTGCCGACCTCGGACCCGAATCCGGTCACGATGTTCACCACGCCCCGGGGAAGTCCGGCGTCGTAAAGTGCTCGCACCAGATTGAAAGTTGAAAGCGGCGTATCCTGCGCCGGCTTGATCACGCAGGTATTGCCGCAGACCAGCGCGGGCAAAAGCTTCCACGACGGAATCGCCATGGGAAAGTTCCACGGAGTAATCATTCCACAAACTCCGATGGGTTGCCGCACTGCCATGGCAAACTTGTTGGGCAACTCGGAAGGTGTAGTGGGGCCGAACATGCGACGCCCTTCGCCGGCCATGTAATAGGCAGTGTCCACTGCCTCCTGCACATCGCCGCGGGTTTCTTTGAGGATCTTGCCCATTTCGCGGGTCATGTCGCGGGCGCAATCTTCCTTGCGCTCCATCAGCATCTCAGCGGCGCGGTAGATGATTTCCGCGCGGCGGGGAGCGGGAACCAGTCGCCACTTGGCGAAGGCCCGCTTCGCCGCGGCGATCGCGGCTTCCACATCCGCCTTGCCCGACCTCTGGAAGATGCCAACCACATCGCGAGTGTCGGCGGGGTTGCGGTTTTCGAAAGTCTGCCCGGTCGAAGCCTCGACCCATTCGCCGTCGATAAAGTTCTTGTAAACCCTGGTTCGGGTACCCGTGCCCATGATGGTCGGCCCGGTTAAGACATCGGTTGCCATAAAGCCTCCTGGGATGAATGCTCGAGAAGAATAACTGTTTCTATGCTACAGGCCGGGGTGAGGCGCGGCAAGCGCGGCACTGCGGATGCCACGACTTTGGCGTTGGCGCGCTCCTGCACGGGCGACGAAGCCCGCGCCTACACTGGACGGCTGTCGAAATTACTTCTTCGAAGCCACCGTTGGCGCGGGGTAATCCGGGAGCTTGTCTTTATTGGCGTTGGCGCGCTTTATTTCCAGTTCGTCGAAGAGGATGGACGGATTCACGATGCTGTGCGGGATATTCAGCGAACGATTCTCGACGTTCACGTCGTTCCCGGCGGCGATCAGGTCGTTGCGCAACGTGCGCGTATCCAAGTCGCCGAACATGGCTCCGCGCACCAGTTCTTCGTGGCCGTCTTTTGCCCAGACCTTATAAAGCAAGCGAGGCACGCGCTGCGGGCCCAGGGTCTCGACGTAGTATCCATAGGGAAGCTCGCGCTGTTGGCAGAGTTCGATGAGTTTCTTCTTCAACTGCTCGGGCGACGACGCTTCGGAGGAGCGTACGATCATGTTTCCGAGACTGGGTCCAGGGTAGTTCTGGGGCACACGGGCGCGACCGTGACCGTTGGACGTGGGGAAATCTCGGATCGGTTCTCTCCCTATTAGGTAGTTCATCAGCTTGCCATTCTCGATGACGGAGACGGGCATGGCCTTAACCCCATCATCGTCGACTTCGTACTTGCCCATCAAGCTTCGTCCATTCATGGAGGCGAGTGTGGGATCGTCCACCACCGACAGAAAGTCGGGGAGGACGCGGGATTTGTAGCTGGTGGCGAAGGCTCCCTTTGTGCGGGCGGGCTGGCCCAAGTCGGGCCTGAGGCCGAGAATATTGTCTCCCACCAAATCGGAGAAGACGGAGGAAGCCGCATCGGCGGAAAACAGCACGGGGCCACGGTATTCCTCGTCGGCGATGGGCGCGTCACGCAATTGCTTCAAGGTAGCCAGCAGTTTTGTAGTATCTGCCAGCAGCGCTTCTTCTGTCGGCAGTTCCTTCATGTCGGTAACGGAATATCCATGCGAGCGGTCCAGCCTCATGCCATCGGCGGCTTGGGTGGTTCCCGCCATTCGCAGATCGTAGACCGTTTGGCCACTGCGAACCACCGTTCCTTCCGAGTTCACGAAATAGCGGTTCACGGAGGCGAAATTCAATGAAGAGTCGAAGGACTCGATCTGGAGATCGGTTTTGTACAGGGCGGATGAGTCCTGAAGCATTTTGCTCCACGGTTTGGAATCGAAATCGAGCTTGGCTAGCGGGCCTATCGAGACTACCGGTTCGGCGTGGGCAAAATCGTCTACTGGCTGATCGACGGTGTACTGCTCCAGTTGGGCTTGCTTCGCGGTCAGAGCTTCGGTCGCAGCCTTATAGGCATTGTCGGTGGCGAGCCAGATCTGATGGCGCAGGGCGACGACATCGTTGTCGAGCGGCATGAAATCCATTGCGCCCTGGCCCTGGCCGAAAAAGCTGTCTTGCTTGTAGTCTCCTACCCGGACGACGACACGGAGGAAGCGGAAACGTGCGTGTACATCCGAGCGCAGGGCTCCAAAGGCTGCCTCGGCCGCGTACGTGTCCATGTCGATGACGCGATAGTCGATGTAGTACGGTGCGGCCATGCCCTCCAGCTTGAGGGCGGACTTGGAGCGCTCCAGTTCGGTTCGCATTGCTTGCAGCACCGGATCTTCGTCGGCGGATGTTTGCGATTCTTTCGGTTTTGCGTGGGTTGAAGGAACAAACAGCGTGATCAGTAACGCTAGAGCCATCGCAAACTTTTGTTTTCTGTCGGACGGGCGGGGACGCCCGTCGCTCCATCGAAGGAGACTGGCGGACTTACGGAGCATCGACTTTATCTTCATTCTCGGCCTCCGGCTTTCGACGCGTGCGTGGACTCCTTCGTTTCAAAACCCGGTGGCGAAAGAATCGGTGGGCGGTTCAGGGAATGGGCGCGCTTCTGCACCTCGATCTCGGAGAACAGCATGGCTGGGGCTACAGCTGACACGGGCACGCTGCCCGACTCCGCACCGCAGATGCCATTGAAGACCTCGGCCTTCTCTCCTGCAAGCAGAATGCGGTTCATGGCCGCTAGAGGAGTTCCTACGATATCCACGCCACGGACCAGTTCATCCGGGCGACCGTCGGGGTAGACTCGCCATACGAGGACGGGCAGGACCTGAAAGGCCTGCGGCATCGCCCGTTGAGTTAACGTGAATCCTCCCTGAATGTCTTCGAAGTACAGTCCATAAGGCTTTGCCTGCTTCTTGATTTCATCGATCAGCTTCTGCCGCATTTCTGAATCCCTGGTGGTGCGCGACGAAGTGACAAGCAGGTTGCCCTGACGTCCTGTGACCATCAAACCCGCCTGCGCGCGCCCGTGGCCGTTTGATTTGTCGAAATTCTTGATGGGCATGCGGGACATCAGAAAGTTTTTCAGAATGCCGTCCTTGATGACCTCCACGCGGCTGGCGGGCATACCCTCCTCGTCATACTCGTACCAACCGCCGAGGTCCATGCCGTTCAGGGTGCGCTTGGTGGGATCATCGGTGACGCTGAGGAACCCCGGCAGAACCTGCTGGTTGATCTTCTTGGTGAAGGTTTGTCCCTCTTGCTCGCCGCGCTGGCGATGGCCCTCTAGACGGTGTCCCAACACTTCATGGAAAAATACCGCTGCGGCGCGCCCTGAGAGTAGCGCTGGCCCATCAAATGGTTCGGCGACCGGCGCGGCCCGCAGAGCTTTCAGATCGAAGGCCATCTTTTCCATGCGCGCCGCAATTTCCGCCTCGGCGGGCAGGTGGCCTGCGCTCTCCGCCTGGAAGGTCTCCACGCGCATCAACTCCATGCCGTCGTCCGCGCGGGTTTCCGCTTCGATGGCTAGTCTGACCAAGGCGCTGGTGGTGACCAGGCGACTGCCCTCGCTGGAAACGAAGTGAAACTGCGTTTTCTGTGCCGTGAGCACCACGTTCGACGAATAAATGTAGGGATACTTGCGAAGGTAGGCTGAGTAGCGCCGAGCCAGATCTTCCAATATCTGGTGATCCAGTATCTGGTGAACCAGGATCTGGTGATCTGTCGCCGGAGAGAGAGCTTTGTAATCCGCATGGCTTTGCGGAGCCTCTTGCGAGAAGTCTGGCGAGGTATCCTCTTCCTGGGCGCGGACCTGGGTCGTGGTCTTGACGTTCAAGTAGGCCTGCGAAGCCTTGCGATATTCGCCGTAGGTGAGCTGCCACAGAACATGGGCGATGGCATCACCGTCGTCATTGAGCGGGAGAGATCCGGAACTGAGCGCGGAAACACGATTTTCCTCGTGGGTATTGTCCAGCGCGGGCGTTCCTACGCGCACGATCACATCGGCGGAACGCTTGCGCGCATGGATGGAATTGATCAGGCTGCCCTGGCTGCCCACGACCATCGCTGAATCTTGATCGTAGACGGAATAGCTGATGAAGTAGGGAGGAGGATCGAGTTCCCCCAAATCACTCTGGGCTCGCTGCAGTTCGCGCTGCATGGCGGAGATCAGGACATCATTTTTTCCCGTCTCCGCCGCGGAGGCCCAACTATTCAGGGAAGGCTTCAGAAGAATCATGAATACACATACCACGGCGCTATTTCGAAAGAGCTTCTTCATCCTGGGGTGAGATTCTCCGGTTTTGATCGAATCCAACGCGAGCCTCGGACACATTATCTTACAACTGCACGGGCGTGACGCCCGCGCCTACGACTGCGGGGACGCCCGCGGCTACACTGGCGCGCGTTTACTCTACCTCGAAGTCAGCCGTGCGAGGCTTGGCGGTGTTTCCCACCGAATCCAGCGCTCGTAACTCGACACGGTAAGAGCCGGGTGCAAGCGCAGCCATCGGCAGCTTGATTCCTAGCGGAACGACGGAGCTTCCCGGTTGAGTCGCAGCCTTGGATCCGTTGTCCACCTTGGTCGCTCCCGTCTTGCGATCCGTGACTATCAGCTCTACCGCAAGCTCGGGAGGATTGGGCCCGAGCAGCAGCGGCGCATAAATTTCCGCATAGATCGCCGCATTGTCGGTTTTCTTGAAGCGGTTAGAGGCGGAGGGAACGACCTGTACGCCCTGCACCACCAAGGGTGTTCGGTCTGCGAGCAATTCCGAGTCGAGACCGGTGGACAGGTCGGCCAATCGCCGAACCTCATTGCTGAGCGCCACACCGCTCATACTGAATTGCTTGCCGTCATAGGGGTCGACGACGAGCGGCTGTTGCAGCTTGCCAAAACTTTCATTTCCCGAGCTGAACACGACCTTGAGGTTATGCTGCCCAGAAGCAACATTAAACTGGTTCTCATAGTGGAAGGGCTGCTTTTGGAACTCCTCCAATTCTTTTTTCTCTTCGAAGTCGAGGTTTACGGTGTCGCTGAACCTGGCTGCAATCGTGCCATCCGGCTTGTAGGCGATGCCGAGTACGTTGACCGCCGAATGAAGCTTGCCTTTCACTTTCTCAAACTTCAGCGCGGTTGGCGGGATCTCAATCGCCAGGTTGACGCGGGCCGTGTTGGGCGAGGTGTAGAAGAATGGAGCTTGCATGAAAGCGGTAACATTTCCCGCCATTTCGCCGGTCGCGCGAGTCTCCAGATCTCTCTCGATCGGGTTTCCGGCAAGCAGGTCAAGGGATCGCGCGTTGCAGTATCCGCTGCGGGCGCGGACCAGGGTTCCGCCGCGGTCCACCTTCACGCGCAGGATGTGACAGCTTCCCTCGGGCGATTCGGGCGGTGCATAGCTGAGGACGTAGTATTGGGATTGATCCTTGGCAATCCTTTCCAGGCCGCCAACCAGATCGTTGGAATTCACGATGACGAACCCACCCGTTCCCTCGGCCAGTTGATAGAGAATTTGCTGGTTGTCGGAAACTTCAGGAAAATCAGGAACAATCTGCCGAGGCTGCTGGTATCGATCGGCTGAGTTCATTTGGCTCGGGTACGCACCGGGTCCGCCACCACGCGTCCCTCCTCCACCCGCTCCACCGCCATGACTGCCGCCAGTGCCACCGGTACCGCCGCTGCCGTGGCCGCCTCCTGTCCCACCAGTCCCGCCGCCACCGTGACCGCCGCCACCTCCACCGCTACCGCCGCTCCCGTGCCCTCCTCCTCCGCCCCCACCACCGCCGTGCTGTCCTGGATCAAAAGAGGCAAGCTTGAAAGGATAGAGTACCGTCCCAGTTCCGGTGTAGGTAAGAGTCGCGGACGTTAACCGACCGGAACTCGGATGCGACGGAGATTGCGGGAGCAAGCCTTGAGGCGGCGTTCCCATGGCGGCAACCAGCCCTCGAACGTCCAAGGGATAGACGGCGACATTGTTCCGATTGCACACATCAATCACCGCAGTTAGTTCCGACCGGGTTTCCGGAGTGCTGGGAAAGCCGGAGGTCAACAGTACGAGGGTTTTGCGACCGGGAACCGTGCCCAGGCTCTTGGCCAAGCTTCTAAGGGCCAGCATCAAGGTGTGTGCCCCGAACTCGGCTGCAGCACTGACCAAATTAGGCATACCG
Organism: Terriglobales bacterium; assembly: GCA_035601775.1. GTDB lineage: Bacteria > Acidobacteriota > Terriglobia > Terriglobales > Acidobacteriaceae > JABDBE01. The sequence goes on along the minus strand of DATNNO010000039.1, from coordinate 15,367 downwards.
CCAAAAGGGGACGTACCGGACGACATGCTGGGAGAAAGCGCACTTTCCGCCGAGCCGAGGGACGCAACCTGCACCGGAGCAGCGTTGACCGCCGACATTTTCAGTTCCGCGACCACCTGTTTCAAGCGGCCAGCGTCGGCGGTAAAGTTCTGAGCAATATGTACCGTGCCGCCGAAATCAACCAGGGCTATTAAACGGTTGGGAGCAGCGTTCGCCTCAATGAACTTGGCTGCCGCTTGCCGGGCTTTCATCTGGTCGCCGACATCCATGGTCGAGCTATCAAAGAAAAACACGAGATACCGCGTCTGCGCCCTTTCCGGCGAGTTAGTATCGTCCTCGAAGGAAAGACTCTTGATGGGCTGTTCTTTGTTGTCTTCCCAGACCTTAAAATCCTTGGAAGTGAGATCGCAGATGTAGTTACCCTTCTTGTCGGTCACCACAGTGTCCACAAGAACCCGCCGCGTCTCCGCGCGAACCGTGGGCGTGCCCTCGGAGGCGGCTTCCGTAGCCGGCTGCTGAGCCAGGGCTAAAGGTGAAAAGAAAGCCAGCTCGCAGCAACTGGCCAGAAAGATCGTTCCGATCAAGAGAATCAGCCGTCGAGATCGCATACTCCATCTCCTTCGATCACGGAAATTTCGATAGACTTGTTTCGGTCTGAACTTGGGAGAGTTGGTTCGCGGCCGGCCCGATCTCGGAAGAGTCGTAATGCGAGTCCAGAAAAACCACGCGGGAAAAGCTATGCATTGGCCTCACGACCTTGCCCAGCAGTGCGGTCTGTTGATCGAGCAGCTAAATGTTAGTCCGTTCCCGAGGAAAGCGCCAGAGCCAGTTTCACGGGCCAATGCAGGGGGGCGTCCTCGCCCGTGCGGTGCCCAGATGAAACTCCTACTCAGAGGTTTCCGTTAGGAGGAGAAACTCGGGGTGCTATACTGCCGCTCCGAAACGAATAATCAGGCCGGGTAATCAGGAGCTACCAAAGTCAATGAACTACACAAACGTTGCGTGTCTTGTTAGGCGGATGGCAATCTTCCTTCTCGCTCTCACGGTAACAGCCTCAGCGTTGGCACAGGAGATCCCTCCCAACCTCTTGCAGGCAATGCAGTGGCGCCTGATCGGCCCTCATCGGGGAGGCCGAGTCACCTCCGTCTCCGGAGTGCCGAGCCGGCCGACGATCTATTACATGGGAACGCCCGGCGGCGGTGTCTGGAAAACTGAGAATGGAGGGCAGGTCTGGAAGCCGATATTCGATCAGGAGCATGTCGCTTCGATCGGCGCGGTCGCGGTCGCGCCGTCGGATCCCAAAGTCGTCTACGTAGGAACCGGCGAGCAGACGCAGGGCAACGGCGTGTACAAGTCAACCGACGCAGGCTCGACTTGGACGAATATCGGTCTGCGCGAAACCCACATCGTCACCGGCATCGTTGTTGATCCGCGGAACCCCGACGTTGTTCTGTTGGCGGCTGCTGGGGATCATTGGTCCGGTGCCGAGCGCGGGGTTTACAAGACAACTGACGGCGGCAAGAACTGGCAGAAGGTGTTGTTTAAGGATGCCGGAACGGGTGTCGCTGATTTGGAGTCGGACCCAAACAATCCCACCATCCTCTACGCTTCGCTTTGGCATCATGCGGAGGGTCCGCCCGATCCAGATGAGAAACCGAAGACAGAGCAAGACGCCGCGATCTATAAATCCACCGACGAAGGTTTCACCTGGAATGTCGTGGAGGGCAAAGGCCTGCCGACCGAGCCCATGGAGCGCGTCGGTGTGGCCGTCGCGCCTGGCACCAGTGGCATGCGAGTCTATGCCATCGTGGAACAGGGGTTATTCCGGTCAGAAGACGGCGGCGCTAGCTGGCAACGCAGCACGACCGATCCTCGCATTCTGGGAAATGGATACTTCAGCCGCGTGTTTGTTGATCCCAAGAATGCCGACCTGGTTTACGTGGCGCAAACTTCCATGTACCGCTCCACGGACGGAGGCCGCAGCTTCGAAGCCTGGGTGGGCGCGCCGAGCGGAGACGATTTCCACGTCCTCTGGATCAACCCTGCCAATACGCAGAACATGATCTTGGGGGTCGACCAGGGCGCGATCGTCAGCGTGGATGGTGGCAACACCTGGAGTTCCTGGTATAACCAACCGACTGGGCAGTTTTATCACGTAAGCACCGACCAGCAATTTCCCTATTACGTTTACGCGGCGCAGCAGGATAGCGGAACGGCCGCTGTCCCCAGCCGCAGCGATTACGGCGAGATCACCTATCGTGACTGGGCGCCGACCGGGGGATTCGAGTTTTCCTACATTGCTCCCGATCCAGTGAATCCGAACTACGTCTATGCCGGAGGCTGGTATGGCACGGTGCTCCGTTACGACAAGACTACAGGGCAGATCGTGCATCTTCTGGTTCGGAGTTCGAAGTACCGTACAGCCGGAATGGCGCCCATTGCGTTTTCGCCTCAAGACCGGCATACGCTCTATGCCGCGGCTCAGTACGTTTTGAAGAGCAAGGATGGCGGATTCAACTGGCAGGAGGTCAGTCCCGACCTTACGCAAAAGACGGAAGCCGCGAAAGGGAAACCCGATCCGCGTAGAGCGGTGATTTACACGCTGGCACTTTCGCCGGTAAAAGCTGGCGTGATCTGGGCAGGCACTGGCAATGGCATCATTCAAGTCACCAAGGACGGCAAGACCTGGCAGAACGTGACCATTCCAGGCTTGCCGGAGCGTAGTGCGGTGACATTGGTGGAAGCTTCCCACTACGACGCTCCGGCTGCGTACGCTGTGGTCAACGAGTTCCAGCAACTGCATCCTTTTATCTATCGCACGCGTGACTATGGACAGAGCTGGCAACTGATTACCAAGGGTTTGCCCGATTCCGGGAATGCGCGAGTCGTTCGCGAAGATCCGGTGCGCGATGGATTGCTCTACGCCGGCACATGGAACGGCGTTTACGTTTCGTTGGACGACGGCGATCACTGGCAAACCCTGCAACTGAATCTGCCCACAGCCACGGTGACGGACCTGGACGTTCACGGCACCGATCTGGTGGCATCTACTTATGGCCGCTCGCTGTGGATTCTCGATGACATTACGCCGCTGCGGCAGTTCGACGCCGAGTGGCCGCAGTCGGACGCGCACCTGCTTCGTCTGCGCAATGCCGTGCGCACGCGCTGGGATATGTATCAGGACACTCCGCTGCCGCCGGAAACTCCAGCCGGAGAAAATCCGCCGGACGGCGCAATCGTTTACTACTTTCTGAAATCGGTGCCTGCGGGAGACGTCAAGCTGTCGGTCTACGACGGGCAAGACCATCTGGTGCGGGAGTACTCCGACGTGCCTCCAACATTCGACAAAGCACCGGCCAACGCTCCCGAGTACTGGTTCGCGCCGCCCGCGGCGCTTTCCAAGAAAGCCGGGCTCAACCGCTTCACCTGGGATCTTCGCTATCCCGCGCTGAAGACGCTTCGCTACAGCTATTATGGCAACGCGCTTGATTACATCGAGTACACGCTCGCCGATCATGCCATCCCCGGCGAATTTCCCCGCGAGCTGCAGCCGGGTCCGTTCGTCTTGCCGGGTAAGTATTCGGTGGTTTTAACTGTAAACGGCAAAACCTATCGCCAGCCGCTCACTGTCATGCCCGATCCGCGATTGCATGGGTCACTATCCGATCTGGAGCAGCAGCTCGATGCTGAGCAGAGCATCTCGGCGCAGATGGTAGCGAGCTATGACGGATACGATCAGGTGCGAGCGCTGCGGGCTGCAATTGCGGAGCGCCAGAAATCTCTTAACCCAGACCTAGCGAAACCAGATGCACCGAAAAAAGACGCGGCTGACGCGCTGAAGACGTTGGATGAACAGGCCGCGGACATCGGCGACGGGAAACCTGAGGATCTCGGAATCGGTCCGTTGAACCGCGAACTGGCGCGCCTAGCCTTCATGATCGAAAGCGGGGACGCGCGGCCTGCGGCTCTACTGCAAGCTGGCGTCGATCAATCCTGTCAGGACCTGGCCAAGCACCTGACACAATGGCGCGAACTCAATCAGCAGAAGATTCTGCCCGTGAATACTCTCTTGCAGAAGTACAACCTGGCGCCGGTGCCGGTCTCGTCCAACATTCCGGCCGCTCCGGGATGCGGAAAATAGCGTTCCGAATCGGGCGGCTAGTGGTATACCCTACCCCCTCCCCCCTGATCTTTTGGAATGATGGGGTTACGGCCAGACCACCACCAAAATCTTTGAGGAATAAGGACTTATACGTAAAATATTCCGGAATAAGGACTTAGGCGTTGTAGATCGCACACTGCGATCCCGTTTGGGAACGGACGGGGTTCAAGGTCCGCCAGCGGTTCAGGTTGTCAAAGAGCGAGCTTTTTAGCTATTTTCAAATAGCTAACCACACTCCCCATATCATATCTGTGCTGGGGGAAGGGGATCAAGAAAAAAGCTACGGCTTTTGGTTTGTTGCTTAACCGTAACTTATAAGTTACAATGATCCTGCCCCTTGAAATCCGCCGTTATGTCACCGCAAACGGCACAGATGTCGTTGGAGAGTGGCTGGGGGGACTGAAGGACGTTCGGAGCAGGGCCAAGATCGTGGCCCGCATGGACCGGCTAGCTGCTGGAAACTTTGGTGATTGCAAGTCGTTGCGCGGTGGTTTGTATGAGTTACGGATCGACTGGGGACCGGGCTATCGGGTTTATTACGCGCCAGTAGCTAAGGCTTGCGTCTTGCTGCTTTGCGTAGGAGACAAGCGCAAACAGTCGTCCGACATCAAGCGCGCGTTGGAATATTTGCACGACTACAAGGAGCGGAGCTTATGAAACGTAAGGCGAGCATATCTCACGATGAGGCGACGATTCGTGAACTGCGCGACAATCCAGAGTTCGCCGCCGAGTATCTACGGGCGGCGTTGGAGGATGATGACGAGCCAGGCGTGCTCCTGATCGCCTTGCGTCGCATAGCGGAGGCCCGCGGCGGCATTGCCAAGGTGGCCAAAGCGGCGGGAATTAAACGCGAGAGTTTGTATCGCGCTTTGTCGCGTCGGGGAAACCCTCGGCTCTCTACCCTGGTGGCCGTGACCAAGGCCGTAGGACTGAAGCTCACCGTTGAATAGCCGGGCAGGAAAATCTCCCCCGAAACTTGTCGGGAATCCACCTTTGCACAGAACGCAAAGACCTGTGAAAGTGTTGCCTTATCGTCCGTTGCCGACGAGGGCACTTTGAACTCCGTAACCGACGGGATTCATCGTGTTTTTGAGCGTGCACGGTGTTGAAGTTTTCGCCTCCCACGCTTCCGCAAAGAACGCGGAAGGATGGGGCACTCTCGTGGTTGGCGGAGCGGAGATTAGGCCGGCCAGCCCCCCTAAGCAGAGCGCCATCGCGATTTGGCATTGTGTCCCCGGATTTACGATGGCTTGTATACACCGTTCCTGATGGATTCGGGGCGCTTCAATTACTTCCCTTTTACGGCGAATGCGACTCCTTGCGACGTCTGAAAAGCCTCCCACTGGTTGCTGTTGCCGGGGTAGGTCGCGACCGTCGCGAGATCCACCTGATTGGTGTCGTTGAAATTCCACCCATCCACCGTGTCCTTTTCGTGGCTGTTGGTGCTCAGAACGACCCAATATTGGGTTCCGGCGCTGACCGGTATGCCGGACGCGTCGGACTTCACCACCACCGTGCAGCAGGCGCCGAAGCGAGGCAGGCCCGAGGCATTCCACGTCTTCAGTGCCTTGCCGGGAACGCCGTTGCTGTCGCGGTTGAGACTGAGGACAACGCCATTCGTTTTTCCTTGCGAATAGCCGACGGCGACTTCGATTCTGGTCACGGTGTGATCGGCGCCAGGCGTGAAGGGAGCCGCCATCCATTGCTCGCCCTGAGCCGGGCCCATGACGTTGTAGCCTCCACAGCACCAGTACTCGCCCTTCGGATATTTAGCGGCGAGATTGCTGAAGATCGTGACCAGGCCCGAATCGTTGAGGTTCGTTGTGGTGAAGGATGGGGCCGACTCGGTTACGACCGTCATTCTGGCGTGTTTCCCCCAAATCGTTGTTGCGTTGCCCTCAAGACGACGTCGTTCTGGGCGGCTGCGATGGCTGTCGCGCCGGCGAACACGAGCGCGATAGAAACCAATTTCTTTGAGAACATTGCTTCTCCTTGGACTGAACAGCTGGGGACTGAACAGTGTGGGTTTGGATTTCTGCGATAGACCGCGATGCAATCGCATGATATCTGAGGCGCACGCTGCGGGCAACCGCAAATCCGCCCGAAGTTCAGGTTGTAATCCTGAGTCTTCTTTTTCTCTTCTTGACTCGATTCCGTATTTCTGCAATCATCGAAATATGGCGGGCGCGAACCGACAGGTAGCCAGGGATCAGGTAGCGAGGTACGCCGATATGTTCTCGGCGATGGGGACGGAGCCTCGTCTCCGGATTATGCAACTGCTGTTGTCGGCGCATCCTGAGGGGCTTGTGGTTGGCGAAGTTCAGGAAGAGCTCGACATTCCGAATTCGACGCTCTCTCATCATCTTGAAAAGCTTAAGAGTGAAGGCCTGGTGAAGGTTTGTCGCGAGAGTACGTTTCTGCGCTACACCGCGAATACGGAGGTCCTGCAGGAGTTGTTGCGTTTTCTGTATTCCGAGTGCTGCACTCGTAATAAGGCGCTGAGACCGGAAGAGATCGTTCAAATTTGCAGATAGGAAGGTTAAGTACCTCAGGGGCTAAAGCCCGCATCATTCAAGGGCGGTTATCGCAGCGCTGAAAGCGCTGCGCCACCCAAAAATCTGAGTCTTTCCGCAACGTGTCAAGAAGGAAAACCAGCAAAGAGGAGAATCAGCCATGAGCACTTCGGACATCAAGGAAGTTGTGAAAGAAAGATACGGCCAGGCGGCTCTGCGGGTGCGGGCAGGCGGAAGCTCATGTTGCGGAGCCACTGCCGCCACCGGTTGTGGCGATCCGATCACTTCCAACCTTTACGACGCTTCGCAAGCCAATCAGATTCCCGAGGAGGCTTTGCTGGCTTCGCTCGGATGTGGCAATCCCACGGCGCTCGCGCAATTGAAACCTGGCGAAGTTGTGCTCGATCTGGGCTCCGGCGGCGGAATCGATGTTCTGCTTTCCGCACGGCGCGTGGGGCCTGCGGGGAAGGCTTACGGTCTTGACATGACCGATGAAATGCTCGCTCTGGCGAATGAGAACAAGCGCAAAGCGGGAGTGGAAAATGTCGAGTTCCTGAAGGGCGAGATCGAGCACATCCCGCTGCCTGACAACTCGATGGACGTGATCATTTCCAACTGCGTGATCAATCTGTCGGCGGATAAGGGCCGCGTGCTGCGAGAGGCCTTCCGCGTGCTCAAACCGGGCGGACGGTTGGCGGTGTCCGATGTGGTGACTCGGGGGGAAATCCTTCCTGAGATTCGCCAGAGCGTTTTGCTGTGGGTGGGATGCGTGGCGGGAGCGCTTGATGAAAATGAATATCGAGGCAAGCTCGCCTCTGCGGGTTTCGAACAAGTGGAGGTGGAGCCGACCCGAATCTATCGCGTGGAGGACGCCCGCGAATTCCTCACCGACAAGGGGATCGATGCGGACGCGATTGCGCCGCAGGTGGACGGAAAGTTTATGAGCGCTTTCGTCCGCGCGGTGAAGCCGTTGAGTGTGGCGAAGGAGGCATGCTGTGGGCCGACGTGTTGCAGCTGAGGCTCTGGGCACGGCCTTTCTATTAGCGGCGGTGATCGGCTCCGGCATTATGGGGGAGCGGCTGGCGGGAGGGAATATTGCCATCGCGCTACTGGCCAACACGCTCGCAACCGGAGCGATGCTCTTCGTGCTGATCTTGACCTTTGGGCCAATCTCCGGCGCGCACTTTAATCCGGCGGTGACCCTGGCCATGGCATTGGAAGGCTCGATTGGCTGGAGACAGGTGCCCGGCTATCTCGCTGGCCAGTTCGTGGGCGCGTTCGCAGGAGTGGCGGCGGCTCACCTTATGTTTGGTCTGCGGATATTTTTTGCATCGAGTCATGCTCGGCACGGTGGGGCACAACTGTGGAGCGAGTTGGTTGCGACTTTCGGATTGCTGTCCGTCATCTGGGGATGCTCGCGCTTCCGTCCGTCCGCAGTGGCGGTCGCAGTGGGAGCCTACATTACGGCCGCCTATTGGTTTACCGCGTCCACGTCGTTCGCGAATCCGGCGGTGACGCTTGCCCGTTGTGTCAGCGATACGTTTGCGGGAATCCGTCCGGCGGACGTACCCGGCTTCGTCTTGGCCCAGCTTGTGGGGGCGCTTGCGGCCACCATTCTTTTCCGCTGGCTGGCCGCGGCGGATAGGTCAAGGATTTCTAGCGGTGAAGCACGAGCGGGGACGCTCGCGCCTACATTGACACGCAGATGAGGAAAGCCCGAGTCCTAATTCTGTGCACGGGGAATTCTGCTCGCAGTCAGATGGCCGGGAGTCTTCTGAGGCACGACGCGGGTGACCGTTTCGAGGTGTTCAGCGCTGGCACGAGACCGAGCGCGGTCAGGCCCGAAGCGATTGCGGTGATGCGGGAATTGGGGATTGATCTTGCCAGCCACCGTTCCAAACACGTGGACGCATTTGCGGGGCAGTCCTTCGATTATGTGCTGACCGTTTGCGACAACGCCAAGGAGGGCTGCCCCATCTTTCCTGGGCAGACGGTCAGAATTCATCGCGGATTTGAAGATCCCGCAGTGCTCAAAGGTTCCGAAGAGGAACGGCTGGCATTGTTCCGCCGGGTGCGCGATGAGATTCGGGAATATCTGCGAACGTTCCCGAGTGGGCTCTGATCGAAGGTGGCGCCGAGCAATCTTGTTGGAATCTGGGCAATCGTAGCCGGGCCGCGGAGCTTCGCCCCGCTGGACGGGCGGGTCGCCCGTCCCCACACGAGCGTCCCCCACACGAGCGTTCACCACATTGGCACAAGCACGCGGACAAGAGTGTCCGAGCCACACGAGCCGTCGGCACCAAGGTAATGTCCCCAAGTTGATTCCCTGTTTTGACCCTCATTTACCTTGTGGTACTCTCGAAAGTACCCCATATTCTCTGGAGTTTGGCTGGGTTTCTCAGTGCCCTTGGTGTCTTCGAACAGCAAACCGGGAATCCACATTGCGTGGAAGACAGTCACCTACCGCAGCGTGATGCTGGCGGTGTTGGCGGTCGTGCTGGTGTTTTTTATCAGCTTGCGGTTTGCGTTTCCGCAATTCACCCAGAACACCATCAAGGCAGCCAACGGCTTTGGCGCCAAATTGCTGGAGGCGGTGGCCGGAGCGAGCAATCCTGCCAAGTCGGGTAGCGCCGGCGCTCAGCAGGCGCACTTCACCGCGCTCGATGGCACGGTGCGGGTGAAGAAAGCGAATAACAATAGTTGGGGGACGGCCGACTACAGTATTCCGCTGGAAAAAGGCGATGTGGTGCAGACCAGTTCGGAAGGTATGGCCAAGATCGTATTTAATGATGGGACGAACTACACCGTAAAACAGGATTCGCTGATTGTGATCGAGGAGAACTCGACCAACGATCAGCAGCAGACCAACGTTGCGGTTGCGGTGAGCACGGGCACGGTGGATCTGGCGACGGCCACGTATGTACAGGGTTCGAGGTCGCAGGTGATTGTGGCGGGCGCCACGGCGTCATTGGCTCCGGACAGCGCGGCCATGGTGCACAACGATCCCAAGGGCGATCAGCATGAGATTTTAGTCAAGAAGGGAACTGGCGACATCACCCGCAACGGGGAGACCGTCCGGTTGGCGGACTGGGAGAAGGTGAGCTTCCAGTCCGAGGCGCAACATATGGACAAGCTGAAGGAGATTGGTCCTCCGACGCCGATCTCGCCGGCGAACATGATGCCCATGTTCGTGTCGAGCGATCCCAAACCGATCGAATTCTCCTGGACTGCGATGGCCAATGCGAAGGGCTACCGGCTGCGCATTTCGCGGAACCCGTACTTTTCCTCGACCATTGTGGATCGCAAGGTGAATACCGCCGATGTCCTGGTTTCAGGTCTCGAACAAGGGGCGTATTACTGGGTAGTGCAATCCCAGGATGCCGCGGGCAAGGAGTCGGTGGAGAGCGAAAAGAACCGTTTCACGATCATTCCGAAGGGTAGCGACGCGGCGGCGATTAATCTGGATCTGGATCCCTTTATCCAGCATGGTCACGTGATCGAGTTAACCGGGAAGACCGAGGTGGGCGCCCGGGTGATGGTGAATGGCCGCGAGGTGCCGGTGGTGGGTACCGATGGCGCCTTCCATTACTTCACGCCGCCCCTGGAGGCTGGGGAAAGCACGATAACCATCACGGCGCAAAATGCCAAAGGCGGAGTGAATACTCTGCAGAAGAAAGTAGTAATTCAGTGAGCGAGACGGGGCTTGAGGCAGAGGCTTCCTGAGGTGCAGGCACTTTGGTTTGCTGAAACGGATGGCAATACCTCATAGAATCTAAGGATAGAGCTTCGATTCCGGAATAACCGGGTAAAACCGGAAGAGACCGAGTCCATCAGAGAGAAATTTTCACATGTCATCGAAGAACGGCTTTCATTCAAGCGCAACCCGCTGGCACAATCTGCGGTCGCTGTTCAGCGTTTTCTCCAGCGATCTCGCCATCGACCTGGGCACGGCCAACACGCTGGTGTACGCGCGCGGCAAAGGCATCGTGGTGAACGAGCCTTCGATCGTGGCCATCAACAAGAACACCGGCGAAGTTGAAGCCGTGGGCAAGGAAGCCAAAGAGATGCTGGGCCGCACGCCTGGTAACATCGTGGCCATCAAGCCCATGAAAGATGGCGTCATCGCCGACTTCAAAGTCACTGAGAAAATGCTGAACTACTTTATCCAGAAGGCGCACAACCGCAAGATGCTGGTGCATCCCCGCATCGTGATTGGGGTGCCTTCGGAGATTACGCAGGTGGAGAAACGCGCGGTCATGGACTCGGCTTATCGCGCCAAGGCCAGCGAAGTGTATCTGGTGGAGCAGGCCATGGTGGCGGCGATCGGCGCCGGCCTTCCAATTACCGAACCGAGCGGCAACATGGTTGTGGATATCGGCGGCGGCACCACCGATATCGCAGTCATTTCTCTCAGTGGCATCGTCTATTCGCGTTCCGTGCGCATGGCCGGCAACCAGATGGACGAAGCCATCATGAACTATCTGAAACGGAAATATAACCTGCTGATTGGCGAGCGTACTGCCGAGCAGATCAAGATCGAGATTGGTTCCGCCTATCCGCTGGACAAGCCACTCACCATGGAGATCAAGGGGCGCAACCTGATCGAAGGCGTTCCCAAGACCATTACCGTGGATGACAGTGAAATTCGGGAAGCGCTGAGCGAGTGCGTATCGACCATCATGAATGCCATCCGCGTGGCCCTGGAGCGCACTCCTCCCGAGCTTTCCGCGGACATCAGCGATCGCGGCATTGTGCTCACCGGTGGAGGCGCGCTGCTCAAGAATCTGGACAAGCGCATCCGCGAAGAGACCGGGCTGCCGGTTTCGATCGCCGACGACCCGCTGTGCAGCGTGGTGCTGGGCACGGGCAAAATGCTGAGCGACTTCAAACTCTTGCGCAAGATTTCGATCGAGTAGCGCGATCTCCTTCGTGCATCTTCGTGTTCCTTCGTGGTTGAAAAATCAAAGACAGAAAATCACGAAGGGCGCGGAGGTACACTAAGCGAAGCCCGCCATGGAAAACCTTATCAGCCGCTACCGCAACGTGACCATCCTGGTGGCGGTACTGTTTGCCCAAGTGCTGGGGCTGGCGGTTCAGGTCAGGCGCGCCACCCAGGATGAATCCACCCGCCTGATTCGGGTGTGGGCGGTGGACGCGGTGACTCCATTTGAAAAAGGTATTGTGTGGTTTCAGAGCAGCGTCACCAACCTGTGGCATAGCTATTTTTATCTGCGCGGCGTGAGGCAGGAGAATCGCGAACTCAAACGAGAGATCGAACTTCTCCGCATCGAGCAGGTTCGGCTTAACCAGGACGCGGAGCAAGCTCGCCGCTTGCAGGCGCTGCTCGGCTTCCGGGAACAGTACATCTCGAAGACTCTGGCCGCGCAGGTCATTGGATCGAGCGGGAGCGAGCAGTCCCGGTCGATTTACATCGACAAAGGCTCGCGCGATGGGATCAAACCGGATATGGCGGTCATCACCGCCGAGGGCGTTGTAGGCAAGGTGCTGCGCGCTTTCAGGACCGCTTCTCAGGTGTTGCTGGTCAATGACCAGACCAGCGGAGTGGGGGCGATTCTCGAGAAATCGCGGCTGCAAGGCGTGCTGCGGGGGACGCCGCTTGGCGAAGTCGTGCTGGAAAAAGTAATGTCCGATGAAGCGGTTCAGCCGGGAGAGAGAGTGCTGACCAGCGGCGGCGACCAGATCTTTCCCAAAGGTTTGCCGGTGGGTACGGTTACGAAGGTTTCGCCGGGCTCGGAGCTTTTTCTTAATATCCGGGTGAAGCCCGCCGCCGACTTGAACCGGCTGGAGGAAGTTCTGGTGATCACGCAGCGGGAAGAGAAGGAACCTGCCCTGGCTGGCGGCGGACTGCCGATTCGAGCGGCGGACATTCTGGCGCAGCGGCTACCTTCGGTTCCCGAGAAGCCTCCGGATGATCCCAATAAACCTCCACCTCCTACCAGTGGACTGAAGATTTTGCCTGCGCCCAGCGCGCAAGCAACCTCGGGCGCGGCGGGAATTCCCAACCGAAAGCCAAGTAGCACGGGTGCGACAAGGCAGGGCCAAGCCTCCAGCGCCGGGAACACAAGTCCGAAACCGCCAGTAGACTCGCCTGGGAGCGCGGCCAAGTCCGAGACAGATTCGTCCGCAACGAAGGTAGCCGGAAAACCGTCTGCCGTGAAGCCGGCAACACCACAGAAGACTGCGCCGGCTGCCGTGAAAATTCCAGACAGCATCACGAATACAGCATCGGACAGCCAATCCCAGCCGGTGCCTCCGAAGCCTGATCCACAGCCAAAGCAGCCGGTGACGGAGCCGACGCCGCCACAGGAACAGCCTCAATAGCGTGCCCATCACTTACACATCGAATGAGCAGGTTGAGGTTTACCGGTTCAGTATCCCGGCAGCCATTCTCGCTCCATTGATCGCGGTGTTTCTGCAGGCCTTCGTGCCCTTGCGCTTTCATTTCTTTTCGATCTTTGATTTGCCGCTGCTGGTGGTGATTTTCTTTGCGGTAGCGCGGCGAAGCCCAGTCACGGGATTGCTGACTGGCGCCGCCATCGGCCTGTTGCAGGATTCGCTCACGGGCCACCCTCTAGGGTTGTACGGGATCGCCAAGACGGTGGTGGGATACGGGGCATCGTCGCTCGGCGTCAAGCTGGACGTAGAGAATGCCGGCTCGCGGTTGCTGGTAACTCTGTTTTTCTACGTAGTGCACGAGATCGTTTACTTCACGGTTGCCCGCGGATTGGTGGGACTGACTCTGCAATGGAGCTGGCCTCGCGAGCTGGGCTCAGCGCTGGCCAACGCCTTCCTGGCAGTCCTCCTGTTCGCGTTGCTCGATCGGTTCAAGCAGAGAACCTGAAGGCAGGCTTCGGGCTTCGGGCTTTAGGTCTTGGGTTTCTGACTTTTGGTCGCAGACTTTGTGGTCTTCCCGTCGTCTATGCCCTTCCGTTACCCGAGACTGCGGCCCAATCTTGCGCTTGCCGGATTACAATAAACTTATCTTCCTGAAAGGACTGAGTCAGCGTGGAATCCACTTCGGCGGCGTGCTCCAGGAGCCTGAAGCCCGAGAGCGCCAAGCCTGATGCCGTAAATCTGACGCCTGACACCTGATGTTCGGCCGCGACGAAAAAGTATCGCCCGTCCGCCTCACTGCGGTGCAGTACATAGTCCTGGCCATTTTCATGATATTGGCCTACGGGTTGTGGCGGCTGCAAGTGGTGCAGAGCGACATGTACGCCTCGCTCGCGGAAAAGAATCGGGTTCGCAACGTACCGATCCTGGCGCCTCGGGGCAAGATTCTGGATCGCGAAGGGCGCATGATCGTCGACAACTATCCTTCATTTACCGCGTTGTTGTTGCGCGACTCTTCGCGTGATCTCTCCGCCGACGCGGGTCTCATCGCCCAGGGGCTGCACCTCGACGCCAAAGAGGTAAGAGACCGCATCAGGCACTTCGCCTCGATGCCGCAGTACCAACCGATTTATCTGAAAGACGACATCACTCCCGATGAGCTGGCCTTCGTCGAGTCACACCGCAACGAACTGCCTGAACTGGATACCATCGTGGCGCACCGGCGGCTTTATCCGCGCAATGGCTTCATGGCTCACCTGATCGGCTACGTCGGCGAAGTCAGCGAAGAGATGCTCAACCAGCCACGGTGGGAGTTCTACAATCCCGGCGACGTGGTGGGGAAATCAGGAGTGGAGTTGCAATACAACCAGATCCTGATGGGCAAGAACGGGCAGCGGCGTGCGGTCGTGAACAGCCGCGGGCGAGAAGTGAGCCGCCTGGATGAGACTCAGGCCGAACCCGGCAAACAACTCAAGCTGACCGTGGACCTCGATCTGCAGATTGCGGCGGAAGAGGCTTTGGGCGAGAAGAACGGGGCGATTGTCGCCATGGACCCGCGGAACGGGGAGATCCTGGCCATGGTGAGCCGGCCGACGTTTAATCCAAACGATTTTGCGGTGCGGGTCTCGCGGGATCAGTGGAGCAAGCTGGTCAACGACGAAGATCACCCGCTGCTAAACAAGGCGATCCAAGCTCAGCTCGCGCCCGGTTCGACATTCAAGATCATTATGGCCACGGCGGGCCTGCAGGAAGGCATCGCGCAGGACATGCACGTGATCTGCAACGGCGGCGCCACATTTTATGGACGCTACTTCAAGTGTTGGGTAACTGCGGAGCATCGCGCCCACGGTATGGTGGAAATCAGCAAGGCGATCTACCAGTCCTGCGACGTTTTTTTCTACACGCTCGCGGAGAAACTTGGCATTGATCGCATTGCGAAATACGCGACCATGTTTGGCCTGGGACAGAAGACCGGTATCGACCTGCCGCAGGAAGTTACGGGCGTCATGCCGTCGGAAGAGTGGAAGGTGCGCAACTTCAAACAGAAATGGTACGCGGGTGAGACCATTTCCGTGGGCATCGGCCAGGGAGCGGTGGCCGTAACTCCGATTCAGTTGGCACGCGCCATCGGTGCGATTGCGAGCGGCGGTCTGCTGGTGCGGCCCCATGTGACCAACCCGGATGAGTTGCCAGCTAATGTCATTCCCGCCACGGATGCGCCAAACCGGGTGAAGATCCCGATTGATCCCAAAAATTGGGAGATCATTACCGATGCCATGTCGAACGTTCCGACGCCATTGGGTACGGCGGGCAGCGCGCATCTGCAGGGTATCGATTT
>DATNNO010000038.1:0-3873 GCA_035601775.1 Terriglobales bacterium | reverse complement strand
TTACCCGGCTTCGTCGGTAGTACGGACCTCTCCGCCACCCCATACGGCCCGGCCTGTCTCTCGCGAGTTGCCAGTTGATCCTTAACGCGATCACCGCTGGGGCTTCCCGTGTTGCCTCTGGTCTCCTATGCCTACATGCCGTCGCCATTACCCCGGCAGGTTCAATGGAGCTTGTTCGCTCGTCTGTCTCCATTGCCAGCGGCCTTCCCCGTGTAACAGTAAGGTCGGCTCCTGCAATTGTTTTTTCGAGGCCTGCTCAGCGTTCACTCACGTTACGGCCTGCACGCTCGCGGAGTCGCCAAGCGACCCTTTACACCGAGAGCTCCGACAGCTTTGTTGCCTCCGCTGCCGCCTCGATTGCTACCGGGTGGAGCGAACCAGTTCCCGGGCGGGAATTGCACCCGCTGTAGTCCAGCGCCTTTCACGGCGCACTGTTACGCCAACAATCCGCTTAGGTTTTCCCGATCTCCTCTGCTTTCATTGACTTGATCTTTTCTTGCCCGTAAGATTCGCGCCAGGTGATCGGCCAGACAATCTCGCGCTACCGCATCGTCGAAAAGATCGGCGGTGGCGGTATGGGCATCGTTTACAAGGCCGAGGACACTGAGCTGGGTCGTTTCGTAGCGCTCAAGTTTCTGCCTGAAGACGTTGCACGTGATCCCCAGGCGTTAGAACGTTTCCGGCGCGAAGCTCGTGCCGCCTCCGCCCTCAACCACCCCAACATCTGCACGATTTACGACATCGGCAAGAGCGGCGAGCAGTCATTCCTCGCCATGGAGTTTCTGGAAGGCGTGACTTTGAAGCACAAGATCGATGGGCGACCGATGGAAACCGAGGAGATTCTCTCGTTGGCCATCGAAATTGCTGATGCTCTCGACGCAGCGCACGCCAAAGGGATCGTCCATCGCGACATCAAGCCCGCCAACATTTTTGTCACCGGGCGCGGTCACGCCAAGATTCTGGACTTCGGTCTGGCCAAGGTCACGCCGGGGGGCATCTCGTCCAACCTGAACGCGTCCTCTAATACGCAGACGCTGACGGTCGAGGAGCACCTGACCAGTCCGGGAACAACGCTGGGCACGGTTGCGTATATGTCGCCGGAGCAAGTGCGAGCCAAGGAATTGGACTCGCGCACGGACTTGTTCTCCTTTGGTGCGGTGCTCTACGAGATGACAACTGGCACGCTGCCGTTCCGTGGCGAAAGCTCAGGGGTGATCTTCAAAGCCATTCTGGACGGGACTTCAACATCCGTGGTACGGCTGAATCCCGATGTTCCGGCCAAGCTGGAAGAGATCATCAATAAAGCGCTGGAGAAAGACCGCACTCTGCGATACCAAAGCGCAGCAGAAATGCGAGCGGATTTGCAGCGCCTGAAGCGGGACAGTGATAGCGGCCGCACGTCCGTATCGGGCTCAGGGCGAATTGCTGTCCCAGACCTTCCCGCCAGCCGGTCAACGAAGTTCTGGAAGGTCGCTGTTCCTGTTGTGCTGGTCGTCATTGCAACGATCGGCGCGGGGCTTTACTACCGTTCGAAACAGGCAAAGCCTTTAACGGATAAAGACACCATTATTCTCGCCGACTTCGCTAACACCACCGGCGAACCCGTGTTCGACGGCGCACTCCGGCAAGGCCTCTCAGCGCAATTGGAGCAGTCACCTTTTCTGAGCCTGGTGTCAGACGAGCACATCGCCCATACTCTGCAGCTGATGAACAAGCCCAGGCAAGCGCGGCTCACGCCGGAACTCGCGCGTGAAGTTTGCCAGCGCACGGCCAGTGCCGCCACCATTGAGGGCTCCATCTCCAGCTTGGGCAGCCAGTATGTTTTGGGTCTGAAGGCGGTGAACTGCCGCACCGGCGATCTGCTCTCGGAAGAACAGGTGACAGCCAACGGCAAGGAGCAGGTCCTCGAAGCTCTCGGTAAGGCGGCGACCAAGCTGCGAGGCAAGCTGGGAGAATCCATGGCCTCGGTGCAGAAGTATGACGCCATGCCGCAGAACGTGACCACGCCGTCACTGGAGGCGCTGCAAGCGTATGGCCTCGGAGTTCGCACTGTGGAGGTCGCCAATGATTACGTGGCCGCGACCCCCTTCTTTGAAAGGGCGATTGCCATGGATCCGAATTTCGCCATGGCCTATCTGCGGTTAGCGGAAGATTACCAACCCCAGGGCGAGCTCGGCCGGTCCGCCGAAAATGCCCGCAAGGCTTACCAATTGCGGGATCGGACGAGCGAGCAGGAAAAGCTCGCTATCTCCTCGTTTTATGAGTATGTGGTCACCGGAAATCTTGAGGCAGCGCGCAGCTCGTACGAGTTGTGGGCGCGGACCTTCCCTCGTGAAGATGACGAGCCACAAAATATGCTTTGGCTTATTAACGCCGCTTTTGGCGAATACGAGAAATCTCATTCAGCGGCGCAGGAGGCAGCAAAGCTCAATCCCGGAAGCGCGAATAACATTGTGAGTGTGGTTTACGCGGACCAGTGGTTGAACCAACTGGACAAAGCGAAAGCGGCGGCACAAGACGCCCGTGCCCGCAATCTTGAGTCTCCCTGGATACCCTTGATTCTTTACGTCGTAGATTTCGTTTCGGGGGATGCCGCCGGGATGGAGCAGGAGGCCCCTCGGGCGATGGGGAAACCGGGGATCGAGGATCAGATTCTCTTCCTCCAATCCGAAACCGCAACCTACGGCGGAGAGTTCACCAAGGCTCGGGAACTGACGCAGCGTGCTGCCGATTCTGCGCTGAGAGCCCAGGAAAAAGAAACAGCGGCGGAATACCAGGCGCACGACTCTGTTCGGGAAGCATTAGCCGGCAATAAGGCTTTGGCAAAGCAAGAGGCGCAGTCTGCAATTGCGGGGTCAGATGGCAGGCACTCTGAAGGGTTCTCGGCAATCGCACTCGGGATGGCAGGCGACTCTGCGCAGGCGGAACGCCTGGCTGGAGATCTGGCTAAGCGTTTCCCGCAAGACACGATTGTGCAGTTCGACTACCTGCCCATGATTCGCGCCGCGGTCGCGCTGCAAAGCGGCAAGGCCGCAGAGGCTCTGGCCGCACTGGCCGCATCCGTGCCTTACGAAATGGGACAGACGAACAGCGCCTTCACGTTTGCACTTTATCCCGCTTACTTGCGCGGCGAGGCATATCTGGCCGTCAGACAGGGTGCTGCAGCTGCGAGTGAGTTCCAGAAAATTCTGGACCATCCCGGAGTGATCGGAAATCAGCCGATCGGGGCTCTCGCACGCCTGGGACTGGGGCGCGCGTATGCCCTATCCGGGGATACCACAAGAGCCAAGATCGCTTACCAGGATTTTCTCTCATTATGGAAACATGCAGATCCTGACAGCCCCACTCTGAAGGACGCCAAGGCGGAGTACGCGAAGTTGCAATAACAGTGTTGAGCTAATTCCGTCTATCGTCCGGTTAGCCTGCCACAGTAAAAATTCTTAACTTGCAAACAGGCGATCACGCTCACAACTCAGTGATGAGTGTAATCGAGATTTTCCGCCAACTGGAACTCGCCAGCCGGTGGTGTAGGCCGAGCTTTAATTAAGGTTACGAAAACCTTAGGGCGTGGCCTTCATCTGTGCCTCAAGAAAGGCCAGTACATCGGGTCCCCATACTCTTGTTGCCGAGGAACAGAAGCCCCAGTGTCCGTCCTGATGGCTGATACCGAAGGTCGGGAAGATCTTTGATTGAAAGTTCTTCTGCTTCTTATTTGCTTCCTTGCTCAAGACACGGCTCGGACCAAGACTGTAATCGTTCTCTGCCTGGATCAGAAACACCGGTGCTTTGGCGAGATCTACGGCCCGAATCAGTCGGTCTTGCAACGGCTGGTTTTGTTCCCACGACATCGCACCCGGAGCAAACGGCACTAAC
>DATNNO010000037.1:0-116000 GCA_035601775.1 Terriglobales bacterium | reverse complement strand
AACATCATAGCCATAGGTCGATTGCACAAAGGATTCGACGTTACCGATTGCACCACGCCGGTATTTCAGGTTAACCACGCCCCCCACTATGTCGCCGTACTGCGCAACCTCGGGACGGATCGCAACTGTTGCATAAGCGTGCGCCTCCGTGACCTCATCCCGCATAAGCCAACGGGCCAGATCGAAATCGTGGATGGTGTTGTTGTAGAACAACATGCCGTTGAGCTTGGACTGATAAGCGGAGATCGGCGGAGCATCTTTGTCGCGCCCAATCGACTTGAAGATGACAGGCTCTCCGATTTCCCCAGCTTCAATCCGTTTCATGGCCGCCGAGTAGGCGGGGTCGTAACGGCGCATGAAACCAACTTGCAGGTGGACGCCAGCTTTGGCAACAGCATCCAGAGCGGCGTGCGCGTCAGCAAGGTTCAAGGCCAGAGGTTTTTCAGAAAGAATGTGTTTTCGAGCTGCGGCCGCGGTGCGGATAGCCTGAGCGTGGAACTTGTCGGGTGCGGCGATCACGACGCAGTCGATGTCCTTGTGCGAGAGCATGTCCTCCAAGCTGCCGAACGAATGCTCGATTTCAAGTTCAGCTGCAACCTCCTTGGCGCGGGTCGCGGCGACGTCGGCGACCGCTACGAGGCGAGCGCCGGGAACCAGACGGCGCAGGTTTTCCGCGTGGCGACGGCCCATTTCCCCGGCCCCGAGTACTCCGACTCCCAACTTACGCATACCAGTTTTTCTCCTGAGACGCAGCAAGCTACGTCTCTACAAAAAGACGACTGTACAGGCGTTGCTTGCAACGTCTCGGTTCGGACAAGACCTGGTCACCGCGGCGGCGGCCAGAAATATCTTTCCCGCTTCCTGCCCTCGACATGAGCGCGGCGGGCCTCCTGAACTGATTCCGACTCAGAGACCTCAGCGATCGGCACGTCCCACCACGACTCATAGCCCGGAACGGAATCGTAATAGTCCGTCTCCACTACTACGACCGAGGTGCGGGTTTCTTTTTTCAATCCAGCCACAGCCTCACTTAGCTCCTCGTAAGTTCGCGCCCGCAATGCATGCGCGCCCAGACTGGCCGCATTCGCCACGAAATCGATGGGAATCACCGCGCCAGATTTTCCTTGATCACGATATTGGTACCTGGTGCCGAATCCTCCACTGCCGCAAGCACGGCTTAGGCCCCCAATGCTGGAAAAGCCGTGGTTGTCGAGCAAGACGATGTTGAGCTTGATGTTCTCCTGCAGGGATGTGGCGATCTCCTGGGCCATCATGAGATACGAGCCGTCGCCCACCAGCACGTAAACCTCGCGGCTGGGATCAGCCATTTTCACGCCCAGGCCACCGGCGATTTCGTAGCCCATGCAGGAGTAACCGTATTCCAGGTGATAGCCCTTGGGGTCGCGAGTGCGCCAGAGTTTATGCAGATCACCCGGAAGGCTGCCCGCGGCACATACGATCACATCGCGCGAACTGAGAGTCGAATTAAGCAACCCGATCACTTCTCCCTGGCTAAGCGGTGGACCGTGCCGCCGGCGGTAAATCCTGTCTACTTCGGCTGTCCACTCGCTACGGAGACGCGATATCTCCGAGCGGTAGTCTTCGGGTACGCAATAAGACGCGAGCGCGGTTGAGAGTTCCTCCAAAGTCGCGCGAGCATCACTGACCAGCGGCAAAGCGGCATGTTTGAAGGCGTCGAATTCGGCAACGTTTACATTGATCAGACGCAGGTCGGGATTCTGAAAAGCTGTCTTCGAGGCGGTTGTGAAATCGCTGTAACGCGTACCGATTGACAGAATCAAGTCTGCCCTGTGGGCCAATCGGTTGGCTGCGGAGGTTCCGGTGACCCCGACCGCACCGACGGACTGCGCGTGATCGAAGTTGAGCGCACCCTTCCCGGCTTGGGTCTCCGCCACCGGAATGCCAGTGCGGGCGGCAAAGCCCGCCAGCGCTTCCGTTGCATTCGAATAGATGACGCCACCGCCTGCGATGATCATTGGCCGTTGCGCCGCACGAATCCACTCGACAGCTTGACTTAGCAAAGTAGCATCGGCGCGGGGCCGGGGAACCACCCAGGTGCGGCGCCGGAAGAATTCTTCCGGATAATCGAAAGCCTCGGCCTGCACATCTTGGGGGAGGGCCAAGGTGACAGCGCCGGTCTCCGCAGGCGACGTGAGCACTCGCATCGCTTCCGAAAGAGAAGTCAAAATCTGTTCGGGCCGCTGGATGCGATCCCAATAGCGCGAAACCGGTTTGAAACAATCGTTGACGGAGACATCTTGGGTAGAAGGCGACTCCAACTGCTGCAGGACGGGAGCTACATTCCGGCGGGCAAAAATGTCGCCCGGAAGCAGCAACACCGGGAGACGGTTAATGGTCGCACCCGCTGCGCCCGTCACCATGTTGGTGGCGCCTGGACCAATGGAAGTGGTGCACACCAGCGTCCGAAGGCGGTTGCTCATTTTCGCGAACCCCGCGGCAGTATGCACCATGGCCTGCTCATTGCGGCACAGGTAGTAGGGGAAGTCTAAGTTTTGCTGCAAAGCCTGCCCGATCCCAGCCACATTGCCATGGCCGAAGATGCCGAAACAGCCCGCAAAGAACAGGTTCTCGCTTCCGTCGCGCGATACATATTGGACTTTCAGGAACTGGATGACGGCCTGCGCCATCGTCAGTCTTCGCGTCATGGTTTCCCTACTCCGGTGGCGACGATCTTCGTCCGCCGGCGCACGCGCTCCGCCCCCTCGATAGGCCGCGATCGAAACTCTGCGTACCCGTGACAATGCACGCGGAGCGCTGCGCCGCCACAAAGAATACTGCAATTCGAGGCAAAGCGCCACCAGGCTTTTTCCAAAGCTCCAAATCGCTTAGATGTCGAGTTATTCTTGATAAGGTCAACCCGCAATTGGTGCTGGGTGGGAATGAATACAGAGCAGAATGGTAGTTTCTGACTCTTCTTCGGATCGATCCGTAGTTTGAGCTTACGAGGCTTTCTATAAGGGGTTAGTTCCTTTTGTGAAACGTGTCCCGGTGACGATAAGAGTTGCGTCACGCGAGTTTCTTGCTCACAGAACCCAGCCGCCGGCTGTATCGACATCGTAATATATCCTGCATGGTACCACCGACCTGTTCCTTTACCACAGGCTTGGGGAAGCCTTGATTGTGTTGTACAGTCGTAATTTCTTATGACTAAGAAGGTAAAACGAACGCGAGCAGCGAACCGGACCTCGAAGGCACCAAGCATCTACGATGTAGCCCGCGAGGCCAAAGTTTCGGTATTCACCGTGTCGGCGGTCATCAACGATACCGGCCGGGTGAGCACGACTCTGGCTCGTCGCGTGGAAGCTGCTATCCGCAAGCTGAATTACCGTCCTAATTTGCTGGCCCGCAGTCTCGCCAAACATCAAACCCACACGCTGGGCATGGTCGTGACCGACATCGCCAATCCCTTCTTTCCCGCCATAGTGCGTGCTGCCGAGGATGCCGCCCAGAAGGCGGGCTACAGCATGCTGCTCTGCAACAGCGACGATAAAGAAGACAAGGAAGCGGTGTACCTGGAGCTCTTGATTTCAAAGCAGGTTGACGGAATCATTCTGAATAAAACTCCTTCCGCGCTCACGGTTGCCCAACGCCGGATGTTAGACGAGGCCAAGGTTCCGATCGTCTTATTGATGAGAACCTGCCCGGGTCTGAAAACCGATCTCGTCCAAACCAATGACAGACAGGGTGCGATCGATGCCATCTCTCATCTTGCGCGCATCGGCCACAAGAAAATCGCATTCGTCAGCGGCCCCCTGAATGTCAGCAATGCCCGTGCCCGCCGCCAAGGGTACTGCGCCGCCTTGGAAGAGTGGGGGCTTGAATATGTGCCCCAACTGACGTTTGAGGGGGACTATCGCATCGAATCCGGCCATCGCGCCGGGCATGCCTTGCTGCCGCACCGGCCGGATGCCGTTCTGGTGACCAATTACCTGATGACCATTGGCTTCATGAGCGCAGCGGACGAAATCGGTCTCCGGTGTCCCGAAGATTTTGCGCTGGTCAGCTTTGACGACTACCCATGGCTGGGGTGCTTTCGTCCGCGCCTGACGACTATCGAATTGCCGAAGTATGAACTCGGTGACGCAGCTGTACGACTGCTGCTGGAGCGCATCCAGGGCAAGCGCACCCAACCCGTCACGGTAAACCTGATGCCGCAACTTCGGGTGCGTGAATCCTGCGGCTTCATGCTGCACTCCGGGAGGGCGCCGGTGGCAACCCCGCTGGCAACCATCGAGAGGAGCAAGAAGGCATAATGCTTGCCGCGCCCCTGCGGGTTAGTCCGCTTGCATGGAATAGCTGAGGTCAGGCGCAGGAAAATCATAGGGCGGAGAGGAGAGGTGTGATGGCGCCGCGCACCGCCTAAGACAAACTCCGGGTTGACTCCCTGATGACCAGTTCCGGAGCAATCCTCTTGTGGACGACGCCGACTTCTCGCTTTTCCAGAAGAGAGTTGATTCCGTCAACAATGATGTTGACTGCGATCGTCCCCATCCCCTCCATCGGCTGGCGGACCGTGGTCAACGCCGGGGTGTACAGAGCTGCGGGAGCTACGTCATCGAAGCCAATGACCGAACACTGTTCCGGGACTCGGATGCCGGCTTTCGACAGCGCCCGGATGGCTCCAAACGCTGCCAAGTCATCGAAAGCCATGATAGCCGTGAAATTCCGATGCCGCTTGATCAGTTCCTCCGTTAGTTTGTAACCCACCTCAAAGCTTGAGATGGCATCGCTGGAGTCAGGCAGCTCCACGATCAGCCGGGAGTCCAAATCAAAGCCATTCGATTGGGCAAACGAGCGGGCTCCCTTCCAGCGTGGCAGGCTGTCTGAGAGCGACTTTGGTCCGCGAATGAAAGCAATTTTCCGGTGGCCGAGAGAACAGAGGTGCTCCAGGGCCAGGCGCCCGCCCAACTCGTTGTCGACAATCACCGAACTTACCGAGTCCGTGCGCAATTCACTGCCGATCGAAACGGTGGGGATGCTGCCCTTCTTAAGATCGGCAATAAGGTTGATGTCGAGGAAAAGCCAGTTGGCCAGCAGAATCAGGCCTTCGATTCGGCGGTCCAACATCATCTCCAGGTAGCGCTCGAATCGGCTGCGCTGGTTGTGAGCATCGCTAAATATGGGGAGGAAGTTGGACTGGTACAGACCATTCTCGATGCCGCGCAGAATCAGCGCGCAGTACGGGTCGGTCATGTCGAAAACCATCACCCCTACAGTGCGGCTGCGCTTGCTTCGAAGCGAGCTGGCAATAAGATTCGGTCGGTACCCAAGTTTCTTGGCCGCGGCTTCGATCTTTTTCTTGGTCGTTGGTGGTATGTAACGAGCGAGTGGCGCGTTGTTCAAGACGATGGAGATCGTGGTGGATGAAAAACCGCTCGCTTTGGCCACGTCGCGAATTGTCGCCGCGGAACGTTTCAACCCGGCTGGCTCCCAAACGGATGCTAGTCTATCGCAGATGGCGGAGTATCACGTTGTCTTATTCAGCCGTGAGGCGCCCGCCATTTCTTTTGCAAATGTAGGCGCGGGCGTCCTCGCCCGTGCGGGTCACGGGCGAAAATTCATACTTAATCGGACTGGCCGGGCAGACCAACGTGAATCTGACCTGCCTCGATCTTGGTGGGATGGGTTTGTAGGTTTACGCACGCCGGGGCTCCCTTGGCTTTGCCGGAAGGAATGTGGAACCGCCCTTGATGTCTTGGGCACTCGATGATCTCGCCAGCCACCAGGCCATCCGCCAAATGGGCGTTCTCATGTGTGCAAATTCCATCCGTTGCATAGAATCCACTCGGCGTATGGTAGATGGCGTATATCTTCCCGCCGTACTCAAACTGGACAACGTCCTCCTCGTCGATGTCTTCCACGCGACAAACCACGAGCCAGGAGATGGCGGGATCAGACATAGTTCGCTCCCCCTCGTGTGACAGCGCTGATCCCTTGAGCATCCGACGGCGGCTCAGTTGGTGATAAATGCCCTGGCTCGCCACGTACTGGAAGCTCGCGAAGCAGAAAGTAGTTTGCATCCTTCGACTGCCTGATCAGCACCGGAAGAATCTCCCTGAATGCGTCAACCAGTCCGGAATAGGTGTATGGCAAGTCGCTCCGAACGCGCTCATGCAGGCTAGGAAGCGCGTGAAAGGGAACCATCGGAAACATATGGTGCTCGATGTGGTAATTCATGTTGAAGTAAAGAAAACGAAAAACCGGATTCAGTCTTACCGTGCGTGAATTGAGGCGGTGGTCATGCACGTTCTCGGCCAGACCGGCGTGCTGAGTCAGGGAAAAAAGCTGGTGGAGCCAGCCCCCGTAGAGTCGCCCCAGTGGAAAAAACAGCACAGGAAGCCAACTTCGAGCGCCTATGGACCAGCCGATCATTCCCGCATAGATAAGGAGGTAAAGACGGGACCACCAGAACATCTTCCGCCACTCGCTTTGTGGCACGAACTCTCTTGCTTCTTTGCTGGGGACACCCAGCGCATGCACAATCATCACCTTGAACATGTGGATCGCATCAGGGATCCAGAGGAAGTCAAGGAGGACTCTGGTGAGGTTCGCCGGGCGCATCACCTGGATCTCTGGGTCGATGCCGACCATGATCGTTTCCGTGTGATGTCGCGTGTGACTCCAGCGGGTGAAGGTGCCCTCTTTCATGTTCATGAGACACGAATGCAGATAGAACGTCTCATTCAGCCAGCGTGTCTTGAACGGAGTTCCGTGCGCGCATTCGTGCCAACGAGCATCGCATGAACTATAGATCGTGCCGTAAACGAAAAATGCGGGAATCACCCAGTGGCTACCGACCGAGAGGTACGCCGCGTAGCCGCTGGCAGCCAGACACAGTCCCCAAATTCCGAAGTCGATGAGCCCTTTCGTGTCGTCGCGTCTCATCAACTCCCTGAGTTCTTTGCGCGGGATGTCCGGACGATACCAATCGTCCGATGGTTGTATCATCGCTGCACGAGCCTCACTTGTCGAATGTACGGCGGTCTAGGATTCACTGAAATCGATCACCACGGGCTCCCCGAGCGCTCTGGTTTTCAAAACCACATAAAGCGCACCCAACCCACACCAGATCGCGCCAGCTACAAGCGTCGAGCCCTGCAAACCCAGAATAATCGCCAGGCAAAAGAGGAATCCCAAGCTGGGCACGATCACATCGATCAAAATGTTCCTTTTTCCCTCCGGATTCGGCGAGAATCCAAAGTGCTTCACTGCGGCCAGATTCACGGCCATAAACGCCATCAAGGCACCAAAGTTAAGAATCTCCACCGACCTCTCCCATTGCATGGTCAGCGTGCCGAGATATGCCAAGCCACCGGCAATAGCCACGTTGTACGTTGGATTACCTCGCTCGGCATTCAGATGGCCGAATATTTTTCGCGGCAGAATGTTGTCACGCCCCATGCCGTAAAGCAGGCGCACCGCCCCCAATAAGCCAGCCAGACCACAAGCCAGGCTCGACACTAACAGAACCACGCCGAACCCAAGAAAGAGGTTATAACCGCCCACCACCCGAGCTACGTCCATGAAGGCTGTTTCCGGATTGACCAGGGTGCGGTAGTCGGGCCAAACTCGCACCGCCAGGAAAACTTGGAAGGCCGCGAAAAGTCCCGTGAACACACAAACCAGCACGGACGCGAGCAAGACGTTTCGCTTCGGGTTGTCGACTTCTTCCGCAAGAATGCTAACCCCGTCGAAGCCGATAAAGGTAGTCGCCGCCAGGGCCGTACCTGCGGCAATCACTCGCACACTAAACGTTCTGGGATCGTAGAGCGGCTGAGTCGAAATGAATCCCTGCCAATGCTGGTGGGCGAAGATGTACCAGATGGCTTCGCCGACGAACCCGACCATTACGATGGACATGAAAGCCAACAAAATTTGGTTAGTCCGAGCGTTCGTGCGGATTCCAAACCAGCACAGGAACGTCATAGAGCCAACTGCCAGCGCTGACAGCAACGCGAAAGGGATATGCGGCAGCAGTCTCTGGATGGTCAGCGCCGCGTAGAGGCTGTTTTGCAGGGGCTGGAAGAGATACTCCAAGAACATGGCCCACCCCAGCACAAAGCCAATCTGAGGGTTGAACGCCCGGCTGACGTAGGTGTAAACCGACCCCGCGGACGGATAGACGGTCGCCATGCGGCCAAAGCTCACAGCCGTCGCGGTCATGGCCACCATCGCGGCCAGCAGAGTCACTACCGCGTGACCTCGCGAAAGAACTTGCGCCTCGCCGAACATCGGCACGACTGCGATGGGCGACGTAAGTATGACGCCATAGTAGACCAGGTCCCAGAGACCCAGGACCCTCTTCAATTTCGGCGCTGTTGCTGCGGGTGCGGCGGTCGTCGAATGCACCTGGATCCCCCAGCCCATCTTTGATGGGGTGTCGCCTTGCTTACTCGCTCACACTTTCAGACCTACAGGCAATGATCATCCTCTCACCATGGGCAAGCGGGGATCAGTTTCTTTCCACGTGGAACGTATCCAAACATGCTGGGGATCCTCGGTGACCGCCATCGTACGAGACGACCCTGCGAGGAAATTCAGGTAATACACGTCATATCCCGGTCCGGCGACCACGGGGTGGTAGCCGCTGCGGACGAGGACGGCATCCCCGTCTTTGGTTTTCACAGTTCGCTCTACTGAATTCTGCCCCGAATAAAGATGCTGGAAGGCGAAGGCCTCTGGCTGGTTCATGCGGTAGTAGTAGATCTCGTCGAGATCGACTTCCCGGGGTGGATCGTGCACGTCATGCTTATGGGGCGGGTAACTCGACCAGTTTCCGCCGGGTGTGTAAACCTCGACCACAATTAGTTTGTCCGCGGGAAAGGCAGGCGTGATGACGTCGACGATCTGGCGTGAAACGTTGCCTCCTCCGCGCAGGCTGCTGGCTACATCGTGAGGAGTGACCAGTTTTGGCTCAAGGTGGGCGTTTGAAGGCACTCTGCATTCGGCGATTTCGCATGCGGATTCCGCGGTAAAACTTACGCTCGTCCCGCTGGGCAGGTACAGTGCGTAAGGAAAGCCATCAAAGACATTCTTCCGCTTTCCGATGCGCTGTGCCCCCTGCCCCCAATCGGCTACACAAACTCCCCCAAGGAGAACAAACGCCGCTTCCTCGCCGTCCGTGCTGGCTTCGTAAACTCCACCGGGAAGCAGCCGTCGGACGAAGAAGCTCATCCACTCCCACATGGCCTTCTGGCGCGGCAAATGAAGCAGCTCGCCGGCCTCTTCCGGAGACAGACTCCGGGAGTGGACGAGAGATTCAGTTTCGCTCATGTCGTTCTCCCCACGAGGTAGAGCACCATCGGGGCATGAATAAGGGTGCTCAGGGCAATCTTGCTAACCGCTTTGACAATATGGCAAAGGAACGCTCCCTTGTCAATCGCAATGAGCGGTGATCCTGTGGTTGCAAGAAACTGGAGTTTGGGTGTTTTACACTCTCGTCGTGCTTATTCGAGCAACTTCTGCGTAATGATGTCCGCTTTTTCGACCAGAAACGTCGCGTTAGCTAATTAGAGGAACGAACCAGCAGTTGGGAGCGAGCAAGGCCGGCGTAGCCGATTCAGCGTGATTGTGGTGCCGGGAGGGGAGTCGAACCCCCAAGGACCGAAGCCCGGCGGATTTTGAGCCTCTTTAGACCAATTCCCAAACTCCTGTACTTCCAATGTTTACAAATAGTTCGCAAACCGAGGCGGTCATGTTGGGTGACGTTCGGAAACGTAGCGACAGTGTGGGGTTCGCGAAGGCTGGGAGCAGTCGCATCGCATCGGCGGGCGATCGGATTCGAGCCAACCGTCACCAAGCCCAGTCGCACCGTCGGAGGGTTGGATGTATCAATCGAGAACATTCCTGTTCTGGATCAAGCGTGTTTGTGCTGTGGGATTGTTTCTTATCGCAATCGTCATTGCTTGCCCCATATCAACACGCGTGTTCGCCCGCTACAGCCACTCTCTCCCCGTCGCGATGCGCTGTGAGTCTACTGCAAGCACGCCCGAGCGAGCAATTTCGACACTGACAGCTTGGGTTAAACAAACCACCCAAACCCTGTCATCCCGACCGGAGCGGGAGCGCTCGCGATCGCGGGCGATCCCACGGAGTGGAGGGACCTTGAGTTTAGCTGGCCCGGTGCCTCAGCTTCGCGTCGGTTTTTGACGCTAACCTGGGTTAGGAAACGCGTGACGCGACGCCCAGGTTACCGCCCAAAAACCGGGGCTGAATTCCCGTAGCGAACCAAAGGCGAATACTGCTAGGATGTGCTGAGAGGTGATGTGATGGCTAGTTTTTCTGAATTCGTTTCATGGCTGCGTCTGGTTTGGAAACACTGGCAAGTGAATCTCACAGGCGGAGTGATCATTGCGGCACTGTTCCTCTGGCAGATCACCGGGAAGACCGTTCTGGCATCGGTCTATCTGATCATTGCTTCAATGACCTTCATTGCTTCCACCTTTTTCGTCTGGCGAGATGGGCACAAGAGAGCGGTTGAATCCGAGAATGAGAGCAGCGAAATTTACGCGGATGTAATCCTCTTTTGGCTCAAGGAGAATTGTCACACAGCGTGCTCATTCACTACAGACGCTCTAGTGGAGTCACTTGATCTCTCGCATGACAAGATTTCCAGAGGACTCGATTTGCTCGAAGACAAGTGGAAGGTGATCGAACAGGATCACCTAGGCTGGAGATATTCGGCAGCGAGCAGCACAAGATTGACGGGTGCCCCAGACCTTAGCAGATGAACGAAAAGAG
Source organism: Terriglobales bacterium (assembly GCA_035601775.1). Lineage (GTDB taxonomy): Bacteria > Acidobacteriota > Terriglobia > Terriglobales > Acidobacteriaceae > JABDBE01. The sequence goes on along the minus strand of DATNNO010000037.1, from coordinate 105,218 downwards.
TGGGTGCCCCGCTCCTTGCGCTTTTTGCAAGGGGCGGGTGCAGGATCGACCACAACGCCGGGCGGCCCACCCTCAAGATTGGAGGCTGGCCCAGCCTTCCGCGCTTTTTGCCGAGGCTAGGGATGTTCTCCGACCCCCGTGGCGTCCAGATAACACCGCGAGTTTCGACGAGGAAATTTCTCTATCCCGCTTCCTCAACCGTGAGCTTCAGTCCTACGGCCTTGGCCACGGCCACCAGCGTAGAGAGCCGAGGGTTTCCCCGACGCGACAAAGCGCGATACAAACTCTCGCGTTCAATTCCCGCCGCTTTGGCTACCTTCGCAATGCCGCCGCGGGCCTCCGCAATGCGACGCAAGGCGATCAGGAGCACGCCTGGCTCGTCGTCATCCTCCAACGCCGCCCGGAGATACTCGGCGGCGAACTCTGGATTGTCGTGCAGTTCACGAATCGTCGCCTCATCGTGAGATATGCTCGCCTTACGTTTCATAGGCATGAGCCGGCTAAACTCAAGGTCCCTCCACTCCGTAGGATCGCCCGCTATCGCGAGCGATCCCGCTCCGGTCGGGATGACCGGGTTTGGGGTTCCGGGTATTCCTGCCGCAACCTCTTTTTTCTTGATTCCGATCGCCAACACAGATATGATATGGAAAGTGCAGTTAGCTATTTGAGAATGGCTGCAAGACGCTCGCTCTTTGAAAACCTGAACCGCCGGTGCACCCCTCGGACCCCTTCCGTTCCCGAAACGGGAACGCAGTGTGCGATCTGCAACGCCTAAGTCCTTATTCCGGAATATTTTGCGTGTAAGTCCTTATTCCTCAAAGATTTTGGTGGTGGTCTGGCCCTAACCCCATCATTCCAAAAGATCAGGGGGAGGGGGGTATACCCATGATTACTCAAAAGTAAATACCCGCGAGCGACCCTCACGGCGCCTCACTTTCCGGTCGCCGTGCAAGTCGTGAAGCGCCCTAGGGTGCGCCGCCCACGCGCTACAATCAAAGCATGCCGCCGCGCATTGCCATCCCCGTTCCTCATTCTGGTGACCGGGAGTATGCCGAGCGATCCCTCCCTCAATACGAGCGCGCCGTCGAAATGGCCGGAGGAGAGCCGGTTCGCATCCCCCTGGATCAACCGCCCGCGGAAGTGATGAAGCTGATCGAGCGCTGCGATGCCGTGTTGCTGCCCGGAAGCAAAGCGGATGTCGACCCGGCCAAGTACGATGCGCCACGCGATCCGCAGACGTCGTCCCCTGATGCCGGCCGCGACACGGTTGACGAATTGTTGCTGCAGGACGCCTACAACATGCGCAAGCCGATCCTCGGCATCTGCTATGGCCTCCAGATTCTGAACGTGTACCGCACCGGTACGCTGATCCAGCACATCGAGTCTCCGGTGAAGCACGCGGCGGGACGAAAGGTCGCGGTGGCGCACACGGTCGAAGTGGAGCCGGGATCGAAGCTGCAGAGGATCGTACGGGCTGGCGGGGAAGGGCACGGCTTCAGCCGTGCCGCCCAGACTGCAAAAAAGAGGGCTTCAGCCCCTGAGGGGCAGCCGCTCGTCGTCCCGGTCAATTCCAGTCACCACCAGGCGGCGGACATTGTCGGGGATGGGTTGCGGGTGGTCGCGCGGTCTCCGCAAGACGGCGTCATCGAAGCGCTCGAGGGGACATCGCCGGATCACTTTGTGCTTGCGGTGCAGTGGCATCCAGAGCGCTCAGTCGATGAGGACGAACCGTCGCGAGCGATTTTCCGCGCTCTGGTCGACGCCGCCCGAGTCAGACACGAGAAACTGACAGGAGAATTCGAGTCGGTTTGAAACACCAGCCACAGATCCACGCGGATTTACGCGGATTGAAGACGCAAAAATGCGGTTGAAACTGTTTGTCTGTGTAAATCCGTGTAAATCCGTGCAAATCCGTGGCTAGTTTTTCTCTCAGCGCGCCTTAGTCGTCTTTTCCAACAGCACAACCGCGTGTGCGATCGCTGCATTGTCGGTGCCCATGCCCTCCGGCGTTTTGGCTTTGAGGCCTACGCAATCCGCGGGCACACCTAATAATTCCGCTACATGCTCGCGGATGGCAGCGGCATGAGGACCGATCTTTGGCGCGGCAAGAATGAGCGTAGCGTCCACATTGACGACGGTATAACCCGCCGCCTTCACCCGCTGCAAAGCCTCGCGTAGGAAAACGGCAGAGTCAGCCCCCTTCCACTTTTGATCGGATGGTGGAAACAGCGAACCGATGTCAGGTGCAGCCACGGCGCCGAGCAGAGCATCGGTGAGCGCGTGCAGAAGCACGTCGCCATCGGAGTGGCCACCCAAACCCTTCGAGTGAGGCAGAGTCACTCCACCAATTCTCAGGGGAATGCCAGTCGTGAATTCGTGAGAGTCCCAGCCATAGCCAATTCTCATGCTGAAACCCCGGCCACGGATTTCCACGGATTTCCACGGATTTTCTTTCGGTCATTGTCAAAGAGAAGTCTGCGAAACTGGGGTCGCGCTCCGAAATTGAGCAACATGCCGACTTCAACCTCGGTAGACTTCAAATAGTGGAGCAACTGAGCCTCATGAGCGGGCTCCAATGATCGAGTACTCTTTAGCTCGAGCAAGACGCTATTTTCGACCAGCAGATCCGCTCGGAATCCACCGACTTTGTGGCCGCGAAACCAGACTGGCAAAGCTATCTGACGATTCGCGCTGAGTCCTGCTTCGTGGAGAGCAATCACGAGCGACTCCTCGTACACACATTCCAGAAATCCATAGCCGAGTTCGTTGTAAACATCGTAGAAGATGCCGATGATTTTCTCAGTAACGTCCGCATGTTTGAGTCCTGCCTCGGTGCTCATAGAGTGAAGTGTACAGCTCGTGCGGAAATTGATCCGTGAGAATCCGTGCAAATCTGTGGCCGCCTTTACCGTTTCAGGAAAAACTCTGCCAGTTCCATATCCGCCGGAGCCGTGATCTTTATATTTCTTGGAGATCCCATCACCACCGCCACTTCGTGTCCCGAGCGTTCCACCAGCGACGCTTCGTCGGTGCCGAGAAACCCGTCAGCCGTTGCCTCATCGAACGCTTTCTTGAGCACCTCGTAGCGAAAGCCCTGGGGCGTCTGCGCCATTACCACACGCTCTCGCGGGAGGGTGGCGACGACCAACGCTCCATCCGAGGTGCGTTCGACCTGCTTCACCGTGTCCACCGCTGGTAGCCCAGCAATCGCTGCGCCGTATTTCTGTGCAGCCAGGATCACATCGTGAATGATTTCCTCGGTTACGAACGGACGCACGGCATCGTGGACCAGCACGATGTCGTCGTCAGCCGCGGAGATGGAAGTCATCGCATTGGCGACGGATTGCTGCCGATGCTCTCCGCCTTCCACGAGATGAATCTTCTTTCGCAAAACATCCTTCGCTTCTTTTTCCAGCCGGCCGCGGAATCCTTCGATCTCATTCCCGCGCAGAGCAATGTAAATCTCGGAGACTTCCGGACTGGCCGCGAACTTGCGCAGAGTGTGAATGAGGATAGGCGTACCGCCAAGCTCAGTGAACTGCTTGCTCGCCGCGGGCTTCTTGCCCCTGGCGCTCGGAGCCGAGGCCATGCGCGTCCCCAGCCCCGCAGCCGGAATGATTGCAACCACCTTCATAACGGGCTGTAAGTATACGAGGGTGGATGATCCAGTTCAAATCAGGTCGCGAGGGTAGTCGTTGCGTCTGTTCCGATTCCTCACAATAGCGCCCGAGTAATGCGTAACTATACGGTTACCGCAAGTCGGAGAGTCAAGACTTCCTATTTGTTCAGATATTAGAACAGCAGTTCGAAGACTTTAGATTCGCGCTCGACAGTTTCCCGGCTACTCCCCTGGCCGCTCCAGCACGACCGGCGGCGTCTTCTTCGGCTCCCCGTTCGGGATCGCGGTCGGTGTGGTCAACACGACCGCCGGTCGCGGCTCCGTACGAGCCATGGCGCGTTCATCCCACTTGCCGAAGATCATCTTTCCCGCCGTGGTCTGCAGCACCGACGTGACGGAAATGTCGATGGTCTTGCCAATCATTTTGCGCGCGTTGTCCACAACCACCATGGTGCCGTCGTCAAGGTAGGCGACACCCTGGTTATATTCCTTGCCTTCCTTCAGGATGAACACCTTCATGGTCTCACCCGGCAGCACGATCGGCTTCAGGGAGTTTGCCAGCTCATTGATGTTCAGGACCGCGACGCCTTGCAATTGCGCCACTTTATTAAGATTGAAATCGTTGGTAATGATTTTTCCTTCGTAGAGCTTGGCCAGTTCGATCAGTTTCAGATCTACTTCGCGGACCGCGGGAAAATCATCCTCCACGATTTGTATTTGCACCAAGGCCATCTTCTGCAGACGTTGCAGGATGTCGAGCCCGCGGCGTCCGCGATTGCGCTTGAGAGAATCTGCGGAATCGGCGACCAGTTGCAACTCGCGCAATACGAACTGTGGAGTCACGATGATGCCATCGAGGAAGCCGGTCTCGGCGATGTCGGCAATGCGTCCATCAATGATCACGCTGGTGTCCAGAATCTTGTAACTTTTCCTGGATTGTTTCTCGCCGCCGAAAATCCCGCCCAGCGCCGCGAGATTGAGCAAGTCGCCCTTGTTGGCGCCGACGATCAAGCCGACGTACGCCATCAACAGCATGACCATAATCTGCAGGAAGCTCTGGGTGTGCCCCGGGGGAATGCTGTTGCGGATCACCAGGGCGAACAGGTAGGCGCCGAAAATGCCCAGTACGCTGCCGATCGCAGCTCCGATCAGACGCTTCAGGCTGACCACCCGCAGCCGCCACTCGAAGGTGACGATGGCAAAGCCGAGCAGTGCTCCGACTCCCGCGTCCAGCTTGGGGTCGAGACCGAAGGGCTGAATCAGGTAACAAGTAAGAGCAACAAAAATAACAAATATTAGACGAACCGCTATTAAGTCCACTGCTGGACCTCCTCGGAACCCACGTGCCTAAAGTACAAGTGGAGTCCCGCACCGGCCGCCCAACCGCCGAGTGTATATTGCGGCCAGTGATCTATATGCGGAGCCTATGAATGAAACGGCTATGAAACAGCGCTCCGCTCCCCGTCCAAAAATCGGACAGAGACATCGTACAAATATTCCAGTGAAAGTATATACCTGCTGCGAAGCGTGCGGGATTACGCAAGTCACCACGGGCAAAGTGATATTTCGAGATGGTTGGAGCCGGCCAGGGTGGCCCTGCTGGTAAACTCTTCGAGATGAAAGCTATTGTCATCAGTCGGTTAGGCGGCCCGGAGGCGCTCGAGATGAGGGACGTGCCAAACCCCGTGGACGGCGCCGCACACGAGTTGGTCCAAGTGAAGGCCGCCGGCCTGAATTTCGCCGACGTCATGACTGCGCAAGGCGGGTATCCCGGAACGCCGAAACCCCCATTGATTGCCGGGCGGGAATTTTGTGGAGTAAGGGAAAAGGATGGGCAACGGGTCATGGGATATGCGCAGTGGGCAGCATTCGCTGAGCGCATTGCCGCCCGCCCCGAGCTGTTGTGGCCAGTCCCCGAAAACTGGACGATGGAGGAGGGAGCGGCGTTTCCGGTGAATTATTTTACGGCATACTTCGCCTACTGGAAGGCAGGATTCATCGGTCTGGCGCAGCCATGGGCTGGCGCTGTTCCGCGGGTTCTGATTCACGCCGTCGCAGGAGGCGTAGGCACTGCCGCCGTGCAAATCGGAAAGTTGCTTGGCGTCGAAATGTATGGGACATCTTCTTCCGGCGAGAAGCTCGCGCGCGTGAAAGAACTTGGCCTGCAGCACGGTATCAATTACAAGCAGCGCGATTACGAAGAGGCTATCAAGGAGTTGACCCACGCCGAGGGTGTGGACGCCGTGTTTGAAATGTTGGGCGGTGAGCACACGGCGAAGAGCGTGCGCTGCCTGCGGGATCTGGGCCGTGTGATCGTATACGGAAGTGCGACCGGGCAGAAATCAGAGTTGGATCCACGACTGCTCTACGCCAAGGGCGCAAGCGTGCACGGATTGTGGCTGACATATCTATCGGCCAGGCAGGAGTTGATGAACCAGGCCTGGAAACAGCTTTCCGCTTGGACGTCTCAAGGCCACTTGCATCCAGTGATCGGGCACGTGTTGCCAATGGAGCGTGTTGCCGAGGCATATCGATTGTTATCCGACGGGAAAAACTTTGGGAAGGTAATTCTGAAGATCGCGTAAGCCAGTTGGGTTGAAGCTTACAAATGCACGAGCCAACCGCCGCTGTTCGTTTCCGAACGCCGCCAATCCATTAGCGGACACGTCAGCATCCCGCATCCCGCACTTCTCACTTGTAATCAACGCATTCTTGTTTCTTCTATTGGAAACGCGCGTGCAACAGCCACCTCGAATGGCAAGAGCGTGTGTGAAATCTTGTGAAATTCGTAACCACATCCGCGCGATAGACAAGACAAACAAGTGTTGTGTCGATTCGTGCGCGCGCGCGCCCTTGCTAACGACACCGATCATGAAGCGTCCAACTTCATGATTGCGATTTGAAGCGAACGGAACTTTTGAACAACCAGGAACGTATCTTGACACGATAGGGGTGAAAAGCCGGACGACCTTACCAGCCGGCTCGGCTTTTGGAAAACAATTTCAGGGGTTAAGGGACTGGCTCAATCTCGGTTTGGCGGCCCAGGTGAGCGCAATCCCTGCAGCAGAGAGCCCGCGGTCTTGCGGCCACGCGCTTTCTCCTTAACCCCGCCGCAGCATTGTAAAGCTTTCGCAGCAAAACGCAAGTTTTATGCGAAGCGACTCGCAGGCCGCCCAGAACCGGTTCCCGACGCTTTTCGGGAAAGAAAAAAGGAGTCTTATGAAATTCCAAAGTATTTCCAAAAGCTTGCTGCTGGGACTGGCTTTGCTCCTGGCGACAAGCGCATTCGCGGCCGCTAACAAGGGCTCGTTGCAGCTCTCGAATCCCGTAACTGTAAGTGGGAAGCAACTCTCTGCAGGCGATTACTCGGTGAAGTGGGATGGCAACGGTCCCAATGTCGAGCTGAATATCTTGCGGGGTAACAAGGTCGTGGCTACTACTCCAGCCCGGCTGATTGATCTGAGTCAAAAACAAAATAACGACAATGCCGTGGTGAAGAACAACGCCGACGGCACCAGATCGCTGGCTGAAATTCGATTCGGCGGGAAGAAGTATGCGCTGGCGATTGGCAGCGAGTCCGCCAGTATGGACGGCAGCGGCAGCAGCAAGTAGAGTCGGTGATCCTGAGCGAAAAAAAAGGGGGAGCGCAAGCTCCCCCTTTTTTTCAACCTTGATGGGGCTTTATATCGGCGAAGCCGGCACATTTATGGATTCGCAACCTTCTCCAGTTGCGCATTGAGATGTACGCTGCTCCCGCCAGTCACTTTCAGCTTCCACTCCCAGTCCTTGAAACCCGTCTTCTTCACTGTCACCGTGTGCTCGCCCTCGTTGACCTGTACATCAGAAGGCGTGTTACCGACGAAACTGCCGTCGACTCCGATGTCGGCGCCCGGCGGATCGGACTCCAACTGGAGCTTCGAGGACACCGAACCCGTGTTTCCGCTGGGGCTGCTCGCCGCCGCGCTTTGTGCTGGTACATTAGCCGACGTAGGAGGCTGAAATCTCGCGCTGTCCAGCTTCATATCTCCATTCACATAAGCAGTGAGTTCGGTCCCCTTCGGAATGGTGATGTCCTTGCCGTGCATAAACAGGAAAAATGGCGCTGCAGGAAAGAAAATCAGGCTCGTCGCCACCATCCCGCCCACCATGCCGCCGGTGTGACCGCCGCCTTTGACATCCTGAACCGCCCGGAGCGCCGCTTTCTCGCCGCTAACCAGCTTCACGTAATCGATATTGATGTCCAATTTTCCGCCCCGAGCCATTCTCCTCTTAGCCTGGGCTTCGGTAACTGTCGCGAAGGCCAGTCCCCCCTTTGGAACGACCAGAGTGCCGTTTACGCTGATGTCATCCAAAACCTCAAAGTCCACAGTATCGCCCACGTGCGCATCAGCGGAAGAAACGGTCCGATTGATCCGCAGCCGCACTGGCGTTCCTTCCTCGAGCACAAATCCTTTCGCTGACGTAAAGTTCGTGGTCTGAGCGGCCTGCTGTGCCGGTTGTTGTGTCGTCGAGGCCGCAGGAGTGTGGGCCGCCGCAGTCTGAGCTATTGAAGCGCAGGACAGAGATAGCAACGTAAGCCATACGGACAGATACATTTTCACAGCGACCCTCCGGTCACAAACAATCTTCAGGACCTTGGGGGAAACACCCCGCTCGAGAATCCTGTTCGGCTGGATCGCGTTACTTCCCATCGCGTACTCCAGACGGACTCAATTCGCAGGAACACTGCAGAGCCTGTGTTGCGGGGGAAGGAGGAACATACTCCAACGATTTCTGGGAGTCAAGCAGGATCAGCGGAGTCTCAGATATTTCCAGGAACTGAGTCTGTCCATTTTTGGAACACAACAAAAGGGAGCGCACCCGCGCTCCCTGGCGTTACTTGAAATCCGACACCCGCTCTCAGTACTTGGCCATCTTCGGGTCGACGCGATCCGCCCAGGCCAGTATCCCGCCGGCGAGATTATGAACCTTCTTGAATCCTGCCTGTTGGAGGAAGGTCACTGCTTTCGCGCTGCGCACGCCGGAGCGGCAATGGGCGACGATCTCGCGGCTGGAGTCGAGTTCATGCACACGCTTGGGCAGATCGCCCAGCGGGATCAGATGTCCGTTGATGTTGCAGATTTGATACTCGTGGGGCTCGCGCACGTCGAGCACGAAAACGTCTTCGCCTGCATCCAGACGCCGCTTGAGTTCTTCAACTTGTATTTCGGGAACGCCTGCTTCCACCGGTTTCTCCTCGCCGCGAATTCCACAAAACTCGTTGTAGTCTATCAGTTTTGTGATGCTGCGATGCGTCCCGCAGGCTGGGCACTCGGGATTCTTGCGCAGCTTGAGTTCGCGGAACTTCATGCCTAGCGCGTCGATCAGCAGCAGCCGTCCGATGAGTGGTTCACCCTTGCCCAGGATCAGCTTGATGACTTCGGTTGCCTGTATCACGCCCACGAGTCCGGGCAGAATGCCCAGGACTCCACCTTCGGCGCAGGACGGAACCAGTCCCGGCGGTGGCGGCTCGGAATACAAACACCGGTAGCAGGGGCCCTCTTTCGTCGCGAAAACGCTGGCTTGTCCTTCGAAGCGGAAAATCGAACCGTAAACATTGGGCTTGCCCGTGAGCACGCAGGCGTCGTTCACCAGATAGCGCGTGGGGAAATTGTCGGTGCCATCGGCAATAATGTCGAACTCGCGAAACAATTCGAGCGCGTTGTCGCTGCTCAACCGGGCCTCAAACTTGCGGATGTTCAGGAATGGATTAATCGCCTTCAGCTTCTCTGCGGCGGAATCAAGTTTCTTGCGCCCTACGTCGGCCGTGGTGTGGATGATCTGCCGCTGCAGGTTGGTGTAGTCCACCACATCGAAGTCCACGATCCCGAGCGTGCCCACGCCGGCTGCGCCCAGATAAAGCGCCAATGGCGAACCCAGCCCGCCCGCTCCAACGCACAGCACACGCGCTGCCTTGAGCTTCTGCTGACCCTCCATCCCCACCTCGGGCATGATCAGGTGACGCGAGTAGCGCAGGATCTCGTCGTTGGTGAGAGGGGCGGCAGTGAGAGTAGCGGCTTCGGGTTTGGCTTCAGTTGGTTTGAGTTCTGTGATGGTGGCCATAAAACCTCTGTTCAAAACTGTTGATTTTTAATTGATCACGAAATGGACAACTAGAAACAACAACAGAACGGACAACAACAGCAGGCGCTGTGGCGGGGCATTCGGAGGGTGGTCCATTCGCAAGTCATTGATCTTTACCAGCCTCCAGCAATCGAAGGCACTATCGAGATAGTATCACTGTCCTTGACCGCAGTGGCTTCTTTTTGCAGATAGCGGACGTCTTCGTCATTCAGGTAAACATTCACAAAGGAACGGAGTTTGCCGTCGTCGGTGTAAAGATGCCGCCGCAGGTCAGGATGCTTGGAAACCAGCCCGGACAACGCTTCGGCGACGGTGCCAGCTTTGACCTCGACTGTCGGCTGTTTGCCGGCGTATTGCCGCAGGGGTGTAGGAATACTGATCTTGATCATCCTATTAGAGGATGCCGCAATATCGCCCGAGGATTCAGTTCGTCTGTAGAGACGTAGCTTGCTACGTCTTAGCTTGCCGCTTTCTCCACTTCGATCTTCTCGTCCACCAGCTTTTTGTCGCCCTCGTCGCTGCCGCTCAGTTCGAACGAGTTCGTAATCGCAGCTTTGCCTTTTTCCACGCTGGTAATTACATAGGAGCAGCCGAACCAGTGCGCTTCGGCAAGATCGGTCGGCGACCAGCGTGCGGGGTGGTCAGGATGCGAGTGATAAAAGCCGATGATGTCCTCTGCACGCTCCCGCCCTTCCCGCTGGATGCGAAGCAGTTCACGCGGATCGATGTGATAGCGGTTCTGCGGCGAATCGGTCCGCGTGTTTCCGCATCGGGCGACGGAAGTAACTACCCGGTCCTCGCCCTCCATCTGGCCGAGTAAAACGCCGCAGCATTCGTGAGGATAGGTTTCCTCGCCGTGGCCGCGAATCTCGTCAAACTCACTCTTGCCAATCTTCAACATAAGACTTTCACCACATAGACACAGAGGCATAGAGAAATCCCGTTTCCCTTGTTCTTCTCTGTGTCTCTGTGACTCTGTGGTGAATCTTAGCCCTCCTGCCAGAATCTCTCGCTCAAATACTTGTCGCCCGAATCGCACAGAATCGTCACGAACACCGCATGCTCGTTCGTCTTCAACTGCCGCGCCAGCTGCAAGCAGCCGACCACCGCCGCAGCCGCCGATATCCCCACCAGCAGGCCTTCCTCGCGGGCCAGCCGCTTGGCCATGGCGTAGGCATCTTCGGTAGAGATGCCCAAGTCGGCATCAGCCAGCGACGAGTCATAAATTTTCGGCACGATGGCGCTGGCCATGTGCTTTGTGCCTTCGATTCCGTGGAAGGCCGAGTCCGGCTGCAGCGAGATACAGCGGATGCGCGGATTCAATTCCTTGAGCCGCCGCGTCGCTCCAACGAAGGTTCCACTGGTGCCCAGCATCGCCACGAAGTGAGTGATGCGTCCTTCCGTCTGCTGCCAGATTTCGTTGGCTGTGCCCTGGTAGTGAGCCTGCCAGTTGGCGTCGTTGGAATACTGGTCGGCGTAATAGTAGAGATCGGGATGCTTGGCCGCCAATTCGCGCGCCATGCGTATGGCGCCGTCGGAACCGTCAGCAGGGTCGGTGTAAATGATGTTGGCGCCATAGGCGTGCAATATGCGCTTGCGTTCGACCGAGACATTCTCCGGCATGCACAGCGTCACCGGAAAGCCCTGCGCGGCGCCAATCATGGCATAGGCAATGCCAGTATTGCCGCTGGTCGAATCCAGCAGAATTCTACCGGATGTTAACTTGCCACTGGCCCGGGCTTGCGCCACGATATTAGCTGCAGCGCGGTCCTTGATCGAGCCTCCGGGATTAAGCCACTCAGCTTTGCCCAGGATCTCGACCCCGGGCAGATGGCTGCCGATGCGCACGAGGCGAAGCAATGGAGTATTGCCGATGCGATCCACAGTTCGCTGGCCCAAAGTAGGTTTGCCGAACGGATCGCTTCCGTCTGCATGTGCCGCAGAACTAGGCACTTCCGCGATCTTTGGAGACAAGGGCTGCATAAATCTCAAACTCCCAAGCCGTGACTTACGTAATGTCCCTTAGAGGCGAAACTAGGCGTGAGGAACGGTTGATTAGATTATAAGAGAGACTGATTGGTTCCACCGAAGATGCGGGCAACGTCCCTTTTCACGGACTCCGCATCTAACTTAGACGAGAACGAAGGACGAAATGCCATCCAAGGTAGAAGAACGGACTTACGAAGAGGCGCTGAATTGGCTGCGCGATCACGGCTTTGATCTGATCGAAGCTCCCGGGACGCAAGCGCGCGTGTTTCTCAAGAAGTACAGTTGCTCGGCGGCCATCCAAAAGAATGGTGACGATGGCGTGAAGATTTTCGCCTATCCCGGCTACCTGATTGGCAGCGAAATTTCGAAGTTGGTGAACAAGGGATACCAGCAGTTTCTCAAAACCGCCAAGACCGAAGTCCCGGCTACCGCGGATCATCTGAAAGCTCTGCAACAATTCACGGAAGAAATGAAGGAAGGCTTGGGACTGCCCAGCCTGTACAACGAATCGCTGGGCACAGTCAGCGAATCGTATCACTACGACCGCATCGAAAATCGCGACAAGCCAGTTGCGGACCGGCCTAAGCGTCCCTGGGAAAAGGCGGGAGTCCTGGCCGCCGCCGCGAAAAAGGGCCGCGCGTAGGCTTCCTCCATCACACCACGCCTGGTTGTGAGTGAAATCGCCTGGTTATGTCAACAATCAACCTGCCTTCTTGATTTGCGCTCGTTCGGTGACCGGGTGTTTTGAACAAGGGTTTCGACGATTCGTTTGTGCAGTTCGGAGCCTGGTCCATTGATTTCTTGTCGGCGTCATTCCGAAAGCAGCCGTTTTTCAGGCGGAGCGAGGGATCTCGCGCGCATCGCCCCGATCAGCCCAGGGCAAATTGCACCACTACCCGACCTTTGCCGGGCATTGGCGAAATCGCCCATTTGTGGATAAAACCGGCTCACGGATTCGCGGATAAGCACGGATCATCAGACTGACCTGCGCGCATCCGTATGATCCGTGGCTTGTTTTTCGGTTCCGAGGCTAAGGCGTGATCTCGAACACCGTACCGTGGTAGTCAGCACCACCAAAGTAGGTCGTGCCGTAGAGACTGCCGGCAGCATCGAAGATCAGGCTAGACCTGGGATTGATCCCGTCACCGCTAGAGTTGAAGCTGTATAGCAGCGCTTTCTTCCAGCCTCCGCCCGCTTGGGGCGTCAACTTGAACACCGTCCCGTCGCTATATGCACCACCATAGTAGGTTGTGCCGTAAAGATTGCCGGCGGCATCGAGGATCAGGCCGGTGTAGGGATTGATCGCGTCCCCGCTGCCGCTGCCGAAGCTACTCAGTACCTTCTCCGTCCAGCCCCCTCCTGTTTTGGGCGTCAACTTGAACACCGTGCCTTGGCCGACCAGGTAAATGCCGCCATATACCGTGGTGCCATAGAGACTGCCGACAGCATCGAAGATCAGGCCAGCCTCGGGACTGTAGCCGTCCTTGCCGTCTTGGTTGAAGCTATGCAGCACTTTCTCCGTCCAGCCCCCTCCCGCTTTGGGCGCCAACTCGAACACCGTCCCGTAGACGCCATGCACGCCACCCCCCTCCGTCGTACCGTAGAGATTGCCGGCCGCGTCGAGGACCAGGCCGCCATAGGGAGAGAGCCCGTCCTTGGAGTTGTTCTTAAAGGTATGCAGCACTTTCTCCGTCCAGCCCCCGCCCGCCTTGGGCGCCAACTCGAACACCGTACCGCTGTTGTAAGCGCCACCCGTAGAGCACGTGCCGTAGAGATTGCCGACGGCATCGAAGATTACGCCGGCTGGAGGTGCGGTCCCATCCTTGCCGTTGTTGTTGAAGTTATGCAGCACCTTCTCCGTCCAGCCGCCACCCGCTTTGGGCGTCAACTCGAAAACCGTTCCGGAGCCGTGAATGCCGCCTCCAGCAGTGGTGCCATAGAGGTTGCCGGTGGCGTCGAAGATCAGTCCACCTGCGGGATTGCCCCCGTCCTTGCCGTTGTTGTTGAAGTTATGCAGCACCTTCTCTGTCCAGCCGCCACCCGCTTTGGGCGTCAACTCGAAAACCATCCCGTAGTTGTAAGGGCCGCCGTATTCCGTTGTGCCGTACAGATTGCCGGCTGAATCGAAGATTAGGCTGGCTACGGAACCGCTTCCGTCCTTGCCCTTCCCGAAGTTATGCAGCACCGTTTCCTGTGTAGCGGCCCAGGTGCTGGTCACGAGCAGGGTCACACTGAAGATCCCTAGAGCTGCCCTCAAACCGATGGACGATCTCTTGCCTCTCATGAGCAATCCTCCTTAGCCCGAGCTTCCGTGGGCATGGCCAGTGGTCTTGAACGAAGAGAAACTGGAATTTCTATTCTGAATCAGGGGCTGACGTTAACCGTACCCACGATTTCCTCTTCGACTTACCGAGCAGCGACCAGTGTACTCCCATCTCGCCCATTCCAGGCAAGGCGATGGGATAGCTGTCGAAACATTGCGATTACACTAGGAATCCCGGTCATGGTGAAATCGCCTGTAGCTGTTGAAAAACTCCTTTCAGGGTGGTTTCAACGACGAAGTTCGTTCGTAAGTTATTGAATATTCGTTCGCCGTAGGCGCTGAAATTCGCTGAAATTACTGCTTTAGTTCCTTTTTCAACAGCCACGCCTGTTTTCAAAGCAGATTGATTTGGTCAGTTTGGCTCGCGGCGTTTTTGCGAAATGGAGCCTCAGTCAGCTCTACGGCTCTTATCACTGTGAGAATACGAGCAAACTTATATCCGCAGTGGCACTACCTGCTGTCAGCTTATTGCCATGCCCGACTTCACCTTAGTAATCGCAACCCCTCTTCCGCGATTCGCCATCTGGCCTTATGCTGTTTAAGACATTGTGGCCGCTGACCGAGCGGTTCTTTCCGGAAGTCATGATTCCAATTCGTCTCTACACTTTAATCTTGGGCGGTGCGGGCACACTGTTGGCTGCCTACCTCTTGGTGCGCCGGAAGCCCAAGAGCCTCGATGAAGTGGAACGGGTGCGTCGGGCGTGGCTCGACCGCGTCGGCCGCATTACCGATGGGACAGTCATCGACGTTCAGGAGATGCAGGCCGAGGGACGCAAGCCCGCAACTTTCCTGATTTTCCAGTATGACGTGGCCGGCGTATCTTACGAAGCCTCGCAGGATGTGACCTACTTACGGCAACTCATCAACCTGCATTCCTGCCGCCTCGGCCTGCCTACGTCCGTGCGCTACGATCCCCAGAATCCGGGAAACTCGATCGTGGTTTCGGAGCGCTGGATGGGATTGAGGCAGTAGAGCTGGTCGTTCGTCGCTGGTCCTTGGTCGTTGGCCCGCACATCTCCCAGCATTCGTTCAGTGGGAAACATGAATGAGTGGGGTCCCTCTCGCGGTTCTTGTTGCCGGCCAACGACTAAAAGCCAACGACCAACGACCCCTCTAGCTTCCCGCTGCAAATCCGCCAGCATGCGCCAGGGTCAGGCGCAGGAATTTGTGGGGATTGACTGGAGTGTCATTGATGCGGACTTCGTAATGCAGGTGTGGACCGGTGCTGCGGCCGCTCAACCCGACATATCCGATGGTGTCGCCCCGGCGCACATACTGTCCGGGGACAACCGCATAGTTGGCAAGATGCCCGTAGCGCGTCGTGATTCCGTGGCCGTGGTCAAGGGCGATAGCCCGTCCATATCCGCCCATGAAGTCGGCGAACACTACTACGCCATCGGCGGGAGCTATGACCGGCTGCCCGTAGGAAGCCGATATATCCACTCCACGATGGAACGCTCCCTCGCCGTTGAACGGGTCGATTCTCTCCCCGAAAGATCCCGTCACCGGACCTTCCACCGGCCAAAGGTTCGGAGCCGAATTGGCCCTTAGCCAGTCCGCCGTAGTTGCATTCCGCGTAAGGCCGAGAGAGATTCCGGTCGCGGCTGCACCGCTCAGCGCGGTGTCTTTCAGGGCATAAAGCCGATCCAGCGAAGAGCTTACTTGGGCGTCCTGAACGTGATCGGAAGATCCCGCTTCCAGGGGCGGGTCCGATTTCAAACCGTAGAGCGAAGAAACTTCGCTGGCCAATGAGCCCAGCGATGCCACCTGAATATCTCTTTCCTGGGCCACCTGCTCCAGCCTTGAGTACCGGGTTTTCAGTTCGTCTTTCTGGGTGCGCAGCTCGTTATAGCGCGAGACCTTCAACAGCATTCGCATGTAGGAACTGGCAATTCCCGTAAGGCTCAGGATCCCGATCGCGGCGCCCACGACCAATACGTACAGGTAGTGGACCGGAATGGGAATCTTACGGAGCTGCCCGTCCTCGCCCCGCGCCACGAAAAGTATGTAGAAACGCTTGCGCAATGTTTTCCCTTCGTCCGCAATCGGATCGAACTACCCGCGGCAGGTTCGCCGGTGGTGATACTACAACTCGATCCCTGATCCCAGCGTGTCTTCCCTTTTCGGGAATAAGGCTGGTAAATCGTTCCGTCCTACCGGAACCAGGGCCAGGGCCGAAACACTATATGCCTGCAATCCTAACCGCATACGGCACTTAGCTTGGCCAATTCTTTGGAAGTAGCTTCGCAAAGGTAACAAAGTAGGTTCCTCCTGTCAACGCCCCAAAGGCATGCTTTCCCGTTACGGAAGGATGGGGAATCTGCCGTACTTCGGGGTTACCACGGTAACTCTTGCAGCACGAAGACCGAGAGGAAGACCAATCTGGCATTGGATACCGCCTTCTAGTAACTGCCAAGCCAGCCAGACCGGCAGCCGGAAGGCTTCCGCCAAATGAATTGGGGCCGTCAGGGTTTGCCCCACCCGTGCGCAAGATCCGTGTTCCCCGCTAGTTTTCGCTAGTCCGGGCGTCCCTTCCTTATATATTGAGTCCATCTTGCCTTTCGCCGAAAAATTGTTGATCTCGCGCATCCGCGGGCGGGCTGCCCGACGACAAGGCGTAGCAGCCGGCATCGGGGACGATTGCGCCATCGTCCAAATCCCCCCTAGTCACCAGACGCTGGTTACTACCGATTTCAGCTTGGAAGGGGTTCATTTCCGGCGCGACTGGCATCCCGCCGAAGCGGTTGGCCATCGCTGCCTCACCCGGGGCCTCAGCGACATCGCCGCCATGGGCGGCAACCCTATCGCCGCATTCCTGTCTCTCGCCCTGCCGCAAGACTTGCCCCAGTCCTGGGTTGACCAGTTCGTGAAAGGCTTGCTCAAGTTAGCGGATAGGTTCCAAGTGACTCTCGCGGGCGGAGATACAGCACAATCCCTGAGCGGCGTTCTGGCCGACACTGTTGTTGTCGGATCGGTCCCGAAGGGCAAAGCAATCCGGCGTTCAGGCGCCCGCTCAGGAGATCGCGTCTATGTGACGGGCGCGTTGGGAGGCGCCGCAGCCACCTTGAAGTTGCTATTCTCCGGCCGCAAACTGCGGCCGTCCGATTTTCCCCGCCACTTCCACCCCACCCCCCGCATCGAAGTAGGCCGGTTCCTTCTTGAAAGAGGACTCGCCTCGGCCATGATCGATCTCAGCGACGGCCTCTCCACCGATCTCGGGCACATCTGCGAAGAGAGCGACGTTGGCGCGGAGATCCACGCCCCAGCCATCCCCTGCGCCAGCATCGGGAAACCAGCCCGCGAAGTCGAGCTGCAATTCGCGCTGCATGGCGGCGACGACTACGAACTGCTTTTCACCGCACGCCTTGGCAAGCGTCTCCCCACCCGAATTGCAGGCGTTCCCATCACGCAAATCGGTCACATCACGGGTGATAAGCACGTCGTCCTGGTGAATCAGGACGGTGTGGGTTCCGAACTCCGTCCCCAAGGCTGGCAGCACTTCAAGCGTCAAGCTTGAAGCTGAAGCCGGAGACCTGCCTCCCGCATGTGACTTTCGTGCTACCCAAACCTCCTCTTTACCTATCGCCCGCACTCCAACCGGACTAAAGTAAACTCTATGTCGTTCGCAAAATCCCTTCTTCCTCTGCTCGCGTTTTGTTTGTGCCTAAGCTGCACCCTGGCGGCACAGCCGGCGCCAGTGCATCCGGCGGCCGAGCCCGCCGTTAACAATGACTTCGTCCAAAAGCAATTCGGATCGACTTGCTCCCTCATCGGAATCGAGCCGCTCATGGCTGATTTGGACGGCGACGGCGTCGAAGACATCGTCATCCCGGCCCGCTGCACCAACCCGATGATGGACCAGGCTGAAGACAACTTCGTGGTCGTCGACCCCTACAACAGCTTCTTTGGCTACGGCGATCCCAAGGTCACCACGCAATTTGCTTCGGAAGACCCAGACCGCCGTGGTTACACCTTGTTGGTAATTCACGGGGCCGGCCCGGAAGCCTGGCACGCCGCCGTTCCCAAAGCGAAGTTTCTCATTGTCAATCTGCCGTTCAGGCAGGTCGTAGTGAAAAAAATGGCGGTAAAGAAAAACAAGCCGATCATGGGAATCTTCACCGAAGAAACCGGCGGCGCTCAGACCACCTCCGTAATCTTCTGGGACGGCAAGAAATATAGATACCAGCCACTAGGCTCCAGCATGGAGTAACAGTTTCAAATGGAGGACGGGCGTCTCGCCGTCCAGCCGACACTGCTCATTCCCCATGGTTAAGCTGCGACGTCATTCCTGATCCCCCGCAACCCGCTATAATTCTCCCGCCATGAACCTCGAACAGAAACTTGCTGAACTGAAGAAGCGCGACCATCTCGCCCAAGACGGCGGTGGCGAGCAGCGGCGTGAACGGCAGCACAAGGAAGGCAAGATGTCCGCCCGCGAGCGAATTGAGTTTCTGCTCGACGAAGCCACATTTGAAGAGACCGACAAACTGGTCACGCATCGCTGCACCGACTTCGGCATGGCCGAGCAGAAGTTCTACGGTGACGGCTTCATCACCGGATACGGACGCATCGAGGGCAGGCTGGTGTTTGTCTTCGCCCAGGATTTCACCGTGTTCGGCGGCTCGCTCTCCGAAGCCAACGCAGCCAAGATCGTGAAGATCATGGATCTCGCCGCCAAGATGGGAGCCCCTATGATCGGCCTCAACGATTCCGGCGGCGCCCGCATTCAGGAAGGCGTAATGTCGCTAGCCGGATACGCCGACATCTTCCTGCGCAACACGCTCTACAGCGGGGTGGTTCCCCAGATCTCCGCCATCATGGGCCCATGCGCCGGCGGCGCGGTTTACTCGCCCGCGATTACCGACTTCATTCTCATGGTCGACAAGACCTCCTACATGTTCATCACCGGCCCCGACGTAATCAAGACGGTCACGCATGAGGAAGTCACAAAAGATCAGCTGGGCGGGGCAGAGACTCACAACGAAACCTCCGGGGTCGCGCACTTCAAAGCCCACGACGATGCCGAGTGCCTGTCGATGGTGCGAGAGTTGCTCAGCTTCATCCCCTCCAACAATCTCGACGACCCGCCACGCAAGCCCTGCACCGATCCCATCGATCGAGCCGATTCCACCCTGGACAAGATTGTCCCCGACCAATCGAATCTGCCCTACGACATCAAAGACGTAATCCACGCCGTAGTGGACGACGGCTACTTTTTCGAAGTCCAGGAACACTACGCAAAGAACATCGTCGTGGGATTCGCCCGCCTGAACGGAAAGCCGGTGGGGATCGTAGCCAATCAGCCAGCGTTTCTAGCCGGCACACTGGACATCAATGCATCGATCAAAGCCGCCCGCTTCGTGCGCTTCTGCGACTGCTTCAACATCCCGCTCGTGACCTTCGAAGATGTTCCCGGATTCCTCCCCGGAACCAATCAGGAATACGGCGGCATCATTAAACATGGCGCCAAGCTGCTGTTCGCCTTTGCCGAAGCGACGGTGCCCAAGGTGACAGTCATAACCCGCAAAGCCTATGGCGGAGCCTATTGCGTCATGGCGTCCAAGCACATTCGCACCGACGTGAACTACGCCTGGCCCACGGCAGAGATCGCGGTCATGGGCCCGGAAGGCGCTGTGGACATCGTCTACAAACGCGAACTGGAACACGCTGAGAATCGCGAAGCGGTTCGTCAAGAAAAGATCGAAGAATTCCGCGAGCGCTTTGCCAACCCCTACGTAGCCGCCGATCGCGGTTTCGTCGACGCGGTAATCCAACCCCGCGAAACCCGCAAAAAGCTGATCCAAGCCCTGGCGATGCTAGAAACCAAGCGCGACAAGAACCCCCCGAAAAAGCACGGGAACATCCCGCTGTGACGCTCGTGTAGAGCGGACACTCCTGTCCGCTGCCTCGACATTTAGAGCGGGAGCATGGATCCATGCCGAACGTGGAGTATGTAAACCGATTTATCAAGCACAACAAAGAGGAAACGATATGTGCCACGGTTGCCCGAGCCGAAAAACAGTTCGCGGATGGGTTGGTCAAACGAAGCGCTCTCGGGAGCAAGAGGACAACGCTCGGGTCGGCGGGCAAGACTTTTCGCGCTCTGACGCGCCCGCCGGATCCAGTCGCGCGCCGCACGGGGCGCCTGGCTGCGAATATAGCGATAGGCCGTCCTGAGATCGCTCTCAGCCGCGGGAGTAACGATGACGCGGTAAGTCATCTATCTGATCGCGTCTTCCCGTTCCAGTTCGTCAAACACCTCATCCGCCGGCCGGCCCGCGCCTTTGCGCGCCTGAGCAAGACCTCTGCGGACGCTCGCCACGGCATCCAACTGACTGGCCACCTCCTGATAGGCCGCCGCATCGAGCAGCACGGCCTCCGCTTTCCCCTTCACAGTGAGCACCAGCGGACGCCCGGTTTTCTTCATCTGCTTCATCAACCCCGAGGAGTTGCGCTTGAACGTGGTCAGCGAATGAATGTCCTGCGTCACATCGATCATGATGCGATTGTAGCATCATTTTAGCATCTTATTTGATGCTGTTCGTGCCAGGCTCGTGTAGAGCGGACACTCCTGTCCGCTGCCTTGGACGTTAAAACGGATGTTCCGGGCAAAACTGTCGCAGCTTCCCCATAAGCGCCATAAAGTCAACTCTATTGTTTACGATTAATCTAATGTAGAAACTAATTAGTTGCATATATAGCGTCTATGCGATAAGCTTCCCAATAGACCGAGACCCGCAAAGGAGGCCTATGGCACAGGAAAGCCAAGCCCAGGCCATTGATGTTTCTCCAAAAGAGCAGAAAGAAATTATCGACATCTACACCAAGCTTCGCGAGGCCGAGGCGAAGCTCATCGGCCCCGACGGCAAGACCGAGATTCTGCCCAACAACCTCTATTCGTTCCTGCTTCGATTGCTGGCTGATCTGCGAGCCGGTAATTCCGTCACGATCCTGCAGAGCAGGCACGAACTCACCACGGTGGAAGCCAGCAAGATTCTTGGCATGTCCAGGCAGTTCCTGGTTCAACTGTTGGAGAAGGGAGAAATCCCCTTCCACATGGTTGGCACCCATCGCCGCTTGTATGTGCGGGATGTAATGGCCTACAAAGCCAAGCGCGACACTTCCCGGCGAAAAATTCTGGACGACTTAGCCAAGCGCGAATTCGCCAAAGGGGACTACGGCAAGATTCCAGATGATTTTCACACCGGGCAATGACTATTCCGCCGTGCTCGATGCGTGCGTTCTCGTACCCATGGCGCTCTGCGATCTCCTGTTGCGCCTGGCCGAGGAACCGGCAATGTATCGTCCCGTATGGAGCGAGCAGATACTGACGGAAATGGCCAAGGCCCTCAAAACCAAGCTTCATCGCTCCTCCGAAGAGGTAGCGTGGAGGCGGCAGCAGATGAAGCATGCGTTCCCAGAGGCAATGGTCACGGTCCCGTCTGCGCTCCTGAAGGCGGTCGAATGCATTCCCCACAAAGACGACAGGCACGTGCTGGCAGCCGCAATCATGGCGCGCGCCAACGCAATCGTCACCCAAAACACCAGGCATTTCCCGAAAGACTGTTGTGAGAAATACGGTGTCCTTTGTCAGACGCCAGACGATTTCCTGATCGATCAGTACCATCTCCACCCGCAACTGGTATTGGACAAACTAGACGATCAAGCAGCCGGCATTTCCCAGAACAGAGAGTTCGTGCTCGCAAGCCTGAAAGCCTTCGTCCCCAAGTTCTGCGACTTGGTGGAGGCACACGCGCTGTGATCAATCACAAAATGATCGTTCTAGTAGCCTTTCGCTGCTATGTTGTACCCGCCAAGGAAGTGGGAGAATAACGTCGTAAGCGTGGTTTAGAGGTGAGCCATGTTAACGCCCTCCGAAAGAGTTAGGCTGATTACGCAAATTAGTGTGCGTCTTAGCCCTGAATCGTGGCCAGTCATAGACCTGACACTGAAACAGTTCGGCCTCGCGTGGTCCTCAAGCTGGGATTCCAACGATAAGCCGAGTTACGTCATACAGATGATTTCGGATGCGCCCGACGACGCACTTGTGTCCTTGGCCTCGCACGTCGGAATCGAGACATCCCCGCGGGCATCTAGGATCGAGCCTACCTTCTGGATCCCTGGGCACTTTCGCCTGTTCCTGAGCCATCTTGCAAAACACAAGAGCGTTGCCACCGAGTTTCAGACAGGATTATCCAACTTCAACATATCCGCTTTCGTCGCCCACAGGGACATTGAACCTACCAAAGAATGGCAAGACGAAATAGAGCTGGCCCTCAATACGGCGGATGCGCTGGTGGCGCTCCTGACGGACGGATTCCACGCCAGCAAGTGGACAGACCAGGAAATCGGCTTTGTGATGGGAAGGGGACTGCTTGTGATCGCAGTGCGGCTCGGCGAGGAGCCCTATGGGTTTATAGCAAAGCATCAGGCCTTACAGGGTAACGGCCAGTTGGTCCCCGATTTGGTTTTGGAGATCTACGAGTTGCTACGCGACCACAAACAGACACAGAAGAGGATGGCCGAGGCATTGGTTTACCGCTTCGAGCAATCCGACAGTTTCAAGCAAGCAAAGGGAAACATCGCACTTCTCGAAGACGTAAAATATTGGGATAGCCAGCTTTTGGAGAGACTTGGGTCGGCTGCAGAAGACAATGGTCAAATTGCGGGATCCTTTGGGGTTCCCGCCCGCATAGCGAGATTGATTGAGAAGAAAAAGGCATAGCCAGATCAGTGCTCTTGTCTCTCCGGTTTCTTGGAGAGGCAGGGCGGGGATTTTCCTTCTGAATGACGCCAGCCTTCGCAGAGAGCGAACGCTTATCAGCCGTAGTCGGTTAGCTATTGTTTGCGTGGGGCTTGCGTGTCAGAATAGTGCAATAATTGATGGCGAACAAAAAGCAAATATATGTCGGGCGCGTTCGCTGAATTCGATGAAATCGGTTACTGGTCTGAAATCAAGCTGGAGATTGTGCGCGATTACGCTTCCGCCTACTCCAAGATTTTGACAGCGAAGAAGCTGTCCCATGTTTACGTTGATGCGTTCGCGGGTGCGGGCCAGCACATCTCAAAAACAACAGGAGAATTCGTCCAAGGAAGTCCGTCAAACGCGTTAAATGTGCAGCCGCCCTTCCGCGAGTACCATTTTATTGACCTGAATGCTGCCAAAATCGAAAACTTGCACCGCATCGCTGGCGCTCGGAGTGACGTTCACATCCATGAAGGCGACTGCAATGAGGTTTTGGTTCAGAAGATTTACCCTAAACTCCAATTTCAGAGCTATCGCCGAGCGCTTTGCTTGCTAGATCCGTACGGGCTTGATCTTAGGTGGGAAGTCATATTTCAAGCTGGACAGCTAGGGACGATAGATATGTTTCTGAACTTTCCGGTGATGGACATGAACCGCAATGTACTCTGGCGAAACCCTGATAAGGTTTCCGCAGAAAGAAGGGCTCGGATGACCGCGTATTGGGGTGACGAGTCTTGGAAAGACGCGGCATACACCACCTCGCAGAGTCTATTCGGAGAGCCCGAGAAAGAATCTAACGAGTTTGTTGCGAGGGCGTTTGGGCAAAGGCTGATGAAGATCGCGGGGTTCAAGAGAGTGCCAGATCCGCTACCAATGCGGAATAGTAAGGGAGCAATTGTCTACTACTTATTTTTCGCATCGCAAGTAGAGGTAGCAGAGAACATCGTCAAAGACATATTTCGAAAATACCGAAATCGGGGCGAGGCCTGATGTCTCTCAACTCCCACATCGAATGGACCGACGCTACCTGGAATCCCGTCCGTGGCTGCACGAAAATCAGCCCCGGATGTAAGCATTGCTATGCAGAGACTTTCGCGGAACGGTTTCGCGGCGTCAAAGGGCATCCTTACGAACAAGGGTTTGATCTTCGCCTAGTCCCAGAGAAGCTGACTGAGCCATTTACCTGGCGCTCACCCAAGCTGGTCTTCGTCAATTCGATGAGCGATCTGTTTCAGGCAGGAGTGCCTGACGAATACACCGAAGCGGTCTCGCGGGTGATGGCGGCCGCTGACTGGCATACCTATCAGGTGCTGACCAAGCGAGCGCAAAGGCTGCGAAACCTGCTCAACGGCAAACTGCGGTTCGCGGCGGGAAAAGAAAACATCTGGTGGGGCGTAAGCGTCGAAGACCGGAAATACGGATTGCCCAGAGTCGATCACCTTCGCGAGGCCCCTGCGAAAGTTCGTTTTCTGTCAATCGAACCTTTGCTGGAAGATCTCGGCGAAATTGACCTGTCAGGCATCGCGTGGGTGATTGTTGGGGGCGAGAGCGGTCCCGGCGCGCGTCCGATGAAGCGGGATTGGGTCATCTCCATCCGTCAGCAGTGCCGAATTCAAGGCGTGCCTTTCTTCTTCAAGCAATGGGGCGGTGTGAGAAAAAAACAAAATGGCAGATTACTGGACAATCGTACCTACGACGAATATCCGAATCGCGTCAGCAGGCCCATCCCTGAAAGGGCAGAGTGCATTGCATCCGCCGAAGAGTTCGGAAAGAGTTTGCAGGCAAGATCGCTTCATCCGTCGTGACGCAAGTTGGGCCGCGAGGTGTCGATCCAAAGCAGCGCGTTTTCTGCTTGACCTCCATTTCCTCATTCAGATAACCTAT
Source organism: Terriglobales bacterium (assembly GCA_035601775.1). Classification (GTDB taxonomy): domain Bacteria; phylum Acidobacteriota; class Terriglobia; order Terriglobales; family Acidobacteriaceae; genus JABDBE01. Next base: position 80,534 of record DATNNO010000037.1, on the reverse strand, counting down.
ATCAATAAACATTATCTACTGGATAATGTCCGATCTTTGACAATCCGACCGGAGTCGCTCACTTGTCCGGGACTGAGTTCAGTCCCAAAGCGGGACTAGGCGTGCCGCGTTCGCCCCGTAACTCCCATGTTGTCTAGATTTTGCGTGTAACTCCTGTAAACTCAAAGATCTAGCACATAGTCGCAAAATTGATCCAATGTTTTCTAGATTTTGCAAGCGATAGGGGGAGGGGGGTGCCCGGTACTAAACAGTAAACCTCGTCCCAAGTTGGGAAAGAATTTGATCGCGGTCCGACGGCGGAATCACGCCTTCCGGGCAAAAATGTATGCCCTCCGGCTTTGGTACTCGACCTCTGGATAGGGCTCCCGCTCGACGATCTCGTCGATGGTCAGGCCTGCGGCTTCAAGATCGAGCTTGATTTCTGACGGTTGAAAGAACAAAAACTCCATGGAGAGTTTGTGCCCCCACAACTCCTCTTCATGAAGCACTTCGTCCCCCGCGTGAAATGCAATTAGCAGGAGGCCGCCCGGGCGCAGCACTCTCTCCATTTCGCGGAATATCAAAGGCAGAGACTGCTTGGGAATATTCACGATGGCATAGAACGCAGCGATTCCAGCGAGCGTTCCGTCCGGGATGTCGAGTGACAACATATTTCCTTCGCGAAAGGGAATGTCAGGGCTAAGCTTGCGAGCCTGCTCCAACATGCCGGGCGAGAGATCGAGGCCAAAGACCGATGCGCCGGCATCACGCAGGTAGCGAGCGACGTGACCTGGGCCGCAACCCATGTCGCATACGTCGCCTTGTCCTTTAGTCTGTTTGGCGAAGCGGTCGAGCAGTTCGCGATCGAGGGGCTTGTGCTGAAGTTCGTCGAAGATTCGGCGGGCGTACTCCTCCGCAAGGCGATCGTAGCTTTCGCGGATGGGCTTGGTGATGTGGTCGTTCATGGGGTTGTGCCCGGTCGACGCTACTCCAGCACGCTGTCGTCGAGCTTTTTTCTTCCCCAGTCGGCGGCGGCTTGCACGAACGCGAGCACCAGAGGATGCGGCTTTCCGGGCTTGGAGGAAAGCTGCGGCTGAAACAAAGTCGCGATATAGAAACGGTGCGTGGGCGATTCGATGGCGCGAATCTCGCCCTGAGCACCGCGCGCCACGACCGGGAATCCGGCCTCCATCGCGGCCCACTCGTAATCCGGATTGACTTCGAAATTGCAGAAGAACTCTTCGGTGACCGTGTCCTGGGTGTAAAAGGATTGCAGGTAGGATCCCGGACGCAAGCGGATTTCTGGAATCAGGCCGGAGAGCTTGGGCGCGTCTTTTTTGCGGTTGGGGACCGCGCATGCGACGGGATAGATGACGATGTTCTTGGAGCCGGAATTGTTCTCGGCTGTGTCCGCATCTTTGATACCCACCACGTTGCGGGCGCATTCGATGAGGGCGTACTGAAAGCCTCCACAAGTGCCGAGAAAAGGCCAGTCGCGCCGGCGTGCAAACTCGATTCCTTTCAGCATGCCGTCGAAACTCTTGTAGGGACTGCCGGGCGCGGCCCAGATTCCATCAAAGCTTTCCAGCAATTTCTTGGTGTCGGGTGCGAGAACGGACGGTGTGGGAATCCACTGGGAATCGAGCTTGGTTTTCATCTTGGCGGCGGAGTGCTGCAGCGCGTCATTGATCGCGTTGTAGCCGCGAGACCCAGGATCGAGGTCGCCCAGAATGCCAATGCGTACAGCGTCGCTCACGGGCTAATTCTAATTGAGAAGGTTTGGTTGTGCTGGTTACGGCAGGTGCGAAGGTTGGTGACCCCAGCAAAACCGGCTTCAGGCGCTAGCAGCCGGTGGTAGAACTCCGATCTAGAAATCAGCGCCTGAAGGCGCACTGATAAGGCGGCGATTACGGCATGCCTGAAGGCATGCCCTGATACGAATCCCACTTGCACCACGGGCTGCTAGAGGCGCCAACTCCCGCGAGCGAGGATTTGCTCTACTTTGCGGCGCCGAAGGTCATGGGAACGTCGGCTTTGTCGGCTTCCTCTACCTTGAACATGGGACGCGGCGTCAGGCTCATGAAGCTGGCAACGAACGTGTCGGGCATCTGCTGAATGCGGATGTTGAATGTATTCACGGAGTCATTGTAGAACTCGCGGCGGTCGGCGATCTGGCTCTCCAACTCCGTGATTCGTCCTTGCAGCCGCATGAAATTCTCGTTGGCCTTCAGTTGAGGATAGTTCTCGGCTACGGCAAAGAAGCCGCGCAGCGCCGACGTCATGCTGTGGTCGGCTTGCGCCTTTTGATCGACGCTGACTGCTTGCTGGTACATGCTGCGGGCTTGGGTGATCTTCAGCAGGGCGTCGCGTTCGTAGTCCATGTAGCCCTTGCACACGTCGAGCAGCTTGGACAGTTCGTCGTGGCGTTGTTTGAGCAGGATGTCGATGTTGGACCAGGCTTTGGCGATGTCGTTCTTCAGGGCGATCAGCCCGTTGAACATCGTGACCACGTACGCAATCAAACCGAAAATCGCAAACAAGAATGCCAGTGAGACGATAGTGTTCATGTGATTTCTTTCTCCGATTCTTTACAACCAGTCGAAATACGCCGCCGCGATGTAGACGCACAAGAGGGCAAGCGCCGGCCCGCCCCAGATCATTAGTGTGGATTTCCAGCTCAGCGAGCTGACTACGTCACGCTGGCTGTGCCAGGAAATGAAAAATGCCGGATCGTGCGCGCCTTTCATCAGTACGACCGGGGGATGCAGATCAAATTGCTCGGGTGCAGTGGCCGCTGCGGCGGCTCCGCCGACCGAAGCGGAAGCCGGTGTGGCCATGACAGCGGTAGTCACGCCAGCGGCGGCCCAGGCTGCTGGATTCGTGATGCCCGCCTTCATCAACGCAGCGGTAATTTCTTGCTGCTGCGTCACCTCGGAGACCTGGGCTGAATTGTTGGTGCGCAATAATTTGTTGGCGCCCAGTAAATGGATACGCGCTGAAGACACTGGTTCACTTTTGAATGCGGCGAACAACATACTTTCCGTACCGGTGGTGCCCGAGCTAAGGGACAGGTCTCCCGATGTACCCGGGATGCGGAACGAGACCGTGTGCTGCTTGGCGGTTAAGCTGCGCACCGGCGTTGCAGTCACGCTCAGGCCAGGGTTCTGCGCCAATGTTCCGAGAATGAAAAGAGCGTTTTTCGGCTTGATGCAGTATTCGTCGATCTTGATTTTCTTGTCGGTGGAAACCCCGTGCCGTGCCAGAAAACTGGATATGTTGGAGGGAATCTCCAGGCTGCTGGAGAAGAGGGAGGTGCTGAACTCGTCGTGGGAGTCGCGGTGAATATCCATCTCGGCGCCTTGCGGATCGACCAGCACGCGACCGGTGTTGTCGTCGAGAAAAAACGGAACATGCAGGCTCTCGTCGGCGACCTTTACCCATTCGCTATTCTTGCCCCGCTGCTGCCATTGCCAGGCCACGGTGTGGAAGTAGTAGCAAGGGACGCCCGTGACAGGGGCCGTCATGGTGTACGGACCGACGGCCAGACCATTGATTTCAACCAGGCCCATGGAAGCGCTCCGGATCCTGGAAGCGGGTGTGTTCAGGATCAGACGCTTGCGTTGTAAGAGGCGGAAACCACGGTAGAACAAATACACTCCGGCGAAGGCGCCGATGGCGGCAATGATGCTGCCATCGTCCTTTGAGTAGCGAAAAAGTGCCAGCAGTGAGATCACGTGATGGTCTCGACGCGCCTGCCTTGGCCAAGGGAGATGGCGTCGTTTCGAGCATAGCGGACGGGAAAATCGGGTAGTAGTAGAAAACCTCCGTTTAGCCTTACGTTCGTAATGTGCCGAGCAAATTGTTGGCTGTGAGCTGCATTCTGACGCCTCTTCGCTGGTAAAGGTGGTGGCCTTGATTCTTGGTAACGCCGGAAGTTGGTTCTTAAACGGGCTTTGAAGCTGCTTCTCCACCAAAGGCCTGCGGAGCCTTGCTCCGCCTGGACCCTTCGACTTCGCTCAGGGCAGGCTCGCGAGGCGCCCGTCCCCACACGAGTCTGAGTTCACTAACGGCTAGCGCACCGCTACAGCGCGTTCCTTCAAGATTTCTTCTACCGCCGTGATCGCGGTTTCCAATTCCTGATCGGTGTTGTAGAAATGCGGGGACATGCGGACACCGGCTTTGGGGCGCCAGTCCACCAGGATTTCGCGCTTCAGTAGCTCGCGGCAGACTTCTTGCGAGTCGGGCATATCGATCGAGACGGTTCCGCCGCGTTTCTCGGGATCGCGGGGGGTGTTCACTCTCCAACCCTGTTTTTCTACCAATTCGATCAGCCGGGCGGTCTGGTGTTTTGATTTCTCACGGATGCGCTGCACGCCGACTTCGGTGATGATCTTCAGGCCGGGCCGCGCGGCTTCGAGCGACGGTATGTGTGAGGTGCCGTTCATAAAGCGGAAGGGAGGATCGGTGTAGCGGATCGGTCCGACTTCGAAGGCCATCGAGTTCTGGTGTGCGAACCAGCCAGTGAACTTAGGCTCTAGCTTCTTGCCCAGGTCGGGCCGCACGTACAAGTAGCCGACACCGGGGCCGCCGCAAAGCCATTTCAAAACTCCGCCGCAGGCAAAATCGGTATTGAGAGCTTGAACGTCCACTGGTACCGTGCCGAGCGACTGGAAAGTATCCAGCACGACGTAAGCGCCGACCTTGTGGGCTTTGTCAATGATCGCCTTCGCGTCGTTGATGTAGGCGCTGCGGAAGATTACATGCGAGATCGGAACCAGCAGAGTTTGTTCGTCGATGGCATCTAGCAGCCGCCCGGTTGGGACGGTGATTCCGTCGTCCGTCTTCACCATGTGAACTCGGGCTCCGTTGGCTTGCTGAGCCTCCCAGAAATACATGACCGAGGGGAAGTTCATGTCGGTGTAAACGACTTTGTTGCGCTTGCCGGAGAAATCGAAACAGGAGGCAACCACGGCCTGGCACGTAGTCACATTCTGATGGGTCGAGACGGAAGCTTTGGGCGCATTCATGAGCGCGCCAATCTCGTCGCCGACTTCAGCGGCCAGCATCCACCATCGTTCTTCCCAGGCGCGAACGCCGCGAGTGGCCCAGGTATCGGCGTAGCCTTTCATAGCGTCATAAACACCGCGCGGCATGGCTCCCAGTGAATTGCTGATCAGGTAGGTGGTGCTTTCGAGGATGGGGAACTCGGAGCGATAGCGGAGTAGCTCGTCAGTCATGGCGATATTGTACTGCTGCGATGGGGGCTGGGTGCCGTGTTAGATCTCAACACATTTCCAGAATGTCATATTGACCCGCCTTGAGGCGGGGAACGGCCTGAAGACTGGTTTCACAAATGCCTGGGGGGCTGAAAGAACGGCAGGGACTAAAGCCGCATGGTCAAACCCTCGACACACAATCCTGCCGAGAGCAATCTTTAGTCGATGCCCGGATCGTGGAATGCAATCGGAGTGGTGGCGGTAATGGTGATTGCATGGATCATCGTTCGCGTCCGATACCGAAGCACAAGGAAATAGCATGAACCTGATAGACGAATCACGGGTTTTACCCCAAAACTGTTAAGCAGTGCCTTTCCGCAAACCAGTTACGAGGCCTCTACATGCTCCGCTCCGTTGTATTGTCTGACCTTAGGAACATATAGGCCACGGTGAGTATCAATAACGTCGACAAGCCGCTGAGCAGGCTGACACGCGAATCCCACCAGGTTTTCAGAATGGCAGCGGTTACCAGCGTAAGTCCCAGCGCCGACCCCCAAGCGCCGAGCGGTGAGCGCATGGGAAGCGCGGCTATTTGGCCAGAACTCACTCGCCGCCGGAACGAAACGTGCGCGGCCAGCGACACCACCCAGGCAAGCATCAGGCCGAACAACGCGCCGCTGAGTATGTAAACGAACGCGTTTTTTGGGGCCCATTTTTCCAGAACCACAGCCACTGCGATCCCGTAGGAGGAGGCCAGCAGAGCCAGCTTTGGTGATCCTGCTGCATTCAGCCGGCCCAGCGGCGCGGGCGCCCATCCTCGCCGCGCCAGCGAGAACAGCATCCGGGATGCAGAGTACAGATTGGCGTTCGCACCCGAGAGGGCGGCGGTCAGGATCACGAAACTCATCAGGCTGCTGGCTGCCGGAATTCCTACCATGCGGAACACAGTCACAAATGGACTCTCAGTAACGCCCACCCGATTCCACGGCATCACCCCCACCAACACCACGATGGCACCCAGATAAACCAGGGTCAGAATGACAAAGCTCAACTTTACGGCACGCGGAATCTCAGTCGCGGATCGGGATTCACCGGTGGTGATGGCCACCATTTCCACACCGCCAAAGGTGTACAACGCAAATGTCATGGCCAGCAGGGGCGCCAGTGTGCCTTTAGGAAAGAAGCCTCCCTGCGCCGTGTATTGCGCCGGAACGCGTCCGCCAGTTAACAACACCCCGCCGATAATGATGAACATCGCCATGGTGATCAGCTTCACCATCGCGAACCAGTATTCAAATCGGCCATAGTCGCCGACGCTGCGAAGATTGATCACGATCAGCACCAGCGAGAACGACACTACCCACACCAAGGCCGGAACGGTGGGAAACCAGTACCGCATGTAGGTTGCGGAGGCGACCAGGTTGGCGCCTACCGAAACTGAAATGGCGATCCAGTACCCCGCGCGCGATACAAATCCAGCCCACGGGCTCAGATAAAGTTCAGCGTATAGGCCGAAAGAGCCGGCGGCGGGATGCGCGCTGGAAAGCTCCCCGACCGCCATAGTTACGGTCCAGCCGATGAACCCGGCCAAGACATAGCTCAGGATCACGGCTGGACCGGCGATCTCCATGGCGGCGGCTGAGCCCAGCAATAAGCCCGTGCCGATCGAGCCGCCCACGGCCACCATGGCCATTTGACCGGCGCTGAGCTGGTGCCGAAGTCCGCTTTCCTGGTTAATCCCGTCTTCCTGGGGCATTCCGGCACGTATACCAGAAAGGCCCTTATTTCCCAAAGAGTTATTCCTCTTATGACCTTCGTAATCGCATCTGGTCGTTACTTCGTTGCCGCCCCGGTAACCTGATCCTAGACTTTCTATGGGTTACTCCGCGCGGCGCTAGCTCTCATGGCAGACACTGTCAAACGAATGGATCGGGCCGTTACCGCGACTTCCTGTGCGCCGCCGTCACTTCTCCTGCCAAACGCACCGTGGCGACGGCGCACAGGAACCCCTGATTGTGAGAGCGCAAGGAGCTTGTTGCGCCCATGCGGAAGGGAATTCTAACCTGGAAACACCCACCGCCGACAAAGCCACCCAGCAGCAGCTAGTATTGCGAAGACCAGCAGCCAATACAGTGGAGAACGCAGCGTCATGGCAGGCAGCACGCTGACATCTATCGCAGCGCCCCTGCTCTGAGCGAGGACCCAGACAACGGTAAACAGCACGAGGGTACAACCGCTGGCGAAGACAACGAGCAAGAGCTTTAGAAACAGCATTTTTCTCTCTCCTGCTTTCACGGGTTGTGGGTGTACGCATAGGGCGGCGTCGCAACGTTCAGCGAATTTATGAATGATAGGGCGGGTGTGCACGCCCACGGCCCGGATGTGCCAAACCGGATACACCCGGCAGCACTAAGTTTTTCGCACGGAGTCCTCCTTGACCTTGAGAACTGCATGGATTTTCTCTGCGGGCCTGAAGATATGCGCGGGACTAGTGGTTGTCAAGCGCGAAAGATCATCGATCCTGGACAAAGCCTTGCAAAAAATGTGCCTTCCGACGTCTTCCACCGCTTCCACCCTGCGTATATCAGAAAGTTCTTATTTCCCAAAGAGTTATTCCGCCTATGACCTTCGTAATCGCGTCAGGTCGGTACTTCATTGCCCGCCCCGGTAACCTGATCCTAGACTTTCTATGGGTTACTCCGCGCGGCGCTAACTCTCATGGCAGACACTGTCAAGCGAATGGATCGGGCTGAAATCACGAAACGTGTGGAGCGTGCCGAAAAGCTTCTCCAAAAGGGGAAAACCGCCGAGGCACTTGAAGACTATCTGCAGGTTTTGGCGGCGGAGCCCGGGAATGACACGGTATGCCAGATGGCGGCCGATCTGTGCCTTTCCCTGCAGCGCATTCCACAGGCGGTAAAGCTGCTGGGCGACCTGTTCGTGCGCCAGATCGATGCGGGCGACGCCACCCGCGCGAGTCTGACCTACAAGAAGCTGGCTCGCTTCGTGACTCCGACTTGGGAACAGAACCTGCGGTTCGGGGAGCTGCTGGAGAAGTCCCACCCGAAGCAGGCGCTAGAGACCTACGAAAGCGTCTTTCAAGAACTGACGAAACAGGGACGCAAACAGGATTCGCTCGCGGCTTTGAGGCGGATTCTCGTTCTTGATTCCAGCGAGCGGAATTTGCAGCTCCTGGGAGAGCTTTCGTCCGCGCTTGGGGAGAACAAGGCAGCCGCCGCGGCATTCCTGAAAATTGCCCAGCTAACCCAGGCGTCGGGCGGGAACGCGGCGCAATGGATCGAACGCGCCTATGCGGACGATCCAGCCGATCCCCAGATTGCTTTGGGTTACAGCAAGAACCTGCTGGAGCAAGGACAGGCCGGCGCAGCCATTTTCGTGCTCGAGTCGCAAGTCAATGCTGGGTCTCCGTCGGAGGAGTTGCGCGACACTTATGTGAAAGCGCTGCAGGCCGCCAATCGTTTGAGTGACGCCGAACCGATCCTGTGGCAATTATTCGAGCAAAATCCCTCGCGGGTACAAGAAATCGCGAACCTCATCGGGCTCTTCATCGATGCCCAGCAAGACGCCGAAGCCGTCGCGCTGGGACGGAAGCTGGAGCAATACCATCGCCGCAAGGGGGATCGCCGGGCCTTTCTGGCCATGATTCAGGACATCGCGTCGCGGCACCGTGCGTCCCCTGAAATGCTCGAGTTCATGGGCGAGCAGTTCAACGCCTCGAATCGAGAGAGCGACTATTGCCAGACCCTGCTCAAGCTCTTTGATCTCTATTGCAGCGTAGGCAACTATGCGAAAGCTGCTGATTCGCTGGATCGCGCTGCCGAGGTGGATGCGTACGAGTCCGGACATCAGAAGCGGCTGGAAATGCTGCGCGGAAAGATCGACGACAACCGTTTCAAGGTGATCGCTTCGCGATTCTCCAGCATGGCCGACGCATCAACTGCCCAAGCTCCCGGTCAGGAAAAAATGCTGGGCGCGGCTGCTCTCCAGGATCTCATGCTGCAAGCGGAGATTCTGGTGCAATACGGTATGCGCACTAAAGCGGTTGAGCGCCTGCAGCGCATTCAAGAACTGTTTCCCCGCGAGGAGGAGCGCAACCCGGATCTGCGACAGTTGTACCTGTCGGCGGGATTGAATCCGCAATATGCTGGATCAGCACCGGCGCCACCGCTCGCATCCGCTGCTTCCGCCGAGCCCCGACCGCCACAAACTGGGGCGGCACAATCGAGCGAAGCCGCCGATGTCAGCAGCTTTGCGCGAGTGGCGGAAATCACTCGCAAGCTTTACCGCCAAAGCAACGCCGATTCCGTGATGTTGACCGCAGCCAAGGAAATTGGATCGCAATGGAAGGTAAGCCGGTGTGTGGTCGCCATGCGTAAGCCTAGGTTGCACACGACTAGCGTGAAAGAGTATTGCGGCGAACATAGCAAGCCCGCGGAAGCACGGGTACTGGAAAAAATCGCAACCACGGTTCACGACCTGGCGATCAACCGGGGCACTCTTACCATCGCCGACACGCAGTCTAGCTCCGACTTGCAGGCGATCCGCGAAGCCTTGTCGCAACTGGCGGTCACTTCGCTGCTGGCTCTGCCTCTTAGCGACGGATCGGAACACGTCGGGATACTTCTGCTGATGGACAGTAAGCCGCATGCCTGGGGGTCTAACGACGTGATGGTGCTCAAAACCATAAGCGACCAGATTGTTATCGCGTTGAACAACGCGGGGCTGCGCCGCCTGGTGAAGAATCTCTCCGTGACGGACGAGCAATCTGGTTTGTTGAAACGTGCTTCTTATCTCGATCTGCTAATGGCGGAAACCCGGCGCAACGCTCAGCAGAGCACTCCGCTCACGGTTTTGCTGATGCAGTTTGGCGAAAAGGCCGCAATGGTGAAAGAGTTCGGCGAATCGGCGGTCGAAGCCATGATGAAGCAAATTGGCCAGCTCTTTACCGCCAATATCCGGCAGAACGATCTGGCATTCCGTTACGAGACGACGACCATCGCCATCGTTCTTGGGGAAACCCCCGAAAAAGAGGGCATGATGGCGGCGGAGAAGCTGCAAAGACTGCTCGCTCAAATACGACTGCCAGAGAAAAAAGAGACCGTCCACTTCAGTGCGGGACTCGCGGAGGCGGTACTGCGCGGGGAATACGATCCCGTGGACATCGTTACCGAGGTGATCAATCGCGCTGAACAAGCGCTGCAAACCGCCAACGCACAGGGCGCGGGCAAGATCGTCGCGCTGGCCGCATCGTTCGCTACCGCTGCGGTGGCGTAGGATTGAATCATTGAGTCATCGGGTCATTAGAATCACTAAAGCAGTCTCTGCCTTCCTGCTGGTCGCCCTTGCCGCTCATTGTTCGATGACTTCACTTGGTTCGGTTTGCTGCTCCTATTCTCCGCTGTTAAACTAACAAGTTTGGTTAGTCCATTCAGAACTCTTCTGATCACTGGAAGTCATACTAGAAAACTGAGAAACCAATGTTGAAACCAGGGGACATCGCAATCGTGAGCGGGGCGCGTACGCCCTTCGGGCGTTATTGCGGCAAGCTGAAGGATTTTACGGCTCAGGAACTCGGAGCCATTGCGGGCAAGGGCGCCATTGAGCGCGCTGGGCTGGATCCGAAAGAATTCGATCATGCCGTTTTTGGCAATGCGCAACAGACTTCTGGCGACGCTCTCTATGGCGCGCGCCATGTTGGACTGCTAGCCGGCCTGCCCATTGAAACGCCCGCTCTTACGGTGAATCGGCTGTGCGGATCGGGAATGCAATCCATCGTCAACGCGGCGCAGATGGTTCAGCTCGGCGAAGCCAATGTGGTGCTGGCGGGCGGCATGGAAGCTATGTCGCAAGCGCCGTTCGTGATCCGCGGGCGCGACGGTTTTACTCTTGCCCCGGGCGGAAAGCTGGAAGACTCGCTCATGGTCGCGCTGCTTGACACGTATTGCGGGCTGTACATGGCCAACACCGCGGAACTTTACGGGGAACAGCATGGCATCACCCGCCAGGCGCAGGATGAATTCGCGTTGCGCTCGCAGCAAGCGGCGGACGCCGCATACAAAGACGGCCGGCTGCAGGAAGAGTTGGTTCCCGTGCCACTCAAGGATCGCAAGGGCGAGCCATCGGGCGAGACGTTGAGCGAAGACGATCATCGCCGCCCGCAGAGCACCATGGAAGGTCTGGCCAAGCTGAAAGCTGCATTTGGCAAGAACGGCAGCGTCACCGCAGGGAATGCCAGCGGTATCGTGGATGGCGGCGCGGCGGTCGTGGTGATGTCGCTCGAGGAGGCCGGCAAGCGGGGATTGAAACCGTTGGGGCGAATCGTGGGATGGGGGATCGCTGGGGTCGAACCCAAGCTGATGGGCCGCGGCCCGGTGCCGGCGACGAAGATCGCTTTACAGAAAGCCGGGCTAACGCTCGATTACATCGATTTGATCGAAGTGAACGAAGCTTTCGCGGCGCAGTATTTGGCCGTCGAGAAAGAGCTAGGGCTCGACCGCAACAAAGTCAACGTGAACGGCGGAGCGATCGCGCTCGGCCATCCGCTGGGTGCGACGGGAACGCGGCTGGTAATCACGTTGCTTTATGAATTGCGCCGGAGGAAAAAGAAGTATGGCTTGGCGACAGCCTGTATCGGCGGCGGGCAGGGGATTGCGATGGTCGTGGAAAGCTTGAATTAGGCGGGAGGGCATCGCTTCAGCCATGCCATAACGTCACCAACAACTGTCATCCCGAGTGCGGCCCGAGCCGCGCAAAGCGCGGTGAGAGCAAGAGAGGGATCAGCAGTTTGAGATTAAGCACGAAAGACCCGAAGGTACACGAAGGATTTGTGAATTTCGGGTTCTCCTTCGTGATACTTCGTGTCCTTCGTGGTTGAAAAGGAATCCTATGGGAATAAAGAAAGTCGGTGTGCTGGGTTGTGGCCTCATGGGCTCTGGAATCGCTCAGGTTGCAGCGACTGCTGGGTTCGACGTTACCGTGCTCGAAGTTGAGCAGAAGTTTCTCGATAAGGGCTTTGCCGGGATTGAAAAATCACTGGCCAAGTTCGCGGAAAAAGGCACGCTGAAGGAAACGCCGCAGGCGGTTCGCGCCCGCCTCAAAGGAACAACCAACAAGCAAGACCTGGCGGACTGTGACATCGTGATCGAAGCCATCATCGAGAATGTCGAGGACAAGAAAAAGATGTACACGTCCCTCGACGGCATCGTGAAGAAGGACGCGATCTTCGCTTCGAATACCTCGTCCATTTCCATCACCGAACTGCTGACCTCGACCAAGCGCCCGGAGCGGTTTATCGGATTGCATTTCTTCAATCCGGTGCCCCTGATGAAGTTGGTGGAAGTGGTGCGCACCATCGCCACCGCTAGCGAGGTGTACGACGCCGCCTACGAGTTCGGAAAAAAGCTTGGCAAAGTGCCGGTCCGCACCAGCGACAAGACCGGATTCATAGTGAACCGGCTGCTGGTGCCGTATCTGCTCGACGCTGTCCGCGCCTACGAAGAGGGTGTAGGTTCGATCGACGATATTGACAACGCCATGAAGCTGGGCTGCGGCTATCCCATGGGGCCGTTCACGCTGCTCGATTTCGTTGGGCTCGATACGACCTACTACATCACCCACGTCATGTACGACGAATTCAAAGAGCGCCGTTTCGCGTCGCCGCCTCTGTTGAAACGCATGGTGATGGCTGGGTGGTATGGTCGCAAGACGGGCAAGGGGTTTTACGATTATTCGGACCCGAGCAATCCGAAGCCGAATAAGCTCTAAAGCTTCTTTCGCAGCAGATCAACTGGGAGTCTGTCATCCTGAGCGTAGCGAAGGATCTGTGCATTCTGGCGCGACAAGCAAAACGCACAGGTTCTTCGCTTCGCTCAGAATGACAGAAATTAAGTTTATTTGTAGGATCGGCGTCGGCGTCAATCCTTGGTAGGTCTGAACTTATGAACTTTGAAAATATTCTCTTCGAAAAAAAAGGCGCGATCGCCTACGTTACCGTCAACCGGCCCAAGGTGCTCAACGCGCTCAACATGGCCACTATGGAAGATCTGCGCGCAGTGTTCACCGCCATCAAGGACGACCGCGAGATTCGCGTTGCGATCATCACCGGCTCGGGCGAGAAGGCCTTTATCGCGGGCGCCGATATCAGCGAACTCGCCAAGCATGATGCCGTCTCCGGCAAGGAATATACGCATCGCGGCCAGAGCGTTCTTGATTTAATCGAAAATCTCGGCAAGCCGGTGATCGCTTGCATCAACGGATTCGCGCTCGGCGGCGGATGTGAAATCGCGATGGCTTGCACCATGCGGCTAGCCAGCGAAAACGCGAAGCTCGGGCAGCCTGAGGTCAAGCTGGGAATCATCCCAGGCTACGGCGGCACACAGCGCTTGCCGAGGCTGGTCGGCAAAGGGATCGCCATGCAGCTTGTCCTGGCCGGTGAAATGATCAGCGCGCAGGAAGCTCATCGCATTGGGCTGGTGAACGAAGTCACTGCCGCCGCGGAACTCATTCCCAGAGCCGAGGCGATTGCGCAGAAGATCATCGCCAATGCTCCGCTTGCCGTTCAGTACGCTATGGAGGCGGTAAACAAAGGCATGGAGATGACCTTGGCTGAAGGCTTGTATCTGGAAGCCGTGTTATTCAGCGTTGCTTGCGCTTCGGAAGACAAGAAAGAAGGCACGACGGCGTTCTTGGAGAAGCGTCCGCCACAGTTCAAAGGAAAGTAAGGGCGCCACGGATCTGCGCAGATCAGAAGCGAATTCACCACGGAGGCACGGAGTCACGGAGAAAAACAAGAAAGAGTATTCGCTCCCAGTTCAGGTCAAGGCGCTTGAGGGCAATCTCAGCGCCAAAGGAAGACGTTTCGGCATCGTTGTCTCGCGGTTTAACGAGTTCATCACAGAACGACTATTTCGAAGCGCTTTCGACGGACTGTTGCGCTGCGGCGCAAAACGCAAAGACATCGAGGTCATCCGCGTTCCCGGCGCCTTCGAGATTCCGTCCGCCGCGCGTACTCTCGCCGAGACCAAGAAATACGACGCGATTATCTGCCTCGGCTGTTTGATCCGCGGCGACACCGCCCACTACGACGTCATTGTGAATGAAGTCACGCGCGGCATCGGGCAATCCGCACAGGAGACCGGGGTGCCTCACGCTTTCGGCGTGCTCACCTGCGAGACGCTGGAGCAAGCCATCGACCGCGCCGGCCTGAAGATGGGAAATAAAGGCTTCGAAGCCGCGCTGGCAGCGGTGGAGATGGCGAATCTGACGAGAGCAGTCGTTGGCCGTTCGTCGTTGGTCGCTGGCAAGGGCGCAAGAACGAAAGCTGTCAGCTCTCAGCTATCAGCTTTCAGAAAAAGCCGAAAACCCAAGCCTCCCACTCGTCCGAAAAAACGTCGCCGGTGACGCCAGAACCACTTCTCATCTCCTGTAGACTAAGAGCTAAAGGCTGATCGCTGACACTTCCCATGGGCACCCGCCGAAAATCTCGCGAGCTTGTGCTGCAAATGTTGTTTCAGGCGGACATGGGCCGGCAAACTCCCGAGGAGGTCCGCCGCACCTTCTGGAGCGAGCATGATTCCATCCAGGAAGACGTGCGCGGTTTCGCTGAAGATCTTTTCCGGACGGCTACTGACCGTACCGCGGAGATCGACGGTTTGATCGAGCGTCACGCCGAGCACTGGCGCATGGACCGGATGGCCACCGTTGACCGCAACGTTCTGCGCTCAGCGGTGGCAGAGTTGATGGGCTTTCCCTCTACCCCTCGCGCCGTGGTCATCAACGAAGCGCTGGAGATTGCGCGCAAGTTTTCCAGTCCCGAGTCCGTGCAATTCATCAATGGAGTGCTGGACAGCGTAGGCCGGGAACTAGAAAAGGCAAACGCGTAAGCCTTCAGCCTGGGTGTCGTTTCAGGATGCGGCTATCAAACATCCTCACATCCCTGGTAGCTTCATCCCGGCCAATTTACGTCCGAAACTGGCTTTGCCCATCTGCTTAAACATTTTGCGCATCTGGGCATATTGGCGCAGCAGATTGTTTACCTCCTGCACGCTGGTGCCGGAGCCGCGCGAGATGCGCTTGCGCCGGCTGCCGTTGATTACCTCATGGTGCAGACGTTCGTGGACGGTCATCGAGTTGATGATGGCCTCGACGCGGTTAATTTGTTTTTCATCGATTTTGTCCGCGTGCTTCTGCAAACCGGCGAAGGGGCCGATGCTCGGCAGCATGCCCATGATGCTCTGGATCGAGCCCATCTTTTTCACCTGGCGCAACTGATCGCGGAAATCCTCAAGCGAGAAGCCGTCGCCGGCGAGGGCTCGGCTGGCCATCTCTTGAGCCTTTTTCTTGTCGACATTCTGTTCAGCTTTTTCAATCAGCGAAAGAATGTCGCCCATGCCGAGGATGCGGGACACGATGCGATCGGGATGGAACGGCTCGAGCGCGTCATACTTTTCGCCCACGCCGATGAACTTGATGGGCTGGCCTGTGACTTGGCGGATGGAGAGCGCCGCGCCGCCGCGCGCGTCGCCATCCATTTTGGTTAGCACCACGCCGGTCAGCGAGAGCTTCTTGTGGAACTCATCGGCGGAATTAACAGCGTCCTGGCCGGTCATGGCGTCGGCTACGAACAAGATCTCCTGCGGATTGAGCAGCCGCTTGAGCGATTGCATCTCGTCCATGAGTTGGTCGTCGATGTGAAGGCGGCCGGCGGTGTCCACGATCAGCACATCGCAGCCCGTGTTGATGGCCTCGCGGCGCGCTTCCTTCGCCAGGCGCTCGACTGTCGCCGTGTTGGCTTCGCCGACTTCACCTTCGTAGATGTTCGCCTTGATCGCCTGCGCCACCACCTTGAGCTGTTCACGAGCGGCGGGGCGGTAAACGTCGACCGAGACCAGCAAGGGCCGGTGCCCGCCATTCTTAAGCCAGTTTGCGAGTTTGCCGGAAGTGGTGGTTTTGCCGGAGCCCTGCAATCCAGCCATCAGCACTACGGTTGGCGGCTGCGACGCAAACTTCAGGCGCGCGGTATCGCGGCCGAGGGTTTCGATCAGCTCGTCGCGCAGGATTTTGATGACCTGCTCGCCCGGTGAAAAGGCGGTCGCCACCTGCTGGCCAACCGCCTTTTCCTGAATGTGGTCGATGAGCTGCTTTACGACTTTGAAGTTGACGTCGGCTTCGAGCAGAGCGAGACGGATCTCCCGCAGCGCCTCCTGAATGTTCTCTTCCGTGAGGACGGCCTGGCCGCGCAGGGTCTTGAACGCACGTTGGAGTTTTTCTGAGAGATTCTCGAACATAGGGTAAGCACCATTTTAGCAGTCGGAAGGGAATTATCCGGATGGGAATGACTCGCGTACAATTCTAACGCGTTGACCAAAGCGTTATGCGTGACAAGCGACATCTACCGCGCCTGCGGCAATTAACACTGCTACGAGACCGCGTCCAAGACTGGGATGCCTATCCCTTTTCGGTTCCAGTCATACGAAGCCTCACGGGGATTCAGTTCAGGACTTCGGTGTGTTTCCTGGTCGGCGAGAACGGCTCTGGCAAGTCGACGCTGCTGGAAGCCATCGCGGAGCACGTCGGGTTCAACCGGGAAGGAGGAGGCAGAAACTTTCTGCGTGAAACCACTGACAGCATCCGGTCGACCTCCCCACTATCGCGTGCGTTGCGCCTTTCCTGGTCGAAGAAACTTACCCATGGTTTTTTCCTGCGAGCAGAAAGCTTCTTCAACATGGCGACTTATCTGGATGAATTACAAAAGGAAGATCCGATAACGCTAGCCTCATACGGTGGAAAATCACTGCATGAACAATCCCACGGCCAGTCGTTCCTGGCACTTTTCGAGAATCGGTTTTCGCAGCAGGGTTTTTACTTGCTGGATGAACCAGAGGCGGCGCTCTCTCCGCAGCGGCAGTTAAGTTTCTTGCTGTTGTTGCGCAATCTAATGAGCGGGAACGCAGATGTCCAGTTCATCATCGCCACCCACTCCCCCCTCATCTTGGCATATCCGGGCAGTCAGATTCTGTCATTCGACGGTGAAAGAATAGCTGAGATTTGCTATGAAGAAACGGCTTCTTACAGCATCGTATGTGGCTTTCTTGAGAACCCGGAGAATTATCTAAGGCGCTTGTTCGCAGAGTCCTTGGAATAATAAAACCCTACCGCCCGAACTCTTCCTTCGCGGCAATCACCGTGTTGCAGTGAATGGTCACGGTGTCTTCAACGCGCTGCGCATAGCCGCCTGCGAACGTCACCATCACCGGGATATTGCGAGCGTGGGCAACGCGGAAGACTAGTTGGTCGCGGCGTTTCAGTCCTTCGATGGTCAGTGAAAGGCCTCCGAGTTGATCTTCGCGGTAGGGGTCGGCGCCTGCGATGTAGCAGATCAACTCCGGTTCGAACTGACGCAGACCTGAGCTGAGCGCGTTGTCGAGCCAGGCTAGATAATCGTCGTCGCCGATCTCGTCGGGCAGATCGACATCGATCGAAGATGGCGGCTTCCATGCTGGATAATTATTCTCTTGGTGGAGCGAGATGGTGAACACGTCGCCCGCATGGGCACTGCGCACCTTCGCGGGCGTAGCAGGACTCAGAGTGGAAGCCGAAGTCGAGGGCAGCGGTCCCGTCGGAATGCGCATGCCGGCAAAAATGGCGGCTGTGCCGTTGCCCTGGTGGACGTCGCAGTCCACGGTCATGGCGCGAGTGATTTTGTCATCGCGTTGCATGCGACGGATCGCGACGGCTACGTCATGAATCATGCAGAAGCCTTCGCCGTGGTCGGGAAAGGCATGATGGAATCCGCCGCCGATGTTAAAAGCGATGCGATTCTTCAGAGCATAATCAGCGGCTAGGATTGAACCGCCAGCCGCCAACCAGAAAGCCCGGACCAGTTCGGGTGAGTAGGGAATTTCCATCTCCAGCTCTTCGCGCGCGGAGAGCGTTCCCGTCTTCAGTTTGTGCACGTACTCGGGCGAGTGGACGAGGAGCACATCCTGATCGGATGATGGCTGCGGAGTTACGAAGTCAGAGGCTTCGGCGACCCCGGTCTCAAGCAACTGGTCATGAATCCGCCGATACTTCTCAGCGGGAAAGACGTGCGCGCCGATGGGCAGGTAATAGTCGTCGCTGTATATGAGCTTGAAAGGGAGCATGGTGGTTGCAGCGATTTCTATGATACTCGGCAGCTTCGCGATGGAGCGATTGGCGTCCGCTCGGCTTTCGCTCAGCGCGGGTCCTTGCCCTCAGGCCCAGCACGGGCGGGGACGCCCGCGCCTACATTAGGCAGGGCGGGTAATTGGGTTTTCTGTTTTATGCCCTCGCCCTCTGTGATCGTGTAGATGAAATCTGCTGGGACATCGCGCAGGGCTTCAAGTTTGCCGCTTGGCCATCTGATTTCTACTTCGTCCATTTTGGCTTCGGCGCCGAGACCGAAATGCAATCGCGGATCGTTCTGCGAGAGGTAGCTGCCTCCGGCGCGAACCTCGCTGAACTGCACCAGCTTTCCCGCTCTTACAGTCACCCGCGCGCCGATCGCCATTTTATTGCTCTTTGTACCTACCAGCTTGAACAGCACGCGATGATTCTTATTTCCCCCTTGATTCAGCAGCAGGGTTGGCGGCTCTCCGGTATTCATCACCACGATGTCGACATTCCCGTCGTTATTGAGATCGCCAAAAGCCGCTCCTCGCCGTGATGCATCCGGTATTCCAGCAAGCACACTGGAAACATCTTCGAAGGTGCCATCGCGATTGTTGCAGAACAGCAGCATGGGTTCGCGATAACGGGGAGCGCCGGGGACCAGGTCCATCTGCGGATACACATGTCCGTTGGCGATGAACAGGTCGGGCCAACCGTCATTGTCCATATCAAAGAACCCCGTTCCCCAACCTACCGGGTTGTACGTGGGCTTCGCGAGTTTGGCGGGGTAACTTACTTCGGAGAATCCCTGCGCTCCGAGGTTGTGATACAGACTGTCGGGCTGTTCGGTAAACGTGGTGACGAACATGGAGAGCCGGCCCTCGTGTAGATAATCGCTCCAGTCCACTCCCATGTTGCCCCGCTGCGAACCGTCGCCGCTGACGGCCGCTCCCGAAAGCATGCCGACCTCTTCAAAAGTCCCATCGTGCTTGTTGTGGTAGAGGTAATTCGGGCCGGAATCGTTGGCGACATACAAGTCGGGCCAGCCGTCGTTGTCGTAATCGCCCCAGATCACGCCCAGGCCGTAGTATTTGTTGGGGTCGTCGACGCCGGCTTTTTTGGAAACTTCTTCAAATGTGCCATCGCCGCGATTGTGGAACAGCAAGTCGGACTCACCTAGCATGCCCCACGGTCCGCACTGCACCGGAATTCCCTTGAAGCTGCAGTTCTTCTCATTCTTTCCGAAGTCGGGAAGTTTATTTACGTCGAAGTGCACGTAGCGGGAGACGAACAAGTCCACATGCCCGTCACGATCGTAATCGCTCCAGGCAGCGCCGGTGCTGAATCCTCCCGCCGCCACTCCTGCTTTCTCCGTGACATCTTCAAACTTGCAGTTGCCCAGGTTGTGATAAAGAGCGTTGCCGCCATAGCCAGTTACGTAAATATCGGACAGACCGTCGTTATCGTAATCGGCAACAGCCACGCCCATTCCCCACCCTTTCCGGGTGAGTCCCGCGGACTTGGTGATGTCGGTGAATTTGAAGCCATCGTCCTGGTGATAGAGCGTAATCATGGGATCGCCGCCCTGCTTGTAGCGGTCGACTGTGGATCCGTTCACCGTGATGATGTCGAGCCTGCCGTCATTGTCGCAATCGATAAGACCCGCGCCGCCGCTCATCGATTCCACGATGTAGCGCTTGTCCGGCGATGAGATGTGGGAAACCGTCAGGCCAACTTGTTTAGCAACGTCCTCGAACTTGGGCAGCGGAGTTTTCGCGGGAATTGTCTGCGCAGATGCAAAGACGGAAAGCAACAGACTCCAGGAGAAGAGTGTACGCATGATGGCGAGGACTGCGAAATTATAGCCGAGGCGCTGCCGGGCAGTCCTGCCGTGGGATAAGAGTATTTTCTGGTTTCGCAGGCGGTTTTTGTCAAGCGGCTTCTGCAATCCTGTGAATCTCTACCCGCTAGCAATTCCGAACCTGCCCCCTCTAAACCCAGCAAGCCAACGTGAACGTGACACTTCACCTCTGCTACATTGTTGATGCCATGAAACCTGTGCGCAGTTTTGCCAGCGATAACAATGCCGGCGTCCATCCCAAAGTGCTGCAAGCCATTGCCGCCGCTAACCGGGGGCATGTCGTGGGATACGGCGATGACCCTTATACCGAGGCTGCTGTCCGCACATTCAAGCAACACTTTGGCACTGATGTCGAGGTTTTTATCGTGTTCAATGGTACGGCCGCGAACTGCCTGAGCCTGAAGGCGCTGATGGAGTCCTACCATGCTGTGATCTGCGCTGAGGCCGCCCACATCTACACCGACGAATGTGGTGCGCCCGAGAGATTCACGGGATGCAAACTTATTCCTATTCCGACCGCGGACGGAAAGCTTACCGTCGAGTCCGTCCGCCACGCGTATCACGGTATTGGCGATCAGCATCACGTTCAGCCGCGCGCAATCTCTATTACTCAAGTTACAGAAATGGGCACGGTCTACACCCCGCGAGAGGTCCGCGATCTGGCCCGCTTCGCCCACGAACGCAACATGTTTCTGCACATGGACGGCGCCCGAATTGCCAATGCGGCCGTGAGCCTGGGCCTCACGCTGCGTGAAGCTACGCGTGATCTGGGCGTGGACGTTCTTTCGTTCGGTGGAACCAAGAATGGGGCCATGGGCGCCGAAGCCGTGGTCTTCTTCAACAAGAAATTCAGCCGTGAGTTCCTCTATCTTCGCAAGCAGGGCATGCAGTTGGCGTCGAAAATGCGCTTTATCTCAGCTCAACTCGAGGCATTACTCTCGAACGATCTGTGGCGGAAGAACGCGGAGCACGCCAACCGGATGGCCGAGCTGCTGCAAAAAGAAGTCGGCAAGATCCCCCGAGTGAAGATTGTTTACAAGGTGGAAGCCAACGGAGTATTCGCGCAAATTCCGCGCCCAGCCATCGCCAAGCTGCAGAAGCACTATTTCTTCTATGTGTGGGATGAGGAGAGGTCCGTCGTGCGCTGGATGTGCTCCTTCGATACGACCGAACGGGATGTAAAGCAGTTCGCCAAGTTCGTAGCCGGAACGGTGGGAAGCTAGGATTAGAATGTCGATGGGCGGAGAGGTGTGCTCGCCCGGGAGGCGGTCCGGATTTGGAGGACCTCGGAGTTGCCCCCCTTGCTTTGTGAGAATTCTTCCACTAAATTGGTGCATTCCCCTAAAATAAGCGGAGTTCGTTTGAGCCCAGGAGATGGGATGAATCGAAACTGGTTTAAATTGATCATCGTTTGCGCGGCCGCCCTCTTCCCGCCCAGTTGTGGGCATGATCAACAACTAGTGTCTATTGCGATTACACCCTCCGGATTCATATTCGAAGGCGTGGGGGCTCAGGGGCAGTTTACGGCGCTGGGTACATATATTCATCCTCCGGTAACGAAGGACGTCACGAACCAGGTAGTCTGGAAGATAGACGTTGCCAATCTCGCTACCATCACGCAAACGGGCTTGGTTACAGGCCTAAGCGTCTGTGGAAGCGGGGATGTCACCGCAACCCGCTACAGTAATCCCGCAAACCCAACCGCAGGGACCTTAATTGTCGGGACAGCGACTGTCAAAGGTGTGAACGACGGAACTTCGAAGTGCATGCCGTAGGCGGAACCTCAGTCAATCTTGCTCGCGCAATAGCTTAGCCAATGTCCTCTTGTGCTTCTCGGTTTTCTTTTTCTTGCGGTCGGGAACCACCCGAGACGCGGGAGGCTCGCCAATCTGAGCCCGGGCCATCGTCTTCACGGCCTCGACCGCTGTAAACCGCTTCGGTTTCCTCTTCTTTCTCCCCATGATATCCCCGGCCTAAAGTGTAACCCGGGTTGACGGTGTGGGTCCCGTATCGAGTAACGCACTCGGAATGTGCAATAATCCATAGGCTGAATGCTTGACGCTGATCACTGAGCGCTCAAGCCTGACGCCTGAAACCCGAGACCCGACACCTCACTATGGATGAGCGCGAGTTTTTCGATGAACGGCCGGAAAAGAAGATGGCGACGCTGAACTGCCCTCATTGCCAACAGGCCGCCGAGTACGAAATCAACTGGCTGCTGCGTACCAAGAAGAATCAGCTTCCCGGCCGCGCCGACGAACGCGACCGCGCCCGCTTCGCCAAAGCCAAGTCCTATATGCTGCGTCGGGATGACATGATGGCCTGCAAGAACATGCGCTGTCGCAAGCGCTTCGAGATTTCCGGAGTGCAGTCGGTCGTGTTTACCGAGTAGCTCTCATTTTCCCTGAACCCGCCGGATTTCCTCTCTCCCGCAGCGCTCATTTATACTTGCTCGTCTGCCTGAGACCAGCTCACCATTTCTGTAGAGACGTTGCTTGCAACGTCTGGCAGGGCTGATTCGACCAGCCGGGCACCAGGAGCTTTCGCTTGAAGATTTTGGTCTGCATGAAACAGGTGCCGCAGAAGGATGCGCCGCTCAAGCTCAACGAGTCCGGCGCCTGGATTCGAGAAGACGTTTCCTACGAAGCCAACGAGCCCGACGCCTTCGCGTTAGAGGAAGCATTGCGCCAGAAAGAGAAGCACGGCGGAGAAGTCGTGGTCATAACCTCCGGCCCGGCCCGCTCCCAGCAGGTCTTGCGGGAAGCTCTGGCCAAAGGCGCCGATCGCGCTATTCATCTCGAAGACAACGCGTTCGTTGGCCTGGACGCACTCAATACCGCGCGCGCTTTCGCCGCTGCGATTAAAGGCGAGACATTCGACCTGATCTTTACCGGCTTGCAGTCCGACGACTATGGTTATGCGCAAACCGGAGTGGTGCTGGCGGAACTGCTCGGCTGGCCCCACGCCACCATCATTATGCAAATCGAGAAAAGCGATGCTGGAATCCGCGTGAAGCGGGAACTCGAGGCTGGCTTCTTCCAGTTCGTGGACATGCCGCTGCCCGCCGTGCTGACCATCCAGTCCGGCATCAACAAACTGCGCTATGCCACGCTCATCGGCATCAAGCAAGCCAAGAACAAGCCGCTGCGCAAGGTCACAATGGCGGAGGTGCAGACGGCGGTAAGCGGAAATCTGCAGAAGATTGAGCGCCTGTACGTGCCCCAGAAAACCAAGAACACGGAATTCCTGGAAGGTTCGGCAGGCGAAGTGGCCAAGAAGTTGGTGGACAAGCTGCGCAACGAAGTGCGCGTGCTGTAGTTTTATTCGGCCATAAGAGCCGAACTCTGCTCGGCGGGACAGCCGAGGGCGGCTGTCCCCACGTGAGCATCGCTAAAAGCGAAGAGCCGCATATATGCCTGACACAATTTTAGTCACCGTCGAACAACGCGAAGGCAAACTGAACCGCGTCTCTTGGGAGACGCTCACCGCGGGTCAAGCGCTTGCTGCTGAGACCGGTTGGACACTCGAAGCCGCGGTCGTTGGCAGCGGCGTGGCGAATTTTGCTAACGAAGTTGCCGCCAAGAAGGTCTCGAAGGTCTATGCGGTTGAGTCGCCCAAGCTCGAGCCCTACACTCCAGATGCCTTTTCGGCTGCGCTCAAGCAATTCATCGAATCGAAGCAGCCCAAGCTTGTGCTGCTGCCGCACACGTATCAGGTGCGCGATTTTGTTCCCAAGCTGGCGACGGCCATGGGACGCACCGCGATCACCGACTGCATCGGCTACAAGAAAGAAGGTGGCAAACTGCTCTTTACTCGCCAAATGTTTCAGGGCAAGCTGGCTGCGGATGTGAGTTTTACTTGCGACGCTCCCTGGTTCGTCACCTTTCAGAACGGAGCTTTTCGCGGGGACAAAGCCGAAGCCGGAGCCAGCGCCGCTCCGGTCGAGACTGTGAACGTACAAATTGCGGACGGGGTCATCCGCAACAAACCACAGGAAGTTTTCAAAGAGGCCAAGCAGGCGGTTGACCTTACGCAAGCCGAGATCATCGTTTCCGTCGGCCGCGGAATCAAGGAGCAAAAGAATATCGAACTGGCTAAGCAGCTTGCCGAGGCTCTGGGCGGAGAGTTGGCTGCTTCGCGTCCCATTTGCGACTCTGGCTGGTTACCCATGGATCGGCAGATCGGTTCCTCCGGCCAGACGGTCGCGCCCAAGCTGTATCTGGCACTCGGCATCAGCGGCGCAATTCAGCACATTGTCGGAATGAAAGGCTCACGCACGATCATCGCGATAAACAAAGACTCAGAAGCGCCAATCTTCGAGATCGCGGATTACGCCGTCGTGGGAAATCTGTTCGACATCGTGCCACCGCTGATTGAAGAAGTGAAGAAGGCGAAAGCCGGATCGTAGAATCAGCCACGGATCAACACGGATCTGCACTGATTTAGGGTTTGAAACGGTTGATCTGTGATGATCGGTGCGAATCTGTGGCCAGGTTTTTCTTATGCTGGTTTTTCGCAAGCCGCTCGAGAACATTGAACGTCCGCAGATGCCCGCAGATGTTGTCATCGTCGGTGGCGGGCCTGCCGGGATGGCCTGCGCTCTGCGCCTCTCACAGCTCATCGACGAGCACAATTCGAAAAATCGCGACTCGCGGCTCAGCAAAGAAAACATTTACGTGCTCGAAAAATCGCGCGAGGTTGGCCAGCATTGCCTCTCGGGTGCGCTGCTCGACCCGCGCTCCATGCGCGAGCTGCTTCCAGGCTTCGAAAAGGAGGCTCCGCTCGACGCCGAGGTCAACAAGGAAGCGGTTTACTTTCTCACCGAGAAAGGCAAATTCAAGTTTCCCATCACGCCGCCGCCGCTGCGCGACCACGGCAACTACGTCATCTCGCTGAACCGTTTTGTGAAGTGGCTGGGCAGCAAGGTCGAGGAAACCGGGATCACAATCTTCACTGGGTTCGCCGGATCAGAACTGCTGTTTGACGGCGCCCGCGTCATCGGGGTCCGCACGGACGACAAGGGCGTGGACAAGCAGAATCAACCTAAATCGAACTTCGAGCCCGGATACGATCTGCACGCCAAAGTCGTCATCCTTGCGGAAGGCACGCGCGGATCGTTAACCAAACAACTGATCGCGAAATTCGACCTTGCGAAGGACAGCAATCCGCAGACTTACGGCCAGGGCATAAAAGAATTGTGGGAAGTGCCTTCGGGCCGCGTCGCGCCAGGCGAAGTCATCTACACAATGGGCTGGCCGCTCACCACAAAAGAGTATGGCGGTGCCTGGATCTATGGGGGGAACGACAACATCGTCTCGCTCGGCTTCGTCACCGGCCTCGATTATCCCGACCCACGGCTTGATCCGCAGCGCGTGTTGCAGGATTTCAAGCAGCATCCGTTCGTTGCCAGCCTGCTCGAAGGCGGCAAGATGATCCGCTATGGCGCGAAGTCACTGCCTTATGGCGGCTGGTGGGCGATTCCGCCGGTCGCAGGCGATGGCTGGATGATCCTCGGCGACTCCGCAGGTTTCCTCAACTCGCAGCGCCTCAAGGGGATTCACCTGGCGATCAAGAGTGGGATGCTGGCAGCTGAAACTGCTTTCGAGGCGCTGAAGAAACATGACTTTTCCGCCGCCACGCTGAGCGGCTTTCAGAAAAAAGTCGAATCCAGCTGGATCAAAGATGAGCTTTGGAAGGTCCGCAACTTTCATCAGGGATTCGAGCACGGATTCTTTGCAGGCTTGTTTCACGCCGGAATACAGCAATTCACAGGCGGTCGCGGCCTGCGCAACCGGTATGCCGGGACTGCGGGCCATCAACACATGAAGAAGCTCGCCGAGCTGCCCGCCGACGGTGGCAACGAAGCCCATCTGCTCGGTCCCGCGAAAGGCGACGGCAAGCTTACCTTCGATAAGCTCACCGACCTGTATCACTCGGGTACAAAACATGAAGAGGATCAGCCGGCGCATCTGGTCATTCACGACACCAACATCTGCAACACCCGCTGCGTGAAAGAATTCGGCAGCCCTTGCCAGAATTTCTGCCCCGCCAACGTGTACGAGATGGTGGACGACGCCGAGCAGCCCAACGGCAAGCGCATCAGCCTGAATCCCTCGAACTGCGTACACTGCAAGACCTGCGACATCGCCGACCCGTATCAGATCATCACCTGGGTTCCGCCGGAGGGCGGCGGCGGGCCGAACTACGACGGCATGTGAGCAGGCGAAACAAAAGTTCACTGGGCCACGGATTCGTGCGGATCAAGAACCCTCCCGAGGTCTATAATTGGAATCGAGTTTCCGACCGTCGCGGCCTTTGGGCATACCCTGGCTGCGGCGGCGAGGGAAAGGTTTCGCGGACAGCAGTGCCCGCGCCACACATTTCCCGAGGGTGCGGATGGAAACGCCCGCGCCTCCCGTGCTTCGCGAGGAGCACATTGGAAAGGAAGCGCCCGCCGGGATTGTTCCCTCTGCGTGTCTCCTTTCCTGAGTTATGTGAATCCAATGCTGTAGCTTTGCGAAAGAGGCAGCATTTAGCAATTAGCACTTGGCATTTAGCCAGTCACGATGGTTTGGATCCGGCGGATGTGCTCAAGGGCTAAGTGCTAATTGCCAAGTGCTAAAGGCTGTGATTCTCTCCGACAAATTCGGCCGCCCTATCACCGATCTCCGGATCTCGATTACGGATCGTTGCAACTACAAGTGTGTCTATTGCCGCACTGGCAACGAAGGCGCGCTGTACGGCGACCTGCCTTTTGCCGACTACCTGCGCATGGCCCGAGTATTCGCGGCACTCGGCATCAAGAAAATCCGCCTCACCGGGGGAGAGCCCCTGCTGCGCAAGGGCGTGGTTGAATTCGTCCGCGAACTGGCGAAGCTGCGCTCCGCCGACGGCGAAGAACTCGATCTCGCGATGACCACCAACGGTCATCTGCTGGCCGAGACGGCGCAGCCGCTCAAGGATGCTGGCCTGAATCGCATCACCGTCAGCATGGATGCCGTCGATCCCGACCGTTTCGCTCGCATCACGCGCGTGCCCAACGGATATGACCACGTGCTGGCGGGAATCCGGGCCTCCCGTCGCGCGGGGCTGTGGCCGGTCAAGGTCAATTGCGTGCTGATGCGCGGCTTCAATGAAAACCAGATCATTCCCTTCGGCATGTTTGCCCGCGAAGAAGGCGTTATCGTCCGCTTCATCGAATTCATGCCGCTGGAAGAGGACCGAACGTGGTCGCCCGCGACTGTGGTTACGCTGGATGAAATTGTCCAGCGCATGGCGGAGTACCGCCCGCTGGTCGAAATTCCGCACGCGCGAAGCGAAACCGCGCGCCGCTACCATTTCGACGACGGCATCGGCGAGATCGGAATTATCGCTCCCGTTTCGCATCCCTTCTGCGGACACTGCAGCCGCATCCGCATCACCTCGGACGGCAAAATCCGTACCTGCCTGTTTTCGGTCTGGGACCACGATCTGCACGAACTGATGCGGCGCGGCGCTTCCGACGAGGAACTGGTGGAGTTCATCCGCGGGGTGGTTCAGAGAAAAGAAGAGCGTCACCACATTGGCGAGCCGGATTTTGTCCCAGCGTCGCGGACCATGGTGCATATCGGGGGATAGTTGCCGGCTTGAGTAGCTTCAGCCCTGGAGAATTTATGCCGGACACTGGTTCGCGTCTTCGAGAAGAGTAAAGTAACATAGCTTCAAGTTGAAACGAATTGTCCTGCTGCTGATGATCATCGCCGCAATTGGGACGGCTTCTGCCCAAACTGCACGATCGGGTTCCCAATCCCAGGCTGCCACTAGCGCTCCGGCCTACCTCGGCTTTGACCGCAACAATTATCCCGGCGACCAAAACCTGAAAGCACTTCGCCAGAAGTTTTCCTACACGGGTTTCTGGCTCAACCATCCGCCTAGCGCGAAGACCAACACATGGAGTGGCAAACGGCGCACGCTGCAATCGGCCGGATTCGGATTCCTGGTGCTGTTCAATGGTCGGTTGTTCAATGAGCTGAAGTCTGTTTCCTACGCGAGCAAGCTCGGCAAGTCGGATGCGCAGACGGCTGTGACGGCGGCAAGGCGCGAGGGCTTTCCAGCGGAAACGGTGATCTTCCTCGATCAGGAACAAGGCGGACGGATGCTGCCGGAGCAGAAAGCTCATATCTACGCCTGGGTGGACGGGGTAACCGCAGGCGGTTTCCGCGCTGGCATTTATTGTTCCGGCATTGCCGCTCAAGAAGACGGCGGGGCAACCATCGTCACCGCAGACGATATCCGCCAGAATGCTGGCGCAAGAAAGATCGTGTACTGGGTTACGAATGATGCGTGTCCGCCTTCGCCCGGGTGCGGATTTCCCAAGAAGGCACCGAGTCCCGCCGACAGCGGCATTCGGTTTGCCGACATATGGCAATTCGCCCAATCGCCGAAGAGGTCCGAAGTGGCGGCAAGCTGTCCGGCAAACTACAACTCCGACGGAAACTGCTATCCGCCAGGGATCGATGTCGCCAAGCGTTTGCACATCGATGTAAACACGGCAACCACGGCTGACCCGTCACACGGCCGGAACCGGTAAGCTGAAAACGGAGACGCCCGTACCATCCTTTACTGTAGAGACGTTGCTTGCAACGTCTGCGTCTGGGGCGCCGCGAAACAGCAGACGTAGACAAGCTACGTCTCTTACAGCTTGCGTTTAGCCCCTGCAACAGTGCACAATAACCCCAGGTACTCAGTTACTTGCGGTGGTTACCTGCGCCGCCTAAAAAGGTGACACTTTCCGCCGCCGCTGAGCATCCTAACTATTGTGAAGAGTTAGTGGCTTCAACATCCCCGCCGGTTGGGCGCGCCGTAGTTTCAAACGTCGCGTAGTGAATCGGCTGGAGCCGCTGGAAGCTTTCAACATCCCCGTTCCGGATCAAGCGTTCGCCTTTCGCGGAATAGCCGCAAGCGCATTCGCATCCGGATCTGAAGGCGAGACATGACAATGGCTACCGCAGCAGCAGTTTGCAGTCTGGAAAACTACCTCGTCCTGCCCGATAACACAATGGACGAACGCATCGCCGCCGCCCGCGAGGCCTTGGGCCGCGAATGCGTGATTCTTGGACATCACTATCAACGCGACGAAGTCATTCGTTTCGCCGATCTTCGCGGCGACTCCTACAAGCTCGCGCAAGAGGCGGCGCATGCCGGGGGCAAGTACATCGTCTTCTGCGGCGTGCATTTCATGGCGGAAAGCGCCGACATCTTGAGCCGCCCCGGCCAGGTGACCATCCTGCCCGACCTAAACGCTGGCTGCTCCATGGCCGACATGGCGGAAATTACCCAGGTGGAAAATTGCTGGGAGCAACTCATTGCCGCCGGATTGACCTCGGACGCCGGCGAGAGCATTACGCCCATCACCTACATGAATTCCGCTGCGGCCATCAAAGCCTTCTGCGGAGAGCGTGGCGGCGTCGTTTGCACATCGTCCAACGCGCCTGGCGCTTTCCAGTGGGGCCTCGCCAAGACTCCCAAACTTCTATTCCTTCCCGACCAGCACCTCGGACGCAATACTGGTTTCAACCTGGGCATTCCTTTGAACGAAATGGTGGTCTGGGATCCTTACCTGATTAACGGCGGCCTTACGCCCGAGCGGTTGCGCGCAGCGAAAGTGATCCTCTGGAAGGGCCACTGCTCCGTCCACCAACGCTTCCTGCCCGAGCATGTGGATAACGTTCGCGCGAAATATCCCGGCATTCGTGTGATTGCGCATCCCGAGTGCCGCTGGGAAGTCTGCCAGAAAGCCGATGGCATCGGCTCGACTGAGGGCTTGCTGAAGATCATTCGCCAGGCGCCCTCAGGCACGATGTTCGCCGTGGGCACGGAAATCCACCTGGTCAATCGCATGGGCAAGGAATTCGCCGCCGAAGGCAAGAAGGTCATCACGCTCGACGACTCCGGCTGTCTGTGCACGACCATGTTCCGCATCTCGCCGCAACACCTGTGCTGGGTGCTGGAGAACCTGGTCGAAGGCAACGTCGTGAACCAGATCAAAGTGAAGGACGACGTGAAACACTGGGCGCGAGTGGCGCTCGACCGAATGCTGGAGATTCAATAACGGTCGTTAGTCGTTGGTCGTTGGCAAGAACCACGTGGGGACAGCCGCCCTCGGCTGTCCCGCCGAGCGCAGCTCGGCAGTGATCCTGTGATTCGGATCGACTGACAATCGAAAACTGCCAATCTCTCGCGCCTCTTGCGATGCGGGATATTGGGCCAACGACTAACAACCAACGACTAGCGACCAACAACCCACCGCCGGATGAATTAGAATAGAAACATACCTCCTATGCCCGACCGAACTTTCACCCTCGAAGAAGCCCACTCTCTCCTGCCTGTGCTGGAGTCGCTGCTGCGCACCGCAATTGACGGAAAGAAACTGATCGAGGCCGTGGACACTGAACTTCAGGAACTCGCTCACCGCGTCTTTCTGCAAGGAGGCCTGTTGGTCAATGTGGTTCACATGGCTCGCCGGAAGGCGGAGCGCGAAAAGGCCATCCCGCGTGTGAAAGACGCCCTGGCTGAGATCGATTCCACTGGCGTCCAGGTGAAAGATCTCGATATCGGACTGCTCGACTTTCCCTGCAAAGTTGACGGCCAGATCGTGCTGCTCTGCTGGAAGCTGGGCGAGCAGGGGATCACATACTGGCACGACACCACCGAGGGCTTCGCCGGTCGAAAGCCCATTGACGAGAAGATCAGCAAGGCGAAGAAGGCAAACTGAAAAGGGCTTAGCATTTGGCAATTGGTTCCAAGGGACGGGCGTCCTGCCGATACAATTGCCCGTCCCCGCTGGCGCTCCCTACGTCGCATCGTGCCCGACAAGGTTTACGGACTCCATCTAGGTTGTCGCTGGTGTCGCGCCAGAGTTATCCTTTCGACACGACTGACGCTACGCACTTCCGGAGGTCGAAACGAGAGGAAATTCGTCACGAGGTGAGAAACGTGGCCCGGCCTGCCACCGTTCTCCTTCGGTCGAGCCCAGGACAGTGGAAACGGTAAAAACCTGTGCCGTCCTCACCCCGAGACTATGAGATATTAGACCCCGGTCACCGGCCGGTTCAAGAGTCCTCGAAGCTGAACCTTTGAAATTACGGCGAATTACGGCCCGTCCCGGTAAATCAGGGAAAACGGAAGGCGGTGAAGCGCGAACCACCTGGATTCCGTACAAATACTTGGGCCAGCGCTGGGGCGCCCAGCTCCAATTCAGAACCCAATCCACAGCCAGCGCACTTTCTCATTGACTGCACGTTGCCAAGTAGATAATCTATGTGAATATACATTATCTAGTGGATAATGCGAGACCCTTTGACAATCTAAACCTAGGCCATTGCAGCGGCGTCTTGGTAATCGGCATCGCCGCGCTCGGCCTCGTCGTCTACCTGTTCCTCTGTCTCGGAGGCCCGCTGGTGAAGCGTCTAGGGCCCGGCGCCGCCGGCGCGATCAACCGCATCTTCGGCTTCCTGCTCCTGGCGATTGCGGTGCAGCTAGTCTGGAACGGCGTAGCCGACTTCAAGGCATAGAACCGCGATCGCTTCCCTCGGGCATCTTGTCCAAGAACGAGACACTCCTGAAACCAAATCCGAAATTTTGTTGACAAGCAAGATTCTTGCAGGATAATTCGTGTAACTGCGATTTAGGTCTATTGCCGAATCACAGCACAACCCAAAAGGGAGCCCAAATTCCATTTCAATGAGGAGGCTTTTCAATGAAATTCGCGGCCAAGAGCCTGCTGTTCCTGATTGCGCTGGCGGCGACGTTCGCACCCGGGCAAACCTACAACACACAGATCAAACATGTAATTGTCATCGTGCAGGAAAATCGCACGCCCGACAATTTGTTCCAAGACTCGGTGCTGACGGCAAACGGCGCTGACATCATCGCCCCGCAAACGGGCGGGAAGTGCGGAAGCACTTACGTTCCCCTACAGAAGACGCCACTCCAGGTCTGCTTCGACCCCGATCACGGCCATGGTGGCTTTAACGACTCATACAACCAAGGCTTGATGAACAACGCCTGCCACGATATCCCAAAGGAGGACCAAAACTGCAGGAATAAGTACGGCACGGAAGCGCAGTATTCGTATGTTCAGTCTTCCGACGTGGCCCCATACTTTCAAATAGCCGAAAACTATGGCTTCGCCAATTACTTCTTTCAAACCAATCAAGGACCAAGCTTTCCCGCACATCAATTTCTTTTCACCGGGACTTCCGCGCCAGACGTAAGAACCGACTACCAAGGTTTCTACCAATGGTTCGCCTCCGAAAACCCTGCGACAAACAGCTCCGACGCGGGCTGCGCTGCCAGCTCGTCCAGCAAGGTGCTGGAGATCAGTCCAACCGACGGCAGCCAACACTACGAGTACATCCCCCCTGATCCAATTTCGATCGTTGGCTACCCATGCTACGAACATCCCACCATGTCGGACCTCCTTGAAGCAAACTCGATTAGTTGGCGCTATTACGGCTTCTGGCAGCAGGGTGGAGCGCCTAACGACATCTGGACCGCACCCAACGCCATTAGTCACATCTGCGACCCAACGAGTTCATACGGCGGACAATGCCAAGGCTCCGATTTCACAAGTCACGTTGTGACGAACAATCCCACCCAGATACTTTCGGACCTTGCCAGTACCGCGCCTTGCAAACTGCAGAACGTAAGCTGGGTAATCCCCGATGGGCACTGGTCGGATCATCCCCAACAAGGTAACCAAGGCCCGGACTGGGTTGCGGACATTATCGGTGCCGTCCAAAGCAACACTACCTGCGATACCACCAACGGTCACACCGGTTACTGGTACGACACTGTAGTCCTGGTAACTTGGGACGACTGGGGAGGGTTCTACGACCACGTTTTGCCCCTTAATTGCCCCCCCGGTCCCAATGGAGCCTGCACCGGCTATCCCGATTTTTCGGGCAAGTACTATGTGTACGGCTTCCGTGTGCCGCTGCTTGTGGTCTCGGCTTACAACGTTCACGGCACCGGCAGCTTTAAGGGTTACATTTCTGGCGCTCTTCCGCCCTACGGCAGCGGAGAGGTGGCGCCGTACATCCACGACTTCGGCAGCATCCTGAACTTCATCGAGTATATCTTCGGGAGTGGCACGCATTCACTGGGGGAGATTGACAGTCAGTACGGATATCATTACGCGGACTTCTGGGCTCCCGACGCCCCCAACCAGGACAGACAGAGCCCGTACTCGCTCGCTGATTTCTTCAACTTCGGCCAGACGCCGACACAACCGATCTCAATTACACCGATCAACTACCCGGCGAGCTACTTCTTGAACTTTACAGGCCCGTCCCTGGCCCCGGATAACGAAAACACGGGGAACGACTGAGACGGGCATCCTGCGGCGGGTGCTGGATTCCTCTGGAATCCGGCACCCGTCTTATTCACTAATCGATTTGCGTGATAAAATTCCGGGGGCCGAAGGTGTCGATCCCCCGCGCGGACGAAGGTGGTACGCAATGAAATCGTCCAGAATGTCAATTGCTCTGGGGTTCCTCGCGATAGCTCTGTTCCCACTCGGCGCGTTATGCGCTCCCAAGTATAAAGTGCTGCACGCCTTCGTCAGCAAGGGTCAGGGATGGGCGCCATACGCCGGCGTGGTGTTCGATGGCCAAGGCAATTTGTATGGGGCCGCGGCCGCCGGCGGCGCGTACGGATACGGCACGGTCTATGAACTGATGCCGACCTCGCATGGGAAGTGGTCGGAAACAGTACTTTACAACTTCTGCCCCGGCGGGTGGCCTTGCAGCGACGGCGCCGATCCCAACGGCGGCGTAATCCTTGACGAGTCCGCCAACCTGTATGGAACGACCGTGGAAGGAGGAACGGGGACGTACGGTAGCGGCACTATCTTCGAGCTAAGCCCTGGCTCTGGCGGCTGGGCGCACACCGTTCTGTATAACTTCTGTTCGCTGCCGGACTGCGAGGATGGAGGTTACCCGGACTCGGGCTTGGTGATGGACCCGGCAGGCAATCTTTATGGAACCGCCGGGTACGCCGTGGAGTTGTCGCCGGGCTCCCGTGGGTGGACGGAGAAGGTGATCCACAAGTTCTGTTCCGGATGCAAGGGCGGGTTCGACCCCTACGCCGGCATGATTTTAGACGCGTCTGGCAATCTCTATGGTACAACGCAGCAAGGCGGTAACGACACGAAGTGTAATGCCTATGGCTGTGGCACGGCCTACGAGCTGAGCCGCGCCTCGGGCGGTTCCTGGAAAGAGCATGTACTGCATAGTTTCGGCGGCTTTAACGGCGACGGGATAAGACCGGGGGTCGGGGCACTGGTCCTTGACGGCTCGGGCAGTCTATACGGCACAACGGGGGGCGGCGGCGCAACTGGCAACGGGACGGTCTTCAAGCTGACGCGCGGTGCGAACGGCCACTGGAAAGAGACCATTCTGTATAGCTTCAAGAATGGTTCGAGCGGGAACGGCCCCAGCGCGGGAGTGGTCGTTGACAAGGCAGGCAACCTGTATGGCACCACGATGTATGGGGGGGGCGTGCAATGTTACTGTGGCGTCGTGTATGAGTTGTCGCCGCGCGCAGGGGGTAAATGGAAATATACGGTTCTGCACACGTTCATCGGCTCCGACGGCGCCGCGCCCGAGGCCAACCTAATCCTCGACAGCAAGGGCAATCTTTACGGCACAACACCGATCGGTGCTCCTCCCGGGGAGGGTGTAGTGTTCGAGATCACACCGTAGACCGCCAGGAGCGGTTCTTTCGCCCTGAAGCCTGATCTCACCAGTCGAGGCGGGTCGCCTTGGCTTTCGAGGTAGCCGATGAATCGGACTCGGGGTGCCCCGTCCTTTTCGCGCACTTTGCGAAAGAGCGCGGGTGCGGGACCGCAATCCACCGCCAGCCCTTTTTCTTCTTGATCGCATGCCACAACTAAGATAACATTAGCTAAAGAACGTTATCTGCAAGGTAATGGCCGATCTTTGACAATCTGAGCCAGGCGATGGTGTGGCTTCTCGATCGCGCTCGCACTGCCGAGTCCGCTCGCAGGATCTTTCAGCGAAAACCAGCCATTTATTCCCCGTCAAGTTCCAAGCCCAGTTCCAAAACGGAACTGCGAGCCTCGACGCCCCACCCGCAACTCCCATGTTCTCTAGATTTTGCGTGTAACTCCTGAAAACTCAAAGATCTAGCACATAGTCGCAAATTAGATCCTTTGTTTTCTAGATTTTGCACGCGAAGGGGGGAGGGGGGTACCCGGTACTAAACAGTAAACCCGGTCCCAACCTGGGAAAAGCCCAGTTCAGTGCGACACTTTCTGTGGAGCTTTGCTCCTTCTGGACAGGTGCGGGTCGCCCGTCGCTCCACACCATGTTCGGCTCAGCGTGCGGGGGCGAAATTGACGATCAGGCCTTGGGGGCCCACGGCTATCGCGTTGCCCGCTGGGCTTATGCTCAGCGCGTTTAGATTCAAGTCCCAGGTTTTCTGCCACGATCCTTTCGCGATGTCATCTGCGTAGGCCGATCGAGTCGATCCCACAACCAGCACGGCTGTGCCTTCTGAGCTGGGCTTGGCTGAGCCAGGCTTGGCAAAGGCTATGGCGGAAAAGTAGGTTTGCGGTGATACGGTGGACAGCTTCCAAGTGAGGCCGCCGTCGTTGGTGAAGGCCAGGTTGGCAAAGGATGGGTTGGCGCCGTCCTGCTCGGGATGTTTGTAGTCTCCACCCGCGACTACTCCATGGGTAGCGTCGCGGAAGGCGATGGAGAAAATGCCCGCGGAGTCTGGGCCGTGGATCATCGGCGTGTCGGCGACGGTCCAGGTTTTGCCGGCGTTGGTGGAACGGAATACGCGCGCAACCTTTCCGCCAGTGGCGAACCAGACGTTGATGTTGCCTTGGACGGTGATGCAGGTTCCGCTGGCGGCGAATGCGCCTTCCCCTTCGAGGGCTGTCGGGATCGAGTCGGGCGGGATCGCTGTCCAGTTTTTGCCGCCGTCTTCGGTTGAGATCAGTTCAAATCTGAGCTTGCCCGAATTGTCGGCGACCGGGTCGCCGACCGCGATGCCGTGATCGCGATCCCAGAAAGCCATGCAATCAAAAAAACCTTTGGGATCTTTGTTGGTGAATTGCAGTACCCAGTTTTTACCAGCGTCGATTGTTTTGTAGATGCGCGACTGGTCGCCGGGTCCGGCACTCAGCAGGTAGGCGAGATCGGCGCTGAAGGCTTCCACATCGCGGAAGTCGAGGGCTTCAGCGCCGGGGACCTGGGCGGCTTGCCAGGAATTTCCGGCGTTGGTTGTACGGAGATAGGTTCCGTGAGTGCCGCTCGCCCAGGCGACTTGGTTCGGGAGCGCGCTGACGCCGCGGAGATTTTCGGTGGTGTTGGATTTCTGGGTGGTGGGATTCTGTGCGATTAGGGAGGTGGCGAACAACACCGGGACGAAATGAAGGCGCATGCGATTGATTGTGCCAGAAACTATGGTTCAGGCCGAGAGCATTCGCACCGCAGCCGGCCACGATGCGATCAAGCTACTTCTCGTTGAAGTCCACGAACGCTCCGGTGGTCTCGTAGTAGAGCCGGATGCTGCACTGCTTGGGGGCGACGTGGGCAAACGAGAGCTCCAACTTTTTGGGCGGGGAGTTGACTCCGCCTAGTTCCATGGGAGCGCGCACCAGATCTTGTTTTTCGTCGTACGTCTTGGGGCTGGTGACATTCTTGCTCACGACTAGAGTCCACTCTTTCTTGTTCGGGATGACGTACATGCTGTAGGCGCCCACGGGAATCTCGACGTGGTTGAGAACTAGCGGAACCTGGGTGAACAGAGTGATGGGAGAACCGCCAGGCAGCCATACCTTACCGTTGCGGGGCTGGTCCCTGTCGCTCATGACGGAGCCGTTGAATTGCGCGGTGATTTCCATGCCATCCTGGAAATCGCAAGTGGCCGTTGCGGTTGGGTCGGCCGGCCCCGGTTGCTCAGCGGCTGCAACGGCGAGAACGGACTGACCGATTAAGATGATGCAGACGGCTAGCACACGCATGACGTATCCCCCAAGGACTAGATTCCTTGACGTCATACAGCCAAGGCGGCTTTATTGTACGTCGGCATGGCCGCAATTGCAGTTGGAATCCGCGCGCCGGAGAACGGCTTTTCGAACTAACTATTGACGTTGTTTGGTCGCGGGCCATTGATCGACTCATACTCTTAACGCCACGGGCCAGATCCGAGTGGTGCCATGTCCTATTCGGGCTTGGTCTTCGGTGACGTTCTCTTATCTCCCGAGCATTGCTACCGTGATAGGTCAGCAGCAAGAAAGGCTGGCTCTGATCCATCATGGCAAAAAGTGAGAAGTCGTCATTTCAGCTCAAGATTCTTTACGGTGAGGGCGACGCGGAAGTACTTGCCTCACAAGCAGTTTCCATCCAAAAGGCGGGCCATCAGGTAGAAACGGCGGTGGGCCGCAAGGGTATCGACGAGGCGGTGCGCCGGGGAGCGTACGACCTGGTAATCCTTGGTCCTACCTTGACCAAGAATGATCGGCATCACCTGCCTTACGTGATCAAGAAGGCGCAGGCGACGACGCGTGTTCTGGTCATGCACACCGATGGGGAACGGCATCCCGCGGTGGATGCGAATATCGATACCGGGCGGAGTATGGCTGATGTCGTGACGAAAATCGCTGCGCTTATGGCGGGCAGCGAGATGGCTCCGCATGGCCTGGCCAGAGGCGCGGCGGCCGGCAAATAGTTAAACTACAGTTCTCCGTTGTCAGTTCTCAGTGGAAGGCGGCCTTGGGGCCGCCTTTTTCATTGGCGGGGGTATCTCATCAAACAAGAATCAGGATCGTAAGAGTGGGACTGGAGGGGTGATCTGTGTCCAACATCAGTGGAGTCGCGTCGGATCGCGGTAGAATATCTGGCAATTGTGGGAGATGGTGATGAGCGCAGGCAATGGCATTGGACAAAAACAAAAGAAGATCTATGTGACCCGGACTGGGTTGCCACTTTCATTTCATCTGGCGTGGCCCTTTCGGAAATCTACTTCGGGGGCGGATTTTTTCGTGCTGCACGCCGACATCCGGCTGGAGAACTCGGCAGGGTTGCACGCGCCCGTGGCGGTGAATCTGTCCGCGACGGTGCGTGAGGTGATGCCGTCGCTTGAGGCGAAGGACGTGGAACAGCCGATCATTAACGCGCTGCGCAAAGAAGTGGACCACAGGCAGTTGGAGTTCGCGAAGTCGGGAAAGCTCGTGCCGGTGCAGTTTTCCAGTCGTCACTATGATTTCAAGCGCAGTAAATGGATGTTCGGCAAAGCGAGTGATGAGGAGATGGCGTTGCTACTGGCACGGAAAGTGTACTGGCAGACACGACTGGTGGGCGGGACGGTGTGGATCGGAGATCCTGCAGAGGCGCTGTATGTGGAGACTTCCTCGGAGCACCTTCTGGATGTCGCCAAGAAATTGGAAGCGCAGCAGTTGATCAAGCTGGAGGGAGAGTGGGCCACGGCGAATCCTTCATTGATGGAGCAGGCGGCGAAGTTCGAGGCCGATATGCGAGCGGCGCTGGAGGAGTTGGAGAAGAAGCATGCATTTGAAAGAGGATGATTGACGAATCGAAGGCCAATCGCGCGGCTGCCGTTCTAAGGCGCCATGCCTTCTTCCATCCACCGTTTGAACAAGGCGACCTGGTCCTTGGGCCAAGGTTTGTCGCAGGGCATGCTGCCGTCGAGAACGCGCGAATAAATCTCTTCTGCCTGAGCTTTAACGTCGGCGAACTTCGCGAGATCGAGGCCAAAATCCTTCATCGTATCCACGTCGGGAGTGTCGCGGAACATCGGGCGAATGTCTTTTGCGAAGCTTAGAGCCATCGGAATATCTTCTTCCTCGCGGATGACGGCATTCTAATTAACTACTCTGCCTTCATGGCGTCAATCAACTGGAAAAGCTGGGTGCGGTCCACTACCTCGACAAACGGTTTGCCTTGGGTTTTGTTGCTGACCACGTAGATGGTCGGAGTGTGTTCGAGGTGGATGGACTTTCCCAGGTCACGATCAGCAACGACTTCAGCCGCGAGCTTGCCTTGCGGATCAACCACGAAGGGCAGGTCAATCTTATGATCAGCGGCGAACTTGTCGGCGAATCCGCGAAGATTTTCGGCCGTGACTTCGGGCTGGTGTTCGAACATGTAATCGCGGTACTGATTGCCCAATTGCTTGGAATGAGTATCGAAATAACGGGCGATCACGGCCGCGTCGAAGGACCACTTGTGAAAGGGTAACGGAAAATCGTGGCGGACCACAGGAATCTTGTAGGTCTTCGCGGCTTCTTGCACCAGAGGGGCGGCGCGGCGGCAATCGGGACACTCCAGATCCTCAAAGACCACGATGGCTACCTGAGCCCCTTTGGGTGGTTTCAGAACTGGATTGACTTCATCCTGGGCGGAGACGCGAGAAGCGAGCAAGAGAACTACCGATGCGAGTACAACGTGAATTTTATTCATAAGGATGTCGGAAGAACGCGGTCCAACCTTTGTGCTCTATGGTAACCCAAGCGGGAGCGGAGTGTCAGGTGGGGCTGGAGCGGACCGTCCCCTCACTGCCGCACGGGCGAGACGCCCGTCCTCCACTTCACAGCAGGCGGAGTTGTCGGCGTTCCAGGGCTAGCAGCTTTTCTTTGATGGGCAAGCCGCCGCCGTATCCGGTGAGCTTGCCATTGCTACCGATCACGCGATGGCAGGGGATCACGATGGGGATCGGGTTGGAGCCGTTGGCGAGGCCTACGGCTCTGGAAGCTTTCGGATTTCCGATTCGACCAGCCAGTTCGCCGTAGGAAATGGTCTCGCCATAGGGGATGTCGCAAAGGCGACGCCACACTCCGAGCTGGAACGGCGTGCCCTCGGGCGCGAGCTGCAGATCGAAGTTTTCGAGTTCTCCGGCGAAATAGGCGTAGAGCTGGCGGATGGTCTCCTTAAGCGGGGCGCAGTCTTCTTTCCAGGAAGATTCCGGTTGTGCCGGGTGCCGTCCCTTCACGAAAAGGATTTGCCGCAGTCCGGCATCATCAGCGGCTAGCAGCAAGGGCCCGAGCGGGCTTTCGATTTGGGCGTAGCGCATCGTCATAACACATCAATGAGAGGTCAAGAAATCCAAAAACATTTGAGCGGCTTCCCGCTGCGCTCACCGACGATCCATGACGGGACGAATGCCGGACAAACTTGTCGGCCGGAACAAAGATTTCGGGCCTGCGCCAGCTCGGGTCGCAATTTGGGATCGAGGAGGACATCGCCAGGAGAGTCGAGAACGATGAGGTCGCAGCACTGATCAGCGAAAACTTTGACCGTGTCCGGATAATCGCGGCGCTCCAAAGTTGCGATCATGATTGGATGTCCGGTGCGCGTAAAACGAGTCCCGTTAAAGGCAAGAAGAGCGTGATTGATCCTCGTGGCCGGAGAGCCGTTTGCATCGCGCAAGACGTGGACGACAATTGGGCTTTGCTGCTTGCTCCTGTTGCAGGCGCAAAAAAAGAGCGCCGTAGAAAGCACAAGAGCCGTTCCGGACCTTCCCCATGTGTTCACTGCCTAATTGTATCCAACATGTCCGGACTCCGGACATGATCGAGGTAGCCGGCGACCGTTCACAGCGCGGCGGCTTGTTGGCGGCGCTTGGCTTGAATCTCGATGTAGACGTGCACCAATGAAACTGCCGCCGGCGTGACGCCGGGAATCCGGGATGCGTGGGCCAGGGTGCGCGGTCTTATCTTCAGCAGGGTCTCCTGCACTTCGCGGGAGAGGCCGCTGACCGCGTGGTAATCGAACCAGTCGGGGATGGCGCGCTGCTCGGCTTTCTTCAGGCGCTCGATGGCGCGCTGTTGCTGCAGCAGATAGCCTTCGTATTTTATTTCGGTTTCGACCGACTTGAGTTCGTTGCGTACTTCCGCAGAAAGAGCGGCCACGGATTCGGACGGGATCTCTTCTCGTGCAAAAAATCCCGGGTCGAGGTCGCGGAGGGCCGGGGCGAGGTTCTCGATGGTGATCTCGGGGCGCTTGAGCAGTTGGGCGCAGGTCTGGCCGACGGCGGCAGACAGGTCGCGGGCCGTTGCTTGTTGTTGGTTGGCGTGCAGGGAAACACCAGGTTCCTCGACTTCGTTCGGCTGCGCCTCACTCCGCTCGGGATGGCAGGGGGTTAATGCTTCTGGGTTTGCAATCTGCTCTAGCATCGCGCTGGTTAGTTTGGTTTTTCCGAGCAAGTGTTTCATTGCTTCCAGGCGTTGCTGTTTGGCCAGGAAGTCGGCCCACGCAGTGTCGGAGATCAATCCGACTTGGCGGCCGTGCGGGGTGAGGCGGCGGTCGGCGTTGTCGATGCGCAAATGCAGGCGGAACTCGGCGCGCGAGGTGAACATCCGATAGGGCTCGTTCGTGCCTTTCGAGATCAGGTCATCGATGAGAATGGCGGTGTATGCTTCGGTGCGATCGAGGATGAGCGGCGGTTCGTTTTTCACCTTCAGCGCGGCATTGATCCCTGCCATCAGACCCTGGCAGGCGGCTTCTTCGTATCCGCTGGTACCGTTGATCTGGCCGGCTAGGAATAGTCCGGTGATCTTTTTGGTTTCGAGCGTGCGCTCGAGTTCGGTGGGATCGATCGAGTCATACTCGATGGCGTAGCCGGGACGCAGCATTTCCGCGGTCTCAAGACCGGGGATGGACTTAAGTATCGCAAGCTGAACTTCAACCGGCAGCGAGGTGCTCATGCCGTTGACGTAGATTTCGTGCGTGTTCAGTCCCTCGGGTTCGAGGAAGAGCTGGTGCGTGGTTTTGTCGGGGAATTTTACGATCTTGTCTTCGATCGAAGGACAATATCGCGGACCGATGGATTGAATCTGCCCGCTGTACATCGGAGAGCGGTGCACGTTTTCGCGGATGATGCGCTGCGTTTCCGGCGTGGTCCAGGCGATGTAGCAAGGAACTTGCGAATCGTGATGAGCGACCCGCTTGGTGCGGAAGCTGAACGGGGTAGGGTCGACGTCGCCCGGCTGAACTTGGAACTGCGACCAGTCGATGGTGCGGCCGTCGAGGCGTGGAGGCGTGCCGGTCTTGAGGCGGCACCCGCGCAGTCCGAGCTGCTTTAGAGATTCGCCTAAAAGAACCGCGGCGGGCTCGCCGGAGCGTCCGGCGGGATATTGCTGCTCGCCGCAGTGAATGAGTCCGTTGAGGAATGTGCCGGTGGTGATGATGATGGCGTTCGCGCCGACGGTGCGTCCGTCGCGAAGGCGGATGCCGCGGCAGATGCGGTCGTTAGTCGTTGGTCGTTGGTCGCTAGCAAAACCGCTTACGTCCGCGGGGGTGGCTAACGACGAACGACTAATGACCAACGACTCTTCCACGATCAATTCTGCCACTTCTGCCTGCTTGATCTTTAGATTTGGCTGGGATTCCAGGACCTCGCGCATCTTCAGGCGGTAGGCTTGCTTGTCGCACTGGGCGCGGGGAGACCAGACGGCCGGTCCGCGAGAAGTGTTCAGCAGACGAAACTGGATGCCGACCGCGTCGGTGATTTCACCCATGATGCCTCCGAGGGCATCGACTTCGCGGACGAGATGTCCCTTGGCGATTCCGCCGACGGCGGGGTTGCACGACATCTGCGCGATGAGGTCGACATTGAGCGTGTATAGGGCGGTCTTCAGGCCCATGCGGGCTGCGGCCATGGCGGCTTCGCATCCGGCATGACCGGCGCCGACAACGACTACGTCGAATTGTTCGGTGAACGGCATCAGTGTCTATTCTAGCAATGAGCGGGCGGGGATGCTGCCGTCACCATACCCAGGTGGGGACAGCCGCCCCCGGCTGTCCAGCGGAACAAAGCTCCGCAGGTCGGCTGGAAGCCATGCCCTTCCCCGGTGTTCCCAATGGTAATTCTGAGACAGCTCCTAGACTAGATATCTGATCCGCCAGGAATGTCGAGACTCTATCCGAGGCAGACGCGCACTCCGAAGCTGTCGAGCTTCGCTCGACTGGACAGCCGGGGCGGCTGTCCCTACGTGATTCTTGCTGCTGCCGGCTAAAATTGCGGCCCGCCGATATCGGTGACGGTGGCTTCTTGCCATTGGTCAGAAGAAAAATACCAGTTGCTGGCTCCGGCTTCGTGGTTGTTTCCGCCCGGGCCGTAGGCGACGGTCGGCGAGCGCCAATAGTCCATCCCCATCTGCAGCAGGGCTCCCGGAGAAATCTTGACGCGGGCTTTGACAGTGCAGCCTTCGAGGTTTCCGGATGGTAGTGCGGCTCGGGGCGATGCACTCCAGAAGTGCCAGACGCGATCGGGGCGTCGGCCCACCGGGAGCACAGCGGCGTGGTTTGGGCGATCATAGGTTATTGGCATCGGTTCGTGCTGATCGGTCCCAAACCATGGCTCGCGGCGGTAGAGTCCGCCACGAACGTTGCCGCTATCGTCGTTGAGGATCACATCCTTGCCATCGACTCGGCAGGCGAGTTGCGTCGAGGCAATTTCTACTTCGGCGGATTCGTGGCCTGGGACGCGTGTGTCGGCGATTGCGATTCCCCAGAGCAGGGCAGACTTGAAATCGCTGGGCGGCGGGACTGGGTTTACGTAGCCGGCTTTGTAGCTGACCTCGTCGGGCACGCGCGGATCGTTGGAGACGACAAAGGCGAAGGGACTGGATGAGCGCCCTCGGGGTGTGACTACGGTGATGGTGGACGTGACACTCTTGTGCGGGATGAGCGTGATGAGTTCTTCGGGGGAAACGAGCTTGAAGGCGGAGCTGGTAGTGCCAAAGAAAACGGCCGACGCTTCCTGTAACTTCTTGCCTGTGATTTCGACACGAGAACCCTCCGGCCCGCTAGTGGGAGAGATTCGGAGAATCTCAGGGCGCGAGGTTTGCGCGATCGCGGGGGCGGACAGAATTGAGATCAGCAATACTTGAACAATTGACACAATCGTTATGCGCTTCCCTCTGTGCACAAATACAGCTTCCTGGCGCTAGCACGGGCGAGGACGCCCACACCTACATTATCTGACGAGACTTGTTCTCCGATTGCTTGAAACTGCGTTATCGTTGCGATCAATTCCCGGATTGGGT
Source organism: Terriglobales bacterium (assembly GCA_035601775.1). Lineage (GTDB taxonomy): Bacteria > Acidobacteriota > Terriglobia > Terriglobales > Acidobacteriaceae > JABDBE01. The sequence continues at coordinate 36,250 of DATNNO010000037.1, read as the reverse complement.
TTAGTTGCAAGCGCCCTCCCGGCACCGTATATTGGAGTGTCCAGGAGGCGCAATCAATGACGACGGAGCAATTCTTCGAACAGCTGGATACGCGGATCGCGAAGTACGATCTGCTTTGCCATCCCTTCTATAAGGCATGGACCGCGGGCGAGCTTACGCGCGAGGATTTACGGGAGTACGCGCGGGATTATTACCATCATGTGGAGGCTTTTCCAATCTATCTGGCGGAGTTGGGTATCCGCCTTGACGAGAGCGAACTTCGCCGGGCGGTGCTGGCCAACATGGCGGATGAGAAAGGGATGGCGGACGCATTGGGCGAGGAATCGAAGCCGCATTCCGAGATGTGGCTGGACTTCGCCGAAGGCATGGGGGCGGGACGCGACATGCGTGGACATCGTCCGGTGTCCGAGATTAAGGAGCTGACTGCGTTCTTCCATCGCGTGGCGAGTGAGGGCACTCCGGAAGAAGCGCTGGCGGCTTTTTACGCTTACGAGTCGCAAGTACCCCGGGTCGCGAAGGAGAAGGCACGCGGACTGCAGGAGATGTATGGCGCTGACGAGCGCGTAACCGCCTACTTCACCCTGCACACTACGGCGGATGTTTACCACTCGCAGGTCTGGCGTCAGGAGTTAGGGAAACGGCTGGAGGCGAATCCGCAAATGGCGGAGAAAGCGCTGGCCGCGGGAGAGAATGCCGCGAAGGCGTTGTGGCGTGCGCTGGATGGAATCGAGGCGCGGCGGATGGAGAAGGTGGCGGCTTAGACGATTTTCAAAGCATGAAAGATGGGGCCGGTGATTCGGTAGAATCATTGGCTCTTTCTTTTTGTGGGATTCTGTTATGGCGAAAGCAATGCCAATTGGCGCTCGCGGAACGGCTGAGGAGAAGGTTGAATTCAAGCACACCCTGACGTCGCATCATCCCGAACTGCCGCCGGTGTATTCCACTCCTGACATGATCAGGTTGATGGAAACGGCAGCCTTCCACGCGTTGCACCCTTACTGCGAGGGCGACGAGATCACGGTGGGCACGGCGATCCATGTGGAGCATCGTGCGGCGAGCGGGATCGGGTCGCGGATACGGGCGGAGGCGGTGCTGGAATCGTTCGATGGGAAGTTTTATGTGGTGCGTGTGGCGGCGTGGGATGATGTTCAGGAAATTGGCCGTGGGACAGTGGGACGGGCGGTTGTAAGTGTGGGGAGGTTCCTGGAAAAGATGAAAAATCGGGAATAGGCACCGGGGCGCTAGATCGTTTCCGCCTGGAGCTATTGCGATTCTGAGCCAAGCAAAAGAGTCTGTCATTTGTGACCAGTCAGGCAAGTTGCATAGGTTCTTCGCTTCGCTCAGAATGACAATCATTAGCTTTGCTCGGCTTGGACGGGCGAGTCGCCCGCCCCCACACAAAGCAAAGCAGAATCCCATGATCGATATCGAAAAGCAAAAAGCGCAGGCGCTTACGTTTCGCGCGATGCATCACGGGCCGAGGATTCTGCTTTTGCCCAACGTCTGGGATGTGGCTAGCGCGCGCACACTCGAAGAAGCTGGATTCGAAGCGGTGGCTACGACCAGTGCTGGGATTGCTTTCACGCTGGGCTATCCGGACGGGCAGAAGATCTCGCGCGAGGAGATGCTGGCGCGCGTGGCGCGAATTGCCCGCGCGGTGAAGGTTCCGGTGACAGCAGATGTTGAGGCCGGATACGGCGATCATCCTGAAGATGCCGCTGACACCGCACGCGGGGTCATCGAGGTTGGTGCGGTTGGAATGAATTTGGAGGATGGAACGGATCGGCCCCGGCAGCTTGTCGAGTTGTCATTGCAGTTGGAGAAGATCCGTGCCGTCCGTGAAGCTGCGTTGAAGTCGGGGGTGCTGCTGGTACTGAACGCGCGCACCGATGTGTATCTGGAGCAGGTAGGCACACTTGAAACCCGATATGACGAGACCGTCCGGCGGTTGCTCGCCTACCGCGATGCGGGAGCGGATTGCGTGTTTGCGCCCGGGTTGAGGGATGCGGAGACGATCTCGCGGCTGGTGCGGGATGTGCAGTGTCCGTTAAACATCCTGGCGGGACCGGGGTTTCCTTCGGTGCCCGGACTGGAAAAGCTTGGGGTTGCCCGGGTGAGCCTGGGCTCGGGTCCCATGCGGGCGACGCTGGGACTGGTAGGCAGAATGGCGGAGGAATTGAAGACTACCGGAACTTACGGAACGCTGGAAGGGGCGCCGGCGCATGCGGATGTGAACCGGATGTTGGGACGAGTGCAGGACTGAGGCGAGGCGTGGCATTGCTGCACTCAACCGCGCGGGCGGGGCCGCCCGCGCCTACACGAGCATCCCTCGATGTACTATGTTCCCGTGCAGAGGTTGCGGCAGGACGTACTTGAATATATTCGGAAACATGCACTCCTGAGAGCTGGGGACCGCGTCGGGGTCGCACTCTCAGGAGGCGCGGACTCGGTTGCGTTGCTGCGTGTGTTGCTGGAATTGCGCAAGGAAGCAGGCACTGTTCTATCGGTGGTTCATTTCAATCACAAGTTGCGGGGGGTTGAATCCGACGAAGATGAGCGGTTCGTCGCACAATTGGCTCAGCGGCACAGGTTGGAGCTGCGCTGCGAAAGCCGCGAGGTGGCCGCGTACGCGGCGGAAAAACATTTGAGTCTGGAAACCGCGGCGCGCGAAATGCGATATCGGTACTTTCGGCAATTGCTTATGGAAGGCCGGTTGAACCGGATTGCTACCGGGCACACGTTGGATGACCAGGCGGAGACGGTGCTGCTGAAGATCGTTCGCGGAGCGGGTAGCCGTGGGCTGGCGGGGATCTATCCTCGGTTGAAGGTGACCGGCTCTCAGCTTTCAGCTCTCAGCTCTCAGCAAGAGCAGGAAACGAAACAAACGACCGGCGCCTCCAGCATCATTCGTCCGTTGCTTGGAATCAGGCGGAGAGACCTCGAGGCTTATTTGCTTGCGCTGGGACAAGGCTGGCGGGAGGACAAGAGTAATCGCGACTTGCGGCATATGCGCAATCGAGTGCGGCACGGAATCTTGCCGCGTTTGGAGCGCTATCTGAATCCTGCGGTACGCGAGGCATTTGCGGAGACGGCGGAAATTGCACGCGCCGAGGAGGAATACTGGGAGAAGGAAGTCGCACGAGTTTTGCCGTTGGTTTGGCAAGTGGCTACAGGAGGCGTGCTTAGTCTGTCGGTTTTGGTGGACTTGCCGCTGGCACTGCAACGGCGAGTGGTTCGAGCGGCTAGCAAATCTTTAGGTTTGCGGCTGGATTTCCGGCACGTGGAAGAGATTCTCGCACTGAGTTCGAACCGGGGCGGATCCGCCAAATCTACGGTGTTGCCAGAGGGATGGGTGGTTTCACGGAAAACGGGCGCGTTGTGGTTCGAGTCCACAGGAGAGACACCCACGGAGTCGGACTACGAATATCGCCTTTCCGTGCCTGGATCGGTCGAGGTTCAGGAGACGAAATCGCGCTTCGAAGCAGTATTGGTTTCGGGAAACGCTGCTGAGGGTTATAATCCCGAGGGTTTGATGGATCGGGAATTGTTAGCCGGAGAACTAAAAGTGAGGAACTGGCGTCCAGGGGATCGCTTCTGGCCAGCGCATACCAAGGTCGCTAAGAAGATTAAAGAACTGCTACAAGATCGGCGTGTGACTGGGCTGGAACGGAAACTGTGGCCCGTGGTAGTGAGCGGAACGGACGTCGTCTGGGTCCGCGGTTTTCGGGCGCCAGGGCAGTTGCGGCCACGAAGTGTGGATGGCGAAGCGGTCCTGATCCGGGAGGCGAAGCTGGAGGAACGGGTTGATTTCGGAGAGTAGTCGAGTTTGGCTCGACGCGGACGGGCGAGGGTGCCCGTCGCCACACGAACAACCTTAAAACTAATGAACGCCAACCCAAAACCCGAGCAGTTACGCATGGTGATTCCCACCGAGCAGATTCAGAAGCGCGTGCGCGAGATGGCGCGGCAGATCTCCTACGACTATCAAGGCAAGACTATTCATGCCCTAGCGCTGCTCGAAAATGGCTTCATTTTCATGGCCGACCTGGTGCGGGTCCTGGAAGTACCTGTGATTTGCCAGTTCATTAAGCCGAGGTACCGCAGGGAGCAAGAGAACCCTGCGGCGGGCATTCTGGAAATCTTTTTTAGCCACGAACTAGCCATCGTTGGCCAGCACGTATTGCTGATCGAGGGCTTGGTGCATTCCGGGGTGACGAGCGAGTTCCTGATGAATGACCTGCGAGGCCGGGGAGCGGCATCAGTCAAGCTGGCCACCTTGCTGGACCGGCAATCGGCTCGGAGAGTGCAATTGCAGCCGGATTATTTCGGCTTTCTGGTGGACGAAGCGTTCCTGGTGGGCTATGGACTGGGATCGCCCGAACAGACCCACCGCAACCTGCCCTATCTAGCCGCTGCAAGCTGAAGTGTACCTGTGACTTAAGTTACGGCAAGAACTCCCTCCTTTTTCCCACAAGAAGCGTTAGAATGACAGGGTTGGCAATTTCCTCTATCCAATCCCTGCGGCTGGCATCTAATCATGTGAGCGGAGCCCCAGTTGCGTTTTTGGAACAGGGCGCAACTTTCTGAGGAGTTTTTAGGTGAATTCAACAGTTAAAACCGTGGTTTTCTGGCTGGTGATCGTGCTCTCGGCATTCCTGCTCTGGCAAGTGGTAAAGGCGGGCGGAGCGGGGCAAAAAGAGAAGGAAGTCAACTTCTCGCAATTCATGACGGATGTGGACCAGGGGAACGTCAAAGAGGTCACCATCAACTTGCAAGAAGTGCATGGCAAGTTCCAGAACGACGGTTCGACCTTCCACACTACCGTTCCCACGAATTATCCCGACATGATTAAGATGCTGCGCGACAAGGGCGTGAATATCACCGTCCGGGACGCCAGCAGCGGGAGTTGGCCGAGTTGGCTGTTGAATCTGGCGCCGCTGATTCTGCTGGCTGCCCTGTGGTTCTTCATGATCCGGCAGATGCAGACGGGCGGGAATAAAGCATTATCGTTCGGGAAGAGCCGGGCCCGGCTGCTCTCCATGCAACAGAAGAAAGTCACGTTCAAGGACGTAGCCGGCGTGGAAGAGGCCAAAGAAGAGCTGAAGGAGATCATCGAATTCCTGCGCGAGGCGCAGAAGTTTCAGAAGCTGGGCGGACGCATTCCAAAGGGCGTGTTGCTGGTCGGACCTCCGGGAACGGGCAAGACTCTGCTGGCAAGAGCAGTTGCGGGTGAAGCTAATGTTCCTTTCTTCTCAATTTCCGGTTCGGACTTCGTAGAAATGTTCGTCGGTGTCGGCGCCAGTCGGGTGCGCGATCTGTTTGAGCAGGGCAAGAAGAATGCCCCGTGCATCATCTTTATCGATGAAATTGATGCGGTTGGACGTCACCGCGGCGCTGGCCTCGGCGGTGGCCACGATGAGCGCGAGCAGACTCTGAATCAATTGCTGGTCGAGATGGACGGCTTTGAATCGAACGAAGGCGTCATTCTGATGGCGGCGACCAATCGTCCTGACGTGCTTGATCCCGCGCTGCTGCGGCCGGGCCGTTTCGACCGCCGGGTGGTTGTGCACCGGCCGGATGTGCGGGGACGCGAAGAGATCCTGCGGGTCCACACCCGCAAAATTCCGTTGGCCGACGATGTTGATCTTTCCGTGCTGGCACGAGGCACGCCGGGCTTCTCTGGAGCGGACTTGGCCAACATGGTGAATGAAGCTGCATTGAGCGCGGCGCGGCAAAACCGCAAAGCGGTGCTCATGTACGACTTCGAGCTCGCCAAGGACAAAGTCCTGATGGGCGTCGAGCGCAAATCCCTCATTCTCACGGAAGAAGAGAAGAAGGTGACGGCGTATCACGAGGCAGGTCACGCATTGGTCGCATCCAAGCTGCCAAATTCTGATCCTCTGCATAAAGTCACGATCATCCCGCGCGGCATGGCTCTGGGTGTGACCATGCAGTTACCAATCGATGACAAGCACAATTACACGAAGGAATATCTGGAGACGGAAATCGCCATCATGATGGGTGGCCGAATCGCCGAGGAGATGTTCCTGAACCAGATGAGTACCGGCGCAGGCAACGACATTGAGCGAGCTACGGAACTGGCGCGCAAAATGGTCTGTGAGTTCGGCATGAGCGATCTGGGCCCGCTGACTTTCGGCAAGAAGGAAGAACAGATTTTCCTGGGCCGCGAGATTGCCCAGCACCGTGATTACAGCGAGGCCACGGCGATTAAGATCGACGACGAAGTTCGCCGGATCATTGGCCAAGGGTACAACACCGCGAAAGGCGTTCTAGCGGCAGACAATGGCGCACTGGTCAGAATTGCGATTGCATTGCTGGAGCGGGAAGTGCTCGACGCTAACGAGATCAAGATGATCATCGAAGGCAAGGAATTGCCCAAGATGACGCCTCCGCCCAAGTCCGACGACGGCGTACAGCAGGTGCTGAAGCCGGAGCCCGGCCGGCCGGGCATAGCCAAGGGCGGAGAGAGTCCAGCGCGGGCTTGACATCGGTGAACAGTGACCAGTGATTAGCGTGGGGCGGCCTTAACAGCCGCCCCAAGTTATTTTTCGGTATCTCTTGTCCATCCGTGTTGAACTGCGCGATTCCGTACTCAGACTTTCTCATCCATTTACCGCCTTCATCATTTGTTCTGGATAGCGAAGCCCAGCCGCGGCGCCGAATGGAAAGACATCGTCGATTCGGGTGAGTTCCTTCGTGGTGAGCTGAACGTTTAGCGCGCCGACGTTCTCCTCGATATATTTACGGCGCTTGGTCCCAGGAATCGGCACAATGTCATTCCCCTGCGCCAGCACCCAGGCCAACGCCAACTGCGAAGGCTTACAGGCTTTTTCTTTCGCAATTTCTTCAACCCGACGCACCAGATCAATATTCTTCTGGAAGTTCTCGCCTTGGAAACGAGGCGAATTGCGGCGGTAGTCGTCGGCAGGAAGATCCTCGAATTTTCCGAACCTTCCGGTAAGGAAGCCGCGCCCCAGTGGGCTGTAGGCAACGAATCCGATTCCCAGTTCGCGGCAAGTGGCAAGGATTTCGTCCTCCGGATCGCGCGTCCACAGCGAGTATTCGGTCTGCAGCGCGGCAATGGGATGCATCTTCACCGCGCGACGAAGAGTTTGAGGACTCGCTTCCGAGAGGCCCAGGTAACGGACTTTGCCTTCCTTGACGAGTCCCGCCATCGCACCCACCGTCTCTTCAATTGGGGTATTAGGGTCCACGCGGTGCTGATAGTAAAGATCGATGGTGTCCACGCCCAGGCGGCGCAGGCTGGCCTCGCAGGACTGGCGGACATAGTTAGCCTTGCCATTGACGCCACGAACCGACACGTCCTTGGGATCGCGGACGATGCCGAACTTCGTTGCCAACACAACCTGGTCGCGACGTCGACGAATCGCCTTGCCAACGAGTTCTTCGTTGGTGAACGGTCCATAAATGTCAGCGGTATCGAGAAACGTGATGCCCAGTTCCAGGGCGCGGTGTATTGTGGCCAGCGATTCGTTGTCATCGCGTCCGCCATAGAACTCCGACATGCCCATGCAACCTAGGCCCATGGCGGAAACCGTAAGGCCGGTGCGTCCCAACTGGCGAGTTTTCATAATGCCTCCTGGCAAGAAAATTAGAAGCGCGGGGAGAAAAACTCCCATCTGACTTACTAGTTCATAGATGCGCGTACCGGTGGCCAGGAGTCAAGCATTGAAGTTTATTCAGGTCCTCGCACGCGCTGATCTAGAGCTGCTTAGCTGATTTATCAAATAGTTTCGTGGGAGGGCAGGGCTTCAGAGGTTGCGGGAAAACGCCGAGAGTTTTTCCGCAACCTCTTCAGCCCTGCCGATCAAGACCGCCAAGAGTGCGGGCTTTAGCCCCTGAGGCAAATGTTCGCGCAATTGAATTGGCATTTGCGAAACCGTTCTTAATTTCGGTGCATCGATGAGTTAAGTCCCCAACTGGTTTGAGCGGAAGTTCGAATTCTCGTTTCCGGTGGAGTTATTTCCTAACCTATGCACCCGCTTGCGAGGTACGCCCGCAAGGCTGGAGGAGATTGTCCGCGCTTATCCCGATGAGCGGTTAGTGCAGAAACCACAGGAAAAATGGTCGCCGCAGGAGCATGCCGGACACTTGCTCGACCTCGAGCCTTTGTGGATGGCGCGAGTTGACGACTATCTTGCGGGGGCCGTTGAACTCACGACCGCCGACTTGAGCAACCGGACAACTCACGAAGCGGGCCACAACGGGAGTCGCATCGAGGAGATTCTTGCCGAGTTCCGGAATGCGCGATTGCGACTCGTGGATCGAGTTGGAGGGCTTGAGGCTGCGCTGTTTGCTCGATCGATCCCGCATCCGCGGCTCAAAAAGCCCATCCGGTTGGTCGACCATTTGTACTTCGCCGCGGAGCACGACGATCACCATCTGGCTAAGATATAGGAACTCCTGCAAGTACTCTGACGGAAGTTGCGAATCACTGAATTGACGCCGGGCAGTGCAATACCTAGAATCAAACCCAGAGCGCCTTAGAAACATTTTCAGGAGTCCATGCCACTTTACGAATACGAATGCAAGAAGTGCCATCACCGCTTCGAGCGGATCGTGAAATTCTCCGATCGTCCCATGAAGAAGTGCCCGGACTGCGGCGGTCCGGTCGAGCAGACGATTACCGCCCCTGCCGTACAGTTCAAGGGCTCAGGATGGTACGTCAACGACTACCCCAAGAAGTCCTCGGCAACCGCGTCCTCATCGAATGGAGATTCCAGTTCGAAAGACGAGTCCGCTTCGAAAAAGGAGTCTGCTTCGAAAGAGGAGTCAGCTTCAAAGAAGGAAGAAAAATCTTCGAAGTCGACGGATAAGTCGAAGTCAGAGACCTCCAGCAAGAAAGCTGAGAAAAAGTAACGCGCAAAGGGTAAGGGTAGTTCCAATGCGCGCGAGATCCCTCTCGAGACCTAAAAGGTCATCTGCGCCTCCGAGGGAGCGCTGAATCCCTTTCTGGTCTGCTTCATCTAACTTAAGCGAAATAGTCGTTATAACGAGGAGTTCACTATGATCGATATTCGGCGCAGTAACGAACGGGGTGGCGGCGATTATGGCTGGCTCAATACCCGCCACACGTTTTCTTTTGATCAGTATCACGATCCACGATTCATGGGATTTCGTTCTCTGCGCGTGATCAACGAAGACCGGGTCGGACCCGGCGAAGGGTTCCCCACCCATCCGCACCGCGACATGGAAATCATTACTTACATTCTGGAAGGCGCGCTTGAGCACAAGGACAGCCTGGGCACAGGTTCGGTCATCCGCCCCGGCGACGGACAGCGCATGAGCGCCGGCCGCGGCATCCGCCATAGCGAGATGAATCCGTCACCAACTGAAGCGGCTCATCTTCTGCAGATCTGGATCATGCCCGACCGGTCCGGTCATGAGCCGAGCTATGAGCAGAAGGCATTCCCGGATGAAGAAAAGCGCGGCAAGCTACGCCTCATCGCCGGGCCGGACGGCAGAGATGGCTCGGTGACCATCCATCAGGACGCGCGCCTGTATGTGACACTTTTATCTCCCGGACAGGAAGTCGCCCATGAATTGGCAAAGGGCCGTTACGCCTGGTTGCAGATCGCCAAAGGAGCGGTGGAGTTGAACGGGAAGCCGCTGAAACAGGGCGACGGCGCCGCCGTGAGCGACGAGCAGAAGCTGACCATCAAAGGCATAGAAAACGCCGAAGTCCTGCTGTTCGATCTGGCGTAATCTGAATCTAGCGCCACCTGTAGAGACGTAGCTAGCTACGTCTCTACAACGTCGTTTGTGATTCAATAGTGCACTGAGGTAAACCGATGGCAGATGAATCGAAGCCGATCCGCATTGTGATGATCAACGGCAGCGTGCGTCCTGGGAACTACACCAGCATGGCGTCCGCACTGGTGGTGGATGAGCTGAGAAAAGATCCGAAGCTTAGCGTCGAGGTGATCAACCCGCTGGAGCTCGATCTGCCGCTGCCAGGAATCAATCCTCACGCCGAAGGAACGCGCAAACTCCAGGAAGCGGTGAAGCAAGCCACCGCCATAATTCTGGCGACCCCTGAGTATCACGGTGGTCTCAGCAGTGTGATGAAGCTAGTGATCGAGAATCTCGGCTTTCCATCCGTGCTCGCGGGGAAACCGGTCGCGTTGCTGGGTGTGGCGGCAGGTTCGGTTGGGGCGATTAAGTCGCTAGAACAGCTGCGGAGCATTGCTTCTCACATCGGCGCTTTCGTTCTGCCCCTGGCGGTTTCCGTCCCCAACGTGCAGAAAGTGTTTGATTCTTCAGGCCGCGTGCTCGACCCGGCGGTCGAGAAACTGGTGCGCAGTCTGGCAACGAACGTGATGAACTACATCCATCAAAATATTTGCCCGTCGGTAACCCTGGAGCGGCTACTGCGGCAGGGCACAGCGGCAGTGGCCGGGTGAAATTCGATCGAGGAGTGCTTTCTTCGATTCCGACCGGAGTCATTGTGGTTGCCATCGTATTCTTTCTCGCCGCGGCCTATCTTGGTTTCATTAGCCTAGTCATGCTCGCGTGTCCCGGCGCGGTGTCCATGACGCTGGGCGCCCCGCTGCTCGGCGGCTTGGAGCTGGCTGGGCCTTACATGTTTCTGCTAATGGCAGCAGTAGGCGCGCTGATTGGGTGGGGATTGTTGCGGCTGAATAATTGGGCGCGGCGGGCAGCCATTGTTGCGGGATTCATTGGAGTAGTGATGCTGATCCCTGGTGTTTCGGCTGCGGCGGTGGATTTTCGTGCGTCGCTGCTTTGGGCGGCACTGGGGATCATCGTCCGCGTGATGATGGTCTGGTATCTGTATCAGTCGCCGGTGGCGGAGCGGTTTTCACCCTCAGCAAGGTCCACGTAGCGGCGGACGCCGTCCGCCCGGTGGAGCGTAGCTCGACTAGGACGGCGAGACGCCCGTCCTCCATTGTTCTTGTTCTAGCGTCTCGCCTTTACTGGCTCTTCCTCGCCCACCCGCTTGCTGATTTCGAACTTCATCTTGCCGGCGCGTTTGTCGGCGTCCACAATCACGTGATCGCCGTGCAGCACTTCGCCGTCAAGAATCTTCAGCGCCAGCGGGTCCTGCACGAGCTTCTGAATTGCTCGCTTCAGCGGCCGCGCTCCGAAGTTCGGATCGAAGCCTTCGGTGAACAGCAGGTCTTTCGCCGTGTCGGTCAGTTCAAGCGAGATCTTGCGATCGGCCAGCAGATGCCGCACATCCTCGAGACGCAGCTCGATGATCTTCACCAGTTGCTCCTTGCCCAGCGGTTTGAAGATGATGATGTCGTCCACGCGATTCAGGAACTCCGGCTTGAAGTGTCCGTGCAAAGCGTTCATCACCTGTTTCGAAGCCTCGTCGAAATCCTTGTCGGAGCGAAGGCCTTCCGCTTGTAAAAAAGACGACCCCAGGTTCGAAGTCATAATGATCACGGTATTGCGAAAGTCCACCGTGCGGCCCTTGCCGTCGGTTAAGCGGCCGTCGTCCATCATTTGCAGCAGAACGTTGAAGACATCCGGATGTGCCTTTTCGATCTCATCGAACAGGATGACCGCGTACGGACGCCGCCGTACCTGCTCGGTGAGCTGCCCACCCTCCTCATAGCCAACGTATCCCGGAGGCGCGCCGATGAGCCGCGACACCGCGTGCTTCTCCATGTATTCCGACATGTCAATTCTCACCATGGCGTGCTCATCGTCAAAGAGGAACTCGGCCAGTGCGCGCGCCAGTTCGGTCTTGCCCACGCCCGTGGGCCCCAGGAAAATGAATGAACCAATCGGACGTTTGGGATCGCTCAAGCCAGCGCGGGAGCGGCGAATCGCGTTTGAAACTCGCTCCAGCGCCGGATCCTGGCCGATCACGCGCTGCCGCAGCCGGTCTTCCATGTTGATCAGCTTCTTGACTTCGCCCTCGAGCATCTTCGACACCGGAATACCGGTCCATTTGGAGACAATGCGGGCGACATCTTCTTCGTCCACTTCCTCTTTCAGCATGCGCGACTTGCCTTTGCCGTCCATCTGCGCGGTGAGCTTATTCAGTTCGTCCTCGGTCTGGCGCAGGAGGCCGTAGCGGATTTCGGCCACGCGCTGCAGGTTTCCCTTGCGCTCTTCGGCCTGCTCTTCGACCTTCAACTGCTCGATTCTTTCTTTGAGAGCGCGGGAGCGGGCGATCAAGTCTTTTTCCCGCTTCCAGTTGGCCTTCAGGGCATGCGATTTCTCGCGCACCTCGGCCAATTCCTTATCAATCAGCAGGAGCCGGTCTTTCGAGTTGCGATCGTCTTCCTTCTTCAGCGCCTGGCGCTCGATTTCGAGCTGGGTCGCCTTGCGCTCAAGCTGGTCGATATCCGTGGGCAGCGAATCGATCTGAATGCGCAGCGAGGCTGCAGCCTCATCGATGAGGTCGATCGCCTTGTCGGGCAGAAAGCGATCCGAGATGTAGCGATGTGACAAGGTTGCGGCCGCGACAATCGCCGAATCTTTGATGCGGACGCCATGATGCACTTCGTAACGCTCTTTCAGTCCGCGCAGGATAGCGATGGTGTCCTCGACATTGGGCTCGCCGACGAAGACGATTTGGAAACGGCGCTCCAGGGCCGCATCTTTCTCAATGTGTTTGCGGTACTCGTTCAGCGTAGTCGCACCAATAGCCCGCAGTTCCCCACGCGCGAGTGCCGGCTTGAGCATGTTGGAAGCATCCATCGCGCCCTCCGCCGCGCCCGCGCCAACCAGCGTATGCAACTCGTCGATGAACAGAATGATCTGTCCCGAGGAATCTTCAATCTCCTTCAGCACGGCTTTCAGGCGATCTTCAAACTCACCACGGTATTTCGCGCCCGCCAGCATCGAACCCAAATCCAGCGCAACCACGCGCTTGTTCTTCAGCCCTTCCGGTACGTCGCCAGAGATGATGCGCTGCGCCAAGCCTTCCACAATGGCAGTCTTGCCCACGCCCGGCTCTCCGATCAGCACCGGATTGTTCTTGGTGCGCCGGGAAAGCACCTGAACCACGCGGCGGATCTCTTCGTCGCGGCCAATGACAGGATCGAGCTTCCCGCGACGCGCGTGCTCGGTCAGGTCGCGCGTATAGCGCCCGAGCGCCTGATACTTGTCTTCGGGATTCTGGTCAGTGACTTTTTGCGTCCCGCGGACCGAGGTAAGCGCTTTCAGGATTGCATCATGGGTTGCGCCGTGCCGCGCCAGGATTTCCTGCGCAGTATCGCGCTTGAGTTGCGTTGCCGCCAGCAGCAGGTGCTCGGTCGAAACGTATTCGTCCTTGAAGTTGCTGGCTTCCTTGAAGGCGAGCTCTAACAGTTGATTCACCGAGTTGGAAATCGTCGCCTGAGCTGCGCCGCCTGAGACTTTTGGCAAGCTCTCAATGGAACCGTAGGCATCGTGCAACACCGCTTGCGGACCGATTCCGATTTTTTCCAGTACGGGCGGGACGATGCCTTCCTTGTCCTCGACTAGTGCGGCCAGAAGATGCACCGGCATGAGCTCGGGATTGCCGTGCTCGGATGCCAGACTATTGGCGCGCTGGACTGCCTCTTGCGCCTTGACTGTGAACTTATCCCAGCGAATGGCCATGGTTTCTTCCTTGTCCTATTGTCACCCTGAGCGAAGCGAAGGGTCCATGTATTTGTTTGAGGTGAAAGAATGCACAGATTCTTCCTTTGCTCAGAATGACAGGCATTGATAAAAAACGGGAGACGGAATGTTGCCGTCTCCCGTAAAACCTTATCGAGCTTTGCCGACCGGACAGCCGAGGGCTGTTCCCACGTGTTCTCTGCCAGCTTACGCGGCTTTGCCCGGACCCTTGGCTTCCAGGGTCTTCTCGCTGCCGACGTTGACTTTGATCTGCTTGGGTTTGGCTTCGGCCTTTTTGGCCAAGCTGATCTTCAGGATGCCCTTGTCATAATTGGCCGCCACCTTCTCCGCATCCACAGTCGTGGGCAAGGTGAAGGAGCGAGTGAAGCTTCCATATTGCCGCTCCACGCGACGGAAGTTTTCCTCTTTCTCTTCCTTCTCGAACTTGCGCTCGCCGTGCACGGTGAGGGTGTTGTTTTCGACGCGGACGTCGATGTCCTTCTCGTCAATGCCCGGAACTTCGATCTTCAGCGTGATGTTGTGTTCGTCTTCATACACATCCACGGGCGGGGCAAAGCTGCTCGTGGTCAGGGACTGATCCTGCGCCTCGGGGCCGAACGAATCACGGTATAGCCGGTTCAGGCGGTCTTGCAGAGTAGTGAACTCACGGAAAGGTTCCCAACGGGTCAATACGGTCATGGCTGAATTCCTCCTTCAGAATCTGAAGAGATTTGATTTTATGGCTCCTGCACTTGCTTGGATGTTTCGTTAGCGTAAAAGAAGCATAAAATATGAGTGTGTTACTGTCAATACATCTATTGGCCTATTTTTCATTAGCTTACAGTCAACACGATGCACGTCAAGTAGGCGGTTTCAGGCACCGTTAACAGTATGGGATGGTCCTTCGCCTGGGTCCGGCTCTCCAGAATGCGAAGGTTCCTGTGCACATCTCGGGAGGCCTCGGTCACGACTTCAGTAAAATCCGTCGGGCTGACATGGTACGAGCAGGAGCAGGTGACCAGCATCCCGCCGGGACGCAGCATCTTCAGAGCCCGCAGATTGAGTTCCTTGTATCCCCGCAGGGCCGTTTCCAGATTGCTCTTGCTCTTGGCGAAAGCTGGCGGATCGAGCACGATCGTGTCGTACTGCTGCCCGGCGCTGGCGTAGTCTCGCAGCAGGTCGAAGGCGTTGGCCTCAATCCATTCGATCTCGCGCCCGTTCAACGCAGCATTGCGGTCAGCGACCTCGAGCGCGGGGCGCGAGCTGTCCACTCCCGTGACCCTGGAACAGTGCTGGGCCAAGTGCAGAGCGAATCCTCCGTGGTAACAAAAAACGTCGAGCGCGTCGCCGCGTGCATACCGGGCCGCCGCGGCATAGTTTTCCCGTTGATCGAGGAACGCGCCCGTCTTCTGGCCTTCGAAGGCTTCATAGTGGAAGCGAACGCCATTCATGGAAAACACTGTGCTCTTCTTCTCGCCTTGTAACAGGCTGGAGGACCGGGCGGCCAGTTGCTCCAACTCCCGCACTCGGGGATCGACGCGCTCGGCAATTGCCGCCGGCTCCAGCCGGTCAGACAGCTCGGAAACGATAACTTGGCGCACCGCTTCCGTATCCATCGCCTGGGTAAGCACCTGCAGCGAAAGCAGGTCGTTGTAGCGATCCACAATCAGGCCGGGCAGGAAGTCCGCTTCACTGAAGACGATCCGGTAAGCGTCCGCGTCCCGCACCACTCGCTCGCGATAAGCGATTGCCTCCTGGATACGCTTCCGCAATAGGCCGTCGAGATCTTTGACAGCATCGCGAGAAATCATGCGGATCGCGATCTGCGAAGCGCTGCTGTAGAGGGCCGTGCCCAGCAATTTTTCGCGTTCGTCAGCCACTCCAACCAGGGCGCCGGGAGCAATGCCGTCCGCCGAGACGATGTCGGAGCGATAGACCCACACGTGTCCTTCCTTGAGCCGGTTCGCTCCACGGCGAGAAACTTTCACCACGGGAAGCCCGTGAAGGTCGGTTGATTTCTTGGGCATAAAGGAATCTTAACCCGGCAACAGCTTACGTGGAGACAGCCGCCCTTCGAGTTCGCTCAGGGCAGGCTCTCGGCTATCCGGCGGAGCAAAGCTCCGCGGTTGAATAGCTGTGAAAGGTAGATGCTAGACGTTCAGCTCGCGGCAGGATGCTCCGAAGCCATAGCCTCGCTCTTAGCGTGACCGCGCGTACGCGATTCCACACGCGCCAAATCAAGGTCTCGATGAAGAGCGTCGAGGGTCGCCGTAGGAAGTTCGTTTCCCCATTCCTCGATCTCCGCCTCTGTCCAACTCCCATTCAGGCGGATGACATCATCGGCGAAATCTTCGGGGAACGCCAGCCGATACTCGCCTTCACGGACCAGGATATCGCCAACTCCGCGGCCGGACGAGCCGTCGAATGCGTGGCGGCTCGATTCCCCTTTGCGGTTGAGATAAACCAGAAATACTTCCCCATGGTTCTCGAAGCTGGCCCGGTAATACCAGGCTTGGCTGGATTCAAACTTAGGGTGGGCCCTCCGCCGCCTTGCGGCCACGACTGGGTCTGCCACCTCGTCATTCGACGGGTCGTAGTAAAGAATCCGCTGGCAGGACTCGCAGACCACAACTTGAGTTCCCGCGCGCACTTCATTGTATGTCTGCGGCCGCAGCATGACCTGGCACGCCAGGCACTTGTGATCGCGGGCCTCGGAAAGGCCCGTTCCGCGATGCTTCGCGACCCGATCATACTGAGGCAGCAGATCGGCATCCACGCCGACTCGTGCCTTTTCGCGTTTGGCGTTCCACTCGGCCAGCTGCTCTTCGTCTTCCGCAGTCCGCTGCCGGGCCTCGACCTTTTCCTTTTCGATCTCTGCCGTCTCCGCTTTCAACTCCACCTCGGCCGCCTTTACATCCTTCTCGCGGATCTCGGCATTGACCATCAACTCCAGAATCTTGTCTTCGTTGGCGCGAATGTCCTGCTCGGCGAACTGGATCTCGTGCAGCAGAGCTTTGTATTGTTCGTTGGTCTTGACGGCGAGCGATTGGTCGCGGTACTTGGAGATTTTCTGTTGCTGGTCCTGAATCGCGCTCTCGTATTTGCGGCGGGCCGCTTCGTCGGCCTTGACAGCAGTCTTGGCTTTTTCCAGGACCGCTCTGGTTCCAGCCAGCCTTTCCTCAATGGCGGCAACGCGCTTAGGCAGGGCGGCGATTTCTTCCTTCAAACGCAGGATTTCCCGGTCAGCTTGTTGTAGTGCGATCAGGTTTTGTACGTCTGGAAGCATCTTCAAGAGTAGCACTATCCTGATTTTACCATGCACATCTGTAGAGACGTTGCTTCCAACGTCTCGTGCCACGAAGCCGACCCTAACCTGCACGAACCCGCCCTGCCGGTGTACACTTTTCAGCCCTGCCTTTAGCGTCGAATTTATGCTGGGAGATGCCTCGTGAAGCAACTCATTTGTCGGATTTTGTCGATCTACTCATTACTGATCCCCTTCGCCGCCGCGCAGTCGCCCGCTCCCAATAACTCGGCCAAGATGCCCCTCACGATTGAAGCCATCTTCGCCGACGGCGGCATCACTGGACGCCCCCCGGAAACCATCCAATGGGCTCCCGACTACGCCAGATTCTCTTTTATCCAACGCGACGACTCCGGCGCACACGGCGAGTTGTGGTCTGTGGACGCCACCACGGGTGAGAAAAAGCTGCTGGTCAGCGAAGCCAAACTGGCCACGCTCGCTCCGCCCCTCGAAAAAATCAAGGATGAGCGGGAGATCGAGCGCATCAGTCGTTACCACGTCGATCCATACCACTGGGCGCCGGATTCCAAACACCTGCTCTTTGTTCCTCAAGGTCAGCTCTGGCTCTACTCGCTCGAGAACGGCACCGCCGTCCAACTCAGCGCGTCGCCGGACCCCAGTGGCGATCCCAAATTCTCTCCCGACGGCAGTCGCCTCGCCTATGTGCGCAAACACAACCTCTACGTGGGCCCCGTATCGGGCAACACTGAAAAGCAACTCACCCGGGACAAAGACGGCAAAGACAAAGACGACAAAGACACAGCTGCAAATCTGCTGAACGGCGAGGTGGACTGGGTCTACGCCGAAGAACTCAGCGTGCGCAGTAACTACTTCTGGTCGCCCGACGGCAAGAGCATCGTCTTCCTGCACATGGACGAAACTAGAGTGCCCACCCATCCCATCACTGACTGGATGCCCACGCATCCCACCGTGGATATGGAAAAGTATCCGCAAGCCGGGGACCCCAATCCACTCGTACGCCTGGGAGTGGTCAGCACGTCCGGCGGTGACCCTAAGTGGATTTCGCTGACCGATAATCCGGACACTTATATTCCGCGCTTTGGCTGGGTACGCGATGGCGTCCTCTGGGCCGAGGTCTTGAATCGCGCGCAAGACAACCTGGACCTCTACTTCATCGACGCGCGCTCGGGACGCTCCCGCAAGGTGTTGACCGAGGCCACTCCCGACGCCTGGGTCAACGTCAATGACGACATGACCATCCTGAAGTCGGGAGACCGTTTCCTCTGGTCAAGCTGGCGCGATGGAACCACCCAGCTTTATCTCTATAGCTTCGACAAAGCGAATCCGCTCGCGTCCGACGCCAAGTTGGAACGCCAGCTCACCAAGGGTGATTTCGAAATGCTCGGCGTCGAGGCGGTGGATGAGGCTGCAGGCGTAGTTTATTTCAACTGCAACAAGGACGACCCCCGCGAACGCCAGCTCTACGCGGTTAAGTTGGATGGCTCAGGCTTCCAGCGCGTCTCGCAGAAAGATGGAACCCATCACGCCACATTCGCCGATGATGGCAAGCACTACGTGGATGAATTCTCCACCCTCATGACGCCCCCGCGCATGTCGATTTGCAGCGCCAGCGGGACATGCAAGAAAATATGGGATTCGCGCAGCGTGTACGACTATGGCTTGACCACGCCCAAGTTCCTCGAGTTCAAAGCCGACGACGGAACCATTCTCTACGGCGAACTTCTGCTTCCCTCAGAAAGCACGCCAGCCGGCAAGATCCCGCTGATCGTAAATATCTACGGCGGCCCGGCCGCGCAACTGGTCACCAATAGCTGGATCGAGAGCTGGACCGGTTCCTCCGGACTCTTCCATCAAGTTCTGGCGCAGCGAGGATTCGCGATCTTTACCGTCGACAATCGCGGCACGCCCGCGCGCGACCGCAAGTTCATGACCGCGGTCCGCCACCAGTTTGGCGCAATTGAATTGAAAGACCAGCTCACCGCGCTCGATCAGCTCTTCGCTCAGTATCCCCAACTAGATCGCAGCCGTGTAGCCATGTGGGGCTGGAGCAATGGCGCATCCATGACGCTGTACGCGATGACCCATTCAACCGTGTTCAAGGCCGGAGCCGCCGTCGCCCCAGTCACCGACTGGCACAACTACGATTCCATCTACACCGAACGTAACAACGGCCTGCCCACCGACAAAAACACTACAAGCTACGTCGATCTGGATCTACCCAAAGTAGCCGACAGGTTGCACGGCTCGCTGCTCCTGGCGCACGGAACTGGCGACGACAACGTTCATTTCCAGAACAGCATCCAGATGGTCGAAGCTCTAGTCAAGGCAGGTAAACAATTCCGCTTCATGGTCTATCCCAACAAGACGCACAGCATCCGCGGCTCGGACGATCGCGATCACCTCTTCCATATGATCGAAGACCACTTCGAGCGCGAACTGAAATAACCGGGGGACAACACTGTCACCCTGTAAAAACAACGCTGTCATCCTGAGAAAGCGGAACCTTCGCAAAGCGAAGGTTCCCAACGAAGGATCTCTGTACTCTCCCGGCTCAAGCACCAATGTAGGCGCGGGCGTCCGCGCCCGTGCGGCGTCCACTTGACACTTACCCTTAAACAGAAATCGACGGAATGTGGCCCACTCATCCAACTGCCCAAGGGGGGCTCAAGAATCCGCCGAGGTCAGCACCATCCAAATCGCCTCGGCTAAAGTCCTCCACGGTTTGTGCCGATAGAAAAGATATGGACCTCTCAGCGATAGCTCTCCAAGGCTTGCAACAGGCGGAAATTCAACTGGGAAACGCCGCAACCAGGCTGGCCGGTGCGGGAGCGTCTCCCGCTGGAGCCAACTTGGACATCGTGGACCTGAGCACGGAAATGGTCGCGCTGATGTTTGCCAAGACCGACGTTTCGGTCAACCTCAGCGCCCTGAAAACGGTCAACCAAATACAAAAAGACGCAATCGATCTGATGGCCTGAATCACTCCGGTGGAGTGCGCCCCCTGCTGATGAAACTGAAATAACTCGCGTAGGGACGGCCGCCCGAGCCCGCCGTGGGAAGTCAACGCCGCCATCCCATAAACACAACGCTGTCATCCTTAGGAAGCGGAACCTTCGCGAAGCGAAGGCTCCCAACGAAGGATCTCAACGTTTAACGAGGGTGATTACTGCCTCAGTTC
Organism: Terriglobales bacterium; assembly: GCA_035601775.1. Lineage (GTDB taxonomy): Bacteria > Acidobacteriota > Terriglobia > Terriglobales > Acidobacteriaceae > JABDBE01. The sequence continues at coordinate 16,184 of DATNNO010000037.1, read as the reverse complement.
GCATTCGGCTGCGAAGGGCTTGTCCCGAGAGCTGAGTGCTGGGCGGCGGCAGGTAGCGCCTTGCTGACGGGATCCTTCGGCGCACACTAGAGACTAATCTCAGACCAACCAATTCACCCAGCTCAACAATCGCCTTAGAGTTTCGCACAAAGCTGCCGCGAATAGTGCAATCTCCCACCACGAAGACGGCCTCACACCTCGGTCTAAGAATGCGATCAGCCTCTCGCAGCACAGCGTGCATGTCTACAAGGTATCTTGCCATCATTTTCCGTAGTCGCGGCTCGGCATTTCCAGAGTCGATGACTTTAGCAAGAATAGCCTCGTGCTCGACGCGGGGTGGTACCCCTACCTCTGATCCAATGTTTGTGGCGCGAAGGCTTCGGATTTGTTTAATCGTAAAACCCATCCACACGAGTGACAGCTTGTGACCTCGAAGATAGTCAATAGCGTTCAAATACGGTGGAGATGTTATTACGAGGTCCGCACTACACGATTGCATCGGCAGCAGCCGTGCATCAGCGGTTTCGATGCGATAAGTTCCCGGTGCCCTTTGGCCGCGTTTAGCTCGAATTATGAACTCTACTGAGGCGAGAAACCTCTCCTGTGCACGCATCGGAGCAACTCGGTAGACTCGGTGCGGTCTGCTGTGAGCGACGTCCATTGCCAAGGAGGCTCCCGTCTGCTTGACGATGATTAGCCGGGATAGCGCACACCAAAGCTGCTCGGCGATGACTTCGTCGCCGACACCGGCAATTTCCCTGCTGAGGGCAGCCAGCTGCTTTCTGTTTTTGAGGTCGAACCAGTACCGCACAAACTGTTTGGTCTCTTCGTCTGCGTCGCAGGGATAGGCGTGACGCGCGGGCAAGGAACGCCAGACTCTCTCTGCCTTCGCCCAGACACGGGTAGCCGTAGAGCGCAATTTCGCCTCGTCCAGGTCACCGCACCAAACACGTGCGACAACGCGAGCCAATGGATCGGTGTCGAAACCAATTGCTCGGTGTCCAAGGGCTCGTGCCATGTAGACGGTCGTCCCGGATCCGTTCATAGGATCAACGACCGTCAGTGGTCGTCTCGCACCGGTGAGTTTCTGCAGCGGGATGGAGGCCGCCATCCGAGCTGGAAACGGATGTACCGGCCTAAGCTCTCGGATGTTGATCATCGACGCTTCTCGGCTTTCTTCCCTTTCCGCCCCGCAACAGAAAGAGGGTTCCTTTCAAGTTCCGCAATCATTGCCTCCGGCCTAAACTTCGCTGGCAGGTTGTCGCTCTGACGCCGAATTTCCGATAGGATTTTGTCCGGGGGTGCATCTAGCGTAACCACGTCGCCAACAACATTCATGTAGCCGCCGGCTAGCATGGCTGCGCTATTGACCCAACCCTCCAGGTCTTTTTCTCGATAATTCCTAAGCTTTGGAGACTGAACCCGGATTGCGCTAAATCGGACCACCTCAATGCCTTCCTTCTGGAGTTCGTCAATTGCCTGCAAGATCTCTGGCAGAGGCCATTCAGGAGGTTCTGCGGCTAGGATGCCGTCGATCCACCGGCGAACCTCGTTTGGAGTATGACACGTCTCAAACAGGCTCCGGATCTTGCTTCGACCCAGTTGCCTCGTTGACGCCACCAATACTAGCCGGGCAAAATCGTCAACCGTCAGAATCGTGATGCGTTGACCCTTCGCTTCTTGGTTGATCGCGCTCTCCGGATCGTCCCGTCCGGCTACGTCGCGGGCGACGGCGATTGCGTACTGGGCGTTGTACTTATCTCGGTGCCTAGCCAACGTACCAGAGCCCACGGTGTGAGCCTGAACACGATCTTTGCCTGTACTCTTAGTGTCGTAGGTAAACGTATAGCTGGCATTCTTGTCTTCCCGAACACCTAGGTTGGCATATCCCACGCCGTCCGGTTTTCCCTTGCCTCCGAGCTTCGTTACTTCAAATCCGAGCGTTCGGAAGCCCCGGTACGCCGCATCTTCGAGGCCGTCGGGACTTGAAACCGTATCGCGCAGCATTTGAGCTACTAGTGGTGCCGCGACTGGCCTGGAATAAACGAGTTGTCGCAGAAATCTGTCCCGCTGTTCCAGCACAAGCCGAGACACCTCGGCAGAAATACCTTGGTCGTGCATAAACCCTTCGGTGAGCACCTCTGTGGAAGCTAACAACACGAAGGGCTCCGGGTTTTTGTAGTGCTCTGCGTAGTTCGCAAAGAACGGGTGAAGGGTGTTAATGCGGATGCGCCTTTCAGCAACGTCAAACAAAGCGACTCCGTACTGCGGCCCCAGTGCATCGAACTCGACATCGCGAATGAAGAGATCTTCGGGCTTTTCTGAATCGATCTCCCTGTCAAGTTCTGCGATCAGCTTCGCTTTTTCGCTCTTGCTCAGACCTAGGGGGACCTTCGTCAGGAAAAGGTTCGACGATCCGCTTTCGATCGCAGCTCTAATCGCGTTGAAAAGGGGGCGCCTGGACAAACTAGCTGACGTCTGGCCGATGCGGGTGGAAAATCGGGTGCTCGATTCCCATTCGGCAAGCCACTGGTTGTAGAAGGATCGAGCCTGATTGAACTTGTGAAGTATGTAGCGACGGAGCTCTTTAACGCCGGTTGTCTCCAGCACCGCCTCACGGGTAGATCGCAACACAACGTCGAGCCCGTCTGCCTTTACCTCCATTCGCCATCGCGAAAACGGGCCGTGTGACAGGGCGGGAAGGCCAAACAAGCCGTCGTCGATGTTTATGAGGCGTCCCCGCACTGAAACGAAAATGCCATTGCTACGGCCCCACTTGTCTGACTTTCCGCCGAGCGGATCAGCAAAGAGTTCCGAGACCCCCGAAATCGGCCCGATGCCGGCCAGATGTAGGCCCTTTTTAATCTTTTTCGCTTCGATCTCCGAACTCGACAATTCCTTGGCCGAGTCACTATCTCCGATCACCCATTGCTTCAATGGAGTAAGGTCACTCTTGGACGGCTGTAACTTGTCGCCATTGAAGTACAGGTTGAACCGAGGACTCAGGGGTAGCGCCGTTTCCAGCACCCACCGGAGGCGACCCGTCTCCAGGGATTGTGCAAGGGCAGTCAGATTTGACATAGCGGCCACGGTCCATGTCTTAGGGGCTGAGCGACCGAATAAGGGCAGGGCTTTCGATCCTGCGCCCTCGCGGTCGGGGAGTGGGGCGACCGCGCTCTTGGCCTCGGCCTCCGTCAACTGCCGAACATCAAGTGATAACCTCGTCCCAGCCTTGGTGTCTGGATCAATCTTGGCAAAGTCCATTGTCACTGCATGGTACTTGCCGCCCGCCTTGGTGACGTAGGTGAGTTCGCGGGCGAGAACGTAGGTAGCTAGCTTTCCGATCCCAAACTTCCCGATGGGAGGGCGATTTTTGGATTCCTTTTCGCGTTTCTTGCTCGATGCAATTTGCCAGAGGTCGGCAAACGCATCGACGTCCATGCTTTCCCCGTCATCCAGTACCCATATCACTGCTTCAGGACTCTGAACGTCGGATGGAATAATCACTTCAACGCTTGTTGCCAGCGCGTCGTACGAGTTCGAAACAAGCTCCTCGAGCGCTTTGTTGGGGCTTGAGTAGAGTCCAGCGGAAAACAGGTCGATAATCCTGTAGCTGATCTCGACAGAGATTCTTGAAACCTTCGTGCCTGCTTTGAGTAGCGCTTGCCGACCCATAAATTGAGTGTGAAAATCGCATAGTACCACGCTCCGTCGCGGCACAAGCGGCCATGCTGAACCAGTTGCCGAACTGATCTTTAGGCTCGGAGACGAACTCCACGCCTTTGGCCTTCAGTTCTCCAAAGGTCTTGCGGCAATCGGCGGCATAAAAAGCGTCGGCGCTGTCCGTGAGAACCGAGCTCAAACCCTGGCACTTTAGTCCGCTTCCCAAAATGGGAAACCCCCTCGATCTCTCTCATTTCTATCTTGACTTTCATGCACGCTTTCAGTTAATCCTGTAACTGTACATTCAGCCCAGAGATAATGCGGAGAACCGCTAACTCCTTTGTCCGGAAGATTTTGCATATAAGTCCTTCTAACTCAAAGATCTTGGTGGTAGTGTGACCCTAATCCCATGATTCCAAAAGATCAGGGGGAGGGGGGTACCCGCTAACGAAAAAGTAAACAGCCGTCCCCGAGCCGGATGTTGCAAAATAAAGCGGTGCAAAATAAAGTCGTGCCGAATAAATCCGTGAAAGCACGAGGCTGATTCATGCACCGCTTGACGCTTGGCGACTTCGAACTTACAGCCGTCTCCGACGGCATTTATCGCCTCGACGGCGGAGCTTTCTTCGGCGTCGTCCCCAAGGTCATGTGGGAGCGGAAAGTAAAGGCCGACGCGGAGAACTACGTCCCGGTCGGATTGAATTCGGTCGTGGTACGAACCGGCCAGCAGACGATTCTGATCGAAACCGGTATCGGCAACAAACTGCCGGAGAGATTGATCAAGATATTTGGCCAACCCGCCAAGCTGCTCGACAATCTGGCCGCCGCAGGCGTTTCGCCCGAAGACATCGACATCGTGATCAACACGCACTTGCACTTCGATCACTGCGGCTGGAACACAATGCGCCAAGGCGACAAGGTCGTGCCGACATTTCCGAAAGCGAAATACTATGCGCCCGAAGGCGAGTGGCAACACGGCCGCCTTCAGCTCGAACGTGACGCGATCAGCTACATGACCGACAATTACGATCCACTGATCAAAAGCGGCCAGATGGAGTTGCTGCAAGGAGATCGGGAGATCGTCCCAGGAATCTCGGTAAGAGTTTTCCCTGGGCACACGCAGCACATGCAGGCAGTAGTCATCAAAAGTGGCGGCCAGACCGCCTGCTACATCTCCGATCTGATTCCCACCAGCGCGCACCTTGATCTGACCTGGGGAATGGCCTTCGATCTCTTCCCCCTGCAGACCATCGAAAGCCGCAAGCGGTATTACGCCCAGTCAATTCCAGAAACGTGGCTGACTCTGTTCACCCACGACCCTAGTGTTCCATGGGCGTATGTGGAAAAAGATGAAAGAGGAAAAATGGCAGCAAGAGAAGTAGGTTAAATGATCACTAACGATGCCGGCCGTAATCTCTGCTCAAAAAATTCCTCCACCCGAGCCAGAATTTCTGGCGCGCTCTTCGATTCATAAATCGCCTTCCGCAGCCCTGCTCCGCCGGGAACACCGTGCGTGAACCACGACGCAAATTGCTTCATCTTGCCTACCGCGTCAGGCAGCTCTTCCTCGACGAGCATCTGGAAGTAAGTGCGAATCATTTGGTAGCGATCAGCTTCGGCTGGTTCCTCATAGCGACCGCTTGCCGTGTATTGCTCGATCTGGCGGAAGATCCACGGATTCGCTGGCGCCGTCCGCCCGATCATCACCGCATCGCAACCGGTCTGCGCTACGATGGCGCAAGCGTCTTTGGGCGTGCGGATGTCGCCGTTGCCGATCACGGGAATCTTGACCGCTTGCTTCACGGCGGAAATCCATTCCCAGTGCGCCTGGCCGCTGTAGCCCTGCTCGCGAGTGCGAGCATGCAGCGCGACCGCGCATAGGCCGCAATCCTCGGCCATTTTCGCCAGTTCCACGCAGACAATGTTTTCGTCGTCCCAGCCCGCGCGGAACTTTACGGTGAACGGAATCTTGATGGCCGCACGAACCGCCTCGAAGATCTTGCCGATCGCAGGCAGATCGCGCAGCAGGCCCGAGCCGCCATTGCACTTGACCACCTTCTTCGCCGGACAACCCAGGTTGAGGTCGACCAGGTCAAAGCCGAGATCTTCGACCATGCGAGCGGCGTCCGCCATGACTTTGGGATCGCTGCCAAAAAGCTGGGCCGAGATAGGATGCTCGTCCTCATAGAAGTGCAGGTAGCGCTTGGCCTTCTGGTCTTTTGCCCGAAGGACACCGTCGGCTGAGGTGAATTCGGTCATGATCAATCCACATCCGCCGAGGTTGCGAATGAAGCGCCGAAAGACCGTATCGGTAACGCCCGCCATGGGTGCCAAGACGGTCGCGGGAGTGATCTGGAGACTGCCGATCGCTACCCGGTCGGGTACGGAGGCGCCCGCACGGGCGAGGACGCCCGCGCCTACATTCACCGGATTTTCCCAGTACTTGCGCACTTAGCTATTTTACCGCCTTCCCCAAGTTATGCGGCTATGGCACAATTTGCATCACATAACTTTATGGATGACTTTCCTAGAACGTTCTCAGCAGAACCGTCCGCTGCGGATGCTGGCAAATGGATAGGCCGCGTCGTGATTGCCGTGATATTGGCGGAGGGGATCTGGGGACTTATTGTTTCGGTCACCAACAACCTGGTTCTGCCGTTGCTGGCGAGGACCATGGGCGGCGATGCCCAGTCGCCGCTATACCTTGGCAAGGGCGACTTCAACGTTCCGGCTCTGTTTATCTCGGTTCTGGAACTTTGCTTTGCGGGGATCGCCGCCGTAATCCTGAATGCCTGGGTACAACGAAAACCCAGGCTGACTCGCAGCAAGTCGATGAGGGTAAGCCCAATTCCAGCGCAGCCCGCCGCTCTACCGCCCTCGCCTCCGTCGGTTGTGCCCGTTCAAGCCGCAGCTTCAGTGCCGCCACCGGCCACGGCGCCAGTCCCAGCGCCGTCATCAGCGTCGGCGGGCCAATTCTGGTCGCCGCCTGAACCATCGCGGCCACAGGCAGCGGCACCTCCGCCTCCGACGGCTAGGCCATCAAAACCGAAGCCCCCCAAAGAGATCCACTACAACATCGTCGGAGAACCCATCAGCCCCACGGAAGAGGAATAGACTGATCCAGCCCCGGCTTCGACCGGCGGAGACGCCCGTCTTCCATTGATTGATTCACGCGCAAAAAGGAGAGCCTCCGCAACCCGTGAACTTAGGCCTTCGGTGCTTCTTTCTTGGCGTACTTGCGACGGAAACGTTCCACGCGACCGGCGGTGTCCATCAGTTTCTGCTTGCCAGTAAAGAAGGGATGGCAATTGGAGCAAATTTCTACGTGGATGTCTCCCTTGTGGGTCGAGCGGGTGGTAAAGCCGTGGCCGCACGCGCACTGCACGCGGATTTCATTGTAAGCGGGATGAATGGCTGCCTTCATGATCTCGTAACCTCTGTACCGAACCTCTTAGGGAACTATTCGATTCTAAAGGATGGCCGTAGGATTCAGCAAATGAGGTCGCCCGCTTGGGCTAGGGGAGGCCTAGTGCGGAAACTTGAAACTCTTTTCCCAACCTTTTCGTCCTCTGCCCCCGCAAGTCCCTTGACACGATTTCCTCATTAGGGCACACTTGACAGTGTCATGAATGACCTAATAGTCTTGGCTACCCTGCTCGAAGGTCCGAAGCACGGATACCAGTTGAAACGCGAGGCTGGGTTCATTCTTGGACAGGGCGCGATGCACAATAATCTGGTCTATCCGCTGCTGCGCCGCTTCACCGCCGAGGGCTGGGTAAGCAAAAAGGCGGTGCCGGGAGAGCGTGGCCAGACGCGTCAACAGTACGCAATCACCGCACTCGGACGGCAGGAACTTGTAACCGGCCTGAGCGAATTCGGCGAATCGGATGCGTCCTCGTTGCCGGGTTTTATCACACGAATCGGAATGTTCGAGTTGCTCGAAGCGCCGGTCCAAGCACGCATCCTCAAACAGCGCGAAAGCTACTTGCAAGGCAGGGAACAGAAGCTGACCACCCTACGGCAGAACATGGATCTGGGAATCTATGGCGGAGAGGTTGTCCGCTATTTGATTGAGCAGATTCACTCCGAGCAGGCCTGGATCCGGCGCCTACATCGGCTCGCCGCAAGCTCAAAAAGCAGCCCTCGCGAAATGGCAGGGAGGAAGGTATGAAATTCATGACGCTATGGCAATTGGAGCTTGTGCCCTGGTATGCGTTTTTTCTCTACTTTGCGATTAGCCTGTTCTGGGTAAAACCAACCAGGACCCGGGAAGATGCCGCGTCGCGGATCCCGCATCTCGTTTTCATGATTTCAGCGGCAGTGCTGATGTTCACCACCCGGCTTCGGATTGGCCCTCTGGGCGCACGTTTCTTAGCGCAGAACATTTGGGTGCAGAGCGCTGGAATTCTGCTGACTCCCTTGGAGCCTCCGTCGCCCTGTGGGCGCGTTACAGCCTGGGCCAGTACTGGAGTTCGAAGATCGTGGTGAAAGAGGATCACCAGCTCATCCGCTCGGGTCCATACGCCTACGTTCGCCATCCGATTTATATGGGAATGCTTCTGGCTGGGGCGGGTACAGCGCTGTTCATCGGAGAATGGCGAGGCATTCTCGCGCTGTTGTTGGCAGCCACGGCTCAAGTGCGCAAAGCCAGGAAGGAAGAGGCGCTGATGACGACCGAATTCGGCGATCAGTACCAGGAGTACCGGAGGCACGCTGGCTTTCTGTCACCGCGCTTTTGGTAAGTGCACCTGAAGCTGCCGAGCTTCTCTCGGCTCTGACGGGCGAGGACGCCCGTCCTCCATTGTTCCGCAAAAATGAAAAACGGCAGGGCCGACCCCCTGCCGTATTCGATGTAAAACTTGGCCCTTACTTACTGCGGTTAACGGCTTTCTTGAGTTCAGCCCCGGAGGAAAACTTTGCTACCTTCCGGGCAGCGATTTTGATGGTGGCGCCCGTCTGCGGGTTACGCCCATTGCGGGCCTTTCTCTGTGAAACAGAGAAGGTACCAAAACCAATCAACGCTACCCGATCACCTTTTCTGAGGGCAGACGTAATGCTGTCCACGGTTGTGTCGATTGCGGTAGCCGCTTGCGTCTTACTAATGCCGCTACCAGATGCGATTCGGTCAATGAGATCGGCTTTGTTCATCGTCTCTCCTGGCAGGTCTCTTTGTCCTCAAAGGGCACAAGGGAAGGAGCACTCCCTGAGTGAGAAACCCGGCGGCCCTTATTTAGCTCCTGACAACGATGAAAGTCAACTGTGAAAATCGGCTCTGGGTGCCTTGTTTGGGTCCGCTCAGGGGAGAAGTGTCCACGGGTTGGAATCCAGGGCAAACTGAAGCCACTCTCCGCGCTGGCTGGCGACTCAGAAAGTGGCTAGTTCGGTCCGAAAATGGTGGTCAATCAGCGGCGTTGGTCGCTGGAAGGCACCCGCTGGAGTTACGTGCGGCTTCGCCTGCACCTATGGTAAAAGTCTGGATCCGTTATACTGCTCGCTTCCTCCAGACCCTTGCGGGCCGCCACGGCGACATCCGAAGCGTATTCAGAATGACGCAGCCGATTGTCCCAGAGGCCTCTGACCGCTTGAGTACGACGTGGCTTCCACGCTGCCGGACTTGGGCGAAGCCTAGCTTTTCCATGGCACGGATTGCCTGCGCGCCAGAGACGCGAGGCAGCTTAGGCAAATCGGGCCTCGAACACAGTGACGAATGGTCGGCCGTGATCCGCTGGGGGGAATTCTTCCAGGTACAACTCGGTGGCTTCTTGAAGGTTGGCGACCGCTTCTTCGACAGTTTTACCTTGGCTCACCGTGCCCACTTCAGGGCATTCCACTACGTAGAGATCGCCTTCCTTGTGCAATACGGCAGTAAATGTCAAAGGTACCTCGGCGCAGTGAGGGAGCCGACCGGAATGACAAATCCCTAAAGTTTTCTCTGTGTCTCCGTGCCTCTGTGGTGAAAAGCGGGTCTAAGCCAGCGTGTACTTTCCCCGCTCAATCACGTTCTGCGCGATCTGCTGGCGTAACTCAATCGTGTTGAACGGCTCATGTTTCGCCAGCCGGCGCAAAATCGCCAACTGCGTGCGCAGCATGTCACCGTCGGCCACGGCGGCGATCACTTTCTTAGCCGCGCCTTCGATCTTTTCCATCGCCTGGGAGAGATAAACGCGGGTCATGGCGATGGGCAGGGAAGCGGCGTTCTCTCCATTACGTTCCGCGATCTTCTGCGCCCGCAGTACAGCGGATTCCATCGCGTAGGTCTCGATGACCATGTCAGCAATCGCTCCCATGACCTCCTGCTGATCCTGAATCGTCTGCATATATCTCTGCGTGGCCGATCCCGCGACGAACAAGCCAAGCCTCTTGGCTGACATCACCAGCTTGCGCTCCTCGGCGAGAGGGCCTTCGATTTCTTCTCCGACCGAAGGTCCGGACAAAACTTCATCCATCAGCTTCTTGATCGCCGGCATAAGCGGCAACTGGCCCGACATCGCGCGCTTCAGCAGGAAGCCGGTGATGATGAGCCGGTTGATCTCGTTGGTCCCCTCGAAGATGCGGTTGATGCGGGCATCACGGTAAGCGCGCTCGGCGGGGTACTCTTCGACAAAGCCATAACCGCCGTAGATTTGTACAGTCTCGTCGACGACGTAGCCAACCATCTCCGAGCCCCACACCTTGATGATGGAGCACTCGACGGCGTATTCCTCGATGGCCTTGCGGGTTTCTTTCGCAGCGTCGGGGCGAGACTTGTCGATCTCGGCGAGCGCGACATCCATCATGCCAACCGTGCGGTAGACGAGAGCCTCTCCGGTATAGATGCCCACCGCCATATTGGCCAGCTTTTCGCGAACCAGGCCGAAGTCCGCGATTACCTTGCCGAACGCCTTGCGTTGCTTGGCGTAACCGATGGCGTTCTCCAGTGACAGGCGCGCCCCACCGACGCACATAGCGCCCAGCTTGAAGCGGCCGACGTTCAGGATGTTGAAGGCGATGACGTGTCCCTTGCCAACTTCGCCGAGCATGTTCTCGGCCGGAACTTTGCAGTCGTTCAAAATAATGGGGCACGTGGACGATCCGCGGATGCCCATCTTGTGCTCTTCCGCGCCAATGGAGAATCCGGGGAAGGATTTTTCGACCAGAAACGCGGTGAACTTTTCCCCGTCAACCTTGGCGAAGACGGTGAACAGGTCGGCGAACCCGGCGTTGGTGGTCCACATTTTCTCGCCGTTGAGAATGTAATGCTTGCCATCTTTCGAAAGCTCCGCGCGGGCGCGGCAATTAAGCGCGTCAGAGCCGGAAGAAGCTTCGGAGAGAGCGTAGGCGCCAACAATCTCTCCCGCGGCCAGCCGTGGCAGATATTTCTTCTTTTGCTCCTCGGTACCGAAATAGACGATGGGAAGCGTGCCAATGCCAGTGTGCCCGCCCCAGGTAGTGGCGAACCCGGCATATTTCGCGATGTGGTCCGCAATTACGGCGGCGGTGACTTTGTCCATCTCAAGGCCGCCGTAAGCTTCCGGGATCTCGGCTGAACTCAAGCCGAGCTCGCCGGCTTTCTTCAACAGTTCTCGCGTAATCGAAAAGTCCTTGTGCTCCATCTTCTCGATGTTGGGAACGATCTCGTTGAGGGCGAACTCCTCCGCCGTCTGGCCAACGAGCAGGTGCTGCTCGGTAAAGTCTTCCGGCGTGAAGACTTCGTCGGGCTTGCGCTCCTCAAGAAGAAAGCTGCCACCGGAGATTCTGGTTTGCGGAACTGCGGTCGTCGTCTCCATGTTCGGTCAACCCCTTTTCACCACGAGCACACGTCTTCCAGATGGACAACATTGAAGTTTATAACAGTCGGATCGATTTGCTACTGAGCTTAAGGTACGAAAGTAGCTGACCGCCCAAGGTGGCAGCACGCACCACGCGCTACCGATTGGCGGATTGACCTCGTCACCGAACCGTCCTGATTTCTTCGAATGCCTCTTCCGGCTTCTCCTCCAGCATGAAGGCCAGCACCTCCTGAGGCACGGGATTATTCCAGACGGGAGCGAACGACTGGCGATGCAGGGGAGAAGGTCCGTGCTGGCGCAGGGCGGCGAGGTGGTGAGGCGTGCTGTATCCCTTGTTCGAAGCCAGTCCGTAGACGGGGAAGACCGGATCCCATTCGCGGACCATGCGATCGCGTTCGACCTTGGCCAGAATCGAAGCGGCGGCAATGGAGGCAGAGAGCGCGTCGCCGTGGATGATCGCCTGCTGCGGCAGCTCGCAATCCAGACGCATTGCGTCGATCAGCAAGTGGTCGGGCCCGGGTTCGAGGCGCATGGCGGCGTCCCGCATGGCGACTCGCGAAGCCTGGTAGATGTTGATCTGATCGATGCGGGCGGCATCGACGGCGGCGATGGCCCAGGCGATGGCGTGTTCGCGGATGCGCTCGGCCAGTATCTCGCGCCGTTCCGCCAACAGCAGCTTGGAGTCACGCAGACCTCGAATGCGATAGCCGGGATCGAGGATGACAGCGGCGGCAACGACCGGTCCGAACAGGGAACCGCGGCCGACCTCGTCCACGCCCGCGATCAGGCGCGCGCCCGATTGCCACGCCATCTTTTCAAACTTCAGCGTGCAACGCAGACGCTTGAGCAGGCGAAGCTTGGCAGCAGCAGGGGAGAGCGTCTTCTCGGGAGCGAGTTTGAGTTTGGCGGACACGAAGCAGTGAATCAGTATTTCGTGATCATGAGAGATAGGAGCATCTTCGCCGAGGTCGGCCCTGTGAAGCAAGGTGGAAAAAGAGTTTCCTCGAGTGGTGTCCGAATTCATGCTGCGCGCTCAAACGAACTTCATTTCTTAGAGTCAGCTAGAATGGCGACGCCGCGCAGGAGGGAACATGCCGGACGTGAGCAGCCGCATCCCGCATCGAGTGGACCGGCGAGCATTGGTGCACTCCACTCGAACCGCGATAGCGGCGATGGCCTCGCTGATTGTTGCCCGCGGTCTCGGGCTTCCGGAGGCCTATTGGGCCACGATTACGACCCTGATAATCATGCAGTCGACCCTCGGAGCGGCCTTAACCGTGTCCGGACAGCGTCTCGCCGGAACCGCTTTGGGAGCCGCTTTGGCCGCGTTGCTGGCGACCTACTTCGGGTCGAATACGATTGTGTTCGGCTTGGGCGTATTCGCAATTGGATTGATCTGCGTCGCGCTTCGGCTTGGGCAGGCCTATCGCCTTGCCAGCGTTACGTTGGCGATTGTCATGCTCGTAGCGCGCACGAAACCGGTGTGGATCGTCGCGGCTCACCGGTTCGTTGAGGTCTCGGTGGGCATTGCAGTGGGGTTGGCGCTGACCGCTGTGTGGCCGGAAGGTGAACCGGTGGCAAGTCCCGCGCCGCCCGGTTCCCCTTCGGAGTAGGGCTTCAACCAATTACTTCGTGGTCGCCGCCGCTGTTGCGTGCTCGCGCTCGACGTCCTTGAGGCGGGCGGCTTTGCCGCGCAGCGAGCGTAGGTAGTACAGCTTGGCGCGCCGAACCTTGGAGGACCGCACCAACTCCACTTTGTCGATTACGCGGGAGTTCTCGGGAAAGATACGCTCGACCCCTTGACCAAAGCTGATCTTGCGCACGGTAAAGCTTGCCTGGGGGCCTCGCGAACGCGAGATCACCACGCCTTCGAAGGCCTGCAGACGCTCCTTGTCGCCTTCCTTAATCTTGACGTGTACGCGGACGGAGTCGCCCGGAGCGAATTTGGGAAGGTCGGTGCGCTTGGTCTTGGCCAGCAGTTTTTCGATGATGAGGTTCGACATAGATCTTGTCCTCGTTCTAAAGATTCCTGGTTCTAAAGATTCCTGGTTCTAAAGATTCTTGCCCGCAATCTGGGCCAGCAATTTTCTGTCCTCGTCGCTGAGCGCGGCCTCATCCAAAAGATCGGGCCGGTTGCGCAGCGTTTTCTCAAGCGCGGTACGACGGCGCCAGCGTCGTATTTCTACATGATTGCCCGACGCCAGCACTTCCGGAACGCCCATTCCCCGGAAGTCCGCGGGACGGGTGTAGTGCGGGTAATCCAGCAATCCACCCGAGGTACACGTCGAACTCGGGCCGTCCCCGGCCTGAGCCTGCGAGAACGTGGTGAACGATTCCTGCTGCGTCGACGCTTGATTGCCGACCGCGCCGGGAATCAGTCGCGTGACGCAATCCACGATCACCGCCGCACCCAGTTCGCCACCGCTCAGCACATAGTCGCCGATGGACAACTCGCGGTCCGCCAAATATTGCCCCACGCGCTCGTCCACACCTTCATAACGGCCGCAGATCAGGACGATTCGTTTCAGCCCCGCGAGTTCATTGGCCACGCTCTGGTCGAATCGCTTGCCCTGCGCCGAAAGCAGGACAACACTCTGACCGGCGTCATCGCGTTCTTCTCGCGATGCGACATTCAGCGCTTCAATACATTCAAAGATCGGTTCCGGCTTCAGCACCATGCCTTCGCCGCCGCCGAATGGGCGGTCATCCACGGTCTTGTGGCGATCGTGCGCAAACGCCCGCAGATCGTGGACTTCGATTGTCGCCAGACTCGCTTCCCGAGCCCGGCGGATGATTCCGTGATCCAACGGTCCGCGAAAAAAGTCGGGAAAGATCGTTACAATGTCGATCTTCATCGCGGAACCAGACCAAAAACTTTAACCACCAAGAAGATTATCTTCTGCGTGTCTTACCTGAACCTTGTTGCTGCTCTTTTTCTTCGGCGGTCAGCGGCCCGTTCAGATCCAACATCCCTTCGGGCAGTTGCATGTGTATCTGCTTACGCTCGAGGTCTACGCTTTTCAGATACGCCTCGGCGTAGGGAATCTCGCAGCGCCTGCTTCCAATGCCGCTTCCTATAACAACAATCAGCAGGGGCGCTTCGCCCGTGCCAAACTGAACGTCTTCAATCTTGCCAATCTCGCGACCCGCGTCGAACACTACGCATCCGATCAAGTCGCTAACGTAATTCCATCCCGATCCAAGCTGCGCCCGCTCATTGCGTGGAACCTGCAATTCGCAGCCCAGCAGCAGTTCGGCATCGGAGATCGAATCAACCCCCGCGAACTTCAGAACCAGGTTTCCCTTGTGAGGCCAGAGTTCTTCAATCTGCAATTCGCGCCGGCTGTCGTCTTGCGCGAGAGCGAACAGCCTCAGGCCTACTCGGAACCGGTCGGGAACGTCGCTGTGCAACTCCACTGCGACTTCGCCATGTCGCCCCTGCGTTTTCCGCACGCGGGCCAGGGTAATGAACTCGCCGGCGATTCCTGACTCTCCTATTCCAATATCTCCAGCGTAAAACGCTTGTGAAGTCGAATTCCTGCCGCGCCGATCAGGGCACGCAGGGCGCGCGCGACGCGGCCCTTCGCTCCAATCACCTTGCCCACATCGTTCGGAGCGACCTTGAGTTCGAGCACGTCGCCCTCGAGTTGGTTCACCGAAACCTGATCGGGTTCGTCGACCAGCGATTTCGCGATCTGCTCGACTAACGCTCGCACGTCCCCGCTTTGCTCGCTCATATGCGGTTCCTATCGGGTGGGGCTGGAAATTTCTACTGGCACGCACGCCAAAATCATGCGGCGGGGACGGCGCTGGCCGGAGTTGGCTTGGCCACGATCTTGCCAACCCGGCCCGACATCTTGGCGCCCTTGGATATCCAGTAATCAATGCGCTCGCGCTTGAGTTCGATGCTGGCGGGATCGGTGCGGGGATTGTACGTTCCCACGACTTCGACCGGCCGGCCATTGCGCGCGCGTTCCTTTTCAATCACGACCACGCGATAATGCGGTTGTTTACGCGCACCGGTGCGCGACAGACGAATCATTAACACAGAACTTTGATCCTTTCCTAGTCCTTCTGGCAGGGGTAAGACAAACTGTTATTTTCACAGAAGTTCGCAGGATTAGCAAGCAGGACTCCGCTGATAGTAGGTGGTTAAGGTGCGTCATCCCGATGCCCCGCGCTTTCCAGCGGGGCGAGAGCCTGCCCCGAGCGAAGCCGAGGGGGATCTTGCGCGCGGTATTTCAAACTGACCACCGGCTGGTCCATCTGTTTCCTGACACCGGTAGTGTCTTGTTGGAATGTGCCTCACATCACTGACAGGAACCACAATTGCTGGGGGCTGGCCCAGGCTTTCCCTACGCACAAAAGCGGGTGCCCGCCCTTCTGCGTTCTTTGCGAGAGGGCGGGGGCTTTAGAGGCCTTTCCGTGACCGCAAGACTCGTGGACTCTGTGCTCCACGACCCCTTCTGGCAGCCCCGGTACCATGACTTCAACGTTTGCCGTGAACAGAAAACTGATGGAAAAGCTGGATTACATGCACCGCAACCCAGTGCAACGCGGGCTGGTCACGCGTCCCGAGGATTGGACGTGGAGCAGTGCCCGGCGCTATGCCCCTAACAAACTGTCATCCCGAGCGGAGCATCAGGTTCGCGCAGCGAATCTGATGCGGAGTCGAGGGACCCTGTGTGGCGTCTATCCGGTGGTCCGCCGCCGCGATGTCAGCTAAAAGCCCCGCCCTCTCGCAAAGAACGC
>DATNNO010000036.1:0-3172 GCA_035601775.1 Terriglobales bacterium | reverse complement strand
CAGACGGCGGGCAAGGCGCGCGGGCTGGCATAATGCGTGCCGTTGGCCACCTGCTTGTCCACGGGCTTCAGCGACGCGGCGCGAACGTGGACCAGCACCTCGTCCTTGCCCGGAGCGGGCTCGGGGAACTGCTCAAACCGGGGCGGTTTTCCCAGATTGTGGAGCACGGCGGCGTCCAAGAGAGGTCTCCTGTAAGCAGTTCCGGTGAATCAACGTACCGCTTGCGTGGATTTCTACGGGATAAGTAAATGAAGTTCGGGGTAAACGCGAAACATTCGGTCCTTCAACGGTGGCGCCTCCTGCGTTGGTCTCGGTGTACAAGGTCGGGATGATCCAAGGTGGCGGCGCTCAGGGTACGGGCGCACCGCGGGGGACTGGCGGGAGCTTAGCATGGCCGCCGCCGAGCGTCTATCACTCCGCCTGGATTGCAGCGATTCCGCAACGAAGGCAGGATGGGGTGGGAATTCGGTGGGTTTAGTGTAGCTTGGAAGCGTTTCTGGCCAGCAGATAGATGGGAAGGGGAATTCGCATCGCTTTTCGAGGACGAAAGCGGGTCGGCGGCGCCATCTGAAGAGACCACAGGCAGGAAGACCGCGATGAGGATTGCTGGGACGAGCAGAAGTGCCGGACGAAGGGGCGCGAAAAACCTCAGGGCGGCATGCTGGCGGGAGTCAGATCGCCATACAGTTCCGCGGCGATCAGTTGGGCCCAGAAGATTTGGGTCTTGCCCTGGCGTGCGGCGGGTTTCACATTTCGCGCCAGGAAGGCATGAAAGAGGTTGTAAGCGAGGAAGGCCACGAGCAAAAAACACTCGATGGCGGCGGGGTCATGCTTGAAGACGTGATCGGAGTGCCATTGGTTGACCAACTCGTTGAAGCCGTAATTCTCGATAGCCCATCGCTGGTGGCCCAAATGGACCGCTCGCTCGACGGAAACTTGGTGGGGCGATAGCGTCGTCGCCCAGATCCAGTCACTGCTTTGGGGATCGTCCTGCTGGTCGAGCTGCCGGCGTACCGAGTAGGTCTCCAGGGAACGAATCACGCGCACCGGGGCCTTCACCTGGGGCCAAGAGAGCAAGTCCGGGAAATCCCACCACCAACACTGGCGGGACCGATAGCGACCTTGTTGAGGCGCGATGTGGTCGAATAATCCAGCCACGTCCTGATAGAGATGGCGACGTTCTTCTTTGAGAACCACCAGAGCGTGTTTGCCGCGAGCCAGCAAAAAGTTGAAAAAGGAGGCCTTGGCGTAGAAGGCGTCGGCCAGCACGACATCGAAAGCCCGCGGATAGGCGGGGATCACGCGGGCCAATAAACGCAGGGCGGTGGCCAGTTCATCCTCGCCGGGCCGTTGCGGCTCATGATCCAGGAACAGATGAAGCGCCTCCCGTCCTGGGGGCGCACCGGGCAGCAACAGCAACGTGACCTGCCGATGATAAAACTGGATGCGATCGCCTCCCGCACCGGGGATGGTTCGCTGCAAGCAGCCGGGACAGTGACGTAAGTAGCTGACGTGGCTTTCGTGACCGTCCAGAACGACCACGCCCAGGCCGTAAATATCGGGCAAGGCTTTGTTGCGTTTCAGATGCTGGTAGACGTCGTGAATCCCTTGCCGCAGCCCGTCGGGATCGAGCAAGGCATGGACGCGTCCCAGCGTGTCGGCGCTGCAGGTCGGCTCTTGCAACCAACTCCGCCAAAAGCGGGCCCGGCCGACCTGTTCCCAAGCATTGAGGCTGCCCATCCTGGCCCAGAACAACACCAGAGACGATTTCACCACCGCCGCGGTGGAGATGCGTGGTTTCCGCCTCTGGTCCGAGAGGTGCGGGACGAGGTCCCGAGAGAAGTGGAAGATCTTTTCCGAATAGGCGATCAGGCGGCGAAGAACGTTTATCGTTTCCTTTCCTGAAGCCGTTTCCATTCCAACTCAGAAACTTCCTCAATGAGTTTCTGCAGCAGGCGATAGTCTTTCACGGCTTGGCGAACGCGTGGCTGCCAGGCCTTGGGGACACAGATCTGGCGAGGCTTCCCCGCCTGGCTCTGCACGAGGTACAAGGACTGATGCCGTTCCCCTCGAGCGCAACGGCAATTCGGCTTGCCGCAGGTGCCGGAACGTTCCGAGAGAGTGCCGCGAAGGAACCAATGACCAGAGGAGAGCTGCGTAATCCGGGAACGGAAGTTGCGTTCGGTGGCCGAGAGTTTCGTGCGGTTCAGGGGGTCGCTCATGCCTTATACTTATAATAAATACAAGACATGGGAGAAAGTCAAGAGCAAACACACAATGCGAATTTGCTCCCTGAGACGACAAAGGCTAAAACATGAGTGGAATCAGATGGTTTGGTCCGTTAACAATCTTCGTTGCGGAACCGCTGCCAGCACAGGCCCTTCTGTGCGATTACGACAGAAAACAGGTGACGCGACCCGCGAGCGGGACAGCAACGGCTGCGCGCCAGGAGTCTGAGTCCGTCACACTCAAACCGGCTCGCTTCCCACAAGCGGGCCTTGCCGGGCGCTGCCAATATGCGACAATGCAGCAGTTGTGCAAATGCATTCGGGAGGAGCCAATGAAAATCGCACGTCTGATTTGTTTCATCCTGGCCGGCGCTGCCATAGTCCTGCAGGCTGGCGCGGCGCAAGCTGCCATGAAAACCCAGTGGATCGACTACAAACAGGGCAACACGGCGCTCTCCGGCTACCTCATCTATGACGACGCTGTCCAAGGGCGACGCCCCGGTGTGTTGATGATCCATGACCGCTCCGGCTTCTCGGAGGGCACCATCGCGGATGCCCAGATGATCGCCAAGCTCGGCTATGTGGTGTTCGCCGAGGACATTTTCGGCAAGGGCGTGGTGCCCAAAGACGTTCCCGAGATGACGGACTTGATCACGATCTACAACAATGATCGTCCGCTCATGCGTGCGCGTGCCTTGGCGGGATTCGATGTCCTCAAGGCGCAGCCGATGGTCGATCCGACGAAGCTCGCCGCGGTCGGCTACTGCTTCGGCGGCACCGTCGGGATTGAGCTCATTGAAACCGGCGTGCCGCTTCTCGGCTTCATCTCGGTGCACGGAGCGTTCCGCGACTTCGCGCCGGATGCTGCCAAGAACATCAAGGGTCGCGTCCTTATCCTGCACGGCGCCGAAGACCCGGTTGCGCCGATGGATGAGCTCAATGCC
>DATNNO010000035.1:0-56302 GCA_035601775.1 Terriglobales bacterium | reverse complement strand
CTTGTCCACCGCTTCCATCAACGCATCAATCTGCTTCTCCCACTTCGCTTCCCCGTTCAATGCGCCCAACGCCGACAGCCGTACCACCGGCACATCGTCGCCCGGAAACTTGTAGCTCTTCAGCAACTCGCGCACTTCGAGCTCCACCAGATCCAGCAACTCCGGGTCGTCCACCGCATCGCACTTGTTGAGCGCCACCACGATGTAAGGCACGCCCACCTGACGCGCCAAAAGCACGTGCTCGCGCGTCTGCGGCATCGGACCATCCGTCGCCGCCACCACCAGAATCGCGCCATCCATCTGTGCCGCGCCCGTGATCATGTTCTTGATGTAGTCGGCGTGGCCCGGGCAATCGACGTGCGCGTAGTGCCGGTTCGCCGTCTCGTACTCCACGTGCGCCGTCGCGATCGTGATCCCGCGGGCTTTCTCCTCCGGCGCATTGTCGATCGAGTCAAACGACCGGAAGACGATCTTTGGGTTATGCTTCTGCAACACCTTGGTGATGGCCGCCGTCAGCGTGGTCTTGCCATGGTCAATGTGACCAATCGTCCCCACGTTGCAGTGCGGCTTATTGCGGTCAAATTTCTCTTTCGCCATTCTCGTTCTCTCCGACTAGACCTTTCATTTCACTGCTTGAGCGCAGAGTTCCGGCTCGCTATGTATTCAGCCATATTGGCGTTGATTTCGAGCCGGGGAAAGCGTTCTGGATCCCAGTAACTCGCGCCGCCCTTCGAGAGCTGTTCCGCCACATTGTCGCGGACGATACCTTTCACGTCTAATCCACGACCTTTAAACACCATACTCGCTAGCGTGGACACTTCTACCCAAATCTGCGTGGTGCCCTGTCCAGACTTAAGATCGACCGGGTATGAGGCAGCCGTCCGCGGAGTACCTGTTTTCGGGTTATAAGCAGGGTAGGGCCGCCCGACATCCTCGATTTCCCAGTGTGCTCGAACTAGGGTTTTGACCCTTGGATTCCCTGACCTGACCTCCTCGACAATACGACCGATCTCTGGCAATTTAGTGCTATCGCGAGCTACTAACTCGACGAAAAAGTCGTCCTCGAGATCAACAAATCGGGATTCGTCCTTATCGAGATACGGAAGCAGCCCGGCCTGATTTAGCCGCCCCTCCAATTGCGCTTGTAGATCAGTAACCGCCATAACCGTTCCTAAGCCTTTTCGCTCCGCTCAATCTCGCGAAGAACGCGACTAAACACTGACAGCCCTTCGTCAACTTGGCGCCGGACGTCTAATCTAAACTGCTCCAAATTTCCCTTAAACTCTCTTTCAACAAACATTGGATCGTAATCCGCCTGCGATCGAAGTTGCTGTAGCTTTTCCATCCTTAACTTCAAGCTCTGGATCGATGCTCCCGAGCTTCTTTGCAATGTCGCTGTGGCTTACCTTGCCAAAAAGTACCTTCGTAGCATGGAAGATCGAATAATACGACCTTGACAATGCGCTTCTTAGTACTACCTCGCTTGAACCATCAGCCAACGCCCGCAAGGTTTTTGCCAACTCAAGTCGCGAATCGACCGCGCTACTCATTTATAGACTGCTTCGTCGCGCCGCGCATTCAAATCAAACTCTGGAGCGGGAGACGGGAATCGAACCCGCGACCAACAGCTTGGAAGGCTGTGACTCTACCACTGAGTTACTCCCGCGCAAAACCAGCCATCAGCTCTCAGCCGTCAGCTCTCAGCAAAAACAAGCCCGGCCCGCCGATCCCCACTACCCGATTCCTGGAGCCGATGATCAGGATTGAACTGATGACCTCTCCCTTACCAAGGGAGTGCTCTACCAACTGAGCTACATCGGCGAAAACCAGCACTCAGCAATCAGCCGTCAGCACAACCCTTTTATCAGACTGTTGCCAAACCTATTTCGATTCGCTGCCGCCGTCCGAGTGCAGTACATCCTTGCGCCGCACCCAAGTTTTCAGGGCGAACATCGCCAGCACAGCCAGCGTCGCCAAGCGAACTCGCTGGTCGCTAATCGTGTTCCAGGACAAAATTCCCAAGGCCACGTACGCGGCCAGCGCAATTATTAAACGCTTCACTCAAATTCCTGGTGCACAGGGAAGGATTCGAACCTTCGTACCTCGCAAGGAGGGACAGATTTACAGTCTGTTGGCTTTAACCACTCACCCACCTGTGCAAAAACGCCGCCGCGCGGCCCTCGGTTGCAAAGTCCAGAAACCAACCAAGCCCGTGCGCCTGCGCGGAGGATGATGCTACAGCGGGCAATGACCCAATAGAAGAACAGAGTGCGCGCGAAAATCCTCTCGCACGCAAACACCACACTTGGAACAATTCCTTATGGAGTGCCGTTGGGAAAAATCTGTTACGCCGCCGCGCCGCGCAAAATGCCCTGTTTTCCGGAACCGATCCTTGTTATTGAATACCGGGTCATCAAATGCCAGGTCAATCAAATGCTGGAGCTGGCGAAGGGATTTGAACCCCCGACCCTCTGATTACAAATCAGATGCTCTACCAACTGAGCTACGCCAGCAGTCGGGGACAACGGCCCTCTCGGGCGCATATATCCCTCTGATCCCTTTCAGATGTCCGGGACAATTCTAAAAGGTACCACACGCCCAATCCCAAACGCAACCTGCCTATCAGCTCAATCGCGTCCCGGCCGCAGATTCCGCCTAATGCACAACTTGCACCACGCTGCCCGTACTCCGTCCATAGTTCCGGCTGCCTTGGTAAGCCGCCTTGATGGTGTATTTCCCAGCCTGCGCAAACGTGGTCTGCAAAACGGCCTGTCCTTGCGCCAAGGGCACAGTTCCCAGCACGGTCCCGTTACTCTTGAAAACAACGTTACCTGCGGGCGTTCCCGGAGCGGAGGTCACGGTGGCGGTAATCGTGACTTGCTGACCGGGCGTTGATGGATTTGGCTGATCACTCACTGATGTCGTTGTGGCAGCCGGGTTCACAGTCTGCTGGAAAGCGGGGGAGGTGCTGCCGGCGTGCGTGCCATCGCCTCCGTAAACGGCGGTAATCGAATCAGTGCCTCCTGGCAATTGCGTGGGAGTGGTCGTATATGTTGCGATGCCGTTGGTCAGCGCACCCTTTCCTAGTACCGCCGCGCCCAGCTTGAACTGGACTGTGCCCGTGGGCACTCCCATCGCGGACGAAACCTGCGCGGTGAACGTCACCGGCCGCCCAAAGGTCGAGGGATTCTGCGACGAAGAAGTGATCTGCGTGGTGGTGGTGAACAACTCGCCGATCGCGATCAGATGACCGGCATTCTCCGCGTAGATCATCCCATCGCCGCCGAGCGAAACCGGCGTGTATCCGGCGTTGATGGTCCGGTCAAGGAAAATCCGCTGCACCTGCATCCCGCCCGGCTGAACGGCATACAGATATCCATCCTCGTCGTTGCCATAGACGACGCCATTCGCGTCCACTGCGGGAGCATTCACGCACCATTCGAATCCGTTGGGGTGGCCCTTGTTGACCGATGGGTCTTTGTACTGCCACTGCGGAACCAGGTTGGAATCGAGTTGCGTAATGTAGTACGGACCGCGCGGGGCTCTGGGGCACCAGGTCTTGTCGCTGCAATAGGAGCCGTTGTCGTAGTGATTGTCCTTGAGAATCACCGAGTAGGTACCATCATGTGGGAAAACCGCGGGCGTGCTGTCCCAGCCAAAATCGTAGTTCGCCTGGAGCTGGCCCTTGGGGCTGAACTTGAGCAGGTGCCCGCGCCCATAGTTGTAAGCTGTGTTAACACCCAGGAGAATGCTTCCGTCGGGCGCCACGAGGGGTGAAGCCGACGCTTCGTCCTCCAGGATGCCCGCCCCCAAGGTGTTTTGCGTGGGATCCACGCCGGTCGTCGAGCCGATGCGGCAGCCACCTGGCTGCCCATCAGGGGGCAGCAAAATATCGCAGCCATCGTCGAGGATCCCTTGCAGCGAAGCCGACCATTGCAAGCTCAGGTCGGTCGTATTTACCGCGAGCAAGTATGCGCCCCGGCCCCAGAAGTGACCGCGGCTGGCCGTGTACAGCGTGGAACCGTCCGAAGAAATTGCCGGCGCAAGATTAGTCGCCGGCCGCTGTGAGCCGCAGGGTACTTGGTGTGGCACCGCGTCTTTACTCGGTGGCCACGGGTAGGGCGAACCGCGGAAGGTTCCCAGACAATCAGTGGGAGCACCGGGCAGCAGCGCGGCATAGGTCGTCGTCGTAGCAGTGTCATCCGGCGCAACTTTCACCAGCCATGCGTTGACCGCGTCCTGGTCCCACGGCCAATCGAGATGGACCTGGGTCGCGTTGTAGTAAATGTTGCCCGCGCCGTCGGCGGTCAACGGACCAGAGACAAATATGCTGGGATTCACGGTGCCGAACGGATTGATCTGCGACGCAACCGATCCATCGCTCTGACGGAGCTTGTAGATTGTGCCACCAGCGCCCGGAACATAGATGTAAGACCCGGACAACGCCGGCTGAAACAGCGGCTCCCATCCTCCCAGCCCTTTGTTCGTGGGGGACGAGCCCGAGTTCGGAACCGGTTTCCAGTCCGAGGAAAAACTCCACACCGGAGCCAGTTGCCCATTCTGCCACTGCAACGCCGTCTCGTTCCAGATCTCGCCATTCCAGGCATCCGGCCCGCAGGGGAACGGCTTTCCCGAGCCCGGAGGGTTGCAGGGCGTGTACACCCCGGTCTTGAACTCCATGAAAATGTATGGCCCATTGACCAGCGGCGCCTGGTAATGCATCAGGAGCGCACCACTCTCCGCGATTTCCTGTTGAACGAAAGGGTCAAACACCAGGTCCCCAAGCTTCGCCTGGAGCGGCTGACCGCTCACGGCGACTTCTCCCGTGTGCTGCGGGTTCTGCCCCCACTGGGCCCACGCCGGAGCCTGCGCGCAGGCAAGCTGGGTCATGGCCATCCACGAAGGCAGAGAGAGAATCGCGGTGAGAAAAAGCTTCGCTTTGTGGCCCATGGCAAATCTCCTGCGGGGTCTGATCATCGGCGGGAGGGCCGAGAACGATCCTGCTCTTGCGGTCGAGGAGGTAGCCGGGGTGCGCAGACCTGCCTTCAGAACAGAAACTTTCTCCAACCTCGTAACCTTCTGAGCCGACGGATGTTCCGGCAATCAGGTTCGGGGGGACCGGCAGGCAGTGTGGAAGCCGCTGCGAACACTCCACTAGTTGGGAAAGTAACACAGGGAAACCCCGCACGCAACCCGGTTTTCGGCGGACTCCTAGCCGAATCCCGCCCGAGAAAACCAGGGGATTCCAAGGCGTACAGAGTGCTATTATGAGCAAACGCCCGGCTTTCGGCATACAGGGTGAGTTTCGCTTTGCCGGACGCCGCGCTTACATGCGAATACGACGACGCCTCCCCATCATCTTGGCTGTTCTGCTGGTTGCAGCGGCGGTCGCCCTGGCCGTCGTGCTGCGCAAACATGCGCCTCCGGAGCCGGCGCGTCTGCTCCCGGGCGGCGATGGCTACGTGTACGTAAATCTGCAATGGATGCGCCGCGCCAACATCACGGGCGAGTTGCCAGCCGTGCCTCACGATCCGGAATACGAGCAGTTCATCCAGGCGACTGGGTTTCAGTTCGAGCGCGATCTGGAAGAAGCCGCCCTGGCAGTTCATTATCCCGTGAACTCGCCGGGCATGAAGCCTGAGAGCGCGCAGTCGCCCCGCTTCTCGGAAGTCTTTGTGGGGAAGATCGACGGAGAACGGCTGCGGGCGTACCTTCGCCAGATCTCAAGTTCGGTCGAAAATTACCAGACTCGCGACATCTACAACATCCCGCTCGAAGGACGCACGGTACGAGTCGCCATTCTGGGCGTGGACACGGTCGCAGCGTCGAATCTCGATGACCCGCTCGTCATCCGCGGAATCATTGGCCGTTCCCGAAAACTTGCGTCCCCGTTCGGGGGACCAGCGCTGCTGCGCCAGTATTACAAGCAAGTTCCTTTCGCAAGCCTCGGTTGGGCGATCTTCAAGGTTCAACCTTCAGGAGACCTCTCCACCTCCGGTCCGATCGGGTGGTCATTTCTATTCCCAAAACCGGCGACGGTCGTGGCCTCGGTGCGCTACCTTGGAGCCGTCCATTTCAAGGCCCAAGCTTTTACCGGAAGTGAAGAAGAAGCCAACCAGCTCGTCGAACGCATCGACACTTTTCTCAATGTTTTTCGTACCGCGGAAAGCACAGTCTCCACACCAGCGCCCGATCCCGACATCAAAGCATTTTTCGATAGCCTGAAGATTCAGCCACAAAAGAACCGCGCCGTGCTGACCGCGACCGTGCCCCTGGGCTTGATCCGCAAAGCACTCGCCGAAGCCCCCTCATCCGTGACCCCGGAAGCCCA
The DNA here is from genome assembly GCA_035601775.1 of Terriglobales bacterium. Taxonomy (GTDB): domain Bacteria; phylum Acidobacteriota; class Terriglobia; order Terriglobales; family Acidobacteriaceae; genus JABDBE01. Next base: position 49,971 of record DATNNO010000035.1, on the reverse strand, counting down.
ACCACCGCAAAACCCTGCGCCTTCTCCTTCGCCGGGCAAGAGCAAAACCAAAAAGAAGAAGGCGCCCGATTAGCCAATGTGGGCGCGGGCGTCCTCGCCCGTGCGGCCTGCGCGTGACAGAATTTTTACACATGCTTCCGCAACTTTTTGGACTCGCCCAGAGTCCAATAGCCACCAAGGAATAAACCTATGGCCGCACTTATTCGCGAGCGAAAACGCCTCGGACAGGTAGAATGACTTTGCAATGACTGGCCTTCCTCTTCCAATCGCAGCCTTCCTCGCCGGCCTGGTATCGTTCCTCTCGCCCTGCGTCCTGCCTCTGGTTCCCGGATACGTTTCGCTGATCTCCGGTGTGGGCGTTGAGCAACTCAAGACGCAAGAATCCCAGTTGCTACGGAAAGTCATGCTGAATTCCATCGCGTTCATTCTGGGATTCAGCGTTGTGTTCATCGCTCTGGGAGCGGTCGCGAGCGAGGTCAGCCAGATGCTGGCGCGCTACCGATCGACGCTCGCGCAAGTCGCAGGCGTAGTCATTATTCTGTTCGGCTTGCACCTGACCGGAGTATTCAAAATCAAAGCTCTCTACACGGACGCGCGTCTGCACAGCGTGAAAGGCGGCAGCACCGCGTGGGGAGCGTTTGTGATTGGCTTCGCCTTTGCCTTTGGCTGGACGCCGTGCGTAGGACCGGTCCTGACGGTCATTCTAACTTTTGCCGCCGCCCAGGACTCGATCACAAAAGGAGTCATGTTGCTGGCGATCTATTCCATGGGCCTGGCCGTGCCATTCCTGCTGACCGCTCTCGGCGTCGAGCGCTTTCTCAAGTTTTACAGCCGCTTCCGCGCCCACATGCATGCCATCGAAGTAGCCAGCGGCGCATTGCTGATCGCATTGGGCGTACTGTTAGTCATAGGACGCTTCACCATCATTTCGAATTATTTATCTTTTCTGAATCGATTTGCGCTCTGATTGGAGTTTTCCGTGAAACGTGACCCGGTTGTCCTCATCATAGTGGCGATGGTGGTTGCGATGATGCTGGTGTTCGGTTTCAAACTAGCCCGCCGCTCCACGCACGGAGCCTCCTCCGCCACCGCCCAAATGAGTGGCACCGCCCCCGACTTTACCCTGCAATCGCTCGACGGCAAAACCATCCGCCTCTCCGACTTCCGCGGCAAAGCCGTAGTCCTCAACTTCTGGGCCACCTGGTGTGCGCCCTGCAAGATCGAGATGCCGTGGTTTGTGGATTTGCAAAAACAGTATGGGCCGGCGGGTGTGCAATTTCTTGGTGTCGCCATGGATGATGCCAGCACCAAGGAGATTGCGGATTTCGCGCAAAGTATGAACGTGAACTATCCCATCCTTATTGGCAAGGAAGCGGTGGGGGACGCTTACGGCGGGGTACAGTTCTTGCCTGAAACGTTCTATCTTGACCGTAACGGTAAAATTGTCGACAAGGCGTTCGGCTTAAAAGGACGGGGAGAGATCGAGGACGACGTCAAGAAAATCCTCGGCCAGAGCGGGGTGGCCAAGAAATAAGCGTGTGGCGCGGACACTCCTGTCCGCGGCTTTTGAAATTATTCTTGAACGCGGTTTGTTTGAGCGAGCTTTTTGATTTCGAGAATGCCACCGTAGTCTTCGGCTCAACCTCTTCGGCTGAACCCAGGACGAAACAATGCCCGCAACCAGGTCAATCGTGAACCACATCCTCAAGCCCGCTTTTCTTCTCTTGCTATCCGCTGCCCCGCTGGCGGCGCAGGATTCGCTGGGCAGGAAAACGCCGTCCGTGACCGTGTCACCCGCCCCGGCTGCCACCGCCATCCGCGGTAAGGCCACGACTGTGGAGCTGCGATTCCACGTGGGTTCGGGCTTCCACATCAACTCCAACAAACCCGCCGCGGAATACTTGATTCCCACAACGCTCAAACTGGACGTGCCCACCGACATCGTGGTGGGGAAAATCACTTATCCGCCGGGCGAGCAGATGAGCTTTGCCTTTGCCCCCGATGAAAAGCTCAGCGTCTACAGCGGAGAATTCGACCTGTCGGTGCAGGTGCGTCCGCTGGCGAGTGTGCTGCCCGGCAAGTACGAGATTCGTGGCCGGCTGAAATACCAGGCCTGCGACAACGCCGCCTGCTATCCGCCCAAACAATTACCGGTAAACTTTCAAGTGAAGGTAATCAAGGCTCCCCCTCCGGTAAAAAAGAATCCCGCCCAAAGTCCGCACGCGCACACCTAGCAGCCCGTGGTGCAAGTGAGATTCGTATCAGGGCATGCCTTCAGACATGCCGTAAGTGCGGATTTATCAGCGCGCCTTCAGGCGCTGGATTTCTAGATCGGAGTTCCACCACGGGCTTACGCTCGGTCAGAGACCTGCTTCAGCCGACCCTGAGCGATAGGTATTCATACCCGCACACCAAAACTGGAAAAGCCAGGCGTTCGAATCAGCTCCCAAAACTCGACGAAGCCCTTTCGGTTTTCAGTTGGCGCAACAGGACACGCACCAGCATTCCGTCATAGCGGATGCCACTCAAGCGTTCCAGTTCCGCCAAAGCCTGACCGCTGCTTTTGGCTGGAGCAAAGGAACGTTCGGTGGTCATGTTGACGTAGGCGTCCGCGATCGCCAGGATTCGCCCCCATAAAGGAATCTGCTCGCCCTGAAGGCCGCCGGGGTAGCCGGTCCCGTCGAAGGATTCGTGGTGATGCTCGACTGCTTTTCGCAGCAACTCGCTGGCCGGCAGGGTGGCAACGATTTCCCCTCCCACCCGAGCGTGCATTTTTACCAGATAAAACTCCTCGTCAGTAAGCGGCCCGGCTTTGTTGAGAACCCGTTCGGGAACGAAGATTTTGCCCAGGTCGTGCACCTTGGCGGCATAAGCGAGATCGTCGATCTCTTCCGGAGACAAGCCCAGAGCCCGCGCCATGAGTTCGCTGTATCGAGCGACCATTTCGCCATGTCCAGAACCGTTCAGTTCGCGCAATTCCGCGGCCCGGGTCAGCGCTTCAATCGCTTCCCGCAGTACCTGGACACTCCCCTCTTCCTCCTCTTCGCCTTCCCCAGCGCTAAGCTTCTTGAGCGTGGTCAGGAGTTCATCGAGGTGCTCGGGTCCAGTGTGCTCTCGATGCAGGAAGCCTTCGATGTAACCGGAGATCAGCTGCCGCTGCACCGCGCCGCTCTTGTTGTCTTCGGATTCGTCGGCGGTGGAAACCCGATCGCCGCCCGCGTGTTTGGAGACATACATCCCCGCGTCCGCGACCCGAATGATCTCTTCCGCGGTGAAGCCATGCACCGGAAAGCTGGCCACGCCGAAGCTGCCGGTGATGAGATGCTCTTGCAGCATGGGGTCGGTCGAGAGCCAGAGGCGCAGACGCTCGGCCAGGACCTGGGCCTGCTCCACTCCGGTTTCCGGCATGAGAATGATAAATTCGTCGCCGCCGTAGCGGGCCACAACATTCGACTGCCGGCATTTCTGCTCGAGCAACCGCCCGACTCGAGCCAGCACCAGGTCTCCCTCAAGGTGCCCCAGCGTGTCGTTGACTTCCTTGAATTTGTCGAGGTCAATCAGCACCACCGAAAAAGGCCGACCGGAGCGCGAAGCCCGCTTCCACTCCGAACTGAGAGCTTCCCAGAAGAAGCGGCGCGTCTTGATGCCGGTAAGACCATCGGTAATGGCTGTTTGTTGCAGCTTCTGAAATACGAACGAATTGTGCAGCGCTGTAGCCAGCAAGTCGGCCAGCGTATTCATGATGAGCACATCTTCGGGCGAGAATGCATCTTCCTGCCGGCTCTCCACATTGAGCACACCGAGCAGGGTCTCGCCATAGGTGATCGGGATGCACAGCACGGCTCGCGAATCGGGCAGCACGCCCTGCAAGTGCGCTTCGCCGGTGGTCTGCACCAGCGCGCTCTCCCCGGTTCGCGCCACCCGCCCGAGGATTCCCACGCCGAGCGGGATGCGCTTACCCAAAGCTTTGGCCGTAATGCCGGCTTCCGCCTTGATTTCGATGTCTTTGCGAACGTAGTCAAAAATGCCGATACCGATATGATCGAAGCGGAAGTTCTTCTGGATATGGCCGACAATTTCCAGCAGCATCTGTTCCGAGTCTTCACTGGAGATGGCAGTTTTAGAGATGCTGTTGAGAAACGCGAACTGACGCGATCGGCGCTGCTCCTCGGCAAATAGCCGGGCGTTCTCCACTGCCACTGATACCTGGCCGGCCGCCGTCTGCATCACTTCCAGGTCGCGTTCCTCGAAGACATGTTCGCGGTCCGCACTCATAACCGCCATGACTCCCGCGGGTTTGCCTCCCTGCAGAATGGGCGCGCCACAGAAGCATTTCGAGGGTCGCGCCGGGATGTAGGTCGCGCCCAGGCGTTCGCGGGCCTTCTCCAGATCGGCGCGGATCAGCAGCGGTTGCCCGGTGCGGAGGATGTACTCGGTCAGACCATTGTCGACCTTACGCGAGCGCTTGGGCAGAATCTGACCTTTCTCCACCTCGAACTCGAACCGGATCTGCTCGCCTTCTTGAAACGCAACGTAGAATTCGCCGGTGTCAAAAATTTGCCCAAGCTCTTTGTAAACCGTGCGCAGGATCTCTTCCTGGTCGAGACGCGAGCTGATGGCCTGGCCAATCTGGGTCAGGAGTTCGTATTCCTTGGTGCGGCGCTGGGCATCGTGCATCACGATGTAGTTTTCCAGGGTCAGCCCAATCTGCAACGCCAGACCAATCAGCAGGCGCAGGTTCGAGGATCCAAACATGCGGCGCTCGGCATGGGGAAAAAGGATCACACCGAAGTTATGTTCTCGGGTCTGCAGGCTGACGGCTGTAATGTTCCGGATGTTTTCTTCCGCCAGCACCTGGCGAAATTGTTCAAACCGGGCGCCCGGAAACGCAGGCAGCGGTTCCGACATCTCGGAGAAATTGTGGAAGGTCACGAATCCGCCGCGCCGGTAAGCCAACTCGGCAATGTATTCCCCGGCGCCACCCTTTTCCATCTTGCTGACCAACTCCGGCGAAAATCCGCGCTGCACCGAGGGCAGAATGGCGCGCCAGCGCTCGGAAATGTAGATCATCGCCCGGCCCGTGGGCAAAGGCGCCACTAGCCGGTCCAGGATGCTTTGCAGGCTGGGCACAAGATCTTCAGCCGAAAGCAGCCGCATCGGATCCACACCCAAGGTGGAGAACGCCAGCGCATTTTCCTGCACCGCGTTGCGCTCGTTCTCAAACAGCACCATCACCATGGCGATGCCCAGCAGCATCTGCGGGATCGGGCCCAGGAAATGGCCCGCAATCCCGAACATGGCAAGGAACGGATTGCGGAGCTCGCCGAAAACCATCAGTACCGCCCACAAGGCCAGCGAAACCCCGAGAAACGTAAAGGCCAGCGAATTCTTGCGATGCGCGTAACGATAAAAATAAAAAGAGCAATATAGAAGCACCACACCCAAACCCACGTCCAGAGGCAGGTGTGGGTTGGGAAGGGTCTCGGGATGAAATCCTCCACCAGCGATCTGCGCCCGCAGGTTCCACCAGACCAGTGCAATGCCGCCCACGCCGACGACCACGTCATACCATTGCGGACGAAACTTCTTCCGCATCATGAGCCGCGTGGAAACGAAGATGCAAAGCGCCATCGTCATCAGCAACAAAGAACTGAAGAACGACACCAAAGCCGAGGGCCGGCGGAAAGCGACCCATGCATCCAGGGCATAGTGAAGAGTGTAGGCGGCCCAACCCAGTTGCCACGCGCGGAAGTATTGATGCCGGCTTTGCTCGTAAAGGTAGGTGAATAACAAGAAGAGCAGCAGGGCGACGAGCCCCGGCACGATGACCACGGTGATAGCGATACTATCCATAGCGCTGGAAACAGTTCTCCGCCGCTGACTGCAATTGCCTACCTTTAAGGAACTTGCGATCCCAATGTTTTCACACCATCCTAGACAAAACAATAGTCTTTAGATGGGCACAGAAGCGGTCAGGAACCGCCTCGTGGTAACCGCCCTAATGGTTACCGGCGATAGGTTGACGCGCCACCGCATGGACGTTGCCCCTCCGGTCGCCTGCGTCCCAGATGAGTTATAGTGTTGGTTCCCCATGAGATTCTGGCCCTCGATAGTGGGTCGGCTCTGATGGCGGAAGTCTCGGGCGTTCAGGCGGCCAACGCAAAGCTTGCCTAGTCCGCGCCCGAGAAAAAAGCTATGAGTACATCAAATCCCGAGACCGAAGCCGCTGCAAACGCCCCCGCCGAGTCTCGTCCTTCGAACTTCATCCGCGAAATCATTCTCGACGATCTGAAGACCAACAAATATGGCGGACGCGTGCAAACCCGTTTCCCGCCTGAGCCCAATGGCTATCTGCACATTGGCCATGCCAAGGCGATCTGCCTCGATTTCGGTCTGGCCGCCGAGTTCGGTGGGCACACTAATCTCCGCTTCGACGACACCAATCCCGAGAAGGAAGAGACCGAGTACGTCGACTCCATCCTGGAAGACGTGAAGTGGCTCGGCTTCCAGTGGGACGGCCTCCACTACGCCTCCGATTACTTCGACCAGCTCCACGAGTGGGCGGTGCAACTCATCAAGGCGGGGAAGGCATATGTCGACGATCTAAGCGCGGACGAAATCAGGAAGCACCGCGGCACCCTGACCGAGCCCGGCAAAGACAGCCCATTCCGCAATCGCTCCGTGGAGGAAAACCTTACCCTGTTCGAACGCATGCGAGCCGGCGAATTCCCCGATGGCTCGCGAACTCTGCGCGCAAAAATCGACATGGCATCGCCCAACTTCAACCTGCGCGACCCGGTCATGTACCGCATCCTCCACGCCGACCATCATCGCACCGGCAGCAAGTGGTGCATTTATCCCCTCTACGATTACGCTCACGGGCAGTCTGATTCGCTCGAGCGGGTCACCCATTCCATGTGTACGCTCGAGTTCGAGGATCATCGCCCGCTCTATAATTGGTTTATCGAGCAGTTGGGCATTTTCCCTTCGCGACAGATCGAGTTCGACCGCCTCAATCTGACCTACACCCTGTTGAGCAAGCGCAAGCTGCTCCAGTTGGTAAAGGAGGGCCGCGTAAGCGGTTGGGACGATCCCCGCATGCCCACTCTTTCCGGCATCCGCCGCCGCGGCTATACGCCTGAGGCGATTCGCAATTTCTGCGGAGCCATCGGCGTGTCGAAGACTACCGGCTCGATCGAGCTCGCGATGCTGGAGCACTTCGTTCGCGAAGATTTGAACAAACGTGCGTCGCGCGTCATGGCGGTACTGCGGCCGTTGAAAGTTGTGATCGACAATTATCCCGAGAACCAGACCGAAGAGATGGATGCGGTAAACAATCCCGAGGATGCAAGCGCGGGCACTCGCAAAATACCGTTCTCCCGCGTGCTCTACATCGAGCAGGATGACTTCCGCGAAGACCCGCCCAAACAGTATTACCGGCTGTCTCCGGGCCGCGAGGTCCGCTTGCGTTACGGCTACTTCATCGTTTGCAAGAACGTCGTAAAGAACGAGAAAGGCGAAGTGGTCGAAGTGCACTGCACCTACGATCTCGCGACCCGAGGGGGAAACGCTCCTCCGGACGGGCGCAAGGTGAAGTCCACGATTCACTGGGTCTCGGCGGCGCATGCCGTGAATGCCGAGGTGCGGATTTACGAAAACCTCTTCACCAGGGAAGATCCCAATCAAACCGAAGCGGGCCCGGATTTCACCGCCGATCTCAACCCGAAATCGCTCGAAGTGCTCACTGACTGCAAGCTCGAACCGTCACTGGCCAACGCCGCAGCCGGTAGCCGCTATCAGTTCGAGCGCCTGGGATATTTCTGCGTCGATCCCGACTCCGCCCCCGGAAAGCCAGTGTTCAACCGCACCGTCGCGCTGAAAGATGCGTGGGCCAAAATCGAAAAGAAGATCGAAAAGAAGCGATAGCCCGTGTGGAGCGCTACACTTTCCAATCGGGATGCACACAGCCCGCGCACGGCCTCCCCAACGAATTGAGTAACTGCAGGACGGCGACGTGATCCGTCTTCGGGCGCTCCGTTTCGCCGGCAAGCCATGAGGAACCAGGCCTCGGAAGCCGGCGGTGCGGGTGCGGGTGCCGGAGCGGCCTCAGATGACGATGGTGGTGCAATGTCCGGATGATCTGGTGCCGGCCCGGCATCCGGTGCGTTTGGTGATGGCGCTGGTGGAGACACTGGATCTGTCGCGCTTTACCGAGCCCATCAAGGCGCAGGACGGGGTGGCGGGCCGCGACGCCACCGCTCCGCAGCTGCTGGTGGGGTTATGGTTGTACGCGTGCATTCGCGGGATTGGTCCGGCGCGGGAGTTGGCTCGGCGGTGTGGTGCGCACTGGCGTACAACGCGATGCCCTTCGGAGCGGCGCTGCTGCAATAAGGAGGCGGCGAGTACCAAAGCGATGTCCCGGTGGCGAAGGTTGGCCTGGGAAACACGGCCCACGCGCCCCGCACCGGATCGACTGATCGGCATACGATCACCTGCGGCACCAGAATCTTGATGGCTTGGAACGGAAACTGCTTTAGTCACATCCTCTGAGCGCAGCGAATGACCTACGCATTGTGTTTGCAGCGCCAAACCTTACGCATTGCATAGAACGACAGGTGAGGCCTTCGTCGCTTATTTTCAGGGACGCCGCACTAGTTCCTCAGCGATACAGCCGGCACGTAGACTCCCTTCAACTCCCTACTCCACCAAGCTCCCGTGTTTTTCCTCTCCGCCGGACTGGTAAAGCGATACTGGTAAAGCATGGCGCGAACATAGTGAGGCGGCCCGTCGGGAAACGGATTACGGCCAAGCAGCTGCAACACCTCAGGAGAACCTTGCAGAAGTCGCGCCATGAAGCGAACGATCCACGGATCGCTTTGGTAGTCGCCGAGGGCCGCGAACCACATCTGCCAGTCCAGGCGAGGCTGGTGCGGCGCCACCCAACCGGGTCGGCGGGTAAGGTCTCCGGGCTTGTACTTGAATTCATACGGAAGCCAGGTCACACCGTCATTCGATCCTTCGATGACGATCTCAGGCCGCGTCGTGGTCATCACCGCGAAGAGTCCGTAACTGTTGATGATCTCGAACGGTGACACGCTTCGAATGGCCACGTCTGCCAGTGACCAGCGCACGCCAAATGCGCGTGCCACTTGAAAGCTGCCGACAAACAATGCCAGAGCGGCGAACGCTCCGCAGACAGCCCGGGACCAGACACGTGATCTTTCGTAGGTCGTCGCCGAGGACGCCAGCCGGCTGATGGACTTCGGCAATACGCGACGGAAAAACGCGTCATCCACCAAGAACAGGCAAAAGCCAATCGTGAGCACATTGAAGAATGCGTAGTTTCCCGTCAGAAGAATGAGAACCTGTAGAACAATGATCGCACGAGCGGCCAGGAACCGGATCCGGCGAGGCGCGAAAATCAGAAAAGGAACAACCAGCTCCACAAAAAACACAAACCTCACAGAGCCGCGCTGGAACCACGCCGGAAATTGATATATGTACCAAGCGAGTGGCGTTGGCAAAGGCTGGGTTTCATAGTGCACCGGCAGCGCGGTGAAATAGCGCCACGACGGATCTCCACTGGCCAGCTTCACGGCGCCCGAGAGAAACACCAAACGAAAGAGCAGCCAGCGATAAAGCCAAGGTATGACCGGAGAGAAGCCCAGCAGAATCGACAGGAAGCCAGCCTCGAGCAGGAGAGCATCCCACTGGTATCCCATGAATTCCTGGCCGGCTGTCACCAGCGAAAGATAGAGAACGAACAAAGCAACGCGGATGATTCGCCAGCGCACGCCGAGAAAAAGTAAAAGCGACAAACAGATTCCGGCGATGCCAACCGCTTTGATCATGCCATCGCCCGCATTCAACCAAAACACGGTTGGCACCTGCCAGTACACCGCGCCGTAGTACTCCCGCAGCGAGTGGAGAAATTCCGCGACCGGCGATATTCCATGGGAACCGATGAGGCCCGCCGCCTGCACTGCGAACGACGCGAACGCAACCAGGTAGACCGCTCCTAGCGTCCTTAGAAAAAGCCAGCTCGCGATGCCAAAGGTTCCAACCTCGATCGGAATTTCCCAAAGCGCGCGCGTCGCCCAATGGCAAAAGGAGCGATGCCTTGCAACCACTCTGTAAGCCAGGTCCGCAATCAAGGCGAATCCCGGAATATGCACATACAACCAGAGCATCCAGCTCTTTCCGGGCAGCAGGGCAAGTAGGCTGAAGACCGCGTGCGCACCGCTTCGCACTTCACCACTGGGCAGGAGCAGCGTTACCGCCGAGGCGCGATCCTTTCGTGGAAGATCAGGAAAGCGGTTGCCGATTTCCTGACCGATCTCCTGGTAAGACGTGTAAAGCACTCGTTCGCCCGTAAGCTGCCGCCAGTACTCGATCCAGACTCGACAAAACGAACACTCCCCGTCAAACACCAGCATCGGTCGGTCGAGAGAGTCGCTCATATATCTCTGATCCTGGTTATCCCAGCCAGCTATTCCGAGCGAAGCCGAGGGATTGATCCCTACACGTTTTTTGGGACCATCGCTCCGAGGTACCCGAAGCGCGAAAGCAAGGAATCAATGGCATCACAATCAAGGAGTGAGCTTGAACACGGTTCCGTGGTTGGACGCGCCGCCCGCAGACGCGGTACCGTACAGGCTGCCGGCTGCGTCCCGGATCAAACGTGCGGTGGGGTATCCGCCGTCGTTGGCGTAGTCAAAGCTGTGCAGCACAGTCTCCTTGTGCGTCGGGTCCAGTCTGAACACCACTCCGGCGTTGGAAGCGCCACCGTAGTAGGTAGTGCCGTAGAGGTTGCCCTTCCCGTCCCGGAGCAGACGAGCCGTGGGACTCCCGCCGTCCGCCCCGCCAGTGAAGCTGTAGAGAACAGTTTCCTCGCCGGTATTGCTCAATTTGAATACCGTGCCCTGACCGGAGGCGCCGCCCAGGTAGGTAGTGCCGTAAAGGTTGCCCTTCCTGTCGATGACCAACCCTGCGTAGGGATAGCCTCCGTCGGTTCCGCCGGTGAAGTTATAGAGCACGGTCTCGGTGCCCGCCGTATCCAGCTTGAACACAATGCCCTGGTCGGAAGCGCCGCCCGCCAGGGTGGTGCCGTAGAAATTGCCGGCCGCGTCCCGGACCAAACTGCCGTATACGTAGGAGAATCTACCGTCGTTTGCTCCTCCGGTGAAGCTGTGCAGTACAGTCTGCTTGCCGGTCGTGTCCAGTTCGAAGACGGTCCCGAGGTTGGAATCGCCGCCCTCGACGGTGGCGCCGTAGAGGTTGCCCGCGGAGTCACGCAGCAAACCTGCGTCAGGATAACTCCCATCTTGGCTATTGAAGCTGTGCAGCACGGTCTCCTTGCCGGTCGTACTCAGCCTGAAGACGGTTCCGAAGTTGGAGGCTCCACCCTCGACGGTAGTGCCATAGAGGGCGCCACCGGGGCCACGGACCAAGCCTGCGAAGGGAATCGCTCCGTCCGCTCCAGCTTTAAAGTTGTGGAGCACGGTTTCCTTGCCGTTTGGATCCACCTTGAACACCGTGCCGCTACTGGCAGTGCCTCCAGAGAAAGTAGTGCCATACAGGTTGCCCGCCGAGTCTCGAACTAAGCCTGCGTATGGAGTGCTTCCGTCGGTCCCGTTGCCAAAGGCGTAGAGCAAAGTGAAAGTCTGCGCTTGGGCAGATTGGGTGGCGAGGATCGCTGGCACAAGCATGATGGCCAAACCGAGCGAAATTCCGCCCCGACGTTGTCCTACGTTGATCATGACAACCCTCCCTAAGCTGCGCTCTTCAGATATGCCAGCACTTCTTCGGCGTGGCCTTCTGCTTTGACATTTTGAAAAACATGAGTGACTTTGCCATCTGGCCCAATCACAAAGGTTGTGCGAGCGATACCTTTCACCTTTTTACCGTACATATTCTTCTCTTTAATGACGCCGAAAGCTTCACATACCTTCTTGTCAGTGTCGGCGAGCAACGTATACGGCAGGTCGTATTTGCCCTGAAATTTCTTCTGAGTGGGCGGCGGATCAGCGGAGATTCCAAGAATCACGGCACCGGCTTTTTGCAGCTTCTTGTATGCGTCACGGAACCCGGACGCCTCAATCGTTCAGCCAGGAGTATCGGCCTTGGGAAAGAAAAACAGGACGACCGTCTTCCCGCGAAAGTCCTTCAAGGAAACCTCGTCGCCATTCTGGTCAGGCAAAGTGAACTCGGGGGCTTTATCATTGATATCCATGGCTGCCTCTCTTTCTCCATCAACTTCTCGACATTGGTTATACCGCAGGACGCGGTGCCGCGTCATCTCCGGCGTTTTCGCATTGGGCGTTTTTCTGCAAACTACGCTTCCGCCGACTATGCCTGCCCAAGGCGGGCATGGTGCGAAGGTCAGCAAGGGACCGCGCGCGCTCGGTCTGCTGGAACTGGCCCCGAATGGCAAAGCCCACTTGATTCCAATCACGATCCTGATTGACGGCAAATACTACGATGCCAGCGCGTACAAGGCTGCTCCGGTGCCCATGGCGCTGTGGAGCGAGACGGTTTATGAAGCCGTGCGCACGGGAGTTTCCCAGGGACTGTTTACGGTGACCGGGGCGCTGCAAAGGAAAGATGCAAAAGATGCAATTGAGTGGATGGCTGAAGGTACCTGGCAGTCGGCGGATTCCATCAAGGCGAAGGTAGCGAAGAAGCCGGTGGCGTCGGAACCTCGCGGTATGAACGAGGACGAGGGTCCACCGGTACTGAGGCGTGCGGGCGCCGAAAAACCCAAATCGACGGAGCCGCCTGCGGCGCCAACCACGCCTACGCAGACACCGTCGGCGCCGGTTGCTTCACCTAATGCGACGCCTGCAGCGGCTCCTCAAGCGCCGCCGGCGACGAGCGGCTCAACGTCTTCTCCGTCGGCAACTCCCACTCAGCAGGAACAAGCGCACGAGGACAAACCCCCGGAGGACAAAGACCGGCCGGAGCTGAAACGAGGCAAGCCCAAGCCGGTTCCTGTGGCGAAGGAAGAACCTCGGAAGACTACGGCTGCTTCGGCAAAGACGGCTGGGCCTTCTGAGACAACGACTCCGACAAGCGCGGCGACGAATTCTGGGTCCTCATCTGGGTCCTCGTCGGCAAACCAGATCCGACTGATCCCCGCGATTTCAGACTCGGATGGGCCTGATCCGCTTCCGTACACCTACAGCCTGAAGCCGGAGGAGGAGCAACAGTTCCGCAAGAAGATGTTGGCGTTGGCGGCGGAGGAAGTGCGGGCACGCGCCGGACAACCCGTTCACGCTCCTTCGCAGCGGGGCAAAGGGACAGCAGTGAAGCCAGTGCAGCCCGATTTTGAAGATGTGCAGCTTCGGGTCTTTGATCTGGCGGATATCAACGAGCCCGAGTTGGTGTTGACGGCAAAAGCGCGCATGCCACAGCGCTCGCGCGAAAAAGGGAGTGCGAGCGCTGATCTGCAATACAAAGACCTGCAATACACGATCACCTTAGTAGTTCGCGAAGATGTGAACGGCGAGTTTCACAAGGCGCTAGCGAACGTAACCGACACACAGCACCTGGACGTTCTTCCCAGGCTTGAACTGATTGATGCGGTCGATGTCGATGGAGACGGGCGAGGGGAGCTGCTTTTCCGCCAGGTTTCTGACGCAGGCAGCGCCTTCGTGGTGTATCGCGTGATCGGAGACCGCTTGTACCCGCTGTTTCAAGGCACGCTTGGACGATAGAATCAGCGACGGATTTCAAGGATTCGTACGGATGGCTTCCGTGTCTTAGGTAAGAGCTTCGCTCGACCGGACGGGCGAGTCGCCCGTCCCCACACCATCCGTCGCCACATGATCGGTCCCACCTGGACCAACTATTTTTGCGTGGCGACCAGCTGACCATTCTCGACCTTGATGCCACCAACGTCATCTGGCAGCTTCAAACGGTCGCGCTGTTCGCCAAGTTTTTTCTGCAGCGCGCCGCTGACCAGCGACACCGGAATACTCAAGTCGCCTACCTTGAATTCGGTGGGATCGAAGGTCGCGTAGCCGTCCTTGGAACCGAGGTGTCCGGCGAGGGTGACGTAAACATCCTTGCCGCCAATCTGGGTGACAAACTGCCCGCGGGCGACGTCACCATCGAAATTGACCTTGTAATCCTTGACCTCGGGCTCGCCTTCTCCGATTGCCGCATCGGGCGAAGAGGGAACCGAGGTGGGCAGGCCTGGGATGGTCTGGGCGGCTGACGCGGGAGTGGTCCCGGCTGACGCTGGAATCATCGCGGCTGCCTGCGCCAGAGCGGCGGTGATTTCGTCGGAGCTGAAGTGAACTTGGGCGGGAGCTTGCCCGGGGTCCTTGGGCTGTTCCAACTGCTCCAGTTTGTTCTCCAGAGACTGTACATTCGCGGCCGCGGCTGCAGGCGACTGCGCGGGCGCCACCGGTTGTGGTTTCTTCAATACCAGGAATATCGCTATCAAGGAGGCGGCCAGAGTGGCCACGCTAATGATTCGGTCAAGCTTCCATTTCATGGGCTATCTCCCCTCGCAACGCAGAGACCATATTACCGGGGTAGGGCCAAGCAGATCACGTGACCGAAGGTACTGGTCCCAAGTGACTTTGGCACCCCTCTGGAATCGCGCAGCCCCGGACGCCTCGTCCGGGCGGACGAGCGCCGTTCGCCGGTTGTTGCCCGGGCGCATCCTTTGTGAATCCGCTGGTCTAGTTCGAATTCTCGGAGGGCTTGACGATGGCGACGGAGGCGGGAGTCCAGAAGTAATGTCCCTTGCACAGGACACATTGCGCGTCCAGTTGGTCGTCCTTGGCGTTGAACTGGAGCGATACATCGCTCTCTTTTTCGTTGGTTACCATCAGGTTCAAGTTCTCGCAACGAGTGCACCGGACGAAAGCGGACTCGCCCGGATTGAGAGTCAGAATATACATATCAGCGCAGATGTATTGATGAGGGAGTGGACAGCTTAGTTGCTTATTTCTCAATCCGCCGATCGACTTCACAGACGATGCGGCAGGCTCAAACGGAAACCTCAAGCAGCGATGCCGGTAAAAGGAAACTAAGGGACAGCAAGCAGCAAATCATAGCAAAACCCCCTTCCCTTATGGAAGAGGTTCGTGTCTGAGGAGGAGAAATACTTCGATTGGTCTTGCGTCCGCTGATCTTGCTTCGGCTGATCTTACTTCGGCTGATCTTACTTCGGCTGATCCATGGTAATGCCCTGGGCTCCGGGCTGTTTTTCCGCTTTAGCCTTTTTTGTGGCCATGGTCTTATCCACCCATTCATCGGCGGTTTTCAGATCCGCTGCCCGTGCTGCGAGGTCGTCGCATTCCACGTCTGCTCTCTCGCGGTACATCAAATTCATGTAGGCCATGGCATCGTCATAATCAGCCCTCAGTTGCAGCGCTTTGTTGAGAGCGTCGATGCCGTCCTGAATGTTGGCGGAGTTCTTTTGCTTGAGTTCCTCGCAGGCCTTCTTCTCATTCTTGTCCTTGGGATTCAGTTGCTCATCCGGCTTCATCCCCAGTTTGGCGCGTTCTTCCATCCGCGGCTGATAAGTCTGGGTCCAGTCGATCACGCCCACCGAGTAATACGGTTCGGGGTCGTTGGGATCGATCTCGAGAGCTTTGCGATAATAGCTCTTGGCGTCTTCAAACTTTTTCATTTGCAAACAAATGTAGGCAATTCCCTTGACGCTATTGATGCTCTTCGGGTCGCGTTCCAACACCGCCTTATATTGTTCAATTGCCTCCTGTCCCAAGCGATTGTTGTCTTCGGCATCGACTCCTGGAATGTACTGCTGAGCATAGGCGGTAGCGAGATAGAGTCGGGCATTCAGCAGGCTGGGATCCAGAGTTACCGCCTGCTGGAAGTGAGCAATCGCTTCTTCATAGCGGGCATTCTTGTAGGACGCCACTCCCTTGTTCAGCTGGTCACGCGCCCTCAACTTGTCGCAGCCGACGGCGGACAACAACATTAAGCCGACGGCCATGAGTGCCAGGACCCGCACGCTTTTTTTCATTGCCTTAAGTCTCCCTCGCCAGGAATCCCCGGGATCTGGACAAAAACTGTGACGCGAGCCAGGCACAACACTGCAACGGGCGCAGCTCTTTCAGACGACACCCGGGAGGCGCATCTGAACTCTGTTCTGAACTCTGTTCTGAACTCTCTTCTTGAACTCTGTAAATGAAAACTTCCGCCTGCCTGCCTAACCGCCCGCTTCGATCTTGGCGGTAATCAGACCAACCTTGTCTACGCCTGCGGCGTGCGCAATGTCAATTACATTAGCGACATCGGCAAACGGAACATTGTCGTCGCCCTTGACGAACATCACCTTTTCGGCGCGGGTCTTGAAAATATCCGTTAGGCGTCCCTGCAGACCGTCCCAGGTTGTGTCTTCCTGGTTAATCTTCACCCCTGGGTCCTGGCCCGCTCCGCGATCGATCAACTGCACTACTATGGTGCGATCCGGCGTATTGTTCTTGGGCGCGTTCGGCGGCGGTGGCTGAGGCACGAGGGCGTCCAGTCCCTTTGGGGTCAAAGGCGTAATCACCATGAAGATGATCAGTAACACCAGCAGCACGTCAATGAGCGGTGTGACGTTTATATTCGCGCTTTGTCCCCCGCTCGAGCCAGTTGTCATGCTCATATTGGTCTCCTCTATTGCCCGCTAGGTGCTGGGGGTGGCGGAGTTACCGCCTGTTTTTTCTGATCGGTCAGCAGACCCAACTGGTCCACGCCCGCAGCGCGGACATTGTCCACTACTGCCACTACCGAACCAAACTTCGCCCGGGCATCGGCGCGAACAAAAACGCGCTTATCGATGCGATTGGCCAGACGGTCTTTGACCTTCTGGGTCAATTGGTCGGGCGGAGTCTTGTCGTTGCCGAAGAACACCTGACCATCCCGCATCACGGCTACGATCAGCGCATCTTCCTTGTCGGCGTCCGGCATCTGCGCCGGATTGTTCACCTTTGCCAAGTCCACGCTGACGCCCTTCTGCAGCATGGGCGTGATCACCATGAAGATGATCAGGAGTACCAGCATCACGTCGACCATGGGCGTGACGTTGATGTCGGAGTTGACCTTGGCTCCTTCGTTCCGCTTGCTAATTGCCATAATCTACTCTCCTGCGCGCCAGGATACTCGTCGGCTGAACCAGTTGACTGGCTTTCGCCCCAGGGAGGTCAAGACGCGGCGCCGAAGCAATTCTCCGGCGCCGGCCAGCAACTCAAAGGTCGAAAACCAATCCTGCTCAGCAGCTTAGGACCGGCGCATTCCCCGTCGCTTGAGGAAGTAATCGATCAATTCGCTCGAGGAGTTGTCCATCTCGACGTCGAAAGCTTCCACGCGGCCAGTCAGGTAGTTGAACATCATGACGGCCGGGATGGCGACGAACAATCCGACGGCGGTGGTCACCAGCGCTTCCGCGATGCCGCCTGCGACTGCGCCCAGACCGGTGGCCTTCTGTTCCGAAATGCCTTTGAAGGCGTTCAGAATGCCCATCACCGTGCCGAACAGCCCGACGAACGGGGCAGTCGAGCCGATCGTAGCCAGGCCACCCAAACCACGCTTCAACTCCGCGTGGACGATGGCTTCTGTGCGCTCTAATGCGCGCTTGGAGGCTTCGATGGTCTCGCCGGGGATCTCACCGCTTTCCTGGTGGGCCCGGAATTCCATCAAGCCGGCGGTCACGACCTTGGCCAGATGGCTCTTCTTGTTGCGCTCGGCAACTTTGATAGCCTCGTCAATCTTACCGTCACGCAGAGCGCCAGCCACCGCGGGAGCAAACGCCCGCGATTGCTTGCGTGCCGCGCTGAACGCCATGGCGCGGTCAATCATTACGCCGATGGACCAGCCGGACATGATGAACAAAATAACGACCACGGTCCTCGCAATGAATCCCATCTGTTTCCATAGCGAGATCGGGTCCCAAGCCACCGGTTGGTCCTGGAACAACCAGACCGCCATGGTGGACATGTGACTTAAGGTATGGGTTGCTACATTGGCTGCGAACATGAGTTGCTTTTCCCTCCTCGGAACTCTTCAAGTCTGGTAATCGCTTGCCGCTTGCTAATTTGTCGTGCGAAAGCTGTCGGACTCGTACGCCCAGGCTACGGGATTGAAGTCCAAGGACCGCCCCGCTGTCGAATCACCGCAAAGACAGGATTGGGGGACAACCGTCCTCACATCCACATCCACTCAAAACATACGCCGCCTCGGGTTTAGCCCCCGGACAGGGTAAAGTTCACCGTAATCTGCGTTTCTACTTCCACCGGTTCGCCGTTCAGAATGTATGGTTTGTACTTCCACTGCTTCACGGCTTCGATGGCTGCCGGGGCAAGCATGGGATGGCCGCTAATCAAGTGCAGGTTCTGGATGGCTCCATCCTTGCTGATCTCGGCTTGCAGTAGCACACTTCCTTGGATGCGTGCTTGCCGGGCGAGGGGTGGATAATTCGGCTGGACCTTGCGGATCAATAGACCCTGGGTCACACCTTGGGACACGCGGACGCGCTGCGGTGTGGCCACCTTAGGCACGGCGACCGGGGTCGAACTGATAATGCCCCCGATGACGCCACCCATCTGTCCACCCGGAATGCCGCCGGGAACGCCGCCAACCACGCCGGATGACATCACTGGCGGGGGCGCTTCATCTTCCTTGATCATTTGTACTTTCTCAGGAATCTTGGTGGGCGTGCGCAGTTGCCCGTTGACGATATCGGTCTGCACCTGCTTCACGATCTTGACCGCGGCCGCAGGTGGGGGCGGAGGTGGAGGCGGAGGGGGTGGAGCCACTAAGAAGGTCATCAACTGCGTCTTGGGCAGAGCTTCGGTGAACAGCAGAGGAATCAGCACCAGCACTCCGACCAGCACGGCCTCAAGAATAAACGAGAGGAAAGTCCAAACGCCCCGCTTGGTCTTGAGCCTCCCACCGGACTCGATCAGGCTATCTTCAAACATAAGGTTTCTCCCACACAGACCCTAACTACTTCTTAGACACCGGCTGGCCCCGGTTTGCTCCCGCACCTATGTTTTCCGGCGGCCAAATCGAAAACCGGACGATACTACCTCAAATCCCGCCCAATCACAAACTTATGTCCTGCAAGCCAAGCTGGCAGCGGGATTAGGCCTTGGCCTTCACCTTCTCCCGGCGACTTGCATCCTTGGCGACCGGGACCATCACCGGGGGCTTTCCCCGGCCCGACCGCCAGTCCTGATAAGCCACCAGAATAGGCGCCGCAATGGCGATCGACGAGTAGGTTCCAATCAAGATACCGATCACCAGGGCGAGTGAGAACCCCTGTAGCACCTCACCGCCAAACACATACAGCGCCAAGACTGTCAAGAATGTTAAACCCGCCGTCAAGATGGTCCGGCTCAGGGTCTGGTTGATGCTCCGGTTGACGATGTCCGACAGCTTCTCCCGCCGCATCAGCTTCAGGTTTTCGCGGATGCGATCAAAAACCACGATCGTGTCGTTGTTGGAATAGCCAATCAGGGTCAGAATGGCAGCGAGTACGGTTAGCGAGATCTCTTTGTTCATCAGAGAAAACGCGCCCACCGTGATCAGCGTGTCGTGGAACACGGTAATGACCGCAGCCACACCGTAGATCCATTCAAAGCGGAAGCCCAGATATACCAACATGCCAGCCAGCGAGTAGATGACCGCGAGCTTGGCCTGCTTTTGCAACTGATCACCCACCTGCGGGCCTACGATGCTGACATTCCGCACTCCGAAATCAGATAGATAAAACCCGTCCGACAGCGATACCACGACCGCAGGGTCGGCCGCACCCTTCAACTCGTCGATCGACGTGAGCACGCCGCCTTTGACCTTGTCGCGATAGTTGACGATGGCCTGGGCCTGAGCGGTGTAGCGCTGCTCGGCATCGGTCCCCGCCCGCAGCGGGTCTTTTTCGGCGAGATAATTCTTGAGCGTCAGAAAACTCGTGTTGTTCAGATCCTGCTTGCCTGCGGGCGCATTTGTCTCCAGCGCATGGATGATCGCAAGCTTGCCCTGGTCGAGCGCCTGCTCACTGGTTTCCTGCAAGGATAAATCGATCAGCACTTCATTGGCGGTCTTCTGCCCGAAATCCTGGATGCGAGCGTGGGGTAGTCCCGCGCGCTGCATAGCCGCACGAATGGCATTGTCGTCAGGGGGGTGAGAAAACTTTACCTCGACCAGTGTGCCGCCGCGGAAGTCAATCCCCTTCGGAATTCCGTGCCAGAACAGCATGGAAAACACACCGGCCACGCTGAAGACCAGCGAAAAAGCGAGAAAGTACCACTTCTTGCCGAGAAAATCTATGTTTGGATTGCGAAAAAATTCCACGCCGCTTAGAACTCCTTTTCTCTTGTAATGCGCACTTCCACTATCCGATGCTTAACGCCTCGCCGCGCTGTTTGCGGCTCAGCAACCAGTCAAAGATCACGCGTGAGACGAACACGGCCGTGAACAAATTCGCGAACAGACCGAAGCTCAGCGTCACCGCGAAGCCCTTCACTGGACCGGTACCGAAGATGAACAAAATGACCGCCGAAACAATCGTCGTGACGTGCGTATCCACAATGGTAATCCAAGCATGGCCGAAGCCCTGCTCCACCGCCGACGGCGGCGTCTTCCCATTGCGCAGTTCCTCGCGGATGCGCTCGAAGATCAGCACATTCGAGTCCACACCCATACCGACCGTCAATATCACTCCCGCGATTCCCGGCAGGGTAAGGGTTGCACCGCTGTAGCCCAGGAAGCCGAGGAGGATGACCAAGTTCAGAATCAAGGCGATGTCCGCATTGATTCCGGCGGCATGATAGTAGACCAGCATGAAGATCAGCACGGCTAACATGCCGATCACAGCCGCAGTTACTCCGGCGCGGATCGAATCGCTGCCCAGCGACGGACCCACGGTACGCTCCTCCAGATACTTGATGCCGGCAGGCAAGGCGCCTGAGCGCAGAATCATCGAGAGGTCTTTGGTTTGCTGTTCAGTGAAGCGTCCATTAATCACGCCCTGATCGTGGATCTGGTCTTTGATGACGGCAACTTCCTGCACTTTGTTGTCGAGCACGACGGCGAGATAGTCGCCTACGTGGGCGCCGGTGAAGCTGGCGAAGCGACGGCCACCCTCGCCGGTCAAGGCGAAACTTACGGAAGGCTGGCCGTTCTCGTCACGGGAAGAATCCGCGGCGCGCAGGTCGCGGCCCGTAACCGCCGACGCGCGCGAAATCAGGTACCAGGTCTGCCCACTGTCGCTGGCGCTTGTACCAACGCTGCGGCCCGGCATCAATACCTGATCTGGCGGTAGCACGCCGCCCTTATCCTGCAAGGCTGCCTGTTCGTTGGGATAAGGCCCGCCGAAAGATTGGCGGATTTCGAGCATGGCCGTGGACTGCATGATTTCCTTCACCCGTGCCGGATCGTCCACGCCAGGCAATTGCACCAGGATCTGATATTGCCCGAGTCCGTGCTCCTCGATGATGGGCTCACTTACTCCCAACTGGTCAATGCGGTTCCGGATCGTCTCAATTGCCTGGCTCACGGCGCGGTTTTTCAGGTCGGCCAAGGCCTGTGGTTTCATGGAAACGGTCCAGGCGTTGTCCGTGCCCGATGTCAGATCGTATTCGGGGAGGCGATCCTGCACGATGGAGAGCAAGTCGGACCTGGACTCCGGCGGCACACCCTTCAGCACAATCTTTTCGGGATTGTTGACCGCATCCGGTTTGCTGATCTCGGCATAATTGATCTTGCGAACGCGCAAATCCGCCTTGAGCCGTTCGACCGCGTTGTCCGAGTCGACATTGACGGCATCGTTCACCTGCACCTGGAGGATCAGGTGAGTGCCCCCTTTGAGGTCGAGCCCCAGGTGAATGCGGTTCTGCATGGCTTCCAGGAGCCCGCTGCCCGACCATTTGTCCGGTATGCCGATGATGCCGAACAGGAAAAACAGCAGAGCGCCAACAATAACGATAAGTTTCCAGCCCAGATTCTTATTCATGAATGATTTCCGATTGCCAAATGTAGGCGCGGGCGTCCCCGCCCGTGCATGGTCTTACTTCGCTGCCTCCTCGGCGGTGGTCACCGAGGCTACCGAGCCACGGCTCACTTCGATCCGCAAATTGTCCGGAGGAACCCGCAGGTGGATGTACTCGTCCTTCAGGGCAACGATAGTGCCTCGCAGGCCTCCGGTTGTAACAACCTTGTCACCCGTTTTCAACTCGTTCAGCATCGCCTGCCACTTCTTCTGGCGCCGCTGCTGCGGCATGATCAGCAGAAAATAGAAAATCGCAAAAATAAAGATGAGCGGGGCAAACCCAAGCCATCCTGCCGAGCCACCGCCTAATTGTATTGCCAATAAGTGCTGAGCAATCATGAAGACTAGAAATCCGTTTCCACTAAATAATCCGAGACCGCGCCTGCTGGCGCAATCGCCGTTTGTAATTTACCGCTGGAGTTCTCGCGCTATGAGGCCGGAGATTCCTTCAGCTTCGGACACGAGCCGGGGATGCCGAGCTATGGTTTCGGTCGAGACCAGACACACGAAGAACCAGTCTCTTTCCCAAGTGCAATAGAATGACGCACTGCCCGCATGGTGTCAAGGTAGAAGCTCAGATTGTGGATGGTATTTAAGACCTGGGCCAAGACCTCGTTCGAAGCATAAAGATGCCGCAAGTAGGCTCGGGAGTAGCGCTGGCAAACGCGGCAGCCACAATTTGGGTCGAGCGGGGCCTCGTCGCCCGCGTACCGAGCCTGTTTGATGGAAATCTTTCCTTCCGATGTAAACAGCAACCCGTGCCGCGCGGCGCGCGTGGGCAGGACACAATCCATCATGTCGATGCCCAGGTTGGCGTATCCGACGATTTCCTCGGGCGTGCCGACTCCCATGAGATACCGTGGTTTGTCGGAGGGCAGATGTTCGAGCGTGGACTCGACGATTTCCCGCGTCAGGGCTCGCGGCTCGCCCACGCTGAGGCCTCCGATAGCGTAACCGGGAAAGCCGATTTCAATAGTCCGTTCCGCCGACTCTTTTCGGAGTTGACGGTCCATCCCGCCCTGCACGATGCCGAAGAGAGCTTGAGTACCCTCGGACCACGTGGAGACAGCCGCCCTCGGCTGTCTGGGCGAGCAAAGCTCGGCAGGCTCTTGTGTGTCGGATATTTCGTGGTTTCCCGTTGGCGAGCTTCGCTCGCCCAGACAGCCGAGGGCGGCTGTCCCCACGTGACCTCTGCGCCACGGTACATCGTGTTTGTGCTCCTCAAAATGCCTCTTGCTCCGCTCTGCCCAGCGCAGCGTCAATTCCATGGATTCCCGCGTACGCTCCAGATCCGCCGGGTACTCGGTGCATTCGTCAAACGCCATGACGATATCGGCGCCCAGGCCGATCTGCGCCTCCATCGCGCTTTCCGGGCTGAAGAAATGCGAAGACCCATCCAGATGCGAGCGGAACGTCACGCCTTCCTCTGTGACTTTGCGCAGATCATTCAAGCTGAACACCTGGAAGCCGCCAGAGTCGGTGAGAATCGCCCGCGGCCACGCCATGAAGCGATGCAGTCCGCCCAACTTCCTGACTTGCTCGACTCCCGGCCTCAGGTAGAGGTGATAAGTATTTCCCAGAAGAATCTGAACTCCGAGATCCTCGAGAATGTCCTGCGGAACCCCTTTGACCGAGGCCAGCGTTCCCACAGGCATAAAGACCGGAGTTTCGACTTCGCCGTGAGGCGTGATCAGGCGGCCAGCACGGGCGGAGCCACATTGAGCCTCGATCTGGAAGTGGATGGACACTGTGGAGATTGTAGCAATGAGCGAGCAGTTAGCAGTCAGCACTCAGCATTCGGTCCCTGTAGTCTCGTGGGCTAAGAATCGGCTCAAAACCCGGACCGCAGAGTTCGCAGACCGGCGCTTTTGTTTGCTGAGTGCCGAATGCTGAGTGCTTGACTACGTCACACTCCCAGTTTCACAATTTCCGATTCTACTTTCCCGTTAGTCAAGAATATCCGTCCGACACTCACCGGCAGCCGGAATCGCCTTGGCCCGGCGCTCCCCGGATTAAAGTAGAGCACGCTATTCTTCAATTCCTGCTTGGGCACATGGCTATGCCCGTAGATGACCGCCGCGAATTTCGCTGTTTCCGGCTTCAAGTCGAGTTCCTGAAGGCTGTGCAGCACGTAGATGGATACCTCGCCGATTGTGAGGACATTCGTAGCGGGGATTTTCTGCGCCCCCTCGGCGTGATCAACGTTCCCGCGCACGGCGGTTAGCGGCGCGATCGCAGCCAAATTGTCGAGGATTCGCAGGTCGCCGATATCTCCGGCATGAATGATGTAGTCAGATCCGCGCAGTGCGGCGAGAGCCTCAGGCCGCAGAAGACCGTGAGTATCCGAAATGACGCCAATGGTCGTAACTGCGAGCCGCTTTGTATTCACGCCACATTTTAACTGTGACGGTCTTCCATGCAGCGCGGCCAACTGAGATGCCAGTGGAACGTCTATTGATTCGCGACGGCAGTTTCCAATTCCTGCGCAGCCACAAAGTCGGCTAATTCCAGGCGAAGATTGCCTGGATTGGTGGCGTAAGCCATACCAACTTCGTAGTCGATGACCCCTTCTCGAATCAGCCTTTCGATTTCGCCATCGAAGTGCTGCATGCCTTCGGTCGTGCCGACGCGCATTGCGTCCAGCAAGGTTTTGCCCTCGCCTTCGCCCTTCTCTACGTACTCGCGCGTGCGCAGAGTCGATTTCAGAATTTCAACTGCCGCCACCCTCCCGCTACCGTCTTTCCGCGGGATGAGCCGCTGCGAAACAATGTAGCGAAAGCTCTTGGCCAGCCGATTGCGGAGCGTGTCCTGCTCCGCCAACGGGAACACGCCGACAATCCGCTCCACGGTCTTCGACGCGTCAATCGTGTGCAGCGTGGAGAGAACCAGGTGTCCCGTTTCCGCCGCCTCCATGGCGATCTCGATGGTTTCCTTGTCGCGCATCTCCCCGACCAGAATCACCTTGGGCGCCTGGCGCAGGGCGGCCCTTAACGCGAGTGCGAAACTGGTTGTGTCGTTGTGCAGCTCACGCTGATGAATAATGCAGCTCTGGTGCAGGTGCAAGAACTCGATAGGGTCCTCGATGGTCAGGATGTGGTACGACTGCTCGCGATTGATCTTGTCGATGATGGCGGCTAACGTGGAGGACTTGCCGGAACCGGTGGGCCCCGTCACCAACACGATGCCATTGCGGAGATGGACGACCTCCTTGAGTTCGGCCGGCAGGTTGAGGGCGACAAAGTCGGGGATCTTGCCGGGGATCACTCGCATCACGATCGCGCAACTGCCCCTTTGTATGAAAATGTTCACTCGAAACCGGCAGACGCCTGGCAAACTGTAAGACACGTCGCAGGAGCCCTGCTCCCGAAGCAGTCCCGCGGCATGCTGGTTGTTGCCGATCAGATCGGAGGCAATTCGCCGCGTGTCGTCAACCGTGAGCGCGCGTTGTCCGTCGGAAACCCCTGGCAAAAGCCGCCCATTGACCTCTACGAGTGGCGGCCTTCCCGGCGAGAAGAACAGATCGCTAATCTTTGTCGACGTCTGCAGCATGGAGGCCAGAAGCGTCTGAGTGGCAGTGGTTTGAGGCGCGGGCGCAGCGCCGGCTGCACCTCCGGACCCGAGTGCGCCAGCAATATTCAGGGTGGTATTCGTTAGCAAAGACAATCGGATGACCTCAGCTCCTGGAATGGGCACGAGCACGCCCGGTTTTGGAAGGAAAACAGCCGGGATCTTTGGCTATTTTCAAAATTGGGGAGACGATTCCTAACGAAAGAAGTCTGCCAAATCAATTGAGTTGAGGAAAGTATCGAAAGATCAGTGTCCGCTCATTTTTCAATGGACGCGGGTTTTAAACTTGGAACGAGACAATGGTTGTCTGGATTTTAGACAGACTTTCTGTGATCACGCCGACGACTGCGGGAGCTCGGTTCACGACGTGCGTGCTTCGCCGAACACCAGCCATAGGAAAATACTGGAAGCTGGCCTAGCCATTGGCAAGTTCCTTGGCCCTCTGCGCGGCTTTTACCACGGCTTTGATCAGCGTGACCCGCAGTTTGCCTTCTTCGAGTTCCAGAATGCCGTCGATGGTACAGCCGGCCGGAGTAGTGACCGCGTCCTTGAGCAGTGCGGGGTGATCGCCGGTTTCGAGCACCACGGTTGCGGCGCCTAAGGTTGTTTGCGCAGCCAGGAGAGTCGCAACGTCGCGAGGCAACCCAACTTTCACCCCGGCCTCGGCCAGGGATTCCAAAATGATGTAAATGTAAGCCGGCCCGCTCGCCGACAATCCAGTCACGGCGTCCATTAACTTCTCGTCAACCACGACCGTTCTGCCTACCACGCCGAACAGCGCGCTTGCGATCTCCAGATGCTTCGCTGCAGCGAACTTTCCCTTGCACAAGGCAGTCATCCCGCAACCGACAACGCAAGGAGTGTTGGGCATGGCACGCACCACCGGCACGGCGCGCTTCAAAGCCCGCTCGATCCGGCTGGTCGGAACCGAAGCGGCCACTGAGATGATGATCTGGCTTCTAGTAACACTGGGGCGAATTTGTTCGATGACTTGATCGACAACCTGCGGCTTCACGCACACCAGAATGATGTCCGCATTGCGTGCCGCAGCCCGGTTATCGGTGCCCACCGGAATTCCCAACTTCTTACTAAGGCTGCGAGCCTTCTCTTCGTGTTGGACGGTAGCGACTGTCGTCTTGCTGGAAAATAATTGTTTTTCGAGAAGCGCCTTGAGCAGGATTCCGCCCATCTTTCCCGCACCCAGGACGGCTACGCGCTTCTTTGAAAAGTCAGACGGCATGTGGGTTTTCCTCGCCAGGGGTGGCCCCCTGAAGTCTAAGCCAGCTTCATAGGAAGCCAGCGGTTCGTTGCTCGCTGGGCATCCTGCTCTAGAGGACCGCGCTCTTTTCGGCGATCAGCTTCTTGATCTTCTCCACGAACTCCGCGGCCGGCATGTCTTCGGTCTTCTCCTTGCCGCGGGTGCGGACATTTACTTTGCCGGCTTCGCCCTCTTTGTCGCCGACGACCAATAAGAAAGGAACCTTCTGCATCGCATGCTCGCGGATTTTGGCATTCATCTTTTCGTTGCGGGCATCGACTTCGACGCGCACGCCAACGGCCTTGAGTTGATCCGCGACTTTACTAGCGTAGTCAACATGGCGCTCGGCGATCGGAATCATCGTTGTCTGAACCGGCGAGAGCCACACCGGGAATGCGCCCGCGTAGTGCTCGATCAGCACGCCGAAAAAGCGCTCGATCGATCCAAACAGCGCACGATGCACCATCACCGGCTGTTTGCGCGTGCCATCTTCGGCGACATATTCGAGGTTGAAGCGCTGCGGCAGGTTGAAGTCGCACTGAACCGTCGAAAGCTGCCAAAGCCGCCCGATTGCGTCCACCAGCTTGATGTCGATCTTCGGCCCGTAAAACGCCGCTTCGCCGGGGATCACCTTGTATTCGATATTCCGCTGCTTGAGCGCATTTTCGAGCGAGCGGTTGGCCATGTTCCACTGATCTTCCGATCCCAGAAAATTCTTGCGGTCATTCGGATCCCAGGTGGAGAGCTCAGTCTGGAACTGATCGAAGCCGAAGACTCTCAGCACCTCGAGCGCAAAATCCAGGCAGCCCCCAATTTCGCCTTCGATCTGTTCCGGGGTGCAGAAGATGTGGGAGTCATCCTGGGTGAAGCCGCGAACCCGCAACAACCCATGCATTACGCCCGAACGTTCGTAACGATAGACCGTCCCCAGTTCGCCCAGGCGCACGGGCAGGTCGCGATACGACTTCAGCGAATCTTTGTAAATCAAAATGTGGCCGGGACAGTTCATGGGCTTCAGACGATATTCCGCATCGTCGAGCTCCATGGCGTCGAACATGTTCTGCGAGTAGTATCCCTCGTGGCCGGAAACATGAAACAGCTGCCGCCGTACCACGTGCGGCGTGTAGACCAGCGAATACCCGCGCTTGATGTACTCGGAGCGCATCCAGTCTTCCATCTCTTTGCGGATAATGCCGCCCTTCGGATGCCAGAAGATCAGCCCCGGCCCGGCGAGTTCCTGGATGGAAAACAGATCGAGCTGTTGTCCCAGCAGGCGATGGTCGCGTTTTTTGGCCTCTTCCTGTTTATTGAGGAAGTCGTCGAGGTCTTTCTTCGAGAAAAACGAAGTTCCGTAGATGCGCTGCAGTTGCGGATTCTTCTCGTCGCCAAGCCAGTACGCGCCCGCGATGCTCAGCAGCTTAAAGGCCTTGATTTTCCCAGTCGAAGGCACATGCGGACCGCGACAGAAGTCGGTGAACTTGCCAGTGCGGTAAATGGAAATCTTTTCATCGGGCTTGGTGAATTGCTCGATGAAATGACACTTCATGAAATCGCCTTCTTTTTTAAACTCCTGCAATCCCTGATCGCGGGGCAGAAACTCGCGCGCGTAGGGGACGTTCCGCTGTACCAGTTCCTGCATCTTCTTCTCGATCTTTTCCAAATCTTCCGGAGTAAACGGAGTCGGACGATAGAAGTCGTAGAAGAATCCGGTTTCGGTGGCAGGACCGTGTCCGAGCTTGGTTTCAGGGAAAAGCTCCAGGACCGCCGCCGCCAGAAGATGCGCGGAGGAATGCCGATAGACTTCGAGCGCCTCGGGATCGCGGTCGGTCAGGATGCGAAGATCGGTGTCTTTTTCCAGCGGCCGGGTGAGGTCGATGAGATCGCCGTTGGTCTTCGCCGCAAGGGCAGCGTCGGCCAACCGCTGGCCGATAGACTGGGCGACATCGAGCGCGGTGCTGCCCTTGGGTAGTTCCTTGACGCTCCCATCGGGGAGCTTGATATGAATGCTGTCTGGCATAGGATCGTTCCAGTATAAAGCACGTAGGGGCGGGCCACCGTGGGCCTGAACCAACCTTGACCGTTCCTCCGCTTCAAATCTAAGCTGGCATCTCACCTATTGCTAATTCTTTCGTCTATTAGCTTGGCCGCCAGCATTTTATTCGAAAGCAGTTGGAAGGATAACGATGAGTCATAAGAAAACCGCAGTGCTGCTGTTCGCAGTTGTATTCCCTTTCTGTGTAGGAACGCTTGCCGCCGCTCAAGCGCAGACGCCCTCCCCGGGCGCTTCAAGTGTGCTGGCAGGCACGCCCGAGTCCTTTCTAGCTTCCTGCCGCAGCGACCTCGTAGAGACGAAGAAGCAAATCGTAGAGATCAAGGCTACCAAGTCCCCGCGCGACGCAATTTCGACCCTGCAGTCATTCGATACGACCATTCTGATCGCGAGTGACGCTGCAGCTCGCTCGGGCCTTGCCGAGCAGGTGCATCCGGCAAAGCCGTTTCGCGACGCCGCTCAAGTCTGTGAACAGGAAGCGAGCCAACTGCTAACCGACATCTCACTCGATAAGGACATGTACAACGTCCTCGCTGCGTTCGACGGTTCGAAGCTCGACAGCGCCGCCAGCTATTTTCTGCGGACAACGCTGCGCGACTACCATCGATCCGGCGTCGATCGCGACGACGCCACTAGGGCAAAGATACGACAGATTCAGGATGAGCTGGTGAAGATCGGGCAGGAGTTTGAGCAGAACATTCCTGCGGATGTGCGCAAGTTGCAACTGGACGGGTCGCAGCTAGACGGTCTTCCAGAAGATTTCAGGCAAGCCCACAAGCCCGACGCCTCCGGCAAGGTCACGCTCAAAACCGACAACACCGATTACATACCCTTCCGGGAATATGCCACGAATGACGCCGCTCAGAAGGCGTTCTATGAGCTGTACACTCACCGCGCTTACCCCAAGAACCTCGAGGTTCTGTCACGCTTGCTGCAGAAGCGTTATGAACTGGCCAAGGTGTTGGGCTATCCCGATTGGGCGGCTTACATCACCGAAGACAAAATGGTCGAGACCAAGCAGAATGCAGCGGATTTCATCGAGAAAATTACTGCCGCGTCGCAGGCCGGCTCCCAACGAGACTACGACCAACTCCTGGCTTACAGACGGCGACACGAACCGAACGCCACCACCGTGGATATTTGGAATTATCACCATTTTCTGCACGAAGCGACGATCGAGAAATACGGATACGACTCTCAGTCCGTGCGCCCGTACTTCGAATACTCGCGCGTTCTGCAAGGCATCCTCGACCTTACCAGCCACATGTACGGCATCACTTACAAACGCGTAACCACGGCTCAGGTCTGGCATCCGGATGTGGCGGTTTACGACGTGTTCGACGGAGGCAAGCTGCTTGGCCGGATTTACTTCGACATGTTCCCCCGCGAAAACAAATACAAGCACTATGCCACTTTCAACCTGGCCACCGGCAAGGAAGGGTTTCGGTTGCCAGAGTACGTGCTGGTTTGTAACTTTCCTCAAGCCAGCGACGGCCCGGGCCTGATGGAACGCAACGATGTGATTACTTTCTTTCACGAATACGGGCATCTGCTCCATGGAATCTTTCGAGGAAACGCAAAGTGGGCTACCGGTGATCTGGAAAACGACTTCATCGAAGCTCCCTCGCAGATGTTCGAGGAATGGGCAAAGGACCCCGCCATCCTGCAAACCTTTGCCCGCCACTACAAGACGAATGAGCCGATTCCGGCCGAGTTGGCGAAAAAAGCCGAAGCCGCGGACGAGTTTGGCCGCGCTCTGGGTGTGCGCATGCAAATGTTCTACGCTGCAATTAGCCTCAATTTCTACAACCGCGACCCGCAAGGACTGGATACAACCAAGCTGATGGCCGAATTGCAGGAGCGCTACACACCTTTCAAGTACGTCCCGGATACTCACATGCAAACCGCATTCGATCACCTCAACGGCTACTCCGCGGTTTACTACACATATATGTGGTCCCTGGTGATTGCAAAAGACATGTTCACAGACTTTAAGAAGGACGGTCTCACCAGCCCCGCAATCGCGAGAAAGTATCGCGATTCAGTTCTGGGGGCAAGCGGCACCAAGTCTGCCGCCGGGCTGGTAAGCGATTTCCTCGGCAGGCCGTATTCATTCAAGGCGTACGAAGAGTGGCTGAACGGCAATTAGGCACTCACAGTTGCTCCGCACACGTAGGGCGGGGACGCCCTCGTCCGCTGAACGGCGTGAAACTATGGGACGTGCCCACAGTAAAAAGCCCAGTGAATGGCACAAAAACTGATAGTGTCTAACGGTACGGGTTCACAACTCACCAATGGCACTTATGCATATGTCTGCTTCGGCGGCAATCGATCAACGAGTGATAGCTTCGCGCGTCAACAGCACGCGGTACAGTCTTTACCTAGGTAACTGCTTGGAGTGGATGGACACTCGCGCCGCAAACTCCATTCACGCGATCGTTACCGACCCTCCATATGGGCTCAAGGAGTACACAGCCACGGAAAAAGACAAACTCCGTAAAGGCCGAGGTGGAGTATGGCGCATTCCGCCATCGTTTGACGGATGCGTCCGTAGCCCGCTGCCCCGCTTCACTGTCCTGTCCGATGACGAACGCGACAAGCTAAGACGATTCTTCTCCGAGTTCGCCCGACGGGCCATCCGTGTGTTGGTTCCGGGCGGGCACATCTTCATCGCCACGAACCCGCTGCTCTCACATCTCGTATACCTTCCTCTAATGGAAAGTGGCTTTGAGAAACGGGGCGAGATCATTCGCTTGGTTCAGACCCTGCGGGGTGGAGACAGACCGAAGAACGCACACGAAGAGTTTCCTGAAGTTACTGTCATGCCGCGTTCGGCGTGGGAGCCGTGGGGTCTCTTCCGCAAGCCCTGTGAGGGGCGGGTTCAAGACAATCTGCGCAAGTGGAAAACTGGCGGCCTTCGCCGCATTTCACCGGACGCCCCGTTCTCCGACGTGATTTTTTCGGCTCCCACTCGGCCCGAGGAGCGATCCCTGAGCCCGCACCCTTCGTTGAAACCGCAATCCTTTATGCGACAGATCGTCCGTGCATCCCTCCCCTTGGGCACGGGAGTTGTTCTGGATCCGTTCATGGGAGGTGGCTCGACCATCGGAGCTGCGATTTCGCTGCGCTACGAAAGCATCGGCGTCGAGTTAGATTTGGCGTTCCACAAAATGGCTGCGGAAGGTATTCCAAAGCTCGCCAGCCTGAACGGAAACGGAAAAGCCAATAGCGAACGTGGCACTGCAGAGGGCAGTACAAGGCAACAGAAGCTTGCGCTGCTAAGCGAATCATGAGAATTTGCGTGTGCAATGCCTTTGGACACTGCGGGTTTCGACCGCTCAGTCCCTCTGCCTCCCGAACTGAAGATCGGCCACATTCGCGAGGCGATCGAGCACGTCGAAGATAAGACGGCTGAACTCATTGACATTTACTTCGAGCAGGCCAATGTTTTCAGCGGGATTGTCGGCATTCTAGGTATCCAGGCTCTCCACGCCCTCAGTCCATACAAGAAGCACAAGCACCCAGACGTTGCCCAACAACGTTTTCCAGATCTTTCGCTGCGAGGAAAACTGAATCCGCCACCGGAGCAAGCGCTAGAATCCAAAGGTTCGACACGGCCTTGGGCACTGCAATCACACTACAATCATCCCGGCTGGTACATAGTGTGGCGCTATGCCATCGATCAAACGAAGCGACTGAAAACAGGCAAGGTTGCCGCCATCTGGCGAGTTGACGTTGCCTTTCTTCGCGCAGAAGACTGGAAGTACGAGGGCAGCAAGGCAGCCGAAGGACGTGGCGGACGCACCCACACTTTCGGGATAAAAAACCCTGCGAAGCATTTAAGGGGTAGCATCGTATACCAGAACCCTAGAGTCGCCATCCGACAGGGCGGCCCTGTTCTTGCTAGCCTAGACGATTGAACCTAGGTGCACTCTTCCCTACCAGCCTACTTTCTGCCCTTTATTCTGCTCGTCGAGCCACTTTTGCAGCGGCGCGAAGTAATCCAGTAGCGCGCTGGCGTCCATCTGGCGTTGTCCGGTCAAAACTTCCAACTCGTCAGGCCACGGTTTGCTCTGTCCCATCTCCAGCATCGTGTTGAATTTCGCGCCAGCTTCTTTCGAGCCGTAGAAGGTGCAACGATTCAATGGGCCGGTGTATCCCGACGCCTGACACAAGGCGCGATAGAACTGGAACTGCAGAATCCGGGCGAGGAAGTACCGTGTGTAAGGAACATTCGCGGGGACGTGGTACTTGGCACCGGGATCGAAATCCGTCTCGCTGCGCGCGTCCGGCGGGGCGACGCCTTGATATTTCAGGCGAAGATCCCACCAGGCCTTGTTGTAATCGGCAGGAGCGACTTCGCCGGAGAACACCTTCCACCGCCACTGATCAATCATCAGGCCGAAGGGCAGAAACGCCACTTTGTCGAGGGCTTGCTTCAGTAACAGCGGAATGTCACTGTCGGCGGAGGGCACTTTGTCCAGCAGTCCAATGGTCCGCAGATACTCTGGCGTGATCGCCAGTGCGATGGTATCGCCAATGGCTTCGTGGAAGCCATCATTGGCGCCGCTTTCGAACAGGACAGGCTGGTTCTTGTAGGCGCGCTGGTACATGTTGTGTCCAAGTTCGTGATGGATGGTGACGAAGTCGACATCGCGAATCTGGATGCACATTTTTACGCGCAGATCGTCCTGGTTATCGATGTCCCACGCGCTGGCGTGACACACCACATCGCGATCACGAGGCTTGGTCAAGAGTGAGCGCTTCCAAAACGTCTCGGGCAACGGAGCGAAGCCCAGCGATTTGTAGAACGCTTCGCCGTAACCCACCATGCCTTTGGCATCGAGTTTCTTGGCTTGCAGCAACTCGGTCAGATCGTAGCCGCGACTGTTCCCAGTCAGACCGAGGATGGGGAAGACGTTGCCCCACTCCTGGGCCCATGGATTGCCGAGCAAGTGCGCGGGAATGGGGCCGTCCGGTGGAACCACTTGCGGCCCATACTTTTGCACCAACCGAGCCCGAACGTAGGTATGCAGAGAAAGATAAAGAGGACGAACCTGCTGCCAGAGCCGTTCCAGTTCGGCGCTGAATTGCTCCGGAGTCATGTCGTAACCCGCGCGCCAAAGTGCACCGGTGTCCTTGAAGCCGAGTTCCCGAGCTCCTTGGTTCGAGAGCTGGACAAACCGCGCATAGCGTTGGCGCATGGGAGCGCCCACCTTATGCCATCCCAACCAGAGGTCTTTCAGTTCGTTGGGATCGCGGCTGTCCCCCATGATCCGCTCGATGGCGGTGATGTCGAGACAGTCATCCGGCTTGCGACAGTACTTGCCTTTGCCGTAATCCGCGTCCAGAGAGGCACCGATCTGCGTCATCTCTTTTCGCAATGCCGGATCTTTCGGAGCGGGCGCGGTCAGGGATAACCGCAGCAGCATGAACTTGCGGGCTAACTCGGGCGACAGTTGAAGGCCGTTAAACCGCTTGGCCTGATCTATCAACTCCGTGGTCGCCGCCGTGAGTTGATCCTGGGCATCGGCTGACAGCGCTTGCGTGTCGTCCGTAATGAAGTTTTCCTGTACCCAACTGGCCCGAGCCGCCTTGACCTCGATCTCGTTGAGGCGTGCCTCAGCCTGTTTCATAAACTGTTCGGCCTCGGCAAGGGTGGGTTTCGAAGCGGCCTGAGCTTGAATTACGAACAGAAATGACAGTAGGGATAACAGAACACGGGATTTCATTCAGATCCTCCGGTTGAGCATTATGAACGAGTGGAGGAGAAATGTCAGGCTGGCGCAGGATTGTTTGACTGTTTGCGATGATTGCGCTCACCCGGACAGCCGAGGCGGCTGTACCCACGTGTTCCCTGCCGATCTACGTGGACCGCGGCGCTGGTGGCGAGTAGTACAGATCTTCCATCGCCTGGTGAACCTTGGCCGACAGCGTTTCCATCTCGCGCAACGAACATCCCGCCGTCGTGATCGGCTCGCCTATTCGCATCTCCAGCGGGCGGGATTTGATGTGATACGTGTTCATGGGCAGCAGTTCGTAGGTTCCGATCAGCGCGACCGGCACGATATCTACTTGCGCCTTGATCGCCAGATAAAACGCTCCCGGCATGAACGGTTTGATTTCGCCATCCGGTGTGCGGCCGCCTTCGGGAAAAATCACCAGCGGCATGCCACCCTGCAGACTCTTCACCGCCGACCGGATGTGGGCGATCGATCGTGTCGGTTTCTGCTGATCAATGCAAACCTGCCCCGACCGTCTCAAGTGCCATCCGACGATGGGGTACGAGAGCAATTCCTTCTTGAACAGGATGCGGAACTGGAATGGCAAATAAACATAGAGCACCGGAATGTCCAGCGCAGAAGCATGGGTCACGGCGTAAACATGCGGTTTCGATGTGTCGATCTTCTCCAAGCCGGTGACCTTCACCGGGGAAAGGATGGTCTTCATAATCAGCCACGACCAGAAGCGCGCAAAGCCATGCAGGATGCGGCTTTTGTCACCGTAGAGGGAAGCCGGAATGGAGACAATCCCGAGGACTACGGTGTACAGCCAGACCAGGGGATCGAAAATGAAATAAGATCGCAGGCGGCTAAGCCAGCCATATTTCTTGGCCGGGGCGATGGGGGAATTCTCGTCTTTGCGGGCGAGTTCGACCGCCCGGTCCGAGGCCATTTGCACGCAGAGCGGCGAGCCGTTCTGCGCTTGCTCCCCGACGGATGTGTGCACTTCCTGCATTTGAACGGCTAAACCCCTACCCCTAAGACCCGCATGGCCTCTCCTACAATGTATATCGAACCTGTTATAACTACTACGCCTTGCGGACCGGCCAGCGAACGGGCTCGATCAAGCGCGGAAGCCACGTCCACAGCATCTTCGATGTCGGTCGCAGTGCGCGCGGCTGCCTCTCGAATCTCTTCCGGCGTGGCTGATCGCGGATTGTCGGCCCGCGTGGCAATGACCCGCACCGCGAGTGGGAACAGGATCTCCGCGACCTCGCCAATCGCTTTATCTCGCATCGCTCCGAACACGAACGTCAGGGGACGGTCTTCATAGCAGGTGGACAAAGTGGAGCGCAATGCCCACGCCCCCGCCGGATTGTGCGCCACATCGAAAACGTATTCAGGCGCGCCACCCTCGGCTGGCATGACCTGGAAACGCCCGGGCCAACGGGTTTCGCGAATGCCGCGCTCGATCGCTTCCGGCGTAATCGCGAATCCCTGATGGCTAAGAACTTCGGCCGTCGCGATCGCCAGCGCGATATTCCGCAATTGATGCCGGCCAACAAGACGGGTTTCCACTAGAATCTGCCTCCCCATGACCTGCAGAGGATAGCGCGAGATGTGACCCTCGGCCTGCGCGGCGCCTTTCTCTGAGTTCTCTGCGTGTTCCTCCGCGACCTCTGCGATCAAAAGCTTTTCCCCGGTACTCCGCACGAGATACTCGGCGCTAGCAGGGGAAACCGGCGGCACATAAGGCGCGGCACTGACGCCCTGCGCTCCCAGTTCCAGAATCGTATTTCCAATCACGCCATTCGCCTGCGGCTGTTGTGGCAGGGTTACGACGACTCCGCCGGGCCGGATAATTCCTGCTTTCTCGCGCGCGATATCGGCTACCGTGTCGCCTAGAAATTTCTGATGGTCGAGTGAAATGTCGGCGATCACGCTTACCCGCGGCTCGATTACGTTGGTTGCGTCCAGCCTTCCGCCCATACCTACTTCCAAAACCGCAATTTCCACTTTGTTTTGCGCGAAGTATTCAAATGCGATCGCGGTCAACATCTCAAAGAAACTGGGATGCCAGGGCAGCTCGCCTTCTTCGACCAGACGCTCCGCTGTCCGATCCACCACATCGTGCAGCAGGGCGAAATCGTCGTCGCTGATTTTGGCGCCATTGATTCGAATCCGTTCATTGATCCGCATCAGGTGTGGCGATGTGTACAGGCCGGTTCGCAAGCCGGAGGCTCGGAGGATGGAGGCCAGTGTAGCTGCCGTCGATCCCTTGCCGTTCGTCCCGGCAATCAAGACACCTGGAAACCGCCGCTCCGGATGATTCAAACCTCCCAGCAGCACGCGCATGTGGGCCAGATCAAACTTGTGCGACGACGCGTTCGCCAGTTCGTGACCGAGCGCGTACATGCGTGCGACCGCGGTGTCGTAGGACGTGGGCAAGCTTTGAGCCTTCAGCTATCAGCTTTCAGATTACCAGTTTGCAGGTTGCGATTCGGGGTTTGCCATGATCCAGCAGCCAACGTGGAAAGATGCGGCCTGAATGGGGTCGGAAGTCGGCTGGCTGAGAGCTGACGGCTGAAAGCTCTCACGCTACGCGGCGGCCATGAATTCCAGCGCCCGTCCAATGTAAGGCTTAAGCTGCTTGCGGGGTACAACCGCATCGAGCATGCCATGCTCGAGGAGAAACTCACTGCGTTGAAAACCCTGAGGCAGCTTCTGGCGGATGGTCTGCTCGATTACGCGCGGCCCGGCAAATCCGATCAAGGCACCGGGTTCGGCGATGTTCAGATCGCCGAGCATGGCGAATGAGGCGGTTACGCCTCCGGTGGTTGGATCCGTCAGCACTGAGATATACGGGACTCGGGCTTCGTCGAGGCGCGCCAGGGCAGCCGAGATCTTGGCCAGTTGCATCAGGCTGATGACGCCTTCCATCATGCGTGCCCCACCTGAAGCCGAAACAATGACGATGGGAACCTTGGTGTCCGTGGCCTGCTCGATAGCCCGCGTGATCATCTCCCCTACCACCGCACCCATGCTCCCGCCTATGAACGAGTATTCCATGGCGCTCACGATGACCGGTCGCCCATTTAGCTTGCCCCGCGCGTTGATGACTGCATCTTTCAGTCCGGTGTCGGCTTGCGCCTGTTCCAGCCGCGATGAGTAGGATTTCAGATCGGTAAACTTCAGCGGATCGGTGGAGACCAGGTTGGCATCGAAAACTTCGTACTGGTTGTCGTCCAAAAGCTGTGCCAGGCGGGTCCGGGCGTCGATGCGAAAGTGCTTATCGCACTTGGGGCAAACGTTCAGGTTATCTTCCAGATCCTTTTTCCAGATGATCTGCCGGCAGTGATCACACTTAACCCACAGGCCCTCGGTGCGGACTTTCTTGTCGCCCCTGGCATCGATCTCGCCGGATTGTCGCTTGAACCAAGTCATCGGGACTTTGTAATTGGGTAGTTTGAAATTTGGTAATTGGAAAGTCTAATCTCCTGAGCTGGAAACTCGCCGAATTGCCCGATTACCCAATTACTCGTTTGCCAAATCAATATTCGATCCCTCTCTGCGCCATGACGCCTTTCTCATACGCGTGCTTCACCTGTCGCATTTCGGTGACGGTGTCGGCTAGTTCGACAATTGTCGGATGCGC
Source organism: Terriglobales bacterium (assembly GCA_035601775.1). Lineage (GTDB taxonomy): Bacteria > Acidobacteriota > Terriglobia > Terriglobales > Acidobacteriaceae > JABDBE01. The sequence continues at coordinate 11,706 of DATNNO010000035.1, read as the reverse complement.
ATTCCTGCCGGTCAAGATAACATGAACCATCTCCGGCTTTGTCTTCAGGCTCTCGGCTACTTTCGCCGGATCGAGCATGCCGTAACTGATGGCGTAATTAATCTCGTCAAGGATAACCAAATCCCACGTGCCCGAGAGAATCGCCCGCTCAGCCTCGGTCCATGCCTCTTCAACCATCCTAACGTCTTCGGGGTCCGGCTTCTCGGTTCCCACTTTCACGAAACCGCGCCCCATTTGCTTCATGATGAACTTGTCTCCGAATGCGTGCACCGCATCGAGTTCGCCGTAGTGCCACGAGCCCTTGAGGAATTGCAGCATCAGCACCCGCATGCCCTGGCCTACCGCCCGCAGAGCCGTCCCCATGGCGGCCGTGGTCTTGCCCTTTCCCGGGCCGGTATTCACGATGATCAGACCACGACGGATATCCTGCATACTGGGGATGATTGATTGTACCTTCTCCGAGTGGACAGCGGTTTGGCTTGCACGGGCCAGGACGTCCGCGCCTGCATTCTCCGGGTTTATTTTTGCGCTTCCCGGTGCGACGGAACCGTTTACTTTTTCGTTAGCCGGTACCCCCCTCCCCCCTGATCTTTTGGAATCATGGGATTAGGGCCAGACTACCACCAAGATCTTTGAGTTATAAGGACTTAAATGCAAAATATTCCGGACAAAGGAGTTAGCCGTTCTCACCGTTATCTTCAAGCTGATGATACAGTTACAGGATTAACTGGGATGGCGCATGAAAGTCAAGGGCAAAGCGGCAGGAAATCGGAGGGCGTTTCCATTTTGGGACACGTCGTCGTGGAGATAGCTATCAGAGCCCGGGAAACTTTCTAAATCCCCTCGGGCTATCGCGGGCATGCGGACAAAAAGCGCCTCGAAAGGACGACAATGACTTCTCAGTCAGATGCGTGTAATCCGGTGTTACGCCGTCGTCTTACGATTCTGCCCTTCATTTGGATCATGAGAAGGCGAGAATCACCGACAACCGGGTCAATGAGTGTAATCGCGATGTTACAACAATATTGATGGAGGGCTAAGGTTAAGCCTTGCACACGACGGAATAAAATGCACCGACCCGTCTCCCCACCAACTGGGGCGATTGTTCAAGTGTCCAGAATTTCGGTTCTTACTGCCGCTTTGAAGAAACTTTTCTTCGCTTTGCCCGTAACCGTTTACGTGCCCTGTAACGCGCTTGTGCCGCCTTCATGCCAGGGGCACTATTGCGGCACTTGCTGCAACCTCTGGAGTGGAGACCCATCAGCCAGGCGCTCGACGAAATCGGTCGACCATGCTTCTTACAGAGTCGCTCTTCAGGCGGCGGAAGTTCAAAACAAAGACGACAACCCTTGTTCCGGTAACCATCCCACCATCGCCGCCGATAGATCGGGAGTTTGTGTTCCTTACACAGTCTTTTCTTGTCCGGTGGCATCGTAAATTTCTTTTCGCACCCGGCGCATCCTGTAGTACGGCAGCCATTGCGCCATCGACTTGGCCGAATCGGCTTGCCGTGAAGCCTGCACAATGGTGGCTTGCGTGGATAACTGATTTTTGAGGCAATCCTCTTTTTCTTCACAGTCGCTAAGGATAATCCTAGTGAAAGAGATTTTTCAAAGCCCTACTTTATATCCTTGTTGGCGATAACAGGGATTACACGTTTTGACCACTCATCAATGAGCGCTATGGCGAGTTTGCAAAGGTTTATTGACGAACAGTCCCTTCCGGCGGAGCACTGCCGGTTACTGGTCCTTCTAGGAGGATTGCCACTGCTGCGAAGAACGGGACCATTATGCTAGCCGCCTTTAACATGTTGAATCGCAGCGGCAAATGATGCTGACACCATCCCCTGAATCGGACTCAGAAGGACACCCGGTGCCCAGGCTGCGACAAGAATGCGTTCCTTGCCTTGGAGATCTCGTGGAAACACGACGCACAGCCAGAGCAACCACGCGTAGAGTGCCACATTGACGGCCACTATGGCCCGCGCAGGCAATAACGCGTCCAGCGGAAGAAGCCAGTGAAGACGATGTGGAGATTGCCAGAATGCAGCCCGAAGAGTCTGGGCGGCAACGGAACCTGTCAAGACGACGGCGATTGCAGCGGTGAATCGATTGCCAATAAGCCGAGGCTTCTGTTCTTGTTGTTCCACCTTGGGCGGGATTATATCCTGTCGAAGTTCCGCTAACTGTCGAAACCAGGCCATTGCGCTCATTGACTGAGAAATAGGTGCCGTCCTCCGACGCTACCCTTTGTTCGTCTCGCGTCAGCCAAAGGGGGCGGGATTTTCTCGCCCTTGCGCGGTCCCCATAACAGAAAACGCAAACGGCGACGTAGCGACTGGCTCGGGGTTTCCTACGGCATGTTGACGACTTGGCGGAGCCCACTTTTGCCTTCGCCGGTGGAGGGAGGTTCTTCTCCGAGCAGCTTCGCTGTAATCCGCAGCGCTTCTATTTCTTGTTTGACTCTCAAGATTTCCTGCTCTTTCATTCGGAGTACTTCAAGCGGATTTTTCATGGGGGAGGGCTCCTTCGACAAGTATCAACATCAACTATCAATCAGGCACCGACTCTACACTGCAGTCCGAACGTGAGAAACATCACGAAAGTACACGCCTGATTTCGTGACCACTCTCAGTGTCCCAAATTAGAGTGTCCCAGGTGGTATGGGTGCCCTTTCAAAATAGTAAACGCGCGGTAGAGTTGTTCCAGCAATACTACTCGCGCTAACTCGTGGGCAAGCGTCATTTTGCCCAGCGAGAGTAACAAGTTCGCTTCCTGGCGTGTTTCAGTTGTGAATCCATTTGCCGGACCCACGGCGAACAACAATGGTAATGGATTGCGATCCTGATGATTCCCGAGAAACTCGGCGAACTCCTCCGAGGAAAGCTGCTTTCCACGACTGTCGAGCAGCACCAGGGTGTGTCTTACCGGACGAGCCCCGCGCCCGCACAGCTTCAGCAAGGCCGGCTCATCTTTCAATGCGATCCCTTGTGCATCGGCATAACGGGACAACCGCTTCAGGTACTCGTCGGTCAATGACTGGATGGCTGGCTCTTTCGTTTTGCCAATCCACGCAATTCTCAGGTTCACACCGGGATTTAACCACAGAGGACGTCGAGAACACAGAGAAATTCAGTTCAGTCACCAAGGCCACAAAAGTACGCAAAGGAAATGCGAGTAGACGCCGAGTCAGGGAGGTTCTGCTTTCCTTCGCGCTCCGGAGGTGCCTTAGGCCTTCGTTGCGGAAGCCAAAACCACCACGGCCCCGAACTTTATGATGTTGCCATCCGCGTATTGCTGGATCGCCGTCATCACCTCGTGGTCGACTGCATCCCGCCTCTCTGCCGGAATGCGTTGCAGCAGAGGAAGAAAGGGAGTTGCAACCGCCTGCATCTGCTGCCAAACTTCCTCCGCGGTTCCTGGCCAAGTCCATGGCAGAGTCTTTGTATCCTCCTCGACGTTGCTGAGGGCCGCCTTTCGCAATACCGACGACAAGCTCCCTGGCTGGGCAAACTTGAACGGATCCGGTCCGCCCGGAATAATCGCGGGCCCTCCCACGTGTTTGATCACAACGCCAATCATGCTTGACCAATAAGGCTGTTCAAACGGTCCCCAAGTCAGAAAACAAGCTCGCGCCCCCGGCTTTAGTACGCGATGCACTTCGCGGAGCGCCTTTTCACAATCCTGAAAGAACATCACGCCGAAGCGGCTCGTGACCAGATCGAAGCTTTGATCTGAAAACGGAAGCTGGTGCGCGTCGGCTTGCTGGGTCGAGAAATTCGTTAATCCGCGTTGCTGAGCCCGTTCAGAGGCGATCTGCAAAAGCTCGCTGCTTAGATCGAGGGCGGTGACATGGCCTTCGGAGCCGACCCGTGCCGCCAGGCTGATTGCCGGCTCACCCGTGCCGCTCGCCAGATCCAAAACCTTCATTCCGGGTTTCGGCCGCGCGTACTCGACGAGAGCGTCGGTGACGTCGCGCCCCATGGCGGCCGATTTCGCTTTCCACTTTTCCGAGGCAATCAGCCGGTACGAAGCGCCCCACTGCGGATTCGAATCGGAAAGGGAGGTCATACAAGAGTCCTAAGATCCGACCCACGGGTTTGCAACGGATCAACACGGATCAGACTTTTCTTTCTTCAATTATCCGTAAAAGCTAATGACAATCCGTGGCCGGTTTTTCTAATGCACGCTTTTTCGCGATGCGTCGCGCCGGAGTGCGCTTGGTTCTCGGGACGGGCGCGAGTAGCTCCGAGGACTCGAGCCGTTTAGCGGACTTCCACAACCGCTCCAAATCGTAAAACTTGCGCGCCTTCTCCGAGAACACGTGCACCACGAAATCGACATAATCCAGCAGGACCCACTCCGCTTGCTTGTAGCCTTCGATGTGAGTGGGACGCTGCCCCGCTTTCTCCAGCCGTTCCTCGACCTCGTCCGAGATCGCCTGGATCTGTCGAGGGTTGGTCCCGCTGCATACCACAAAATAGTCGGTAAATGCCCCCGATCCTTGTTCCAGCTCTAAAATCGTAATTTCTTCCGCCTGTTTTTCCTGGCAAGCGGTAATGGCTTCCGACACCTGTCGCTTCAGATCATTCTTCTTCATGCAGTCGTTGGTCGTTCGTCCATGGTCGCTCGCCTTTGGTCTTGGGTAGTTGGTCGTGAGTTGCTCATCTCGGCTGCTTTTCACCACAGAGGCACAGAGGAACCTATCTTGGCGTTTTTTCTTCTCTGTGCCTCTGTGCCTCTGTGCCTCTGTGTCTCTGTGGTAAATTCACTTTGCGTCAGTCTTTCATTCTACCTGACGGCGCTACCCCACAGATCGCACCCCCAATGCGCATCGATTCGGGTTTTTGGCCAACGACCAATGTCCAACGACTAACCGTTCCGATACAAGCCCATCTTCTTGATGTATTCGGCGACCGCCGAATCTACGAATTTCGTCAGCGGTCGCTTTGCCACAACCGCGTCCCGGATCGCCGTGGCCGAGACGTTTTGATGCACGTTTTCCAGCAGATGAAGGGTCGCCCCAGCCAGAACCAGGTCGCCCTTTGCTGGCTGCTTCGCAAATGGCTTGGTCACGGCGGATTTCGGGCGCAGCCTTTCCGGCAATGCATTGGCTACATCGGCCAGAGAAAACCCTGGACGGCTCGCCACAATGAATTCACATTCGCGGAAAAGCGCCTCTGCGTCGTGCCAGGTCGCGATATCGTTGAACGCATCGACTCCGATCAGGAAGAAAAGGCGATCACTCTTCCTAAGTGTCTGTTTCAATCGTCGAACCGTGTCGATGGTGTAATTCGCGCCCGGCTTTGCTTGTTCAGTCTGCCCCTTCTTGCCAGTGATCGCGGTTGGGGTGGCCTCTCCCGGAGCCTCCAAAAGGGATGGCACGAATGCCTTCTCGTTCATGGTCGCCAGCGCCACCATGGCGTAGCGATGAAAGTAGGAAGCAATGGCATGCCGCTGCTTGTGGGGTGGAATGTTCGCCGGGGCGAAATGGATGCAGCCAAGCTGAAAGCGTTCCTGCGCTCCTCGCGCCAGAGCCATATGCCCGTGGTGAATGGGATCGAAGGTTCCGCCAAAAAGCCCAATGTTCATGCGTGTCCAATCGCTAGACGACCTCGGCTCGGTTGTTCCCGCCCCCGTGTATCTCTTGATTCACGAACTCCGGAAATTTGGGCATAGGCGAAATTCACAGGCCGAACTCGTTGTAAATTCAGGCTAATAGTTGTGTTACTGGTTGTCCTCATGGCCAGCGCCCACCCATCAGCGACCACCTGAACTCCCGTAACTCGCGGAGTTCCAATTTCGTAACTAAAGTTGATTGCTATGCGAGTGAAGCTCCCCCTTCTTCGCGCACGCTACATTCCCCCGGCTCGGGCGCCGATCCTCCGATACGGCGTCGCCGTCCTCAGCATTACCCTCGCCCTGATCCCGGCATTAATGCTGGCAGATGTTGTCGAAAGCCGGCTGGTCGTGTTTGCCGTCGCCATCATGGTCAGTGCCTGGTATGGCGGCTGGAAGCCGGGTCTGGTGGCGACCTCGTTTGCGCTCACGGTCAGTGCCTATTTTTCCTTAGCTGGCGAACATTCCCCCGCCGAATATCGCAAAGCCATCATACATCTGACGCTATTTGTGTTTGTGGCGCTTTTGATTTGCTCGTTCAACGCGGCCCTGCGTTCGGCCCAGGAGGGTTTACGGCGCTCGGAAATCAATTTCCGCTCGCTCGTGACCAATGCCCCCTATGGGATTTGCCGGTGCGACTCGGACGGCATCATACTCAGTGCGAACCCGGCGCTGGTGAGCATGCTGGGCTATGCTTCGCCCTCCGAACTGGTAGACGGCAATTTAGCGAACCTGTACGCGGACACGCAACAATGGTTCGTGGTCGCCGATCATTTTCGCTCCTCGCAGCGCTTCAACGGGTTGATTGCTGATTGGGTCCGCAAGGACCGTGTTCCCATCACCGTGCGCCTTTCCGGGCGCACCATTCGCGACGAACACAACGCGACGTTCTTCGAGCTGTTCGCGGAAGACGTGACCGAGCATCGAGCGTTGGAACAACAGCTCCGTCAAGCCCAGAAGATGGAAGCTGTCGGCCGACTGGCCGGCGGCATTGCGCATGACTTCAACAATCTGCTGATGGTCATCTCAGGATACTGCGAGTTTCTGCTGGAACGGATCGGTTCCGATCCAGCCGTGCGTGGCCCCGCTCAGGAAATCGCCAACGCTGCCAACCGAGCCACCGCGCTCACTCGCCAGCTCCTTGCCTTCAGCCGGAAGCAAATGCTCACCCCCAAGGTCCTGGATCTGAATGCGGTGGTCACGGAAAACTTCAAAATGTTGACCCGGCTTATCGGCGAAGACATCGAGCTGGTTATGGTGCCGGGGAGCGACCTCGGTGCTGCCAAGGCCGATCCTGGCCAGATTGAGCAAGTGATCATGAACCTGGCGGTCAATGCCCGCGACGCTATGCCTCGCGGCGGCAAGCTCACCATTGAAACTGCGAATGTTTCGCTGGACGAAAGTTATGCTCGTCTCCACCCCCCTGTGGAACCGGGCGAGTATGTAATGCTCGCCATCAGCGACACTGGGGTAGGAATGGATTCCGAAACCCAGAGCCGCATCTTCGAACCGTTTTTCAGCACAAAAGGAGCGATGGGTACCGGACTCGGCCTTTCGATGGTCTACGGCATCGTCAAGCAAAGCGGGGGTTACATCTGGGCCTATAGCGAACCCGGCAAGGGAACATCCTTCAAGGTCTACTTGCCACGGGTAACTGAGACCGGACAGGCGGCGGTGTCGCAACCCGCGGTCGCCGCCGGTGAAGTGCAACAAGGCCGCGAAACCGTTCTGCTGGTCGAAGATGAAGTCACCGTCCTGCGTCTCGCCCGCGAGTTCCTGGAACGTCAGGGATACACCGTCATCGATGCCGGTGATCCCGCGACCGCAATCCTGATTTCCAACGCTCATTCCGGTCCCATTCACCTGCTGCTGACCGACGTGGTCATGCCGGGAATGACCGGGCGCGAACTGGCTAACCATCTTTGTCCGCGCCGGCCTGAAATGCGGGTGCTTTATATGTCGGGCTATACCGAGAATGCGATTGGCCGAAACGGCACGCTGGACGCTGGTATCACCCTGCTCCAGAAGCCGTTTACCCTTCTCACGCTCAAGGCAAAAGTGCGGGAGGTTTTGGACATGCCACTCCCCAAGGAGGTCTCAATGTCTGCTCGTTTAGCGATGCAAGTCGAAGAGGGTCGTCCAACCGCAAAGTTGTCGCCTTTCCGTGCGCAACGTTTCAAACTCCAACTGCCACTGAAGTACAGACCGATTGGAGAAAACGATTGGCGGGCAGGTACTACCGAGAACATCAGCCGCTCGGGCCTATTGTTTCGTGCGGAAGAATTGCTTCCAGCCAACGTCCAGCTTGAGATTAATCTGGTGCTGCCTGCGGAAATCGCAGGCCTGTCGGCGGCGGAGGTCGTATGCCGCGGGGAAGTGGTCCGCACCGTCGAAGCCGAGACTCCTTCGGTGAACCCAGCCCTCGCCGCGAAGATTCTGCAATACCACTTCCAGCATGGCTCGCATGTACCGGAGGCGTAGAGGAAATCACATGAATACAGTTTCGTTGTGCTACAAAAGATGGCATGCCTGCCGACGCGCCCTCTGAGAAAGACGACCAGCTCACGGTGATTGCCATCTCGGCGCTTGCCTGTATCCTCCAGACTGTTCTGCACGAAGGCCTGGGCCACGGTGTTACCGCGTGGCTGAGCGGAGCCCGTAGCGTGATCATGAGCACGGTTGCGCTACAGTGCGATATTGACACCAGATGGATCTCGGCGAACGGCACGCTGGTCAATCTTATTTTCGCCGCTATCTTCTGGCTTCTTCTGCTTCGACCGCAGCGCTACCGGCCGGCTACCCGCTACTTCCTCGTGCTGGCGATGGCGGGCAATCTCTTTACCGGGACCGGATACTTTTTCTTTTCCGGCGTCACCAACTTCGGCGACTGGGCAGCCGTGATCCAAGGCTTGCAACCGCACTGGATCTGGCAGCTGGGGCTGGTTGTTCTGGGTGTGTGTTCGTACTATGCGTCCATGCTCGTTGTACGGGCCAAGCTGCTGCCGTTTCGAGGCAGGGACTTCGGTTCTCGCAGACTGCGCGCGCTGTGCTGGACGCCTTATTTCACGGACGGAATCCTGGCCGGGCTCGGAGGCTTGCTCAATCCCGCAGGATTGTTTTACGTCATAGCCTCTGCGCTGCCGTCAACCTTGGGCGCCAATGCCGGCCTGCTGAGCCTACCGAGCATGATGCGGAAACCGAACGACAGCGAAGAAGAAGTTGGGCCTGTGAGTCGCAGCCTGGCGTGGATCGCGACAGGAGGAGTAGCCAGCCTGCTATTTATTTTCGTGCTTGGCCGGGGGCTCACCTGGTCGCGATAGATTTCCGGGCGGGTTTTGACTACTCCGCACGTCTCCGCGTCAGCGTCGTAATCCCAGCGCTCTCCGCGTTCAAAGGATCTTCTTCCTGAAGCCTGTCGCCCGAAGCCTGAAGCCGGGCCTCTTCCACCTTGTCCGCCATCGCATACTTCAGTTCTTCAATTCCTTTTCCCGTCACCGCTGAGACCGGAAACAATTCCAGTCCTTGCTTCTTGCAGTAGCGCTTCAGCTTGGCTAGCTTGTCTTTATTTGCGACATCGATCTTCGAGGCCATTACGATCACCGGCTTCTGATCCAGTCCAGCCCCAAAGCTCTTCAGTTCGCCTGCGATCACTTCGATGTCCTTCACCGGGTCCGGACGGCCGCTCGCATCCGACACATCCACCAGATGCACCAGCAGGCGCGTACGCTCGATGTGCCGCAGGAACTGTATGCCTAAGCCCGATCCCGTATGCGCCCCTTCAATGAGCCCAGGAATGTCCGCCACCACAAAGCTGCGCTCTTCCTTGGCTTCTCCCACGGCTACGACGCCGAGGTTGGGTTGCAAAGTCGTAAAGGGATAATCAGCAATCTTTGGCCGCGCCGCCGAGATACGCGAAATCAATGTCGACTTGCCGACATTCGGATAACCAACCAACCCCACATCGGCCAGCAGCTTGAGTTCCAGGCGGAAGACGCGTTCTTCGCCGGGCCGTCCCTCTTCGTGCTCACGAGGCGCCTGGTGGGTAGACGTAGCAAAGCGCGCGTTTCCTCGGCCACCCCTTCCGCCGCAGGCAATCACGAACCGCTCATCCGGGCGGGAAAAATCGTGGACTTTCTCGCCTGTTTCCGCGTCGTACACAATCGTGCCTACTGGCACTTTCAATAAGACGTCTTCGCCTTCGCGTCCCTTACAGTTCGAACCCTCGCCGTGGCGTCCGCGCTGCGCCTTGTATTCAGGGTTGAAACGGAAGTGAACCAGCGTGTTGTGGCGCTCGCTCGATTCCATAATGACGTCGCCGCCATCGCCGCCATCGCCGCCGGATGGCCCACCCCGCGGAACGTACTTTTCCCGGCGGAAAGCGAGACAGCCGTTGCCGCCGTCCCCAGCCTTCACTCGGATTGTGGCTTCATCGATGAACATGAGGTCAGTCTATGGGGGACGGGCGTCCTCGCCCGTCGGTAGCATGTGGCAACAAAAAAGCCCCGGCCCAAAGGCGAGGCTATGTGGGAGGCTATGTGGCGCGGGCGCCCTCGCCCGCGTGGCGATGGCAACAATCTACTCCCCAGCGATGGGCTCGACCATCACGTACTTGCCCAACTGACCCCGGTCCTTGAATATGATGCGGCCCGTGATCTTGGCAAATAGCGTGTCATCCTTGCCGCGGCCCACATTCAGGCCCGGCTTCACCCGCGTGCCCCGCTGTCGCACGATAATCGTGCCGCCGGGGACGAGTTGTCCGCCAAACGCCTTAAAGCCTAACCGCTGCGCATTCGAGTCGCGGCCGTTTCGAGAAGTACCCTGCCCTTTTTTATGTGCCATAGCAATTGACTCTCCGTAGCGCCGGCGCCCTCGCCGGCTGTCCCGAGGGCATCCTGCCCTCGCGCTTACCTCTTTTTCTTCGGCGCAGCCTTCTTAGCCACTGACTTCTTGGCCGCCGCCTTTTTCTTCGCCGGTGCCTTGTGAGCCTTCGCCTTCGCCTTGGCCTTGACCTCTACCGTCTCTACCGGAGCCATCTTCTTCGGCTTGGCTACCTTCTTGGGAAGTTCGGGAGCGGCGAATTTCTGCCCATCAAACGCAATTTCGGTAATCCGCACCGCGGTATATCCCTGACGATGTCCGCGCAGCTTCTTATACTGTTTCTTGCGTTTGTAATGGAAGACTAGGATCTTCTTCTCCCGGCCTTGCTCGACCACTTCTCCGGTCACAAGCGCTCCGGATTGCGGCTTGCCGATCTGGCCATCGCCGACCGAAACCGCCAGCACATCGCTGAACTCAATTTGACCGTCGGCGCCGGTGCCACGCTTTTCCGAACCCACGCTCTCCACGCGGATCACATCGCCGGGCGCCACCCGGTACTGCTTCCCACCTGTGCGGATCACCGCGTACATGCTTATGTCTCCTGCAGTCCTGTCGCGCCCGGTTTCAATACAAATGGGATGAACGTCAAATCCATCCCGCCGCGAACTGGCGCGATCTGCGGAACCTGCTGATTTTCTATGCTTGCTGCTTTCCGCGTCGGCGCTCTCGGCAACGATTGCGGACGGCCCCAGAACGGAACCGCAAGTACAGGCAAACTCAACTATTCTAACGTGCGCTGTGGAAGAGCGTCAAACCGGACCGAAGGCCGTGTAGATGCTCCATGCGGCTTTTCAGCCGGCGTGGCGTCCCGGAGTTGCTGCGCCAGGCCGATGCCCCAACGGGACGCGGTGACTATCGTCTGGCACGTATATGAGTACAAACTTCTTCTGAACCTTGACCGCAGCAATACCACGCGCGCGCAGGACTGCACCGCATCCAGGCAGCGGAACAGTCGCACTGATCGCTACGCGGAGTCTATTTCAGCTCCGCTGCTCTTTGCCCCGCGACACGCCTCGTCAATTTCCATTTGGCGTGCTCGACGCCACGCACCCGCGAGGATGGCACTACGGACCGGCTCTTCGTGGGAACTGGGAACTTCGCTGGCACAGGCGGAGCGAACCTGGTGACGGAGTGGGACGTGAATACACGGATACCCTCCAACGCTACGCTGCCGAATAACACGGCGACGAACGAATGGGGCGGAACCAGC
>DATNNO010000034.1:0-4980 GCA_035601775.1 Terriglobales bacterium | reverse complement strand
TTCATCAAGCACAACCGCAAATGCTAAGTGCGGTCACAGACCTCTGCGACAAGATCAGGTTAGGTGAGTCCTGCTAAGTGCCCGTCTCGTCAGTGCTTGATTTACTTATGAGATGCCAACTTCGCGGTACCAATCTTCGGGCTTCGTTGACAATTTCTGCCCTTAAGCTCTCTCCAGTACGAAATGGGTCGCGTGTTCCGTAGCTGTGTGCTCGGTCACTGAAAATCCAAGTGCAGGCAGGTCGAGATCGGCGAACAGCGCTTCTCCTCGACCGAGTACAACGGGGGAAAGCGCGAATTGCAGAGAATCTATCAGCCCAGCTCGTAGATACTGCCGTACAGTGGAAACACCGCCTCCGATTTTGACATCTTTGTCGCCCGCCGCTTGTTTCGCGAGTTTCAACGCTTCTTCGATTCCGCCAGTGACAAAGTAGAAGGTCGTTCCTCCTTCCATCACCAGAGGCTCATGCTCATAGTGGGTAAGAACGAAGGTTGGCGTATGATACGGCGGGTTGTCGCCCCACCAGCCCTTCCATGAGCGATCCAGCCATGGGCCGCGCACGGGACCGAACATGTTGCGACCGAGGATGAAAGCGCCAAAGTTATCCATTGCTTTCCGTGCGAATTCATCGTCGGTATCGACAACGCCACCTTCCTGCCCGAGCATCGCGCGGAATGTCTTTGTCCGAAAGAACCACTGAAAGATCTCGGTTCCCCGCTTGCCGAGTGGATCACTCAGGCTCTGCTCAATCCCGGCGCTGAAACCGTCCAACGAAACACCAAATCCTGCGACACGAACCTTTTGCATCTGTGTTCTTTCCTCCTGGATTTCTGTGCAAACTCTTTTTGCTATGGCCGGAAGCAGCACCAAAATCAGCTTTCCCCAGCTAACTGAAAAGCATGATTGCGATCATGCAGCCTCGGCCACGATCGTGATCATTCTTCTGACTTCGGCTCGCTCTCAACGTGCCGTGTTCTTTCGTCGTCGCTGCTCACTTGCCTTCATGATTTCGTTCATGTCCCCCGCTGGCCGAATCTCGAAAATGTTGCCATACGTCAGCGCCGGATGCTGCGCCATGAGCTGTACAGCATGATTCATGTCCCGCGCCTCAAGGACGAGAATGCCGCCGAGTTGTTCCTTGGTTTCCGCATAGGGACCGTCAGTAGTTGCCACTTTGCCGTTCTTCCAATACAGGGTCAAGGCGGTTTCCGGAGGCTGAAGCGCTTCTCCACCAGCCCAGTGCCCGTTGGCGCGAAGATGGTCGTCGTATTCAAAGCATATGTCGAACATGGCGTTTTGCTCGCCCTCAGTCATGCCATCAAATTTGCCTTTATCGTAGTATCCCAAGCAAACGTATTTCATTATTCTTCTCCTCCTGGTGGAAACCAGCAGCGCAACTTTGCGCGCTGGCTCGTTCACCTATAGTCGTCGGGCGTGGGGAAAATCGACAGCAGAGCCAAATTTTATTTCAATTCCTGCAGCCGCGCCGCCAGGAACCGGCGGTCGGACTCCTGCCAAACCAGGGCCAGCGCCTTCTCATAAGAAGCAGAGGCCTCCGCAAGCCGACCCAGCCGGCGACACAATTCCGCCCGGGCGGAGTGCGCGAGATGATAGTTGGCGAGTTCTCCGCGCGCCAGCAAGGCATCGATGAGAGCAAGACCCTTCTCTGGATGCCCGCACATGGCGACGGCAACGGCGCGGTTGAGTTCCACGACCGGAGATGGCTGGATACGAATCAGCCGGTCGTAGAGTGCCGCGATCTGCTGCCAGTCTGTAGATGCTGCGGATGGAGCTTCGGCGTGAACCGCAGCAATGGCGGCCTGCAGCGTATAGGCGCCGAAACGGTGCGATGCAAGAGCGCTCTCGGTTAGCGCAATGCCTTCGGCGATCTGGTCTTGGTTCCACAAAGAGCGATCCTGCTGGTCCAGAAGGATGAGATCTCCCTCCGGAGAGCTTCGGGCGGCACGGCGCGACTCCTGCAGCAACATGAGCCCTAGCAGGCCCGTTACTTCGGGTTCCGGAAGAAGCTCGCGGAGCAGTCTGCCCAGACGAATCGCCTCGCGGCTCAGTTCGGATCCTGTTGCTTCCGCCGAGTAACCCTCGTTGAAGACCAGATACACGACTTGAAGTACGGCTCCCAATCTTTCCGGTAATTCCTGTGGTGAGGGCACCTGGTAAGGAATAGTCTTATCGCGGATGATGGCCTTTGCGCGCACGATGCGCTGCGCGAGTGTCGCTGGCGTAACGAGAAACGCGCGAGCAATGTCTTCTGTTGTCAGGCCGCACACTTCACGCAGCGTAAGAGCAACCTGTCCTTCCGGCGCAAGAACAGGATGGCAGCACGTGAAGATGAGACGGAGGCGGTCGTCCTCGATCTCCTCTTCCTCTGGTTCCTCGTTAATGCGCGTCTCAAGGTAGAGCGCGAGGTCCGTTTGTGCGGCGTCGAAGCGCGCCCGACGGCGTATCCCGTCTATGGCCTTGAAGCGTGCGGTTGAAATGAGCCAAGGGCGCGGGCTATCTGGTATGCCTGCCTGATGCCACGTGTCCAAAGCAGCTGCAAAGGCCTCGTGCATGGCCTCCTCAGCGAGATCGAGATCGCCGAGCAGCCGCACCAGCGTAGCCAGAATCCCGCCCGATTCAGACCGGTAAAGCGTCTCTATGGTTTTGCTCAGCTGTTCGGGTACATTTGGCGGCATGCACGCCACGCTAGCAAACGGACTGACTCTGCACAACTGCGCCTGACGTCACAGTTGTGATCACGACTTGAGAGATTAGTGGTGCTAACAGTTCAAAGGGCTCATCGAGGCGGATTGCGCTAGAACAATCAGGATAGATCCTCATAAACGGGCATCGAGCCACGCATCTCCCGTCTAGCTGATCTTGGAATTGTGGCGCTATGCCGACTTGCAGGTACCTTTACCGGGTGACCGCATCTCAAGTTTGCGGAAGGATGAGCACGCAAATTCTCAGCAAACGCTCAGGCGCAAGGTTTGATGTTCTCGGATTGCCCACGCAAGTGGCTGTTGAACAACTCCGTTTGCCAGAGTTGGGCAGAAACCGCGTCGCGTCTGGATGCCTATAAACGATCTTCTCGGCTTTTTGGATACATTTCGGCTCACAGATTCTTGGCCGGTTCTCGTTGAAATCGAATGTTTCAACGGCCACGCCTCTTATCGCTCGACATTCAGTGATCGGTATAGATCAGGTACTTTTGCCGGACCCGCATGAATTGTTGCAGATCCGGCTGATAGTCCTCGGCAATACACCGCGGATCTTTGCCGGACTTAAGCTCCTCCAAGGTCGACTCATTCCCCAGCAGATCGATCAATCGATCCAACTCCCAATCGGCGGGATAGAGCTTCAGCAGCGCGGAGCCAAGTTCCAATCCAAGTTCCGGCGCATCGAGAACAGACCGGTCAGTCACGATCATCTGCACCCCGCCAACGCGCTGTCCGCCTAACTTGGCATCTTTGGCGGGTGTAAACCAGGTTGGCACGAATCGGACACCCGGGATTTGGCGTGCATTCAGATACTGCGCGAATACCCGTGGTCTGATCCACGGCGCACCAAACACCTCGAACGGCGTATCCGTCCCGCGACCGACGGATACATTCGTATACTCCAAAATCCCGATCCCGGTGTACAGCGCGGCCTCATTCATATTCCGCATATTCGGCGACAGGTTGATCCAAACCAGATCGGTGGAATCGAACCAGTCGCTGCGCGTCCATCCCTTTACGGGAACCACCGTGAGCTTGGCGTTGATGTGGCGCTCGCTGTTAAACATCTTCGCCAACTCGCCCACCGTCATGCCATGGCGAATCGGTTCCCTCGTGTAATCGACAAAGTTGAGGTGTTTGCCATCCGAGACAGGTCCTTGCACATGCACACCGGTTAAAGGGTTCGGCCGATCGAGCACAACGACCTCGGTGCCGGTGATCGCTGCAGATTCAAGTGTGTAACCCAGGGTAGACTCGTACGTATAGAAACGGGAGCCGATGTCCTGGATGTCGATCACTAGGACATCCAGCTTCCGGAGCACGCTTTCGGGTGGATGCCGGCTCGCCGTCGTGTCGCCGTAGATGCTGTAGATATGTACGCCCGTGGCGCGATCGACTGAATCGCCCACCGAATTGACGTCGAGTTCCCCGGTCACGCCGTGTTCGGGGCTGAATATCGCCACGAGCTTGATGCCGGGCGCTTTGGCGAGAATATCAATCGTCCTGCGGCCCTCGACATCGAAACCAGTGTGGTTGGTGATAACACCGACTGCGCGTGGGGAGGACGGGTCGGAACCCCGGACTTCCCGGAAACCATCCTGTTCGAGGACGTCGATCCCGTTCATCACGATTCCATTGTTTGGGGCTGGTCCATGCGCAGCAATTTGTGGCCGGCAGAGACCATCTCCGGAGGCTGCGCTGTTCGATACTCCGGGCTGCGATCTGGACATAAGCAAGACAGCAGTGAAGGTCACGAGAAGAAGGATTCTGGCACTCACGCGGGAATTGTAGTCGCAATTGCACCCGGGGGCCAGCGAACGATTCAGTTGCGATTCGCCAAGGAGGCGTGCAACTGGGCGAATAAAAAACCCATCGTGAATAGGGTTAGCCCATGACGGCGCCTGTTTCTGTCAGTTGTTCAAAACAGACCAAATCACTCACTCAGACCGGTTTACGCTCGATTTCGGGTATAGGTACCGATAGACGCGCTAGTAGAAACGAAAGAAGCCACTTCCTGGATTGTCGGCTACTCGGAAGTCACCGCCCAGAAACCGGCCGGGGGTCAACTCTAGCCCGTCCTGCTAAAGTTAGCGCTTATGGTGCTAATCCCCCGACGGCATCAGTTCGTCGGATGCCTCCCAGCAAGCAGCCATCAGCGCTGGATCAGCCATTGCTGGATCGGCTGTTAGACCCTTCAAGCTTAGATCCTCAATATTACGATCCTCATTACGATGCTCGATGGGTGGATCGATGAGGCCGG
>DATNNO010000033.1:0-3496 GCA_035601775.1 Terriglobales bacterium | reverse complement strand
ACGCCGATCAGCGTAACTCCCAGCCCAGCGCCATCCCACGGTAAACAGCCTCCAGGACAACCGGCATCCTTGCGAGCGGGGTCTCCTCAAAGCGGGGGGTTTCGGCAAGAGACAAGGGTGGCGGGCGTGGTGGCGGAGTTGACCAGGTTTGTGCGCACGGGCAACCTCATCACCGCAGAGGTCGCGTTGCGAAATACGGGGTCCGATCCGGTGACGTTTTCCTGCGAGGGCTGGCAACTAATCGATGAGCAGACGAGTCACGTATCGAAGCCCGACATTGAAGGAGGCATAATTACGGAAAACGACATCTTCCGCCATTCTGTGTACCGAAGCGACGCCTTGAACGCGGCGCCCTTGGCCCCGGGGGCAACGCACGTGACGTGGGCGAAGTTCAAGGTAGAGGCAGGCGCCTTGTCGGGCGGCAACTACGCCGTCAACGTCGAATCGATCCTTAGCCACCCCTTCGACGGGCTCGTGCCAAAATCCCAGTAATGCGGCTCGAGACTAGGAAATACGTATTCGCCTCATGCATCGCACGGTTAGCCGGACTTCGCCGACTCAGGGCGCTCAACATGCGAGAGTTCTCAAAACTCGTCACAAGGATGTTATTTATAGAATCCCGTGGGTTGGCTTGCTTTCCCGGTCCCGCTCCCTACTGTAAAACATAATGCAGAGCAGTTTTAGACCAGCGACGCGGCGGAAATGGCTTGGAGAGCAGTCGGAGGGTGATCGCCGCGACGGTGATCTAAAACTGGGTTGGACTAAGCCGTTGCCCAGCGCGTGGCCTATGGGTATTGATTGTTGGCCGGTTTTCGGGCGAGGGGCTCCTGGAGTCGGAAGTGAGCGCGTGGGATTGCTTTGTAGGATCGCGGTGCCTGGAGTGACCTATGAAGGTGTAGGGGTAATGAGATCTGTGCCTCAGATTTTCTTCGGGATGAGCCGTTTGGCAACGTTGCTCCTGTCGCTCGGTTCGGCCAAGCTTGTGCAACACGGTTGGATCTCGATGCAAAAGCAGTCCTCTTCATCATGAGGTATCCTTGATCGGCGTTACCTGCCTGTGCGGGCCTGGCGCCAAGATCTCAATCACCAGCATGCGACCTTGGTGACAGACTGGGCATTCCCATAACGAAGAGCCGGTGAGTTGTTCATAGCGATCACGATAGTCTTTGCTGAGCTCTGAAGCCGGTGGTTCCGGCGCCGGCATGTCCAACAATTTTCGGCAGCGAGCTAGTTTATGCTCTCGGTACCGGTTGGCCAGGAAGCCGTAGTAGCGGATGCGCTGGAAGCCCTCGGGCAGCACGTGTAAAAGGAAGCGGCGGATAAACTCTTCGGCTTCCAGTGTCATCGTCTTTTGCTGGGCGTCATGACGATAATCCTTGTAACGAAAGCTCACCTTGCCCTCCGCGATGTCCAACAGACGATTGTTAGAGATCGCCACGCGATGAGTATAGCGCCCGACGTAGTCCAACACCTGCTCGGGCCCGGCGAAAGGCCGCTTGGCGTAGACCACCCATTCGGTCGCGCGGGTTGGAGCCAGGTAATCCAGGAATGAGGACCGATCCCGGAGCGATTCTAGCGAGGAGAAAAACTCCAGTTTACCGGCGTCATAAGCTTTGACCAATTGTTCCAGAAACAGACGGCGAAACAAACGGGAGAGCACCCGCACGGGCAGAAAAAATCCAGCTTGGCAGGAAATCCACTGGGTGCCGTCCGGAGAGAGTCCACCGCCGGAAACCACACAATGTAGGTGGGGATGATGAAGAAGGTTTGAGCCCCAAGTATGGAGCACGGCAAAAAAGCCTATTTCGGCACCCAGATGTTTGGGATCAGCGGCGATGATGCGTAAGGTCTCCGCCGCGGCGTGGAACAGAATGCCATAGAGTTCTTTCTTATTCTGATAGGCGATTGTGGCAATCAATTCGGGCAGGGTAAAGACCACGTGGAAGTATTCGGTGTTTAAAAGTTCGGCTTGACGATCCTGAAGCCATTGAGCCCTGGCGAGCGATTGGCATTTTGGACAATGTCTATTGCCACATGAGTTATAAGCATTGCGCTGATGGCCACACTGATCACACTGCTCCAGATGACCACCCAGAAAAGCAGTGCGACAGACCTCGATTGCTGTCATGACGCCGTGCTGCGCGTTTGACATCGAAGCGCCATGCTCCTGACGATAGTCTGTGCCGTAGCAGCGGAACACATCCGCCACTTCGAACTGCGGGCGATCCATTTTCCGGGCGCTCTAAGCGTCGTGGGGTCCAGCGAGCTTCTGCTCAGCGCCAACCAGCTTCGGGTCCAGATCGAACGGACTCTTGGTAGAGCACACCTTGGTAGCGGCCAAACAGAGATACTTGGCCGTGGTAGCGAGGTTGCGATGACCAAGCAGCAGCTGGATGGTGCGCACGTCGGTACCGGATTCCAACAGATGGACTGCAAAAGCATGTCGTAAGCTGTGAGGTGTGATCGGTTTGGGAATATGGGAACGTTGATGCGCCTTTTGGCACGCCGCCTCGACGGTAAACCTGCTGATGTGGCTGCCGACTAGATCGCCCGGGAAGAGCCACCCTTTGGGCTTGTTTACTGGCCACCAGGCGCGCAGGATTTCGAGGAGCTTTGGGGAGAGCATGACATCGCGATCTTTCTGTCCTTTACCCTGTCGGATTCGGATGACCATGCGCTCACTGTCGATATCGGTGACCTTCAGGCAGATCGCCTCCGAGACGCGCAGTCCGGCAGCGTAGCAGGTCGTCAGAATGGTGCGATGCTTGATATTCCGCACGCACGCCAAAAACCGCAGGACCTCTTCCGGACTCAAGACATTCGGCAACTTCTGAGGCTTCTTGGGCGTCGGAATAATTTCTTCCAAGCGCCAATCCTTACGAAGTGTGACTTTGTAGAGGAAACGAAGCGCCGCAACGGCAATGATGATCGAGCTTGGAGCGAGCTTCTTTTCGTTCGTTAGGTAGACCTGGTAAGAGCGAATCTCCTCTGGGCCCAGGATCTCCGGAGACTTATTGAAATGGCGTGCAAACAGCGAGACCTGCTGCACATATGTGGCTTGGGTTTGCGATGAGAGATTTCTCACCTGCATATCTTCTGTCATGCGTCGTCGAAGTGATGTCATGGAAAGCTCCTTTGCGAGAAAGGGCCTTGCTGCAAACGACTTTTCCATGCGCTGACAACGCTGCCGACATCGGGTATGAGTACAGTTCGATCTAACTAAATTCTGCGCTTTCGACAGTTAGTTAGGCTCACAAGTTAGGCTTGCTGCATACCGCGAAGCGGTTTAGTCCAACGTCCTTTATGTGGTACAGTAGGGGACCCGTATGGAACTTCCCAAGGCTGAGTTTACAATCGTTACCCGCACTTCTTCTAAAGCGTGGATCCCGGAGCTGATCGCCGCTGCCGGCCCCGAAGTTACTGAAAGCTACATTGACTTTTTCACCGCTACGATTCGCAACCGAAATACCCGGCAGGCTTACGCGCGGGCTTGCTG